>NZ_SZPQ01000023.1 GCF_005217455.1 Martelella alba
TGATCGAAGGCGCGGGCAGTACCGCCGTAGGTCTTGGCCAGTACAGCGGTGATGGCGGCGGTCAGGGTCGTTTTACCATGGTCGACGTGGCCGATGGTGCCTACGTTGACATGCGGTTTGGTACGTTGAAACTTTTCTTTAGACACGGCTATATTCCTTACTCTTATGCCCTCTCCAGAGGGTGAGGGCACGGATATTAATTTTACACCCTAAAGCTTATTTCGCTCTGCGGGCTTCGATAATGGCCTGAGCAACATTGTTCGGTGCTTCATTGTACTTCAGGAACTCCATGGAGTAAGAAGCACGGCCCTGAGTCTGTGAACGCAGATCTGTAGCATAACCAAACATTTCAGACAAGGGGACCTGCGCACGAACCGTTTTGCCGGTCGCCGTATCTTCCATACCGTCGATCATGCCGCGACGACGATTAAGGTCGCCGATCACGTCGCCCATGTAATCTTCAGGCGTTTCGACTTCCACTTTCATGATAGGCTCCAGCAGGACCGGCTTGGCCTTCATGAAGCCTTCCTTGAACGCCATGGAAGCGGCGATCTTGAACGCCATTTCCGAGGAGTCGACTTCATGGTAGGAACCATCGTAAGCCGCGACGCGGACGTCTACAACGGGGTAACCAGCCAGAACGCCGTTTTTCAGCTGTTCCTGCACGCCCTTGTCCACCGCAGGGATGTATTCCTTGGGCACCACACCGCCGACGATTTCATTAAGGAACTCGTAGCCCTTGCCGCCGGGCTCCATCGGCTCGATACGCAGCCAGACGTGACCGAACTGGCCGCGGCCGCCGGACTGGCGAACAAACTTGCCTTCCTGTTCCACGGTTGTGCGGATGGTTTCGCGATAAGCCACCTGCGGTTTACCCACATTGGCTTCAACATTAAACTCGCGACGCATACGGTCAACCAGGATTTCCAGGTGCAATTCGCCCATACCGGCGATAATGGTCTGGCCGGATTCCTCATCGGTCCATACGCGGAACGACGGGTCTTCCTGCGCCAGACGCCCCAACGCCAGGCCCATTTTTTCCTGGTCGACCTTGGTCTTCGGCTCGACGGCGACGGAAATAACCGGTTCGGGGAATTCCATACGCTCCAGGATAATCGGCGCACTCTGATCACACAGGGTATCGCCGGTGGTGACGTCTTTCAGACCGATGGCCGCCGCGATATCGCCGGCGCGCACTTCTTTGATTTCTTCACGCTTGTTGGCGTGCATCTGGACGATACGGCCGAAACGTTCGCGTTTGTCTTTCACCGAGTTCAACACGGTATCGCCGGAATTCACCACCCCGGAATACACACGGAAGAACGTCAGGTTACCGACGAAGGGGTCGGTGGCGATTTTGAACGCCAGCGCCGAGAACGGCTCGGTGTCGCTGGAATGGCGCTCAGCATGGGTTTCGCCGTCTTCGAGCACGCCGTTAATCGCCGGGACGTCGGTAGGTGCGGGCAGATATTCGATGACCGCATCCAGCATCGCCTGTACGCCCTTGTTCTTGAACGCGGAACCGCAAGTCACCAGAATGATTTCGTTGTTCAGAACGCGCAGGCGCAGACCGTGCTTGATTTCTTCCTCAGTCAGATCCTCACCGCCCAGGTATTTGTCCATCAGCTCTTCGCTGGCTTCCGCCGCGGATTCGACCAGATGCTGATGCCATTTCTGGGCCAACTCGAGCATGTCCGCCGGAATGTCTTCGTAAACGAAGGTCACGCCCTGATCGGCTTCATTCCAGTTGATCGCTTTCATTTTCACCAGGTCGACAACGCCGGTGAATTTTTCTTCCGCGCCGATGGCCAGTTGAATCGGCACCGGGTTGGCGGCCAGACGGGTTTTCAACTGTTCAACGACACGCAGGTAGTTGGCGCCCATACGGTCCATCTTGTTGACGAACGCGATACGCGGCACTTTGTATTTGTTGGCCTGGCGCCATACGGTTTCGGACTGAGGTTGCACACCGCCTACCGCACAGTACACCATGACCGCGCCATCGAGCACACGCATGGAACGTTCGACTTCAATGGTGAAGTCGACGTGCCCCGGGGTGTCGATGATGTTGATACGGTGCGAATCGAACTGTTTGGCCATACCGGACCAGAAGCAGGTGGTGGCCGCGGAGGTGATGGTGATTCCGCGTTCCTGTTCCTGTTCCATCCAGTCCATAGTGGCGGCGCCGTCATGGACTTCACCGATTTTATGGTTTACACCGGTGTAGAACAGAATGCGTTCCGTCGTGGTGGTCTTACCGGCGTCGATGTGCGCACTGATACCGATATTACGGTAGCGTGCAATAGGTGTTATACGAGCCATTTGTATCCTCGATTACTGGGGCGTTCTATTCGGGCCAACCCAAGCGAGCGGGCTTAGCTGTTCCGCCCGCTGGGTGAGCATGACTACTCCGCGGCGGTTACCAGCGGTAGTGGGCGAACGCCTTGTTGGCATCTGCCATACGGTGAACGTCTTCACGTTTCTTGACGGCAGTACCTTTGTTTTCTGCCGCATCGGAAAGTTCGTTCGCCAGACGCAGAGCCATAGATTTATCACCGCGTTTACGAGCGGCTTCTACGATCCAGCGCATCGCCAGGGCGTTGCGACGGACCGGACGGACTTCTACCGGCACCTGATAAGTAGACCCGCCGACGCGGCGCGATTTGACTTCGACAGTCGGACGCACGTTGTCCAGGGCTACTTCGAAAGCTTCCAGATGATCTTTACCGGAACGCTGAGCCAGGGTCTCCAGCGCGGTATAGACAATTGCTTCAGCAGTGGATTTTTTACCGTCCACCATCAGGATGTTGACGAATTTCGCCAACAGCTCGGATCCGAATTTGGGATCCGGCAGGATTTTACGTTGACCAATGACGCGACGACGTGGCATGGGATAACTCCGTTCTTAATTCAGGATTGTCCAAAACTCAATGAGTTCTTTGACATTAGTAATATAAAATGTTTGGCCTTACTTAACGGAGAACCATTAAGCCTTCGGCTTCTTCACGCCGTACTTGGAGCGACCCTGCTTGCGGTCTTTAACGCCAGAGCAGTCGAGCGCGCCGCGAACGGTGTGGTAACGCACGCCGGGAAGGTCTTTTACGCGGCCGCCGCGAATCAGGATCACGGAGTGCTCCTGCAGGTTGTGGCCTTCACCGCCGATATAGGAGGTGACTTCAAAGCCGTTGGTCAGGCGTACACGGCAAACCTTGCGCAGTGCGGAGTTCGGTTTTTTCGGGGTGGTGGTATATACGCGAGTACATACGCCACGCTTTTGCGGGCAGGCCTCCAGCGCCGGAACGTTGCTTTTAGCAACCTTCATGGTGCGTGGTTTGCGTACCAGCTGGTTAATTGTTGCCATTCAATAAAGCTCCTGGTTTTTTTTGCTTCGTAAACACGTAATAAATCGCCTCGGTTTGCCACAGGCAAAATACGAGGACGCAGAATTTTATGGCTGACGGCATAACGTGTCAAGAAATATACAATAAACCCGACTCACCAAGCCATCTGTTGGGATTGTTTGACCGTGAGCGAGACTAGCTGATTATAGTCGATAATGGTGATTTTGTCTGAAAAATGAGCGGTCAGCCCCCGAGCGGCCAGATCGGCGTCCAGCGCATAAAGCCCCAAGGGGGAGGAAAGCAGTCGCGCCAGCGCCTGCGTCCCTCTCAGGCCGGCGATAACGCCGTCCTGCCATAGCAGCAAGTCGTCGCCGGCGCGGACTGTGAGCAACAGGGCCGCCAGATCGCAGGCGAACGGTGAGCGGCGCAAGGTATACAACATGGACGGGATCTCCGGCTTAGAAGGTCAGTACGGTATCGTATTCCAGCAACCGTTGCCGCCACGCTTGCGCCGGCAGCGTCTCGGCGTCCAGTATTCGCCGCCCCGCCGCGTCCAGACCGCGTTCGGTCAGCGACTCGGCGCAAAGATAGCAATGTTCGATGTCATAAATGGACAACAGGCCGAAGGTGGCGATGAAATCACGGGCCAGTACCCGCGCCGGTTGCTGGTCCGGCAAGAGCAGCAACACGCCGTCGCCGATAAAAAATACGCCGACGCGTTCGGTCAGGGCGGAAATCGCCAGTAAGGCATCCAGCCCTTCCCGACCGGCGGCATGGCCGTGGGGACCACGAGTGAAAACGCATGCGATGCTTTTCATGGCGATATCCTAAAACTGTATGAGCCGATCGCATTCCACCGCCGCCTGGGCCAGCGAGCCCAGACCGCTTAGCGCGAAGCCCGGTTGCAGGGTATGGCCCGACAGGTTCAGTTGGCCGGCTTCCCGTTCGTCCAGGATACCCCGGCGCAGGGCGGCGGCGACGCAAACATGCAGGGGCACCCGGTGCTCATCGCTCAAACGCCGCCAGGCGCGCACGATGTCCGCCTCATCGCTGGCCGGCGAGGTGTAAAGGTTGCCATTCAGCACGCCGTCCTGATAAAAAAAAACCCTGTCGATGATGTGTCCCGCCGTCAGCAGCGCCTGGGCGAATTGCAAAGCGCTGGCGGACTGTTGGGTGCCGTAGGCCGGCCCCGTCACCATCAGGCAATACCGTAAACTCAACGTTCAAGCCCCAGGAAATCGCCGCTTTTGAACTGGCGGATATAGAGATACACCGTGTGCTTGGAGATATTAAGCCGGTCGGCCACCTGGTTGATGGCGTCCTTGATGTCAAAGATTCCCTTCTCATACAGGTTCAGCACAATCTGGCGATTTTTGGCGTTATTGGAAACGCTGCGATCGGCGTTCACTTCCTCGATAGTGAACTCCAGCGCTTGGGAGACCAGGTCGTCCACCGATGAGGCGAAATTCACTGACGTGGCGCTTTCCTGGGTTTCCGGCGGAATAAAGGTCTTCATGATTTGCGAGAAAGGGACATCAAGATTCATATTAATGCACAGAAGACCAATGACGCGTTGTTCACGGTTACGGATAGCGATAGTCACCGATTTCATCAATACGCCGTTTTTCGCCCGGGTAAAATAGGCTTTCGAGACACTGCTGTCGTCACCGGCCATGTCGTGCAGCATCCGCAGGGCCAGGTCGGAAATAGGCGATCCTATCTTGCGGCCGGTATGTTCGCCATTGGCGATGCGGATCGCGGAACTTTTCAAATCTTCCAGGGAATGCAGAACGATTTCGCAATGCTCGCCGATAAGCATTGCCAGACCGTCCACCACGGCTTCGTAAGAGGCGAGTATTTCGTGATCGACCGGACTGTAAGGGCGTTCGTCCAATACATCCAGTTCACTGTATTCGGAGGTTGGCGCAGAAGTAGACATGTGAAAATACCACCCGTTTAGACCGACCCGCCGCCACACCCGGGGCAAGCGCGGCCGTAAGTTGAGTTTTATGCTCGCTAGTCTAGCAAATCCCTTAAAACACTGTCCTTGTGTTTGGGCAGATTTTTGCAACGTGCAGTCCCACCATACTCCTCTCGCCAGAGGGCGGATATTGATTTTAATGCAGGCCGGCGAAATGACGCGCAGGTTCAATTCTCCCCGCTAAGGCCGTTTTAACCGACACGCGCCCGCGTTGCCGCGATTAGGTTCAGGGAAACGCCGTTGACGACGCGAATGCCTGACGGGCAGAAACACCGGGCAGGGCGGTAAACGACAAGCCCCGGAACCGGCCGGGGCTTGCCACACCTGGAATTCCGCCGCAAGGGCCGAAAAAGGCGTTATTGCTTGCTGTCGGCGGCGCCCGCGTCGGCTTTGCTCTTCTCGGCGGGCTTGGCCGCGGGTTTACTCTCTTGCGCGGCCGGTTTGATATCCAGCAATTCGACGTCGAACACCAGCGTGGAGTTGGCGGGGATGCCCGGAACGCCGGTTTTGCCGTAAGCCTGATCCGGCGGGATCACCAATTCAATCTTGCCGCCCTTGCGGATTTCCTTCAGACCTTCGGTCCAGCCCGGGATGACACCGTCCAGACGGAAAGACAGTGGTTCGCCGCGTTTGTAAGAGTTGTCGAATTCGGTGCCGTCGACCAGGGTGCCCTTGTAGTTGACCACCACGGTGTCGGTGTCGGTGGGCGCCTTGCCGGTACCGGCTTTTTCGATTTTGTAAAGAACGCCGTTGGCGGTTTTCTTCACGCCTTTCTGTTTAGCGAATTCAGCCCGGAACTTATCGCCCTTCTCGGCGTTGTCCTTGGCCTCTTGCTCCATTTTGGCCTGGGCGGCGGTTTTCACCTTGGCTTCAAAACTTTGCAACGTGGCTTCTATTTCTTCGTCACTCAGTTTGCTCTTATCGGCGAAGGCATCCTGAACGCCGGCAATCAACTGATTTTTGTCCAGTTTGATGCCCAGCTTTTCCTGTTCTTTGAGTGAGTTATCCATATAGCGGCCCAATGAAGCGCCCAACGCATAAGCGGCCTGCTCGTCGCTGTTCTTGAATTTGTCCGAAACGGCATTGCCGGACGCAGGCGCGGCATCGGCGGCGGTGCTCGCGGCGGCATTGGCCGTGGCCGGCGCGGCGGCGGCATCTTCGGCCATGACATAAGCGGTATTCAGGGCCATTGCCATCGTAGTAGCCAGCAACGTGACTTTAAACAGTGATTTCATCCATTTCTCCATAGCCTGGGCTGTCTCTTCCCAAGGTTCATGACAAGTTAAGCCGATATCATAGCCGCGAGCGCGAATGCAACACAATCGCTATACCTGCTGATCGGGTCTTTCTCAGACTTTTTTTTCCTTCAGGAAGTTTCGTTTTCGCCATGGGTCGGGCGAAACATCATTCACCCCCTGCACCGCCCTCTCCATCCCCCGCTGGGCATTGCGCCCGATTTCGTCACGCTACCTAACAACAAAAACATAACAAAATCGAACGGAAAGATTGACATTATGTGAGATGTCTCACTTTATTCTTTCAATGAAATACTATTATCGAAAATGTTAACGTTGTCATGCGAAACAAAGCCTAAATTCCGTTGTTATCGTGTTCATTTCACGTTTTTACGGGGGAGAAATCTGTATTTATAGCGTATTTTCATCACTTTAAATGACAACGTCAACATTCACTTAATTCATGACTAAAAACCTTATGGAGCAGAAAATGAGCCCATTACCGGAAACAATGAAAGCCGTGGTTTGTCACGGCCCCCATGATTATCGCTTCGAACATATTGCCACGCCCAGGCCTGGCCCCAGAGAAGTCGTAATCAAAGTCGATGGCTGCGGCATCTGCGCCGGCGATTGCAAGGCAAAAAGCGGTGCGCAAATGTTTTGGGGAGATAACCCCTGGGTTAAAACGCCGGTGGTGCCGGGACATGAATTCTACGGTCGTGTCGTTGAATTAGGCGACGGGGCCGCGGAGAAATTCCATATTCAACCCGGGGACAGGATCTTGGCCGAACAGATCGTCCCTTGCGGAGAATGCCGCTATTGCAAATCCGGCCAGTACTGGATGTGCGAAACGCATGATATCTACGGTTTTCAGCACAAGGTAGCGGAGGGCGGCATGGCGGAATACATGAAATTCTCCGAACGCGCCATCATCCATAAGATCCCGGAAAGCCTTTCACACAAAGACGCCGCGCTTATCGAACCGATGGCTTGCGCCATCCATACGGTGCAACGGGCCGATATTCAGCTCAATGATGTCGTGGTATTGGCCGGCGCCGGGCCGCTCGGTTTGTGCATGGTGCAGGCGGCGCGGCTGAAAACGCCAAAAAAACTGGTGGTCATCGACACCCTTGATGAACGGTTGCAACTGGCCAAATCACTGGGCGCCGATATCACTCTCAATCCCCAAAACCAGGATGTCGACAACATGGTCAAGGACATGACCGATGGCTATGGTTGCGATGTGTATATCGAAGCCACCGGCGCGCCGGTGGGCGTAACCCAAGGCTTGAAAATGATCCGCAAATTGGGGCGTTTTGTGGAATTCAGTGTTTTCGGCAAGGAAACTACCGTCGACTGGTCAATTATCGGCGATCGCAAAGAACTGGATATCCGCGGCGCTCACCTTGGGCCCTACAGTTACGAAATCGCCATCGATTTGTTCGCACGCGGGCTTATCACCGCCGAAGGCATTGTGACCCACAGCTTTCCCATTGAGGAGTGCGATGCCGCATTTGCCCTGGCGGATTCCGCCGATTCCATCAAAGTGGTCATCCACCCTTAGGCGCACCATCATAACGGATGATGTTATTGGGGTTGATATCGGCAAAGCCATTATCGCCAGTGTCCGTTCAGCCGGCGTGCCGGCCGCTGAAATTCGCGCAATGTGCGTGAGCAGCCTGTACGGCGGCTCGGGGATCCCGGTGAATAAGGACATGAGGCCGTTGCAACCCTGCCTTATTTGGATGGACCGCCGGTTTTGCGCCAGAATACTTCCAGGCATAGAGTTTTAACTTTTTAAGGAGTAAAAAGAAAAGAGACACATGCATTATCCGATCTCTGCGGATATATGGCAAAGTTAAATAATTTAAAGAACTTTGAGAAAACCTGCCAGTAATGACAGGTGGTGTATACCTCTACGCAATTAAAATATCGACCAACAGCTATTTAAAAAACTCGCACCCTACAGGAGAGAATATATGTTGTCTACGATTAAAAAAATATTTGCGGTATGTTGTATTGCACTGACTTCATTTATCAGTCAAACCGTCATGGCAAAACCATTGACTATAGGAATGTCATTTCAAGAGATGAATAATCCCTATTTCGTCACAATGAAATCCGCGTTGGAACAGGCGGGTAAAGATATAGGCGCGACGATTTACGTCGCCGATGCCCGCCATGATGTTTCGAAACAAATCAATGACATTGAGGACATGCTGCAAAAAAAAATCGACATTCTGTTGATCAATCCAGCAGATTCGGTTGGCGTACAATCCGCGGTGCTGTCCGCGCATAATGCCGGCGCGGTGGTGGTTGCCATTGATGCCCAGGCCGAAGGCCCTATCGACGCCTTCGTTGGCTCCAAGAATTACGACGCGGGTTATCTCGCCGGACAGTATTTAGGCAAAAATCTCAATGGTAAAGGTCAGGTCGCCATCCTTGACGGGATTCCGGTAGTGCCTATCCTGGATCGGGTTCGGGGTTTTGAAGCCGCCATGAAAACGTTCCCAGGCATCAAGATCGTCACCAAACAAAATGGAAAACAAGAGCGGGACACCGCGCTTACGGTGACCGAAAATATGCTCCAGGCCCATCCGGATTTGAACGGTATCTTCAGCGTGAACGATGTGGGCGCGCTGGCCGCCATCCAAGCCAGCGGATCCAAGGTCAAACTGGTGAGCGTTGACGGCCATCCGGAAGCCATCAAAGAAATTCTTAAACCCAACTCGCCTTTTATCGCCACCGCGGCGCAATTTCCCCGCGATCAGGTCAGGATTGGCCTGGGTATCGCATTGGCAAAGTATTGGGGCGCCAATGTGCCGAAGACAATACCGGTTGATGTCAAATTGATTGATAAATCCAATGCGCAAGGTTTCAGCTGGTAAATCAACGCCAGCGGAATATTACCGGCCGCCGTCAAATCGTTGCGGCCGTATTTCCAGGCGAGGAAACTGTCATGACATCGTTATTGCAACTGAGGCAGATCAAAAAATCTTTCCCTGGCGTCAAAGCATTAAATGGAATTAATATCACGATTGAGCACGGCGAAATCCATGCTTTGCTCGGTGAAAATGGGGCTGGGAAATCGACATTAGTAAAAATCTTATGTGGTATTTATCGTCCAGATGACGGCGATATCATAATGGAAGGCCGCCCACGAAAATTCAGTAGTTACCGGGAAGCCATCAACGCCGGTATTGGCATCATTTTCCAGGAATTTTCGCTTATCCCTTATCTGGATGCGGTTGAAAATATTTTTCTCAATCGGGAAATTCACAACCGTTATGGTTTTCTCGATCGTAAGGCCATGCGTCATAAAGTAAGGCAGATTCTTAAGCGACTGGCGGTGAAATTGGATCTGGATTGGCCAGTGGAGCAATTAAGCGTAGCGCAGCAACAGTTCGTGGAAATAGCCAAGGCGCTGTCACTCAATGCCAAGATTCTGGTGTTGGATGAACCCACGGCGACATTGACGCCGGGCGAAGCGGAACATTTATTCAGCGTGATGCGCGATCTAAAGAAATCTGGGGTCGGCATGGTGTTTATCTCCCATCACCTGGAAGAAATTTTCCAGATCTGTGATCGGATAACCGTGCTGCGCGACGGCGAGTATATCAGTACCGTCGCCACTGGCGCGACCGATATCGAGCAGTTGGTCGGTATGATGGTCGGTCGCAAGGTGGAAAACACTTTCCCGCCGAAAAAACGCGGCGATACCCCCGCTGATTGCGTGCTGGAAGCCACAGTACAACATAAAAAGAACGCTCCGGCCGATGGGTTCCGTCTGATGCGCGGCGAAATTCTCGGTTTCGCCGGCCTGGTGGGTTCCGGGAGGACCGAACTGGTCTCAGCGTTGATCGGCGCGCGACCCTGCTACCACAAAAGGATCCTTTTGCGGGGCAAACCCACGACGTTGCGCGACCCCGCCCAAGCGCTTGAACAGGGCATCGGCCTGTTGCCGGAAAACCGTAAAAGCGAAGGCTTGGTGCTGCCGTTTTCCGTCGCGCAAAACATTGCCCTAAACCGTCATGAAAAGGCGGCCCGCATTTTTATCAATGCGCGAAAGGAACGGGGCATTGTGCGTCGACTTATCCATATCGTGGGCGTCAAAACGCCAAGCGGAGAGACCGAAGTCAATACCCTTAGCGGCGGTAATCAGCAGAAGGTGGTCATCGCCCGTTGGCTGAACAGCGATTGCCGTATTCTTATCTTCGACGAACCGACACGCGGTATTGATGTGGGTGCCAAAGCAGAAATCTATCAGTTGATGCGGCAACTGACCGGGAAAGGCATTTCAATCATTATGGTTTCATCCGAACTACCTGAAATCATTGGTATATGTGATCGCGTACTGGTCTTTCGCGGCGGACATGTGGCGGCGGAACTGACGGACGGACAGATCGAATCGAATACGATTATGCTACACGCAACGGGGAACTCTTTATGAGTAGTATCGGCAGTCCTTCCTCCCAAGATGTGATGGTTCCGGCCTCAGGCCGCGTTCAATGGCGCAAATGCCTGCGCCACCCGGCGTTTTATCCTTTTCTGGGTTTTATCATCTTATTTGTGCTGATGGTGTTTCTCAGCGGCAGTTTTCTGACATTCAACAATCTGACCAATGTCGCGCGACAGGTATCCATCAATGCCATTATCGCCGTGGGTATGACCTGCGCCATTCTTACCGGCGGCATCGATTTGTCGGTGGGTTCGGTTATGGCGTTGTCCGGTACCGTGGCGGCCGGCCTGATGATTACCGGGATACCCATGCCGCTGGCGCTGCTGGCCGGTCTGGCGATTGGCGGCGCGTTTGGTGCCATCAATGGCGCCTGCATCGCCTATGCCCGCATGCCGCCTATTATCGTAACCCTGGCCTCCATGAGCATCGCTCGCGGGCTGGCCCTGATTTACACCGGCGGCTACCCGGTCTCGGGATTGCCGAATGGGTTTGCCTTCTTCGGTCGGGGCATGATTGCCGGCGTTCAGGTGCCGATTCTGATCATGGCCGGCATATACATCATTGCCTACGCCATGCTCAATCACATGTCGTTCGGCCGCTATGTCTATGCTATCGGCGGCAATGAAGAAGCCGCGCGCCTTAGCGGTATCCGTATCTCACGCTACAAAATGCTGGTGTATATCATCAGCGGTTTCACCGCGGCCCTGGCGGGCGTGGTGCTGACCTCGCGATTGATGAGCGGCCAGCCCAACGCCGGGGAGGGGTTTGAACTGGATGCCATTGCCGCGGTGGTATTGGGGGGCACGGCCATTACCGGCGGCAAGGGCGCCATCATCGGTACGCTGGTGGGCGCCATGATGTTGGGAATTCTAAATAATGGCTTGAATTTGCTTGGGGTATCGCCCTACGTCCAAAACGTCATCAAGGGCGGCATTATTCTGGCCGCCATATATATCAGCGCGGAAAAACGTAAATGATTGCTCTTATTCAAGGAGGCTCTATGGCCTGTTTTCTCGGTATCGACATCGGCGGTACGGTCACCAAGGCCGGGTTATATAGCGCCGAAGGCGAGGAGATCGGCGTGGCGGAACGCTATGCCGATGTCTTGTCGCCCAGTGCCGGCTTTACCGAACGCGATATGGATGAACTTTGGCGGACGGTATGCGCTGTTATTCGGGAAGTCATCCAAACCGGCCGGGTAAAATCCGCCGATATCCTGGGCGTCAGTTTTTCCGCCCACGGGAAAGGATTGTACGCTATCGATGCACAGGGCCGGCCTGTACGCAATGGCATTATTTCCTCGGACACCAGAGCGCTGACGCTGGTCCGGCATTGGCGGGAACAAGGTATTGATCGGCTAACCTATCCTCGCGGACTGCAACAACTGTGGACAGCGCACCCGGCCACTTTACTGCGTTGGCTGAAAATCCATGAACCGGAGAATTATCAGCGTATCTCATCGGTTCTGATGGCGCACGATTACGTTCGTTACTGCCTGACCGGCGTCATCGCCGCCGAAGTCACCAATATCTCCGGCAGTAACCTCTACAATCAATACAACGGCAATTATGATCCACAATTAATGGCTGATTTCGGCATTGCCGACGCCCGCTATAAAACGGCGCCGGTCATCGGCTCAACGCAGCAAGCCGGGCGGGTCACCGAATCCGCGGCGCAAGCTTGCGGACTGGCGGCGGGCACGCCGGTGTACGGCGGTTTGTTTGATGTGGTGGCGTCGGCGGTCTGCTCCGGTGTGTGCGACGATCGGATCTTGAGCGCCGTGGCCGGCACATGGTCCATCGCGACCAGCGTCACCGACGCCATTATTCCCGCCACCTATCCTTATGTCTGGGGCAGTTATTGCGTACCAGGTAAATTTTTTGTGCATGAAGGCAGCCCAACTTCGGCGGCCAATCTGTCCTGGTTCATGCGCAATTTCTGTAGTGATGAGACCGACCCCTATGCCCGGTTTGACCAATGGGTGGCGGAACGTGGTGGACAGTCAACGGAAATGATCTTCCTGCCCTACCTGTTCGGTTCCAATTACAGTCTGAATCTGGCGGGCGGTCTGGTGGGTATGCGTTCCCACCACAATAAGGCCGATATCGTTCATGCCCTTTATCAAGGAATAGTATTCTCCCATCTGGTGCATCAGGATCGCATTCTTAAACTCAATCCGAAGATCGCGCGTATCCGTATTACCGGCGGACCAACCCATTCGGCTGTGTGGATGCAGATGTTTGCCGATGCGGGTAACCTGCCGCTGGACGTGGTCGATATCCAGCAAAGCGGGTGCCGCGCCGCGGCATTATGCGCCGCCGTCGGTCAGGGCTATTACGCCGACTTCGCCCAGGCCATCGCCGCGACACAGCCTTATGTTCGAACCTATCTGCCGCAAAAAGACGCCCATTTCCGGTTACGCCGGCAAATGGCCCGATTCCTTGATACCGCCAAAGCGCTAAGCGAGGTGGCGTATGCAGAATGACGATGCGGGGCAATGGGGCAACAAAGTCACCCTTGGCATTTATGAAAAAGCATTGCCGGCCTCGCTGGAATGGCCGCAACGACTGGACAGTGTCCGTGATCTGGGGTTTGCGTTTCTGGAGCTGTCCATTGATGAACAGCCGGAACGGCAGCGACGTCTCGACTGGGATAGGCGGCAACGTCTGGCTTTTACCCAAGCGAGGTTGGACAGCGGCGTGGCGGTCCCCAGCATGTGTCTGTCAGCCCATCGCCGCTTCCCGTTCGGCAGCAGGGACGCCATCTTGCGCCAGCGGGCATTCCAATTGATGGAAAAAGCACTGGCCTTGGCGGTGGATCTCGGTATCCGGAATATACAATTGGCCGGTTACGACGTGTATTACGAACCCTCCGATCGCCATACCCGCGACCGGTTTCTCGCCGGCTTGCGCTGGGCGGTAGAACAGGCGGCCAAAGCACAGGTCATGCTGTCCATCGAGATCATGGATACCACATTTATCAACAGCATCAGTAAATGGCTGGAATTCGACGATATCATCCGCAACCCATGGTTTACCGTCTACCCGGACCTGGGCAACCTCACCGCCTGGGGTAATAACGTGGCGGCCGAATTGACCAAAGGTATTGGCAAAATTACCGCCATCCACCTCAAAGACACTTCGCCGGTGACGCCGGATTCACCGGGTAAGTTTCGTGATGTTGCCTTCGGCGACGGTTGCGTGGATTTTGTGGAGGCTTTCCGCACTCTGCGCCAATTAAATTATCGCGGTCCCTATCTGCTGGAGATGTGGTCGCGGGACAAGGAAGACGATATCGAGCGGGTTCGTCAGGCCAAAACCTGGATGGAACAGCGAATGCGTCTGGGTGGTTTGTTTGTTGAATGAACTGAAACAGCCGCAGCCGGTTTGGACACGGACAGCGCGCGGAAACCGGCGCGTACCCGGGATATGTGGGAATAGGGAGCACGGCCCGGGGCCAAAATGGCAAGTGAAATAGCCCTAATGGGATAAGCGCCTAAACAGTCAGTTCCCCAGGGACATATTCGCGTAGCGATGTTTGGCTGGCGGGGGACGTTTCAATTAGGCGGAAGAGTATTTCCGCCGCTTTTTCCCCCAGAAAAACCGTATCGTGATATATTCCAGGAATATGTTGTCCATAGGATTGGCAATAGGGTGGTTTATCAATAGAAAAAAATTTCACTTGGTCATAAATATGCAATTGATGACAAATCGACATGGCACCCAATGTGATAACACCGTTCAACCCGACGATATATTGTGGCCAACATTCTTCGGCCGACAACATATCGCGCAACACTTGCTCCTGCGAATCAAATTTATAACCGCCATGAATTATTTTTACTTGTTTATTATTATTATTGATCAAGGCCCCCATGATACCCGCAACGCGGTCTTTGGTAATTTCCGAATCTTCGGGCCCGCCGACAATAAGCAGGCGTTGCTCCGGCTGTTCCGCTAAAAAACGTCCGGCACGCACACCGATTTCAATGTTGTTGAGAAAGACCCCGTTCAGTTTTTTGCCATAAATATCGCGGTCGATAAGGACCAAGGGAATCCGGTACACATCGGCCAGGTCCAGGTAAGAAGGGCTGTAATTCTTGTCGTCGCGCACAGCGGATAGCAAAATACCACAGGCCTGATAACTAAACAGTGTCTGAATGGCCAGCGATTCGGCCGATTCACTGTCATCGGTATCGAACAGCATTATCTGATAACCTTTATTTCTGGCGATACGCGAAACTGTCTGAATTAGATGAGAATAAAAAGGGTTGTAGGTGCTGCTGGTCACCACGCCGATAATCCGACTGCTGTTTTTTTTCAGCCCCTGAGCGAATGCGTTAGGTACATAATTAAGTTCTTTGGCAATGGTAAGTATTTTTTCCCGCGTTTCAGGCTTGACTAAATGGGGTTGGTTAAAAACACGCGATACGGTGATATTGGTAACGTTCGCGCGCCGTGCTATATCAATGATGGTCGAATTGGCATTGTTTTTTTTCACCGGTAATCCTGATTTCCAGATATCAATACTGATACTATTTCCATTGTAGGGAAGCCGGGAGCTAAGCGCCACTCAAATTGGCGCGGCCACAAGGCCGGCAGGCTTCGCCGGCCGCCAGTGGCATCGCTTTTCGCGCCAGCCGTCCAGAGCCGGCGACTCTCCGTTTTACGCCGGGCGTCGATAGGGTTTTACGGTTACAATGAACGTCGGGTCACCCCCGACGATGAACAAAGCAGTAGATGCCGTCCGGACCGGGTTACATACGCCAAATACGTCGAGTTGTATCGCGGCGGCAAGCACGTGACCCATTCGTCGGGAACGAAAAGGAGAATAGGATGGATTTATCGCAGTTGGAACAAAGACTGGATTTACTGGAAGGCCGTCTGGCGTTCCAGGAGGTGACCATTGAAGAATTGAACCAAACCGTGGTGGCCCACCAGCGCGACATCAGTCGCTTGCAGGAACAATTACGGTTATTATCGGAAAAACTGCGCGCCCAGCCGCTTTCAAATATCGCTTCGCCGTCAGAAGAGACGCCGCCACCGCATTACTGATTGCCATGTCATCATGACGGTGCCTGATAGCCAGGCGAACATGGCTGCGCCGTTAAGACACAGGGACTCTTTCGCCACGGCATATCGGCGGCGGGTTTTTCGCGCCGGCGCAGGGCGTAAGCACGCCGCCGGACGCTACCGTCGATGCGAGCAACGGAAGAACCCGCCTGCCGTCACGCCGGCGCGGGAGGCATGGCGCCGCCCCGCCGTCAATTAATGGCAGCCGCATCCGCCATGGCCGTCGCCGTGGCCGCCGCAGCAATCATCGCCATGTTTATGGCCGTGGCCGCCGCAACATTCGTCGCCATGTTCATGTTCGTGGTCGTGCTCGCCGTGTACATGCCCGTGCGCCAGTTCCTCCTCGGTAGCTTCACGAACAGCCAGCACCTCGACATTGAAATTCAGGTTTTGGCCGGCCAGCATATGGTTACCGTCCACCACCACATGATCGCCGTCGATTTCGGTAATCTCCACGGGAACCGGACCCTGGTCGGTTTCCGCCAGGAAACGCATGCCCACTTCCAGTTCCTCCACGCCCATGAAGACGTCCTTTGGCACCCGCTGAACCAAATTATCGTCATAATGACCGTAGGCGTCATTGGCGCTGATATGCACATCGAAATGATCGCCGACGGAATGCCCGTCCAGCGCTTTTTCCAGACCGGAAATCAGCGAACCATGGCCGTGCAGGTAGTCCAACGGCGCGCTCACCGGAGACTCATCGACCAATACACCATCTTCAGTACGTACCTGATAGGCCAGACTGACCACCAGGTCTTTTGCAACTTTCATGATATCTCCTACCGTTGAAACTTGACTGGCGCAGATTCTAGCGAAAAAACGCCCGGATGTATGCCCCAGCTTAAAAAAACCTGGCCCGGAACGCTACTCGGGATGAAAAATACCGATAATCCGCTCCGGGGCCGGTTTTTTCTCGGTAATTGTTTTGTCGGTTTGCCGCTGGGTAAAACCGCATTGCACACAGACCACATTATCGAATTCATCTTGTTCATCTCGCCAGATGGCCAGCGTGTCCCGACTTTGACATTCGGGACACACCGCGCCGGCGATAAAACGCTTGCGTCTAACCGTCATAGGGCTTGTCTCCTTGTACATCGTCGTCTTCCCAGCCGCTCAACTGTCGCCTTTCCTGGTTCATCTCCCGCTGGAAAATATCCTCCAACTCCCGCCGGGCTTCTTTCACCCGTGATATCTGCGAAACATCGCCGTGTAGTTGCGGCATTAACTCCCGCAGCATCCGCACATCCAGACGACGGAAATGCTGCTGCGCGCGGTAGGCCTGGTGGGGATGCATACCCAACTCCAGTAAAGCCTTGCGGCCCAGGTCCAACGCGCTGGAAAAGGTCTCGCGGGAAAATTGCGTCACCCCGGCCTGCAACAATTCGTGGGCTTCCACCCGCCCCCGGGCGCGCGCCAGGATCTTCAGGTGGGGAAAATGCTGCCGGCACAGATGTACGATAGCCATGTTGGCTTCCGGCGTATTGGCGGTCACCACGATAACCTGCGCCTTTTCCGCCCCGGCGGCGCGCAACAGTTCCAACTCGGTGGCATCGCCGTAGTACACCTTATAACCATAGCTGCGCATCAGGCTAACCGCACTGATATCCCGTTCCAAAACCGTGATCCGCATCTTGTTGGCCATCAGTAACCGACCTATCACCTGACCGAATCGGCCGAAACCGACGATGATCACTTGCGGTTCGTCGTCGTTGACGAAGGGCTGCTCATCGTTATCCTCTGAAGCGTTATAACGACGGGTCAGAATGCTGTCTATTAATTTCATCAGCAGCGGCGTGGCAATCATGGATAACGTAACGGTCACCAGCAGTAGCGCCAATTGATCCGGCGTCAGGATTTTCAGCGCGCCGGCGGCGGAAAACAGCACAAAGGCGAATTCGCCGCCCTGGCTTAGCACGCCGGCGAATTGCAGCCGGACCGAACGTTTTAAACCGGAAATCCGCGCCAGGGCATACAGCACGGCGCCCTTGATAAACACCAGCGCCAGTAGACCGGCCAGTACAGTCAATAAGTGAACGTACAGAATGCCCAGATTCAGCGACATGCCCACCGAAATGAAAAACAAGCCGAGCAGCAATCCTTTAAACGGCTCAATGGCGATTTCCAGTTCATGGCGGTATTCGCTTTCCGCCAGCAATACCCCGGCGATAAACGTACCCAGCGCCATGGACAAACCAAGCAAATCCATAAACAGCGCGGCGCCCAGCACCAGCAGCAGCGAGGCGGCGGTAAAAATCTCGCGCACATTGGCGGCGGCGATGTAACGGAATACCGGTTTCAACAGAAAACGGCCGCCCAATAACATCACCAGAAACGCCGCCACTTTCATGGTGATTTTCATCCAGTCGCTGGGACCGCCGCCGCCGCCCGACAGAAAAGGGATCAGGGCCAGGGCAGGAATCACCGCGATATCCTGAAACAGCAGCACCGCGAAACCGAGTTGACCGCCCTCATTGCGATTCATGCCCTTGTCACGCATCAATTGCAACGCGATGGCCGTCGAGGACATGGCCAAGCCAATACCGCCTATCAGCGACGCCTGCCATGAGGCATGGGTCTGGTAGAGCGCGACGCCAAGCAGCAGAGCGGTAACAATCAGTTGAGCGGTGCCGACACCGAAGATCGAACGCCGCAGCGCCCATAATTTGCCGGGGTTCAGTTCCAGCCCGATGATGAACATCAGGAAGACCACGCCCAATTCGGAAAAATGCAGGATCTCGTCCACATCGCGGATAAAACCCAGCCCCCACGGCCCAATGGCGATACCCGCCGCCAGGTAGCCGATGACCGCGCCGATGCCCAGACGCTGGGCAATCGGCACGGCCACCACGGCGGCGGACAAAAATAAAACCACGGCGGCGAGAAATGACGGACTGCTATCCACGTCGCGTCCCCCCTTCTTCAAGCGGCATATTCAACCATTGAACATAGGCGTCGGCATGGCGTTTGAGAATGTCGGCCGATTGCCGCCTGGCCCAATAAATCACCAGCGGCGGCAGCCAGCGCATTCGGCATAGCGTCGCGGTCAACTCGAACGGCCGCAGCACCTCATCCATGGTATAGCGGTTGTAACCCAGGCGCTGATAAGCGGTTTCCGGCTCGCCGGTGGTGATAACCGATCGCCACGCCTTGCCGCTTAAGGCATTGCCGCCGATGCCGCTGGCGAAACCGCGGGTGAGAACCCGGTCAAGCCATTCCTTCAGTAGCGCCGGACAACTGTAGGTGTAGAGCGGATGCTGGAAAACGATCACTTGATGCTCGCGCAGCAATTGTTGTTCGTAATGGATATCGACGAAAAAATCCGGATACTGCGCATAAAGGTCATGCACGGTAACATGTTCGAGCGATGATACCGCCTGGAGCAAAACCCGGTTGGCCACGGAATCCTGCGATTCGGGATGGGCGTACAATAAAAGGATCTTGGGTGGCTGTGCGATCAATTCCCCTCCAAAGCGTCGTCAGGGCGCGGGATTTCCGCTACCATGCTTCGCGAAGTCAGAAACCAGGACAGTGCGCCTGGCTGGCATCCCATCAGGTCAATTTAACATATTCTCAAACTATGGCGCTTTATGATTGTTTTCACCTCATTGCAAATTCGTCGCGGTACACGGGTACTGCTGGATAATGCCGCCGCCACGATCAATCCGGGCCAAAAAGTCGGTCTGGTCGGCAAAAACGGCTGCGGCAAATCGACGCTGCTGGCGTTGTTGAAACAGGAAATCAGCGCCGACGCGGGCAGCGTCGCCTTTCCCGCCAACTGGTCCATGGCCTGGGTTAATCAGGACACTCCCGCGCTGGATCGTTCGGCCCTAGACTATGTTATCGACGGCGATCGTGAATATCGTCAGTTGGAATCCGAATTACAGGCGGCCAATGAAAAAAATGACGGCCATGCCATCGCCGTGGCCCATGGCAAACTGGATGTGGCGGACGCCTGGACCATCCGCCCCCGCGCGGCCAGCCTGCTAAGCGGTCTGGGATTTAGCCAGGAACAGTTCGACGCGCCGGTGAGCGCTTTTTCCGGCGGCTGGCGGATGCGGCTGAATCTGGCCCAGGCGCTCCTTTGCCGTTCGGATTTATTGTTACTGGACGAACCCACCAACCATTTGGATCTGGATGCGGTCATCTGGCTGGAAAAATGGCTGAAAAGTTATGCCGGCACGCTGATCCTGATTTCCCATGACCGGGACTTCCTCGATCCCATCGTCAATAAGATACTGCATATCGAACAGCAGTCATTGCACGAATATACCGGCAATTATTCATCCTTCGAGCAGCAACGGGCGGCGAAAATGGCGCAGCAGCAGGCGTTGTATCAGCACCAGCAGGAAAAAGTGGCCCATCTACAGCACTACATCGATCGTTTTCGCGCCAAGGCCACGAAATCCCGCCAAGCGCAAAGCCGCATCAAGATGCTTGAGCGTATGGAGCTGATTGCGCCGGCGCATGTTGACAATCCCTTCCATTTCCAGTTTCGCGTTCCGGAAAATCTGCCTAATCCGTTGTTGAGCATGGAAAAGGTCAGCGCCGGCTATGGCGAGCATACGGTTTTAGATTCGATCAAATTCAATCTGGTACCGGGTTCGCGCATCGGCCTGCTGGGGCGCAATGGCGCCGGCAAATCAACGTTAATTAAATTATTGGCTGGCGCTTTGATGCCGCAATCAGGCAGCGTCAGTCTCGCCAAAGGCGTCAAGCTCGGTTATTTCGCCCAGCATCAGCTTGAATTTCTCAGGGCCGACGAATCCCCGTTGCAGCATTTGAGCCGTATGGCGCCGCGGGAATATGAACAGTCGCTACGCGACTATCTCGGCGGTTTTGGTTTTCAGGGCGACAAGGTCACTGAACGAACGGAACGGTTTTCCGGCGGGGAGAAAGCCCGTTTGGTTTTGGCGCTTATCGTCTGGCAACGGCCGAATCTGCTGTTGCTCGACGAACCCACCAACCACCTGGATCTGGACATGCGCCAGGCATTGACCGAAGCCTTGATTGATTTTGACGGCGCGCTGGTGGTGGTGTCCCATGACCGGCATCTGTTGCGTTCCACCACCGATGATTTTTATCTGGTGCATGACGGCAAGGTTGAACCGTTTGCCGGCTGTTTGGAGGACTACCAGCAATGGCTGGCGAATGAACAACGCTTGGCGGCTCAAAGCAGCCTTGGGGACACCGCGCCGACGGCCAATTCCGCGCCGTCGAGAAAAGACCAGAAACGGCGTGAGGCGGAATTCCGTAATCGTACCCAGCCGTTGCGCAAAGCCATCAGCCGACATGAAAAAAATATGGAAACACTGGGGGAGGCATTAACCGAAGCTGAAACCGCTTTGGCCGATCCGGCTCTTTATGCGCCCGCGCATAAAGGAGAATTGACTGCCTGTCTGCAACGGCAGACGGATTTAAGAAGCCGTTTGGAACAGGCCGAAACCGACTGGCTTGATGCGCAAGAGCAATTGGAAGCGCTGACGCGTCAATTCGATTCAGAATGAAAAGGCGGCTCGGCCCGGTTATTTTCCCGCGTCTCGCGGCGCCGCGGCAATGCGCGCGCCAATCGAGCCGTCCGCCAGTGCCGCTGCCGGACGGCGAGTTCCCTTCGCCATACCGCATACCGTTTGACATTCGCCGTTAGCGGGTACACCAACTGGCATCGTCGCAGAACAGGATGTTATCCACCGATTTGGTGAATGTGCCGACATCAACTTTTACGGAAACCCGTTGTTCAATACCCTCCACGCCTCGCAAAGTCGCGCTGACCGAACCGTCATCGGCCGTTGTGCCTTGGGCGGGCGATATTGAAATGGTATTTTCCGTGCTGAATGAAACCGTTTGTCCTTTGATGGGGTTATCGTATTTGTCGCGTACGAAGACAGTCAGCGCGTTGCTGCCGCCGCTGGGCACCGGTTCGTTGACGAGCAATTGCGTCGTGGTGGCTCCGCTATCGGCGGGTCCGGCGATAAAGCCCATTGCATCGCTGTTTTTTTCAAAACCATCGACAAGCGCGATTACCCGCGTTTCTCCCGCCTTGGTGCTGGTTATGTCGGCGACAAGCGTTCCGTCGGCGTCGGTTTTCCCTTCCCCCGGCGTGACCTGCGCGCCGCCGGATGCGCTAAAGCTAACGGTGCGCCCGGCAATGGCATTGTTTTCCGCATCGCGGACGGTGACTTTTACCCGATGCGCGTCAACGCTATTGGCGGTTTTATCTCCCGATGTGGTTATCTCAATGCGGGTATTGGCCTGAGAGGCCGCCACATCCGTGAATTCGGCATTCACATTTCTCGTGCTGTCGCCGGTTCGAGCCGTCACCGATGTGGTACCCGCCGTCGTTTGGGTCAGGCTGGTCTCGGCCCACCCTTGTTCATCGGTCTTTGCCTCCATGCGTGACAATACCGCGCCGTTATTGGCGCTGAACGCCACATCCGCGCCAGCGATCGGGTTGCCAGCGGCATCTTGCACTTTGGCGCGGACCTGTACCGGAGTTTTACCGTCCGCCGGCGCGGGGCTGTTTTCCACCACCAAGCTGGATATGGCGACAGCCGTATTGCCCGTTTCCGCTCCCGTCACCGAGACCACCGTCGAGGCGCGATTGGATGCATTACCCTTGCCGTCATAGGCGACGGCGCGCAGAGTATACGTATCGGTACCCGCTATGCCGCTGTGCGGCGGCAGCGTAACGGCCAGGCTTTGCGTCGAACTCTGGCTAACGGCGCCGCCGGCGGCGATCAGGGCGGCGGCATCCCATTCCACCCGGTCAAGGCCGTTTTGCGCCGATACATTGGCGGTGACCATCAATGTCTCACCTCCCGCGCCGGATAGGGTTGCCGGCAACGTTAAGCGGATGGAGGCCTGTTGCTGATAGTCCAGTACGATATGGTTATTGCGCGAAACCAGATCATAGCGGCTATTGGCCAATTGCCGCGAGGCGGCGACCTTCGACGGATCGAGATGCGATCGGAAGGATTCTCCCAGTCGATAATTCAATTGGAAATTGATGGCGGAATCGTTTATGCCGCCCTTGCCGGCCCGGTGTTCCGCGCCGACGGTCAGTAACGGGATCGGCGTATAATTGATGTTCGCGGTTAGCGCGTAAGGATCCTTTTGCCGGTTATCCTTGCCGAACAACGCAACGCTGTCCCCCAGGTATTGCTCATACATCAGTTTGCCGCCCAGTTGCGGGTGAGTCGGCAGCCAGGCCTCCGCCCGCAGATCAAAGCCATTGGCGGGCCGCTCTTTATAATCGGCGAAATCCCGGGACTGGCGCCAATTGCTCAGACCGAAATAACCATTGGTGGACAGCTTGAGATAATCGGTCCAGGCTTCGGCGCCCACGCCCATACGGTGGTGATTGCCCGTCATGTCATAATCGTAAAACGTGTTGACGCCATAAAGCCAGTTGCCCCGCTGGGTGCGCACGCCGACACCGAGATTGGCGGTGTTGCGGTCATCCTTGTTTCGCACGCCCAGTTGGCTGAAAACGGTGGATGTCGGGGTATCATACAGCGGGACCAGGACATCGGCCGCGCTGTCCTTCAAGGAAAAATTTTCATCCAGATTCAGTTGTACTTGGGCGGTGCCGAACTGGCTAAGCCATTGTTCCCCCGCATTTCCGGCCGCGCCGGCGGCGGCTGAACGGGCCATTGGCGCGGCGTCGCCCCCCGTCAATGCCTGTTTGCCGGGGGCCATGCCCGCGGCTGCCTGGCCCGGCGCCGCGACGGCGGTGGGGACGAATGGCGTCAAAATCATGGCTATTTGGGCCGTCAGCAAGGCCAGGGCGGTACCACGGTGGTGGCGCCTGGATGTCCCCGCACGGGGAAAACCATCGCGATTGCGATGCGCCTTAGAATGTGTATTTCCAGACATAATGCTCGCTCTGAAAGTTAATGTTGGGCCGTCATGGGCCGGTTTTGCATAGCATTCGGATGACGTTTCTAAGAGCGGGCGGGAAGTTTCTTGGCAAAGATGAGTGGCCAGCTCTAGTGAATCGATCCAGCGCTGGCAATGGTGCAAGAAATGAAATAACAGATCCTGACCAAATAATGATTTGCTATTAATTAACTAATCATTATTTAGGCGTTTTAATTGGCTTTCAGAGAGTTAGCTGGAGGAGAAAGCGGCGTTTATCGCCAGATCAATAGCACGCAGCCCGCGGTGAGCAGGCCCATTAGTACGTTGAAGGCCACCCAGGCCCGTTGACTGCTGAGCAACCGGCCTATCAGCGTGCCGAACCCCAGCCAGATGGCGCCGGAAACGATATTCACCGTGATAATACCGATACTGATGGCGCCGACCGAGGTAATATAGGCGTTGCCGGACAGGCTGAAACTGGCTACCGCGCCCAGCGCCATCAACCAGGCCTTGGGATTGAGAAATTGCAGCAAGCCGCCTTGGTAGAAAGGCACGGGACGCGGCGGCGGCGCGTCGGCCTCCAGCGTTTCATAGGCAGCGGTGGCAATCTTCCAGGCCAGCCATAGCAGGTATAGGGAGCCGGCTATCTTGAGGATCAGATGCAGCTCGGGATATAGGGTGATAAGGCTGCCGATGCCAAAAGCCACCAGCAGCAATATGCACTGCATGCCAAGCATGATGCCCAGCATCAGCGGCATGGAGCGCCAGAAGCCGAAATTCGCGCCGGACGCGGTCAACAACATATTATTGGGACCCGGCGTGATGGCGGCCACCCAGAGAAAACCCAGCATTGAAAGGAAAAGGCTCGATTCCACGTGTAGGGCGCTCCGGTAGGAAAGGTCATAGGCAAATGCATTCAATATGCCCCTTCGTCAAGAAGGGACAAGGAACAGACGTAGAAGTTAACAGCGCGCCATAGCCAAAACAAGCCCTGGCCGGTGAAATTTGCTCAAGACATTGATTCATTGAACATCGGGACATAACATGATGATTATTCCATGGGAACAGATCGATCCTGATACGCTGTATAACCTTATTGAAGCCTTTGTCTTGCGCGAAGGAACCGATTACGGCGAGCAGGAGAAAACCCTGGCGGTTAAGGTCGCCGACGTGCGGCGTCAGTTGCAAAGCGGCGAAGCGGTGGTGGTCTGGTCGCAATTGCATGAAACCGTCAATATTTTGCCACGCGGCCGTTTCCAGCCGGACTGAAGCCGGATAGAACCGCCGGCGGCCACGGCCGTTCATGCCCGGACCAGGCTCATCGTCCGTCCACCACAAAAAGCGTAGGGTCAACATGTCAGCACAACACCCGATAATCGCCGTTACCGGTTCCAGCGGTGCGGGCACGACTACAACCAGCGTGGCTTTCCGTAAGATATTTCATCAACTGGGAATCAACGCCGCCGAGCTGGAAGGCGACAGTTTCCATTACTATACGCGCCCGGAAATGGATATGGCTATCCGCAAGGCCCGCGACCTGGGGCGCCATATCAGCTATTTCGGACCGGAGGCCAACGATTTCGGCCTGCTGGAACATACCTTTTTGCAATACGGACTGACCGGCTGCGGCAAGTCGCGCAAGTATCTGCACACCTACGATGAAGCGGTGCCGTATAACCAGGTGCCCGGCACCTTTACCCCCTGGCAGCCGCTGCCGGAACCCACCGATGTTCTGTTTTACGAAGGCCTGCACGGCGGTGTGGTCACCGAACATCATAATGTGGCCCAGCATGTGGATTTGCTGGTGGGGGTGGTGCCAATCGTCAATTTGGAATGGATTCAGAAACTGGTGCGCGACACCAGTGAACGCGGCCATTCCCGAGAGGCGGTCATGGATTCGGTGGTGCGTTCCATGGAGGATTACATCAGCTACATCACCCCGCAGTTTTCACGCACGCATATCAATTTCCAAAGAGTGCCGACCATAGATACGTCCAATCCCTTCGCCGCCAAGGCCATTCCGTCTTTGGATGAAAGTTTCGTCGTGATCCATTTCCGCGGGCTGGATCGGATCGATTATCCTTATCTGCTGGCCATGTTGCAGGGATCTTTTATCTCCAATATCAATACACTGGTGGTGCCGGGGGGGAAAATGGGGCTGGCCATGGAGCTGATTATGGGACCGCTGGTCAGCCGGTTGCTGGAAGGCAAGCGCATCGAGTAGGGTCATCCGGCGGCACAGGGCGTAAGCCGCCCGCCGCCGGCAGGGCCGTTACTCCGGCGCGCGGATTTCGAAACTGTGGGTAATGTCCACCGCCTTGCCCAGCATTAACGATACCGAACAGTATTTTTCCGCCGACAACGCCACCGCCCGTTCCACCGCTTTGTCGGAAAGGTCGTTGCCGGTGACGATAAAATGTAAATTGATATGGGTAAACAGGCGGGGCGCTTCGTCGCGGCGAACGGAAGTCAGTTTCACTTCGCACCCCCGGATAGCATGCCGCCCTTTTTGCAAAATGGAAACCACGTCGATGGCGCTGCAACCGCCGGCGGCCATCAACACCATTTCCATCGGGCTTGGCGCTTTTTCGCCCCCGTTGCCGTCCATCAAAATCCGGTGGCCGGAAGCGGATTCGCCGACAAACGTCAACCCCTCGACCCATTTAACTCGTGCCTGCATTATGATAACTCCTGAGAAAACGCTTTCCGGCACACTACAATTTTCCCGGAAAGTTGGCAATCTAACCTAACATACTTCATGCTGATGCAAGACAACAGAAGACACTGATTCAAACCTATGTTAAAAACAAGGCAGGATCGACCTCCTGATGATCTAACGGCAAGAGAGCGATCGGAACATCATTAAAACCAGACCCTAAAAGTTCCCTTACGCCGTTCCGTTTCAGACGGAATCAGAGTAATAAAAGAACGTCGTAACAGGATATCCGTTGTCCAGGCTTTGGGCAGCGATGACAAAAGAGGATAACAGCGAATGGTGCTCGGCAAACCGCAAACAGACCCGACTCTCGAATGGTTCCTGTCTCATTGCCATATTCACAAGTATCCATCCAAGAGTACGCTCATACATCAGGGCGAAAAGGCTGAAACACTCTATTACATCGTCAAAGGCGCCGTGGCGGTGCTGATCAAGGACGAAGAAGGCAAGGAGATGATCCTTTCCTATCTCAATCAGGGTGACTTTATCGGCGAATTGGGATTATTCGAGGAAGGCCAGGAGCGCAGCGCCTGGGTAAGGGCGAAGACCGCCTGCGAGGTGGCGGAGATTTCCTATAAAAAATTTCGGCAGCTTATCCAGGTCAATCCCGATATCCTGATGCGTTTGTCGGCGCAGATGGCCAGCCGCCTGCAAGTCACGTCCGAAAAGGTCGGCAACTTGGCGTTTCTCGACGTAACGGGCCGCATTGCCCAGACGTTGCTGAACCTGGCCAAGCAACCCGATGCCATGACCCACCCGGACGGGATGCAGATCAAAATCACCCGTCAGGAGATCGGGCAAATTGTCGGCTGCTCCCGCGAAACCGTGGGACGCATTTTGAAAATGCTTGAAGATCAGAACCTGATTTCCGCGCACGGCAAAACCATTGTCGTGTACGGGACCCGTTAATCGTGTGCCAATAGGCGTGGTGCCCCGTACCATGCCTTTTTCAACGGCAACATGTGGCGTCGACTGATCTACCATCCCGAAGTCAACTATGCCCTGCGGCAGACTGCCGTCCTTTGTCTGCCGGTGGCCGTTGGGCTGTTGCTCGGCGGTTTGCAAAACGGCCTGCTGTTCTCGCTGGTGCCCGCCTGCTGTAATATCGCCGGACTTGATACCCTGCATAAACGGTTTTTTAAACGCCTGGCGGTGGGCGGCGCATTGTTCGCCGTCGGCAGCATCCTCATTCAATGGCTGTTGGGAGCGCATGTGCCGCTGCCCCTGGTGATGTTTCTGTTGGCGATGCTGTTTGGCGTCACCGGCGAAATCAGTCCCTTGCATGGCCGGTTATTGCCCGCGTCGCTTATCGCCGCCATCTTTACCCTGGGCCTGACCGGCAATATGCCGTTTTGGGCGCCGCCGCTGCTTTACGTCGCCGGCACCGCTTGGTACGGCCTGTTCAGTTATGTATGGTTTCTGTTATGGAAAGAGCAGCCGATGCGGGAAACCCTCAGTCTGCTTTATCGGGAACTGGCGGATTATATTGAAGCCAAATACAGCCTGCTGACCCAGCATACCGACCCGGAAACCGCCTTGCCGCCCCTGTTCGCCCGGCAACAGCATGTGATTGATTTGATAGCGCAGGTTTATCAGCAATTACATATGCTCTCGGCCCACAATCAGTTGCAATACAAGCGATTGTTGCGCGCATTCCAGGTCGCGCTGGATCTGCAGGAGCATATCGCCGTGAGTCTGCATCAGCCGGACGAAGTGCAAAAACTGGTGGAGCAAAGTCACGCGGAGACGGTCATCCGCTATAACGCGCAGATCATCGCCGCCCGGCTGCGGACCGTGGCCGATGACATTCTTTATCATCGGCCGCCCGATCGGTTCACCATGGCCAGGGCCATTTCCGCGTTGGAAAAAATCGCCGAACGCCACCCGGACAACCCGGTCGGCCAGTTCTGCTATTATCACTTTAGCCGCATCGCCCGATTACTGCGGACGCAACGCCCGTTGTACAAGCGGGACGTCATGGCGGACAATCAGCAGCGGCTCTCGGTCTGGCAGGCCCTCGGCAGCTATTGCTCAATAACGTCCATGGCGCTGCGGAATGCCGCCCGCCTGGGCATTATGCTGGCCGTCGGCGGCAGCCTGGGATTGGCGCTCAATCTGCCGAAGCCCTATTGGATCATGATGACGGTGATGTTCGTCAGCCAAAACGGCTATAACGCCACCCGCGTGCGGATCCAGCACCGGGCATTGGGCACCGTGGCGGGATTGTTTATCGCCGCCGCGTCACTGCAGTTGCGCCTGGACGATATGACCGTGCTATTGCTGATGCTGGCAGTAACATTGGCGGCATACCTGGTTCTTAGGAAAAATTACGGCCTGGCGATGGTGGGGTTCACGGTGACCGCGGTCTACACCTTGCAGCTATTGTCAATGAACGGCGAACATTTTCTGGTGCCGCGCCTGGTGGACACGCTGATCGGTTGTATGTTGGCGCTTGGCGGTTCGCTCTGGCTGTGGCCGCAATGGCAAAGCGGCCTGCTGCGCAAAAACGCCCACCAGGCGCTGGAGCGGGATCAGGACGCCTTGCGCCTGCTGTTGCAGCCGGCGCCGGAATCAGCGGCGCTGGCCTACGCGCGGATGCGGGCCAATCAACAGCATAATGCGTTGTTTACCTCGTTAAGCCAGGCGATGCAGGAACCGGGATTTAATTCGCAGTATCTGGCCGATATGCGGCTTTGGGTCACCCACAGCCAGTTTATCGTCGAGCACATCAATGCCATGACCATACTGGCGCGGGATCATTATATGCTGCCGCCCGGCCTGGCGGAAAATTACCTCACCGCCTGCGAAGTGGCGCTGCAACGCTGCCAGCAGCGGCTGGAATATGATGGCCCCGCCAGCGACGCCCCCGCGCTGGCCACCGCGGGCGATACGCCGGAACAACCCGGCACCCTGATGGAAAGGCATTTACGGCGAATCCTGTTCCATCTGGGCGTAATGCATACCATCTCGTCGGTTGCCTGGCGGCAACGGCCGCGGCACGGCATCTGGCTGTCGCACCGCTTGCGGGAAGGCGCCGGCTCCTGAGGCATCGGCGCCGCCAATGTCTGTCAGGCGTTGACCACTTGCGCCACTGCCCGTTCAAACCGGGCCATGCCTTCGTCGATATCGGCGAAGTCCACCACCAGCGAGGGGGCGAAGCGGATCACATCCGGCCCGGCCACAAGAACCATCAAACCCTGGGCGGCGCTGGCGTACAGGAATTCCCTCGCCCGGCCGTGATAACCCGGACTCAGGGCGGCGCCGATCAAAAGTCCCATACCGCGCACTTCCTCGAAAATGCCATAGCGCTGGTTGATGGCCTCAAGCGCGGCCCGGTACCGCTGATGCCGTTCCTCGATACCGGTCAGCACCGCCGGCTGGTTAATCACGTCCAGCGCCGCCTCAGCCACCGCGCAGGCCAGAGGGTTGCCGCCATAGGTGGTGCCGTGGGTACCGACCTTCATTACCGAGGCGATTTCCTCGGTGGTCAGCATGGCGCTGATAGGGAACCCCCCGCCCAATGCCTTAGCGGTGGTCAGAATGTCCGGTTGTACGCCGTAATGCATATAGGTGAACAGTTTACCCGTCCTGCCCATGCCGCACTGGACTTCATCCATGACCAGCAGGGCCTGGTGGGTATCGCACAATTCCCGCAACCCTTGCAGAAATTCCGGCGTGGCCGGGGTAATGCCGCCTTCACCCTGAATGGGCTCCACCACTACCGCGCAGGTATGATCGTCCATAACCGCCTTGACCGCCGCCAGATCATTGAAAGGCACATGTACGATATCCGCCGGTTTTGGGCCGAAGCCGTCGGAATATTTGGGTTGCCCGCCGACCGAAACGGTGAATAGGGTTCGGCCATGGAAAGCATTGTAAAAGGCGATGATTTTGGTTTTATAGGGACTGTGACGGGTTACCGCATAGTGGCGGGCCAGTTTGAATGCCGCCTCGTTGGCCTCGCCGCCCGAATTGGCGAAAAACACCCGATCGGCAAAGGTGGCGTCGATAAGCTTACGGGCCAGGCGTAACGCCGGTTCGTTGGCAAAGATATTGGACGTATGCCAAAGCGTTTCGCCCTGGGTTTTCAGCGCATTCACCAGCGCCGGATGGCAATGGCCCAGCGCGGTGACCGCAATGCCGCCGGAGAAATCGATATATTCCTTGCCGTCCTGATCCCAGACCCGACTGCCCTGGCCTCTGACGGGAATAAATTGCGCCGGTGCATAAACCGGCAAAATGACCTGATCGAAAGTTTCCCGGGTTACAGCCTCATTATGTGTTTTCATAAGCCCTTTTCTCTATCCGCCACACTACGTTCAATGAAATATTAGTCATAAAATATGAATAAAAAATCACTGCGATGCAATCAAAAATTGACTGCCGGCCGGTAAAAATTCATTACCGCCGTCGAGCAGCCGGGCGGAAGTCTTACCGACGCCCCCCTACATGGCCAGAAAATTGGCCAGCAGCCGATGCCCCTGTTCGCTAAGAATACTCTCCGGATGAAACTGTACTCCTTCAAGGGGCAACAAACGATGACGGATTGCCATTATCTCATCGCGCTTGCCGTCCAGCAGACTCGTGGCGGACACCTCCAGGCAATCCGGCAGGCTGCCCGAGTCAACCACCAGCGAGTGATAGCGGGTCACGGTCAACGGCATGGCCAGATCAGCAAAAACGCCCCGGCCGTCATGTTCGATAGCGGACGTTTTACCGTGCATCACGGTCCTGGCCCGCGCAACCCGGCCGCCAAAAACTTGCGCAATGGCCTGGTGGCCAAGGCAAACCCCCAATATGGGGATTTTACCGGCAAAATGTGCGATGGCCGCCAAGGAGATACCGGCATTGTCCGGCGTACCGGGGCCGGGCGAAATGACCAGCCGCGCCGGTGACAGGGCCTCGATATCGCTCAATAGCAGACTGTCGTTGCGTTTCACCTCGACATGGGCGCCAAGCTCGCAGAAATATTGATATAAATTGAAGGTAAACGAGTCATAGTTGTCGATGATTAGCAGGTTCATTTATAACCTTTTTGTTTCCATGACCAGCCCCTGGCGGCGGCGTCAGAGACCGGGCAGTAAGATAATAGGCCATGAAGAGGCTAAAGCATCGCACAGGCATGACATGACGGAACAGTAGGCCCCATAGTAAGGTGAATAGGCTCTTACGTGTGAGTGTCTATTGTATGACAAGCATTATGGAAAAAACCACCGGACTGGTCGCTTTCGTTCGGACGGTCCAGAACGGTTCCTTCGCCAAGGCGAGCCGGGTTATCGGGCCAGTCCATCGGCGGTGTCCAAAAGCGTTGCCCGTCTTGAAGAACGCCTGGGCGTGCGGCTCTTGCAGCGATCGACCCGCACACTGAAGCTGACAGCGGCGGGCATGGACTATTACGAACGGGTAGCGCCCCTCTTGCAGTCCATCGAGGAGGCTGAAAATCACGTTCAGTCGGCCGATGCGCCGCAGGGACTTATCCGGGTTAGCGTGCCGGTACTGCTCGGCCGGGGATTAATAGCCCAGTGGGCGGCGAAGTTTATCGTCATGTATCCACGGGTGAAATTCGATATTGACGTTACCGACCGCAACGTCGACATCATACGCGAGGGATTCGACATTGTTTTGCGTATCGGCGTGCTGCCGGATTCGGGTTTGTATGGGCGTCTTCTGGGAAATACGGACCACGTCCTGGCCGCATCGCCTCAATACCTGGCGCGTCGGGGCATCCCCCGGACCATCGATGACCTGCGCCATCATGACTGCCTGCGCTTTCTGACCGGGGGGCGGCCCTTTCCTTACGCATTTGCCGACGGCACATCGGTGATTCCCGACGGCCCCCTCGACACCGGCGACGGCGCCACCCTTCGCCAGGCGGCTATCGAAGGCGCGGGTATCATACAGATTCCCCGATTCGCAATCGCAAGCGACATTGAGGACGGTACGCTTATCCAAATTCTGACGGCGTTCCCCATGCTGGTATCGCCGATCCATGCCCTGCACCCCTTCGGCCGTCAATTGCCCGTCCGGGCCAGACTGTTTGTGGATTTTCTCATGGAACAGTTTCGCGGGAAAGCCGGTTTGGGGCGGTAACCGTCCGGCGGTGCCCACCCCTTGTTTGCGCCCTTCCCCCCCGGCCAGGCCGTCAGGGGATAAGGGCGACTTGCCTAGGCGTTCCAGCCGCCATCGACGGTGAGGTTTTCGCCATTGGTGTATGACGCATCCGGATGAGCCAAATAGGCGACCGCGGCGGCGATTTCCCTCACTTTACCGAAACGGCCGACACTGGTGAGCTTGACCATCGCGTCATATTCCGGTGTACCCGGGTTCGGACTGAGTTCGGTATCAATTGGACCGGGTTGTATGCCATTGACCGTGATGCCAAGCGGCCCAAGCTCACGGGAAAGCCCTTTGGTAAAGCCGGACAGGGCGAATTTGGTGGCGATGTAAAGTGTGACGCCGGGCAACGGCGCGGCTTCGCCAAAAGCTGAACTGATATTGATGATACGACCCCAGCCGGTTTTCGCCATGCGCTTACCCGCATCCTTGGCCAAGGCGATAGGGGCGCGGACATTCAAATTGAAGTGGTTATCATAACTCTGGTCCGAAGACGCCAGAAACGGGCCGTACTCCACCGTGCCGGCGTTATTCACCAAAATATCGAGGCGGCCGTTGAATTTGCCGCCAAATGCCTGGTCGATGGCCGCAGTCAGGGTGCTGATGCCTTCAAGGGTGCCAAGATCGGCGCCCACGGTTTCGGCTTCGCCGCCGGCGGCGCGAATTTCAGCGGCCACGTCTTCAGCGCGGGCCCGGCCCGCGGCATAGGTGACAATAACCGACGCGCCGTCTGCCGCCAGGCGGGCCGCCACCGCGGCGCCGATGCCGCGGGAAGCGCCGGTTATCAGGGCGAGTTTATCTTTAAGAGGCTGGGTCATACTGGAATCCTTTAGGTTGAACGCCGTGAGAACGCCCCCGGCGCGCGTTGGTATTATTCGCCATACGTCAAGCCGGCTCTTTGTTGGCTGCGCCCGCTCGCCCGGTCACAGAGCGGGCTGTGCGCCTGGGACCATAAGAGACAGGCGGTCTCTTTCCAAAGACCCGCCATGGGCGGCTTGCATGGGTTGCCGACGAATCTGTCGCATGCTTGCCGCCGCGATGCGGCTCGACATATTTGGCGTCGATATTGATATCGGATTCATTATTGGCCGTTGCCCCGCATACCGGTAGCGCCATTCAGTTCGCGTCTTTCGTGACGGAAATTCTTGAATAGCCGGAGCAAGATAAGGTGATACGCCTGACGGGACAACAATCGGGCGGCGCCGGATCATACCGGCCCGTCCGGCTCATTGACCACCCTGGCGAACAATGTGGTCAGCGGCGCCAACGCGCCTACCGCGCCCGCCCGTAAGGCCGCCTGCCATTCGTCGCGCTGAATCGGCCGCCAACGCGGATCGTAACCGGCGTGGATCATCAACTGCTCGAAAAATACCCGTTGCGCCAGTCCATTGCCGGCAAAAAACGGATGCAACATATTGATTTCCGTATAATAGTGGGCAAGCCGGGAGATGATTTCCCCTTTTGGCAGGCCGCGCAAATAGTTTTCGCTTTCCAATTGCTGCATCACGGCGCTCCCTTCCTTTTCAAGATAATCGAAATGGCAAAAACACATGTCCCCCCGGACAATATCCACCGTGCGCAATTGGCCGGCCCCGTCATGGATACCTAAAAACAGATGACGGTGAATAACGCACAGCCGGGGCAATCCCATCGCGGGAGGCCCCAGTTCCAGCGTACCCGCCCGTTGCGCCGCCGATTCCCGTGCAGAGGGAAAATCATCCAACCGCAGGCTTTCGGTGAAATTTTCGCTGCGCCGCAGTTGATATAACCGCGCTTTTTGTTTTTCAGTGAGCTTTTTCATGGCGTTCTCCCCAAGGTTTACCCCGGCCAGACAGCCTAAAGTATAATCAGCCGTGGCGGATTCGCCCGATGCGGCAGGAACGAGAAGGTTGGACAGCGGCGCGTAGCGCGAAGAAAGAGAGGCCGTCATAGCCTCTCAAGGGGAACGAGTCCGTTATCAAGGCAGCACTTTGGCAGACAGTATGATAATGGGTTTGACCGGGACATTTTGATAGGGGCCGATGTTTTTGGTCGGCACCTGGGAGATTTTGTCGGCGACATCCATACCTTTGATCACCTTGCCGAACACCGCATAGCCGAAATCGCGTTGCCCGTGATCGAGAAAAGCATTGTCGGCCACGTTAATGAAGAACTGGCTGGTGGCGCTGTCTTTATCGGAGGTGCGCGCCATGGCGACGGTACCCCGCAAATTGCGCAACCCGTTATCCGCCTCATTCTTGATGGGGTCGCGGGTCGGTTTTTGCTGCAAGTCTTTGTCGAACCCGCCGCCTTGAATCATGAAACCCGGGATCACGCGGTGAAACGTCGTGTTATTATAAAAACCGCTGTTCACGTATTCGACGAAATTGCTTACCGTCACTGGCGCTTTTTGTTTATCCAGCGCCAGCTCGATTTTGCCCGCGGTCGTGGTAAGCAATACATGGATGTCTTGGGACGCGGCCAGAGCGGGGGAGGATGAGGCGGCAAGGCAGAAAAAGAGAGCGGCAGTCGCCAGTTTTTGTTTCAGCATGAAAGGTTCCTTCGATAGACATGGGCAACAGGAAGCGCTTAGATTCTAAATAGCCGCCCCGCCTAACGCTACCCATTTACTTTTTTTTACGTAACTGGCCTCAGAAGCGCCCGGCGCGCCGGGTGTTTTCCAGACGTAAACCGAAAACCGGACGATTTTATAAAAATCGCTGAAAAATTTCGATAACACGAAACCCGATGCCGCCGGCCAGGTATGACATGGTAGCATAGCCGCCATTGCGTCAAGGGCATACCAGTATTCGCCCGTTGCTTCAGATTGTCTCTGGCATAGGTTGATGATGAATAATAGCAATCGATTGAGGCTGACATGGCTTAGCTTCTTATCTTACGGATTGACGGGAGCGCTTGTCATCGTGACCGGCGTGCTATTGAGCGATATTGCCGACTATTTTGCTATTCCCGTCCCGGGCATGAGTTTCACTTTTACTTTTTTGAACACCGGCATCCTGATCGCCATATTCATCAATGCCTGGCTTATCTCCGTGATTCCGCTGAAACGCCAATTGACGGCCGGTTTTTTTCTCATGGCGCTGGCGGTGCTGGGGTTGATTTTCGCCAGGGACCTGCGGCTGTTTTCGGCATCAATGTTCATCCTGGGACTGGTCAGCGGGATCACCATGTCCATCGGCACCTACCTGATAACCCAGCTTTATGACGGAAGACGGCGGGGTTCCCGCCTGTTGTTTACCGATTCCTTTTTCAGTATGGGCGGCATCCTGTTTCCCATGCTGGCGGGCACTCTCCTGGCGCGGCATATTGACTGGTATTGGGTTTACGCTTGTATCGGCGGCGTCTATCTGCTGATTTTCCTTCTGGCGCTGTGTTCCGATTTTCCGCCGGTCGCCGAGAAAAAATCACGCCAGTCACCGTCTGATGAAAAATGGGGTATCGGCGTGTTGCTCATGGCTATCGCCGCTTTGTGCTATATCCTCGGTCAGTTGGGGTTCATTTCCTGGATGCCGAAATACGCCGCCTTGCGATTTGATATGAACGCCCTTGAGACGGGCGTGCTGGTAAGCCGGTTCTGGTTCGCCTATATGGCGGGTATGTGGGTTTTCAGCGCTCTGCTGCGTTTCGTGGATTTACAACGCACGGTCACCTTGCTGGCGGCGTTGTCCACTGCCGCCATGTATCTGTTCATCAATGCCGACCGCCCGGAATTGCTCCGCTATTATCTGCTTTGCCTGGGTTTTGTATCCAGCGCCATTTACACCACCCTGATTACCCTGGGCTCCCAGCAGACGCGAACCAACTCGCCTAAGCTCATCAATTTCATCCTGACCTGCGGCACAGTCGGCACCATGCTGACGTTCGTGGTTACCGGACCCATTGTGGCGACCTATGGCGAGAAAGCCGCATTATTCACTGCCAATACGCTTTATATGGCGGTGTTTGTTCTCTGTCTGCTACTGGGATTCGTTTCCAAACACCGTCTGTATGGTCATGACACGCAGTGAGCCCGCGCCGGACGCATATTAATCAATGTTGCGTCCGAGGCGGATATCTTCCCGGTTCAGGCCGATATCCCGTAACTGGTCATCGTTTAATTGCAGGAGGATGGCCCGGTTGATTCGGCGGCGGCGCCACGCCTCAAGCCGGCGGAATACGCCGCTCAAAGCCGGAATAGACAGGCGCAGGCCGGGTAGCGTGAATACCGGCGTGGTCGGGTAGGCTCTGGTGATGGCTTTCATCATACTTCCTCCTTGTTAAGATAACGCGCCTATGATGCTATACCGTCCATGAACCGTACAGATTCAGAAAAAATATTTTTTTGACATACAATACGGCTTTTTTCGTTCTGTCATGGTTTAATTTCAGTGGATCTGTACTGTAACTGCGACCCTTAACAGGATCTGTATTGGGAGCAAGAGCATCATGACGCGCTATGACCATCTGGCCGAAATTATCGGCGATCGTATCAAACAAGGTCTTTATACCAGCGGGGAGCGATTGCCCTCGGTGCGCGCCCTCAGCCTGGAGCATGAAGTGAGCATCAGCACCGTGCAACAGGCTTACCGGGTATTGGAGGAACGCCAGCTTATCGAGGCGCGGCCGAAATCCGGCTATTTCGTTAGCCAGCGGCATGAGCTGGCCGCGCTGCCGGCCATGAGCAGGCCGGCGCAGCGGCCGGTGGAAATCTCCCAATGGGATTTGGTGCTGAAATTACTGCGGGCGGATCCCGCCGACGGGATGGTGCATTTGGGGATCGGCATGCCGGATATCGGCTCGCCGACCCTGAAACCGCTGATGAAAGCCCTGAGCCGCATCGCCCTGCAACCGGACCTGCGCGGCATGTCCTATGGCGATATTTGCGGCGCGCCGGCCTTACGCGAGCAGATCGCCCGTCTGTTGGTGGACAGCGGCAACCATTTGTCCTGGGAGGACATCATGGTTACCTCCGGGTGTCATGAAGCGCTGTCCATCGCCATCCACGCCGTCTGCCAGCCTGGCGACATCGTGGCGGTGGATTCACCGAGTTTCCACGGCGTCACCCAGACGTTAAAAGCCTTTGGCATCAAGGCGCTGGAGATCCCCACCGACCCGGTCACCGGCATCAGCCTGGAAGCGCTGGCGCTGGCGCTGGAACAATGGCCGATCAAGGCCATTCAGGTGACGCCCAACTGCAACAATCCCTTGGGATACATCATGCCGGACAGCCATAAGCAGGCATTGTTGACCCTGGCGCAGCGCTACGATACGCCCATTATCGAAGACGATGTCTACGGCGATCTGGCCTACCGCTATCCACGGCCGATAACCATCAAATCCCTGGACGAGGATGGCCGGGTATTGTTGTGCAGCTCGTTTTCCAAGACATTGGCGCCGGGCCTGCGCATCGGTTGGATAGCGCCCGGCCGCTATATGGAGCAGGCGTTGCACAAAAAATACATCAGTACCGGCGCCACAGCGCTACAGCCGCAATTGGCGGTGGCGGATTTCGTGCGCCAGGGGGGATACCAGAAGCATTTGCGCCGGATGCGGGCGCATTACCAGCGAAACTGCGACATCATGACCGCCTGGGTCAAAAGCCACTTTCCCCCGGAAACCCGGGTGAGCCGTCCGCAGGGCAGCTTTCTGCTCTGGATCGAATTGCCCGAGCGCTTCGACTCGCTGCGGCTTAACCGCCAGCTTGATCTGTTGGGCGTCCAAATCGCGGTCGGACCGATTTTTTCCGCTTCCGGAAAATACCGCCACTGTATGCGCTTGAGTTATGCGCTTAAGCTGACGCCCCGGATCGAACAGGCGGTGAAGACTATTGGCGATGCGGTTAAACAGCAACTGGACGAAATCACTCCCTGAAACTTACGGTTTCGGGCGAGTCGCCAAGATGAAGCATCGTCTGCGCCGGTCGGGTCTCGGCGATAACCCGCCCGCCACGAATGACATAGCGCGGCGCAACCTGGCGCCGCACGGCGTCAAAGCCGTTTTGCGCCGGCAAAATGACCAGGTTGGCGCTGTGCCCGCGTTCGATGCCGTAATCGGTAAGCTGCAAAGCCTGGGCGCTATTGCGGGTGACCAGCTCCAAGCCCCGGTCGATTTGTTCGTACCCCATCATCTGACAGACATGCAGCCCCATATGCAACACCTGTAGCATATTGCCGGTACCCAGCGGATACCAGGGGTCAAACACATCGTCATGGCCGAAACAGACATTGACGCCCGCCGCCAGCAATTCTTTCACCCGGGTGATTCCGCGCCGTTTGGGATAATCGTCGAAACGCCCCTGTAAATGAATATTGACCAGCGGATTGGCGACAAAATGGATGCCGGATATCTTCAGCAAACGAAACAACCGGGCGGTATAGGCGCCGTTGTAGGAATGCATGGCGGTGGTATGACTGGCGGTGACCCTCGGCCCGATACCGTGACGGTGCGCCAGCGCCGCCACGGTTTCGACGAAGCGCGATTGTTCATCATCAATCTCGTCGCAATGCACATCCACCAGCCGATCGTATTTCAACGCGAGCGAAAATGCCTTGTGCAGGGATTCCACGCCGTATTCCCGAGTGAATTCGAAATGGGGAATGGCGCCCACCGCGTCGGCGCCCAGGCGCAGCGCCTCTTCCAACAATTCTTCGCCGCGCGGATAAGACAGAATGCCTTCCTGGGGGAAGGCCACCAATTGCAGGTCCAGCCAGGGCGCCGCCTCCCGTTTTACTTCGAGCATGGCTTTCAGCGCGGTCAGGCCGGCGTCGGACACATCCACATGACTGCGGACATACTGAACGCCGTTGGCAAGCTGCCATTTGAGCGTTTGCCAGGCGCGCCGCTTGACATCCTCGTGGGTGAGCGACGCTTTGCGTTGCGCCCAGCGCTCGATGCCTTCAAATAGGGTGCCGGATTGATTCCAACTGGGCTGTCCCGCGGTCTGGGTGGTGTCCAGATGGATATGCGGCTCGACAAACGGCGGTATGGCCAGCCCGCCATCGCCGTCGAGAATATCGTCGGCCTCCCCGGCCGTGGCCGTACCGGCGGGCGCGATGTCCCGGAACCGGCCCTGGTCGATGTCTATCCGCCACAAGCCCTCGCGCTGCGGCAGATGGACATTGATGATTCTACGCAATGGAAGTGACGGCATGGACGCACCTCATTTGGCAATAATGAACCCCACGGCCTCGTAAACCCGATCCAGGGTGGCCCGCGCTCTGGTCCGGGCTTTGTCGGCGCCTTCTTGCATAATGCGCTCAAGCAGCGCTTCATCGGCGCGAAAATGATGATAGCGCTGCTGTAATTCTACCAGCATGCCGGAAACCGCTTCCGCCACGGCGCCTTTCAAATGCCCATACATCTTCCCGGCGAACGCTTGTTCCAGCTCGGTTACCGGACGGCCCGTCACGCCGGACAGGATATCCAACAAGTTGGAAACCCCCGGTTTATTTACGACGTCATAACGCACCACGGGCGGCTCATCGGAATCGGTCATGGCGCGTTTGAGTTTCTTGACCACCGATTTCGGATCTTCCAACAGCGTGATCACATTACTGCGATTTTCGTCCGATTTGGACATTTTTTTCGTCGGTTCCAGCAGCGACATCACTCTGGCGCCGGATTTGGGGATAAACGGCTCCGGCACGGTAAAAATATCGCCGTACAGGGTATTGAACCGCTGGGCGATGTCCCGGCTCAGTTCCAGATGCTGTTTCTGATCCTCGCCCACTGGCACCTGATGCGTCTGGTACAGCAGAATATCCGCCGCCATCAGCACCGGATAGCCGAACAACCCGGCATTGACGTTTTCGGCATAGCGCGCCGATTTATCCTTGAACTGCGTCATGCGGCTCAGTTCGCCGAAATAGGTATAGCAGTTAAGCAGCCAACCCAGTTGGGTATGTTCCGGCACATGGGACTGGACAAAAATAGTGCTTTTCTGCGGATCGATGCCGCAGGCAAGATAAAGGGCCAGCACATCCAGCGTGGCCTTCCTCAGATGCTGCGGATCCTGGCGCACGGTGATGGCGTGCAGATCGACGATACAATAAATACAATCGTAATCGTCCTGCATGTTAACCCACTGACGCAGCGCACCCATATAGTTGCCTATGGTCAATTCGCCCGACGGCTGCGCGCCGCTGAAGACTATGGGTTTACTCATTGTTGGTTTCCTGATTCTCTGAAAGTGACAACCCGAGAAGGGGCAATAAATCGGCAAAATGATCCAGCACGTAATCCGGATGGCAACTGATGATCGGTTCGCCGTAGTTGTAGCCGTAGGTCATACCGACGCTGCGGCAACCCGCCGCGCTGGCCGCAAGGATATCATTGCGCGAATCGCCCACGAACAGCAGTTCGTCCGTGTAAAGGCCAAGCTTGCCCAACACCAGATACAACGGCGCGGGATGGGGTTTTTTCACCGCCACGTCATCTCCGCCGATGATCAGCGAAAAAAACGTGTCTATGCCCAGCGATGCCAGCAACGGCGCCACAAAGGGGGTGGGTTTATTGGTCACCACGGCCATGGGTAATCCGTGCTCCGCCAGCCGCGCCAGAGTGTCCCGGACGTGCGGGAACAAGCGGCTGCCCTGCTCCACCGTGCCGGCGTAAAATCGGTCAAACAACTGGCGCGTTTCGCGGCATAACGCCGCGTCAGGCGTGGCGCCGGCCCAGCTCAGCGCACGTTCCACCAGTTTATCGGCGCCGTTGCCCACCCAGGCGGCGACCCTGGCCTGACCCGCCATTGGCAAGCCCTGCGCCCGCAAAGCCTGATCGACGGCGCTGGCCAGCCCAGGCGCGGTATCGGTCAATGTGCCGTCCAAATCGAAGGCCAGCCCGCGGATTTTCGTCAAATCAGCCATGGCGGACCCCGCTCAGCTCACGGCGCATCGCCGCAATGACCTCGCCATAATCCGGCTGGCCGAAAATGGCGGAACCCGAGACGAACATATCCGCGCCCGCCTCCGCCACCGCCCGGATGTTTTCGACCTTAACGCCGCCGTCCACCTCCAGCCGGATATCCCGGCCGCTTTGGTCGATAAGCCGCCGGGCGCGGCGCAACTTGTCCAGGGTGCCGGGGATGAAGGATTGTCCGCCGAAGCCGGGATTCACCGACATCAGCAAAATAATATCCAGCTCGTCCATGACATATTCCAGCCAGTCGAGCGAGGTGGCTGGATTGATCACCAACCCGGCCTTGCAGCCATGATCTTTGATGAGTTGCAGCGATCGGTGAACGTGTTCGGACGCCTCAGGGTGGAACGTGATGAAACTGGCCCCGGCGGCGGCGAAATCCGGGATGATTCCATCGACCGGCTTAACCATGAGATGCACATCGATGGGGGCGGTAACACCGAAGTCGCGCAGCGCTTTTAATACCATCGGCCCCATGGTGAGATTGGGCACATAATGATTGTCCATCACGTCGAAATGCACGACGTCGGCCCCCGCCGCCAAAACGCGGGCCGTGTCCTCGCCCAACCGGGCAAAGTCCGCCGAGAGGATGGATGGGGCGATCAAAAACTGTTTCATCCGCTTCTCCAATCAGTTGAGGTGGGCCGCCTAGGTCACGTTGCTACCGGTGTAATGATACAGCGCCAGCAATTCGTTCACCTTGGTACGGCCCAATATGTTCCGGCTGATGGTGCGTCGACCTTTCACCACATGGAGAATGGCGTCGCAATACCACTCACGGGTCAATAGGGTATCGTGGTTGGATATCAATACCGGTACCCGGCCTTTGACGGCCAGTTGTCTGGCCAATCGCGCCAGATTCTGCTGTTCGACATTACTGAAACTACTGGTATGGTATGCCGTAAAGTTGGCCGTGGGCGATAACGGTACGTAGGGCGGATCGCAATATACCACCGATCCGGACTGGGCTTTCGTCAACGTCTGCTGGTAATGCTCGCAGACGAAAACGGCATCCTGGGACTTCTCCGCAAACCAGTTCAATTCGGTCTCAGGAAAGTACGGTTTCTTGTAACGTCCAAACGGCACGTTGAACTCACCGCTCAGATTATAACGGCACAGGCCGTTGTAACAATGCCGATTCAAGTAAAGAAACAACAACGCCCGCCGATAATTATCAGCGGAGAGATTGAATTCTTCGCGTAGGGAATAGTAGGTTTGCGGCGTATTGGACTCCGCAAAAAACAGCAGGCGGGCATCGCTGATAAATTCATCGGTCCGTACCTTGACGATGTTGTACAGATTGATGAGATCGCTGTTGATATCAGCAAGGATATATTTCTCATAATCCGTATTCAAAAACACCGAACCCGCACCAACGAAAGGTTCGATAAGGCAATCGCCCGCCGGTAAATAACGGCGAATATCTTCTATCAGCGGATATTTACCGCCAGCCCATTTTAAAAACGCGCGGTTCTTCTTCATGCCGTCGTTCGATACTCACACATTCTTCAGAGCCGCGGATTGTACTCTGTTTATGGCAGCACATCAGCGCTAATTCAGGAACTATTTATTCTGATCCTGTTTAACCTGGCCTATCTCTCTGGCCCAGGGCTTGTTTGCCCGGACATCGGCCGGCAGTTGCGCCACGGCGCTTCTGGCCTGGGCCGGGCTCGAATAGATGCCGCTGACCAGCACAAACCAGGGTTTTCCGGAACGGCGCGTCTCATATACCCAATAAGGGTCCAGATGCTGCTTGCGGGCATAGGCGTTAAGCGTTGCCGACTGGGAGGCGCTGCTAAGCTGCAGCGTGTAAAAGTTTGATGGCGCGGACTGGATGGAGCCGGTGGCCGAACGCGGCGCATGCTGCTCAGCATATGCGCCGGCGCGCGGGGCGACGGCGTGCGCCTCCGCCGACGATGTTCTGGCCGGCGGCGCGGCGACAGGTTCCGCCCGGTGAGTGGTCGGCCTGCGGGATTCTACCGGCGCCTTCGTCTCGCTGTTTCTGCGCGTGGGCGCTTTGGCGGACGGCGCGACAGTGGCCGGCGCGGTCGGCAAAGTCGATGAGGCCCCTTCATTATTCATTTGCTCTGTCATGCCATTGACGCGATCGCCTTGTTGCGATAGCGCATCAGCGATATTGCCCGGCAAGTCAATACGATGTTGCGGCGAATTGCCGTTGACCGGCGGCGCCACAGTGGGCTCGGCGGCCACTTGGGGCGCGTTAAGAACCTGGGGCTGCTGATTGGCGCCGTTTACCCCATTAGCCGTCCCGTTGGCAACGGCACCGCCATTAACGGTACCGTTGGCGACGCCGGGCGTCGCTTGCTCCTGACCGGCCGTCTGGCCCGGCGCCGAAGAACCGGCGGCGGGCAATGAGGACGAACCGGAAAGATCAATATTTTTTTCAACCGGATTTTGCCGACCTGAATCGGACTGGCTCGGCGATTTCAACGCCGAACCGACACCGATAACCACCAACAGCAATACCAAAATACCGACACCGATCATCATGTGCTGTCTGGACATGGCGATTTTGGGAACCGAGGGGCCTTTCCGTTGACGTGAGGGGCGGCGGTCACTGCTATCGGGTCTCAGTTCTTCTTCCGAATTGAACTCATCCATCTACTGCTCTCCGACTGAGAGATAATCCCAGCGCCAAAGGCCCTGGGAAGGATTAAAGCGACTGAACCTGTTACTGTTCGCCGGCCCGTTCCGGGACGGCGAAAGACGTCTTACTTCAAACAATCATTAATCGACGCTAATACCATATCATCCGGCACGCCGGCGCGCACCTCCGATTGACCGAGCGCCGTGGGCAGCACCAGCCGCAGCCGGCCGGCAACGACTTTCTTGTCGCGCAGCATATGCGGCAGATAGTCCTCAGCGGCCATCTCCGCGGGTCCGTTGACCGGCAGGCCAGCGCGCGCCAGCAGGGCTTTGACGCGCTTCACATCAGCGTCGCTGAACTGTTCAAGCCGACGAGCGGTATGGGCGGCCATCATCATACCGGCCGCCACGGCCTCGCCGTGAAGCCATTTACCGTACCCCAGATGGGTTTCGATGGCGTGGCCGTAGGTATGGCCCAGATTCAGCAAGGCTCGCTGGCCGCTCTCCCGCTCGTCGGCGGCGACCACTTCCGCTTTCAGCTCGCAGCAACGGCGGATGCAATAGGCTAACGCCGCGGGTTCCAGAGCCAGTAGATCCTCAAGATGGGTCTCCAGCCAGACGAAAAATTCCCTGTCGAGGATAATGCCGTATTTGATGACTTCCGCCAGACCGGAGGAAAACTCCCGCCGAGGCAATGTCTTTAGACAGTCAAGATCGACAATCACCGATACCGGCTGGTAGAAGGCGCCGATCATGTTTTTGCCGAGGGGATGGTTCACCGCGGTTTTGCCGCCCACCGACGAATCGACCTGGGAGAGCAGCGTGGTGGGCACTTGAATAAAACGGACGCCGCGCTGGTAGCTGGCCGCGGCGAACCCCGCCATATCGCCGATTACCCCGCCCCCCAGCGCGATAATGGTGGTGTCGCGGCCGTGGGGTTTACTGAGCAGCGCGGTGAAAACCCCCTCCAGCACGGACAGGGTTTTATATTCTTCGCCGTCGGGCAAAATCGTCTGATCGACGATAACGCCCGCGCGTTCGAGAACCGCGCGGACCGGAGGAAGGTACAGCGGCGCCAGCGTATCGTTGGTTACCACCATGACCTGATCGCCGCCCTTGAGCGGCAGGAAAGACGACGGATCGTTAAACAACCCGGGCGCAATGGTAATGGGGTAGCTGCGCTCCCCCAATGTAACGTAAATCCTCTCCATGGCTGCTCAATACCCTGTTCGGCATTTCGTTGTATGCTGGATCAATTGCTTTCCAGCATATGTATGATTTGGTTGGCGACAACCTTGGCGCTTTGCTCATCGGTGCGGATGGTGACGTCGGCGATTTCTTCGTATAAAGGATTGCGTTCCCGGGCCAGCGCTTCCAGCACCTCGCGCGGCGGGGCTTCAACCTGCAACAGGGGACGTCGCTTGTCACGCTGGGTTCTGGCCAGCTGTTTTTCGATGGTGGTTTCAAGATAAACGACGACGCCGCGGGCGGAGAGGCGGTTACGTGTCTCGCGAGATTTTACTGAACCACCGCCTGTCGCCAGTACGATCCCTTGTTTTTCAGTAAGTTCGTTGATGACTTTTTCTTCGCGATCACGAAAGCCGTCCTCGCCTTCGACATCGAATACCCAGCCTACATCAGCCCCGGTGCGCCGCTCAATCTCTTGATCAGAATCGAAAAACTCCATGTTAAGTTGTTGGGCCAATTGACGGCCAATAGTGCTTTTGCCGGCACCCATAGGCCCAACCAGAAAGATATTGCGTTTCTCTGCCATGTTTTCGGTGTTACTAAGATTATTCGTTAATGACAACCCGCCCCGCCGATCAAATCAGCGGCGGGACCTAAACTGAAACCTCATGAGCGATAGTGTGAGAATCAGACGAAAAATTATCTCAACACTCGGGGTAGTTTGGCAACCGATTAAATCAATGCCCGCACCGCATGGAAGCCTGTCGAAACCGCTGAAGAAACGACGTGCGGCGCAAAAAAAATTGCGATGCGCTTTGGGATACCCTTGTAAGCGAAATCAGGCACAGCGTCAAACTTATCGCGCGAAAAACGCATAATTTGTTTCGGCTGGCCGGCTTCACCGCTTTCCAGACTATCAAGTCTACCCCGTTATCCGGGTGGGTGTAATAAAAATCACTAATTCACGTTGCTTCGCCTGTTCATGCTGCCGCTGAAACAACCGTCCCATCAGGGGAATATCGCCTAATAGCGGGACCTTGTCCCGGGTGCCGAGCTTTTGGCGCTGGAAAATACCGCCAAGTACGATCGTTTCGCCATCGGCAATCGTCACCTGAGTTTTGATCTCCTCCATATTAATGGACACGCCTTCATTGCCGCCCTGTTTGATGATGGCCCCGGGCGCATTCTGGCTAAGGCGCAAATCCAGGGTGACCCTGCCGTTGCGCAGGATTTTCGGCGTGACTTCCATACTCAGCACCGCCTCTTTGAAGCGCACGGCGGTGCTTTTACGCTTGCCGTCCGCCACCGGGTACGGCAATTGGGTGCCCTGCTTGATACTGGCGGTACGCTGATGGGCGGTGTAAAGACGCGGACTGGCCAGAATATCCACTTTGTTTTCCTGCTCCAGGGCGGTCAGCTCCAGCTCCAGCAAGCGGCCGCTCAGGCGCGCCAGCCGGAATCCCGCCCGCGCATAGTGATCCCCCAGCGGCAAGTTCACCGCCAGCGCGGTCGAGCGCTGTTGCGCCTCCAGGGCACTTTGCCACTCCACGCCGATATGCCGCAAATTTTCCCGGCTAATGGTGACGATATGCGCGGTGATCATGACCTGCTCCAACGGCACATCCCATACATTTATCCAGTCCGTCAAGGCGGCCAATGCCGGTTCGGTATCTCGCAGCACCAGCGAATTAGTCCGTTTATCCAGGACCAGGCTGCCGCGGGAGGACATCAGACTTTTGCGCGACGCGCCGATATTTTTGGCGATTTCACCGGCATCGGCATGCTGCAGCGTCACCAAACGATTGCGCAAGGGCAATCCGTTTTCCCGGCGGCGCTCGGCCTCCTCGCGTTTTTTTTGCCCGAGGCTTTGCGGATCGTCCGGGAACACCAGCAGCACATTGCCTTGCCGCTCCAGATGCAACCGGCCGGAACGCACAATCAGATCCACCGCTTCCCGCCATGGCACCGCGTGCAAATGAATGCTGATGTTTCCTTGTATGCCGGGCGCCACCACCAGATTCAGGTTCTGGTGTTCGGCCAGGGCGCGCAGCACCTGCCGAACCGGCGCGTTATCGAACACCAGCGTCACCGGGCGATCCTTGGCCGACGGCCTGGCCTCGGCCCGGGCAACGAGCAAAACGGTCAAGAGAAAAGCCCAAATCAGGGGGCATCCTTTCATGTTTTCTTCCTTTAAGAGACTCAAACGCACAAGGACAATGCTTCATCCTACAGGCGCAATGAATTGTCCGGCGACCGAGCTTCAAGGGGTTTGCGGCGCCGGATCGCCGTCCCCCGCCGCCGGTTCGCCTTCCAGCGGCGGTTCCCGACGGCGCCAGCGCCCGTGGCGATCAGTCGTCCACAGATGCCGGCGCTGCCCATCCGCCACCATCCCCTTCACCGGCGAAGGCGCCGCGGCCGGCGATGGCGTCTCCGTACCGGGACGAAAAGGATCGCGGCGGGCCTCGCCCGTTTTTGCCCAGCCCGAGAGGGCAACCCCCGCCACGAGACATAACAGCGGCGCAACAGCGCCGTTAATTCCCATCCGTCAGCTCCGTTTCCGCCAATTCGAACCGGACGTCCAGTTCGCCATCCCGCGCCGTCGCTTCAAAAGCGCTCACAGGCGGCGCCCCAGGGAAACCGGCCAGATTTTGCAGGATAGATCGCAGACCGGCGTAGTCCGTGGTGATCTCCGCCGTCCAATGCCGGGGACCCATTTCCCCGGCCGGCGCGGCGGCGGACGCTTGCCAGGTTAATTTGCCGTCGCGGCCGGGATCGAGACGGGGGAACAACGCGACGAAATCGCCACGTTGCGCCGCGCAAGCCGCCAGATCACGACGCAACCGCCCAATGCCGCGTTCAAGCTCCGCTGCCGGCGGTAATTCGTTCACGTCTTTTCGCAACCGCGTCAAACTGTCCGTCAGCCGTTTTTGCTGATCCCGCAGGCCGGCCCGTTCCTGCCAACCGGCATTAAGCGGCGGCCCAAAGATCAGCGCAGCCGACGACAACACCATCATGGTCCCGGCGGCCAGCGTGGCCATCGGACGCGTCGTTAATCGCCAGACCCACTGTTCAGCGCGCCGCATCACGCGCCCCCCTCGCCGGCCAATCGGCCTGTAGGCGAAAATGCACTGCGCCGTTTTTTTGGCGGGCCAATTCCTGCCAATGCCAGGGAACGGAGGACAGAATGCCATCCAGCCGGCGTCCCGTCTCATTGATGGCCGCGTAGTTGCGGCCACAACCGCCTATCGCCAGTTTCCCCGCCCTGACCCGCACCGAGGTCAGCCACAGATCCGGCGGTAAACGTTCGCCCAGCCGCTCAAACAACATGCCGAGGCGATGATTGTCGTCGCGCGCCTGCTGACAACGCCGCAGCTTACCCGCCAGCGAACGCCGTTGCTCCAGGCAATGGCGGCGTTGCAACAGCCGTTGCTGCATCTGGAGTTGCGACTGCAGCAGCGCCGCCGTTTGCCGGTGGAGCGCGTGGCGCTCCACACGGCCGCGCCACACCAGCAGGCCGGCCGCGCCGAATGACGACGACAGCTCCGCCGCCAGCACGGCCGCCAGCCATATTCCGCGCCGCCGCCGCCGCTGCTGCCGCCACGGCAGAAAATTGACCTGGTACATCAGTCCTCCTGACGTATCGCCAGACCGCCGGCGATGACAAAAGCCTCCGGCCAGGGCGGCGCCGGGGGATAAACCCGCCAAAGCTTTTCGAAGGGGGGCCAGGGCGCGGCGGCCTCCGGCAGCGGCGCGCGTTCCACGCTGCTGACATAGGCCGGATGGCGAACAGTATGGGCCGTGGACGACAGCGTCCCGGCCATCGACCTTTGCCAGGCGGTGAAATCCGCGGTATCGGCGCGATCGGCAAAACCGAATGCCAACGGGCTGTCCAACGGGGAAACCCAGCACCAGCCATCGCCGATGCGATGCACCAGCGGCCTGTCCCGCTCCAGTCCGGCATGGCCGGCCATGGCGCGCAAGGCGCAGGGCATGATATCCAGGACCTGCGGCTTAAGGCCGGCGTCGCGAAGACAATTTTGCCAGGCATCCACGACGCTTTGCCGGGCCGCGGTGACCAGCAAAGCGCTTGGCACCCGCGGGTCGTCCTGATAGTCGAAAGCCAGCGGGTAGCCATCGTCTGAAAAATGGCGACTGGCCCGCGAGACGACGTACCATCCCCGTTCCGGCTCGCGCAAACGCCGGTCGGGCGCGTCGATTCGCCCCTGGCGGATCAGGAGGTCCGCCAGGCAAACTCGTAACGAAATGCTACCGGGCAACGCCGAGCGCCAATGGGCCAGCATCTCGTCCGCGCCGGGCGGCGGCAAGCCTTGTTCGCCGCCCGGCAGCCTTTTTTGCCACCAGTGGCGCAGGCACCATCCTTGCCGGCGACGCTGCACCGCCAGGGCGCGCAGCGTGCCGTTTCCTATCTCCAAGCCTACCTGCCAGCGGCGGAATGCCATGTTTTGCAACTCCTTATCATCCGTAATCAAAAGTACGTATCCAACATGCAGGCTTACCTTTATACTAGCGCGCGATTGTTTATAAACTGCCCAAACGACTCGAAATGGGAATTCTCAGGTGAAGTTCGTAAAATATTTTTTGATATTTGCAGTGTGTTGCATCTTGTTGGGAGCAGCTTCGATTTTCGGCATGTATAAATACATTGAGCCGCAATTGCCGGATGTCGCCACGCTAAAAGATGTTCGACTGCAAACCCCGATGCAGGTCTATAGCGCCGACGGTCAGCTCATAGCCCAGTTCGGCGAAAAGCGGCGCATCCCGTTGCGTCTCGATCAGATTCCACCCGAGCTGGTACATGCCTTCATCGCCACTGAGGACAGCCGGTTCTACGAGCATCATGGCGTCGATCCGGTGGGTATTATGCGCGCCGCTTTCGTCGCGCTGGTATCGGGCCACGCGACCCAGGGCGCCAGCACCATTACCCAGCAACTGGCCCGGAACTTCTTTCTCAGCCCGGAACGGACGCTGATGCGCAAGATCAAGGAAGCCTTTCTCGCCATCCGCATTGAACAATTGCTGACGAAAGATGAAATCATCGAACTGTATCTGAATAAAATTTACCTCGGATACCGCGCCTATGGCGTCGGGGCCGCCGCGCAAGTGTATTTCGGCAAGGACGTCAATCAACTGACCCTCGGGGAAATGGCGGTTATCGCCGGGCTGCCCAAGGCGCCTTCCACGTTCAACCCGTTGTACTCCCATACCCGCGCGCTGGCGCGGCGCAATTTCGTGCTGTCGCGAATGCTGGATGAAAACTACATTACCCGCGAACAGTACGATCAAGCCCGCAATTCGCCGTTGATAGCCAACTACCACGCGCCGCAAATGGGTTTCACCGCGCCTTATGTGGCCGAAATGGTCCGCCAGGATATGCTCAAGCGTTATGGCGACAGCGCCTATACCGACGGCTACAAGGTCTATACGACCATTACTGAAAAATTGCAGATGGCGGCGCAGGACGCGCTGCGCACCAATATCATCAACTACGACATGCGCCATGGCTACCGCGGTCCGAGCAATGTCTTGTGGAAAATCGGCGAGATGCCCTGGGACAGGCAACGGATTATGGAGAATCTGAAAACGCTGCCGGTTTACGGTCCGCTGTATCCGGCGGTGGTGACCGACGCCGACGCCGGCCAGGCTACCGCGCTGATGGCGGACGGCACCGCCGTTACCCTGCCGATGGCGGGCATGAAGTGGGCGCGGCCGTTTAGAACCGACAGATTGCAAGGTCCGTTCCCGAAGAAGGTCACCGATGTGGTTCAGCCGGGCCAGCAGATATGGGTCCGCAAAGTGGATGATGGCTGGTGGCTGGCCCAGGTCCCCGACGTCAATTCGGCCCTGGTTTCCCTCGATCCCGAAAACGGCGCGATCAAGGCCCTGGTGGGCGGTTTTGATTTCAACCAGAGCAAATTCAACCGGGCGACCCAGGCTTTGCGCCAGGTGGGGTCCAATATCAAACCCTTCCTGTATGCCGCCGCCCTGGACAAGGGTCTGACCTTGGCGACCATTTTGAACGACGCGCCGATCACCCGCTGGGATCCGGGCGCCGGCACCGATTGGCGGCCGAAAAACTCGCCGCCGACTTATGACGGACCCATCCGGTTGCGCCAAGGGCTGGGGCAGTCGAAAAACGTGGTGATGGTGCGCGCCATGCGGGCCATGGGCCTGGACTATGCCGCGGAATATTTGCAGCGTTTCGGCTTCCCGCCGGAAAACATCATCCATAGTGAATCGCTGGCGCTGGGCGCCGCATCGTTCACTCCGCTGCAAATCGTCCGGGGCTATGCGGTTTTCGCCAACGGCGGCTACCTGATTGATCCTTATTTGATCACTAAAATCGACGACGCCTCGGGTAAAACGGTGTTCGAAGCCAAGCCCAAAGTGGTCTGTGACAGTTGTAACCTGCCGGTGATTTACGGGGACACGGCGAAATCGGCGGTTTTATCCGACGACAATATGGAAAATGTCGCGGTATCACATCAGCCCGACAATAACGCCACCGTCCCCATGCCGCGGCTGGAAACCGTGTCTCCCGCCCAGGTGGCCGCCAGCGGCGAACAATCCTACGCGCCGCATGTTATCAGTACGCCGCTGGCGTTCCTGATCCACGACGCCCTCAACAGCAATATCTTTGGCGAGCCAGGCTGGCAGGGTACCGGCTGGCGCGCGGCGCGCGACCTCAAACGCCATGATATCGGCGGCAAAACCGGCACCACCAATAGCTCAAAGGACGCCTGGTTCTCCGGCTACGGCCCTGACATCGTCGCCACCGTGTGGATCGGATTTGACGACCATCGCCGTGATCTGGGCCGTGGGGAGGGCGGCGCGCAAAGCGCTCAGCCGGCCTGGGATGATTTTATGAAAATCGCCCTGGCCGGGATTCCGGAACAGACGGTCACGCCGCCGCCGGGTATCGTCACCGTAACCATCGACAAAACCAGCGGTAAGCTTTCCGACGGCGGCGGCAACAGCCGGCAGGAATATTTTATCGATGGCACGCAACCCAAGGAAAAAGCGGTGCATGAAGTGGGAACAACCTTGATGGACAACGGCCAGGAACACGAATTGTTCTAGCCGTTACCCAACGCCGGCGCGGTCATAAGCGGATGCCTTGCGCACCGCCGCGCCGGCCGTCGTCAGGTATTGCGCATTAACCAATCCCGGGCCAGAAACAGCGCGCTGACGTTGCGGGCTTCCTGGAAATCCGGCTGGTCAAGCAAATTCATCATGGCCGTGATGGGCCAGCGGACCTGCGGCAAAGGCTCTGGCTCGTCACCCTGGCGCTGTTGCGGGTACAGTTCCCGCGCCACCAGAATATTCATTCTGCTGGAAAAATAAGAAGGCGCCATCGTCAGTTTGGCCAGCACGTCCATGCGGCCGGCGCCGAAACCGACCTCTTCCATCAGTTCCCGGTTAGCCGCCTCGATCACGTTCTCCCCGGGATCCATAAGGCCCTTGGGGAATCCCAGCTCGTAATCCTCAATGCCCACCGCGTATTCACGGATCAAAATAATCCGATCATCAAGAACCGGGACAATCATGACGGCCTCCCGTTCCGACGGCCGCATACGTTCATAGATTCGTCGGGCGCCGTTACTGAATTCGAGGTCTACGGATTCCACATTGAACAACCGCGACCGCGCGACAGTTTCGACTTTGTGTATTTTGGGTTTTTGCAGGCGTTTATCCATAGTTATCCCGATACTGGCAACAGGCCGACGCCACAGCATAACCCGCCATCGCGCCAAACAACAGATGTAAGGGGTGCCGCATTAGCGCGGACGGACAGGACACGGCGCCTAAAGTGAGTGAATGACCGCTAACGATAAGGCAACGTGAAGTATGGCGAGTCTATATATTGACGCTGATAACGTTAGCCGATATTTAGACTTGATCACATTGTGCATTAATGAGAACCTTCCCCGCAACCGCCGCCGACAGCGACGCTTAATGTGTTCTATTGGTGAAATTTTGCGCCAACCCCTTGTTCCCACTGAACATGGGAAAAGATTATTTGCCGACAAAATAGGAAAATACCGATATGTCCGCATGATAGGGATTGTTAACCTGTGTAAGGTATTAACGATCGACACGGCTTTCGCGCCGGCGCCTTCCATCGCGAAATCCGCTAACGGATAACCCTCCGCTTTGACCGGAATACGCGCAACAACACCGGTTTATGACGGGTAAGCGGAGTCAGCCGTAAATTTTTTCGCGCATCGATGGGGATAGCATGAGCACAATAGCATTTATATTGGCCGTACTGCTTGCCTGTGCGATCGCTTTCTTTGTCTATCGGTTCTACCGCGAGCGGCATCCCGCCTCGCTCCCGCGATTACCCCTTCTCAAGCCGGTTCCGCGCAAGCTCAGCGCGGAGGAACGCGGCGCCGTGGAGCATTATCTCTCGCTTAATCAATATGTTCAGCGCGGACTGCCCTTGTCGCCGGCCGCGTCGGCGCCGGACGGCACCCTGGCGCTAACCCCGCAAAGCGAGAACATTTACGAGGTGAATCACGCCATCACCCGTTACGGCTTGATGACCGATGCGCCGCATAAATGGCGCTATTATCTCGATAGCACGGAAATTCATTTACCGCCGCAGTGGGAACAGTACATCGCCGAAGAAAACCGTGTGGAATTGATCAAAACCACTGGAATTCCGCTGGTTATCGCGCTTAATGGACATTCGCTGGTGGATTATGTCTTTACCGCCCCGCAAGTGTCGCCGCCGCAAACCATGACCAACTCCTCCATGCGCGAGCAGGAAAACGAGCAGGTCGAGTTGTTGAACATCCGCAAAGAGACGCCGCAAGAGCACGCGCTCAACCGCCCCGCCGGGCAGCGCGAAGCCGCCATGATCAGCGTGGCGCTACTGCTATTGTTTGTGAGCTTGCTGGCGCCGGTAATGGCGGTGCCCTGGCTGGTGGCCGTCGCCTGCCTGCTCATTCTGGGCGGTTTCTGGCTGCTGTTCCGCCCGCCGATGGAGCGCTCTCGGCTGGATATTCATTGCCTGCGCGGTACGCCGAAACGCTGGGCGCTATTTGGCGAAAGCAACCAGAACCGGCTCAATACCATTTCGATGGGCATTATCGATCTGAATTACCCGCCGCATTGGATGCCTTTCATCGATCGGGATCTGGGCAAAAAAACCGACGTGGACATCTATGTCAATCGCCAGGTGGTGCGCCAGGGCCGTTTTCTGTCTCTGCATAACGAAATGGTCAATTTCCCGGTCCAGCGCTGGGGTAAAAATGTGATCTTGTTTTGCAGTTCAACTTTGCTGCTGCTGCTATTGCTGGCCTATGTTCCTCTCAGTCTGCCGCTCACCCTAAGTATGGCCTGGCTTAAGGGCGCGCAGGATATTCGGGCAACCGAAGTCAATACGCTGGAAACGGCGCAATTGCGCATCGGCGATACGCTACGGGCGCAGGGCACCGGTATGTGTTATATCGATACGACGCCGGCGCCCAACGCCAAAGAGCCATTTTTGCCCTTCGATTGCTCCAGGATTTACTGGAACACCGCCACGCCGCTGCCCCCGCCGGAATCAGATACCGTGGACAAGGCGGTGGCCTTGCTGGATACCGTCAATGCCCAATTGCATCCCGAACTGGATTCCGATCCGAAAATTAATCCGGTGCTGGCCAACGCCATCCAGAAATCGGGCATGATCCTTTTAGACGACTTCGCCGATATTGTCTTAAAGACCCAAAGTCTTTGCCAGGACGACATCGCCTGCGGTCGGTTGAAGGCCGCGCTGGTCAATCTGGCCAATGCCAGAGATTGGGCGGCGGTGGTCAAGCGCGCCCGCAGCGGCTCGTTGCGCGGCGTAAACGTGCTGCTGCGTCCCGTGAGCGCCGAAACGCTGGAACATCTGGTCAACAGCGCCACCGCGTCGTTCTTTACCAGCGAAACCCGGCTGGCCACCAGCGCGCTCAACAGCCCACCGCCGGGAGGGGTGCTCATCAGCAGCGATGAGGGCAAAATGCTAGTGGATCATCCACTGCCAATGAGTTCGCTGTACGACTATACCGGTCTGGCGCAATGGCGCGAATTGCAGCGTTTATCGGCGATGCTGCTCAACACGCCCTTCCACGCCCAGGGCGTCATCACCAATATCAGCATCGACGCCAACGGTACCCGCCATATCGCCTTGCACAGCGAGCCCGACGTCATCACCGTATGGCGTTATATGGGTACCAGCCTGCTGCTGGTATTGGTCATTATCAGCGCGCTTATCAACGGCGGACTGATCATAAAACGCGTGCTGAAAAGCCGTCATCGCGGCCAGGATATTCAGCGCTATTACGAAAGCTGCTTTAACCCCGACTTGCCGAACGTCTCGCTGAACCGACCGCAATAACGCCTCCAGCGCTGTTTTGCGACAGGTTATGCTACTCTGGTAAGGCGAACCCGTCCCGGGTGCCGGGTATTCCCTCCTTTTACCAATGCCGCGGGCGCCCCCTGGCGGCGAGCCGCCGTTGCCGTGTCGATACGGTCTTCGGCCGGCCACGCTGACGATGGCCGACAATGACTGGCAGTGAAAAGAAGGCATGTCGGACGAATCATTGTCTTGATTTATCATTTTATACCCATACATAGGAATATTCCCCGGCGCAAGACGCCCGCGGCGGCGGACGCTCGACGGGTAATGCTTTGCGGAGGCGCGATGAAAACCCAGGATAAGCAAAGCCGCGACGACGCGGTCCGGCTCGATAAATGGCTGTGGGCGGCCCGGTTTTATAAAACCCGCGCCCTGGCGCGCGACATGGTGGAAGGCGGCAAGGTTCACTATAACGGGCAAAGAACAAAACCGGGCAAAATCATGGAGAGCGGCGCGGTGATAACCCTGCGCCAGGGGAATGACGAACGCACGGTTATCGTGCTGGCGCTGACATCGCAGCGCCGGTCGGCCGATGAAGCCCGGCTTGTCTATCGTGAAACGCAAGAGAGCGTGGCGAAGCGGGAAAAATTGTCCGCCGCCCGCAAACTTAACGCCCAATATCTACAGCATCCGGATCGGCGCCCGGATAAGAAAGAGCGCCGCGACCTGATTAAATTCAAATACCGTGAACCGGAAGAGTGACTGATCACCGCCGGCAAGAGGAATATTATGGCCATCCAAGACCAGCTACACCGTTATCTGTTTGAAAACCATGCCGTTCGGGGTGAACTGGTTTCGCTGCAAGATACCTACCGGCATGTTCTGGGGCAACATGACTATCCGCCTTGCGTACAGAACTTGCTGGGGGAAATGCTGGTCGCCACCAGCCTGCTCACCGCCACGCTGAAATTCAAAGGCGAGATCACCGTGCAATTGCAAGGGGACGGGCCGCTGCGCCTTGCGGTCATCAATGGCGACGATGAGCAGCATATGCGCGGCCTGGCGCGGATAAACGGGCCCATCGCCGACGACAGCAGCCTAAGCGGGATGGTGGGCAACGGTTATCTGGTCATCACGCTCATGCCTAAGGGCGGCGAACGTTATCAAGGCGTGGTCGGACTGGAAGGCGAGCAGTTATCCCACTGTCTGGAAAATTATTTCCTTCAGTCCGAACAACTGCCTACCAGGCTGTTTATCCGCACGGGCAACCGTGACGGCCAGCCCGCCGCCGCCGGGATGTTGCTTCAGGCCATGCCGGGCCAGGATACCCGACCGGAGGATCTCGATCATTTGGCGCAGTTGACCGATACCGTTAAGGCGCAAGAGTTATTCGACTTGCCGGCCGAAGACGTTTTATACCGGCTTTACCATCAGGAAGACGTGACGCTCTATCCGGCCCAATCGGTGAACTTCCGTTGCACCTGTTCGCGGGAACGCTGTGCTGAAGCCTTGCTGACATTGCCGGAAAACGAACTGCTCGACATGCTGGAGCAGGACGGAAAAATCGATATGCACTGCGACTTTTGTGGTAGTCTTTACCCGTTCGATGCCGAGGATATTGAAAAAATCAGACAGGGAAAAGGCAGTGCGGACATGCACTTGCATTAACTGAACGGATTTCGACTGTGCAGAAATTCGGGCAATACACTTGCCGATGATAGCCAAAGCTGACGCAAATTATATGCGTCAGCACACAAAACAGTGTAAAGACTCTCGACTCGAGCTAATTCGCGATTCACGTCTCAGTGATCCCCTGTTATATCCTTACAATTGCAGCAGGCATTAATCGAAAGCTAAGGAGTCGTAAGATGGCAAGTTATGGTATAAGCGCGCATGACCTTGTCGGTTATGGCATTACCGACTGCAAAGAGTTGGTTTACAATCCGGGCTTCGAACAGCTGTTCCAGGAAGAGACTGCGCCCTCCCTGGATGGATTCGAACGCGGCACCGTAACCCAATCCGGCGCGGTGGCAGTGGATACCGGCATCTTCACCGGACGTTCGCCCAAAGACAAATATATCGTGCGTGACGATGTTACCCGCGATACGGTCTGGTGGTCGGATCAAGGCAAGGGCAATAACGATAATCACCCTCTCGACCAGGAAACCTGGAATCATCTGAAACGGTTGGTCGCCGCACAGCTCTCCGGCAAGCGCCTTTTCGTCGTCGATTCATTTTGCGGCGCCAACGAAAATACCCGTTTGAAAGTGCGTTTCATCACCGAAGTCGCCTGGCAGGCGCATTTCGTCAAAAACATGTTCATTCGTCCCACTGAAGAGGAACTGGTGGGTTTCAAACCGGATTTCGTGGTCATGAACGGCGCGAAAACCACTAACCCTGACTGGCAGAAACAAGGTCTGCATTCCGAGAACTTTGTGGCGTTCAACCTGACTGAGCGTATGCAATTGATAGGCGGCAGTTGGTACGGCGGCGAAATGAAAAAGGGCATGTTCTCCATGATGAACTACCTGTTGCCGCTGCAAGGCATTGCGTCGATGCACTGTTCCGCCAATGTGGGCGCCAATGAGGACGTGGCGATTTTCTTCGGTTTATCGGGCACCGGCAAGACCACCCTCTCCACCGATCCGAACCGGCGCTTGATCGGCGACGACGAGCATGGCTGGGATGACGACGGGGTCTTTAATTTCGAGGGCGGATGCTATGCCAAAACCATCCATCTTTCCCCGGAAGCCGAGCCGGAAATTTTTGCCGCCATCCGCCGCGATGCCCTGCTGGAAAACGTGGTGGTCAAGGCGGACGGCAGCGTAGATTACGATGACGGCAGCAAAACCGAGAATACCCGGGTGTCTTATCCCATCTATCACATTGATAATATCGTCAAACCCGTCTCGAAAGCCGGTCACGCCGCCAAGGTCATATTTTTGACCGCCGACGCGTTCGGGGTATTGCCGCCGGTATCCCGCCTGACGGTCGAACAGGCGCAATACCATTTCCTGTCAGGGTTCACCGCCAAGTTGGCTGGGACGGAACGGGGCATCACCACACCCACGCCGACTTTTTCCGCTTGCTTCGGCGCGGCGTTCCTTTCGTTGCACCCGACACAATACGCCGAGGTACTGGCTAAACGGATGAGCGCCGTCGGCGCCAAGGCCTATTTGGTGAACACCGGCTGGAACGGTACCGGTAAACGCATTTCCATTAAAGCCACCCGGGCCATTATCAACGCAATCCTTAACGGAGAGATCGACGAAGCCGAAACCATCACGCTGCCGATTTTCAATCTGGCCTTACCCATGGCGCTTAAGGGCGTCGAGGGCAATATCCTCGATCCGCGCGAAACCTACGCCGATCCGCAACAATGGCAGGAAAAGGCCGCCGACCTGGCCAGCCGGTTTATCAAAAACTTCGATAAGTACACCGATACCCCGGCAGGGGAGGCGCTGGTCAAAGCCGGCCCCATTCTCTGACACCCCTTGGAAACGTCGCCGACGGCGGCGTTTCCAGCTTCAACTTTTCCTGATATGCCCGACGGCCGTCATCAACGACGGCCGCTTATGCGTTTTTGCCAGCGCCTTTGCCGTTAGCCATATGTTCCGCAGCGCCGACCTGCAATGGCAGATAGGCGCGGATACGCAATCCCCCCCGCTCGCTGCTACCGATTTCCAGCGTACCGGCATGGGCGTCGACGATACGCTGCACAATGGCCAAACCCAGACCGGTACCGCTGGTGCTGCGGGCGCTGTCGCCCCGGACAAACGGCTGGAACAGGTACTTGAGTTGCGAAGGCTCGATACCCGGACCGTCATCCTCCACCTCGAACCAGACCCGCAAAGCTTCTTTGCCGCTGTTAACCTTGATCCAGCCGTTGCCATAACGGGCGGCGTTCACCACCATGTTGACCACCGCCCGCTTGATGGACAGCGGATTGACGTTCACCGTCAGCTCACGATCATACAATCCGGTTTCGATAACGCGCTCATAGCCGCTCTCAGCCGCCACCACCTCCATCAAAATGGCATTGAGATCGGCCAGTTCGGTCTGCATCTCCTGACCGGTGCGCAGATAATCGATGAATTGCTCGATAATGGCGTTGCACTCCTCAATGTCTTTATTGATGGATTCCGCCAGATAACCGTCTTCGGCGCTCATCATTTCGGTGGCCAGGCGAATACGCGTCAACGGCGTTCGCAGATCATGGCTGACGCCGGCCATCAGCAATGTCCGATCGTCGGCCAGCATCTTTACGCCGGAAGTCATTTGATTGAACGCCCGGGTTACCGATCGCACCTCGGAGGCGCCATACTCGCGCAGCGGCGGCGGGATCAATCCCTTGCCGACTTGCAGGGCGGCATGCTCCAGATCCACCAGCGGCCGGTTCTGCATGCGGATAAATAGCCAGGCGCCGCCGATGGCCAGCAGCATAATGGCCAGCGTATAGCGAAAGAGCGGCGAGAAATCCCCTTGATGGATTTCAGTTAATGGAATGCGTACCCAGATTTCCGGCGACAGCCAGGTTTTCAGCCAAACCACCGGCGAATTTTTGGTCACCTCAACTCGCACGTCGGTCGGGCCGCCGAGCTGCTGCGCCATCTGCTGACTCAAAAATTCGTAATGCTGCGCCCAGCGCAAACCGCTCTCTTCGGCCGCCGCCTTGGTGTATAGCGAGATGCCCAATTCGCGGTAGATTTCACGCCGGAAAGCCGGCGGGACTTCCAGCAGCGTGCCGTCTTCCAATTGCAAACGATCGGTCATCAGCATTCTGACCTCATAGGCCAGAACTTTATTGAATTGCTGCAAACTGGGCAGGATGGCGAAATTCAACACCACCAGGTAGGTCGTCACCAGGCTGACAAACAGCAAAGTAACGATTAACAACAGACTGCGTGCAAATGAACTGCGCGGTGAAAAGCGCCATCGCCTCATGCTTTACTGCCGTCCGGCACAAAGACGTATCCCAGGCCCCATACTGTCTGGATATAACGGGGATGGGCGGGATCCTCCTCCACCATCCTGCGCAGGCGGGAGATCTGCACATCAATGGAGCGCTCCATGGCGCTGTATTCGCGGCCGCGGGCCAGGTTCATCAGTTTGTCGCGGGACAGGGGCTCGCGGGGATGACTGACCAGCGCCTTGAGTACGGCGAATTCCCCACTGGTCAGCGGCATCGGTTCGTCCTCGCGGAACATTTCGCGGGTACCCAGATTCAATTTGAATTTACCGAAAGCGATAATGGCTTCTTCCTGGGAGGGCGCGCCCGGCAATTCGTTGGCCTGGCGCCGCAAAACGGCGCGAATGCGCGCCAACAGCTCGCGGGGATTAAACGGCTTGGGGATATAATCGTCGGCGCCGATTTCCAACCCGACGATCCGGTCCACTTCCTCTCCTTTGGCCGTGACCATGATGATCGGCATCGGGTTGCTTTGGCTGCGCAAACGGCGGCAAATCGACAAACCGTCTTCCCCCGGCAACATCAGATCCAGCACCATCAGATGGAAAGACTCGCGGGTCAGCAAGCGATCCATTTGTTCGGCATTAGCGACGCTACGCACCTGGAAACCCTGTTCTGTCAAATATCGCTCTAGCAATGCCCGCAAACGCATATCGTCGTCCACGACCAGGATTTTGTAATTCTCTTGCATTTCTCTTTTCTCCCAAAGGCGATATGCCCGTAAGCGTATTGTTCAGAAACCCGCAAGGCACGGACAGTGGTTTCAGGTGTATATTCTAAGCAAAATTGTTACAAAGCATATGGAAATACGTAGTTATCCACACTTTAGGCCGGCAAAACGCCTTATACGCCATGACCGGCTGGTGCCGGAAGGTTTTTATCCACAATTTACGCTCGAAAGGCGCGGTCCGTGGACAATACGGCTCCCGATGCGCCTGATTAAGTTTACCGTCATTTAACAGACAAATCCTTTTCGCCGCTCACACCTGTGCCACCGTAGGCTAATGGTCAGTACCGTTCAAACAATCGCACTATAGCGCTTCGGATTGATAGGCGATTTTGTTGATATACCAGGTCTTCGGTCCGCCTGGCGCATTCACCACCGCCTCATCATCCACCGCTTTTTTAATCAGCGCCCGCGCCATGGGAGAATCAATGGAAATGTAGGATTTATGCTTAAAGATCTCGTCCGGCCCGACGATGCGAAAATTGAGTTTTTCTCCCTGGTCGTTTTCGACCTCCACCCAGGCGCCGAAAAAGACCCGGCCCTCCTGTTGGGGCGAATAATCCACCACCCGCGCTTCTTTCAGCACTTTACGCAAATAGCGTACCCGGCGATCGATTTCCCGCAGAATCTTTTTGTTATAGTGGTAATCGGCGTTCTCGCTACGATCGCCCAGGCTGGCGGCCCAGGCCACTTTTTCGGTGATTTCCGGACGGTAACGCTTCCAGAGGTGATCCAGTTCGGCTTGGAGCTCCTCATAGCCCTGACGGGTAACAAGATTTGTTTTCATCGTGTCGTATCATGCGCGCGGTAAACTCTCGGTCGGGGAAAATATACCATAGTCGCCGGCCGAGGGATCCTTCGGGACGTTCGATAGCAAGCAATGTTATCGGCGCATTTATGCGTGCGGCTGGCATTTTGCCGGCGCAATCCGTATAACTGTCCTCTGCGAAAGTTCCTTATAACGTAATGACGATTGAACAGTATGTTAAACGAATCCTTAAATCGCCTTATCGCCACGGAGTTGCAAGCCCGCCCCGAGCAAATCGACGCCGCAATCCGCTTGTTGGATGAAGGGAATACCGTCCCCTTCATCGCCCGGTACCGCAAAGAAGTCACCGGCGGATTGGACGATACCCAACTGCGTCAATTGGAGACCCGCCTCGGCTATCTGCGGGAACTGGAAGACCGGCGACAGACAATTCTGAAATCCATCGAGGACCAGGGCAAACTGACCGAACCGCTGGCCGCCGCCATCAATGCCACGTTGAGCAAAACCGAGCTGGAGGATCTTTATCTTCCTTATAAACTCAAGCGGCGTACCCGCGGCCAGATCGCCATTGAAGCCGGACTCGAACCGTTGGCCGAGGCATTGTGGCAAAACCCGGACAGGCAACCGGAAACGGCGGCGATGGAGTATATCGATGCCCAAAAAGGCGTGGCCGATGTCAAAGCCGCGTTGGACGGCGCCCGTTATATTCTGATGGAGCGGTTTGCCGAAGATGCCGCCCTGCTGGCTAAAATCCGCCAATATTTATGGAAAAACGCCTATCTTGTCTCGCGGGTCATCGACGGCAAAGACGAGGAAGGCGCGAAATTCCGTGATTACTTCGCGCATCGGGAACCGTTGTCGCAGGTGCCCTCACATCGGGCGCTGGCCATGTTTCGCGGCCGTAATGAAGGGATATTGACGCTTTCCCTCGACGCCGACCCGCATAGCGATGAGCCGCCGCGCGAAAGCTATTGCGAGCAAATGATAGCCGAGCACCTGCGGGTCCGGTTTAATCAGGCGCCGGCCGACGCCTGGCGTAAAGCGGTGGTGAACTGGACCTGGCGCATCAAAATTTCGCTGCATATGGAAACCGAGCTGCTGGGCGCCATTCGGGAAAAAGCCGAGGAAGAAGCCATTTTGGTGTTCGCCCGCAACCTGCATGATTTAATGATGGCCGCGCCGGCAGGCCTGCGGCCCACCATGGGCCTGGATCCGGGATTGCGGACCGGGGTCAAGGTAGCGGTGGTGGATGCCACCGGCAAACTGGTCGCCACCGACACCATTTATCCCCACACCGGTCAGACCGCCAAAGCCGCCGCTTCGGTAGCGGCGCTGTGCCAAAAGCACCATGTGGAACTGGTGGCCATCGGCAATGGTACCGCCTCGCGGGAAACGGAACGGTTTTTTGCCCAGGTCAAGGAGCATTACCCCGCCGTGACCGCGCAAAAAGTGATCGTCAGCGAGGCGGGCGCCTCGGTCTATTCGGCTTCCGAGCTGGCGGCGCAGGAATTCCCTGAACTGGATGTTTCGCTGCGCGGTGCGGTGTCCATCGCCCGCCGGTTGCAAGACCCCCTGGCGGAGCTGGTTAAAATCGATCCCAAGTCCATCGGCGTTGGCCAATACCAGCACGATGTCAGCCAGAGCCTGTTGGCGAAAAAACTCGATACGGTGGTGGAGGATTGCGTAAACGCCGTCGGCGTAGATTTGAATACCGCATCGGTGCCTTTGCTGGCCAGAGTGGCCGGGCTGACCCGGCCAATGGCGCAAAACATCGTTAACTGGCGCGATGAAAACGGCCGTTTTCGCCATCGCGGCCAGTTGCTGAAAATCGGTCGGCTGGGGCCGAAGGCTTTCGAGCAATGCGCCGGTTTTCTGCGCATCAATCATGGCGATAATCCCCTGGACGCGTCCACCGTGCACCCGGAAAGCTATCCGGTGGTGGAACGCATTCTTGAAGCCTCGCGCCTCTCCCTGGATGTCCTAATGGGCAACGCCGTCGCGGTGCGCGCGCTGGATCCGGCGCGGTTTATCGATGATCGGGTCGGATTGCCCACCGTCACGGATATCCTCAAAGAACTGGAAAAGCCGGGTCGCGATCCTCGCCCGGAATTCAAAACGGCCACGTTCGCCGAGGGCGTGGAAACGTTACAGGACCTGACTCAGGGCATGGTGCTGGAAGGCACGGTCACCAATGTGACCAATTTCGGCGCCTTCGTGGATATCGGCGTGCATCAGGACGGTCTGGTGCATATCTCATCGCTGGCCGCGCATTATGTGGATGACCCGCATAAGGTGGTGAAAGCCGGCGATATCGTCAAGGTCAAGGTGATGGATGTGGACTTGCCCCGTAAACGTATCGCGTTATCCATGCGCCTCGACGAGCAACCGGGGGAAACCGCCCCCCGGCGGGACAACGGCGATAAGCGGCGCGACGGCCCCACCAGGCCGGCGGGAAAACACCGCCAGGGCAACGGCGCCCCCGCCGGCAATAGCGCCTTGGGCGATGCCCTGGCCGCCGCGTTCGGCAAAAAACGGTAACCGGGTTACGGCGGGGCGCGACCGTCCCGCCGCGATGCCATTCGACATATTTAGAGCATGATACAAATATTAGGTTATAAATATAATTTCAATAAATTAATATTCGCTTATCATCGAATTTATTTAAAAAGAATTTTCATTTGCAAATGAATCTCATTGATGATAAAAATGCGCCATCGATTTTTTTGATAGGTTTTCATTCCTGTTTAACCAGAAAGAAGACGATATGCAATTTTTATCGCGCCGGCATTACCTTATTACCGGTTATGAAACCGGTATTGCGCCGGCCTACCGGCAAAAACTGTTATCCATGGGGCTCTTGCCCGGCGCGCAATTCCAAGTGGTACGTGTCGCGCCATTGGGCGATCCCTTGCAAATTGAAATTCGCCGGACACATTTATTTCTACGGAAAAAGGATCTGTCTCAATTGATTGTGGATATACTCTAAATATGTCGAGTGGCATCGCGGCGGCAAGCGAGCGCGGCCCACAAAGGCAATCTCAAATATGACGAGTAAACACAGGCATCATAAATATGCCTTTCCGATCTTAATTTCATCACGGATGTCCCGCTGGATATGAATAAGCTTATTATCGCACTCATTGGCAACCCCAATGCCGGTAAAACGACCTTGTTCAATCAACTGACCGGCAACCGGCAACGCGTCGGTAATTGGGCCGGCGTGACGGTCGAGCGGAAAGAAGGCGATATCCAGGTCGGTCGGCGGCATATTACCCTTATAGATTTACCCGGCACCTACTCATTGGCGACGCCCCATGCGCAAACATCGCCGGACGAAGGCATCGCCCGGGATTATCTCCTGGCGCGCCAGGCCGATAGGCTCATCAATGTGATTGACGCCGCCAACCTGGAACGTAATCTTTATCTCACTTTGCAGTTACTTGAATTGCGCATTCCCTGCGTTCTGGCGCTCAATATGCTGGATATCGCCCGCCGACAGCGCATCTTTGTCGATCCGGCCGCCCTCTCCCGCCGGCTGGGTTGCCCGGTAATACCGTTGGTGGCGGATATCGGACAGGGGATCGCCGAGCTGAAACAGGCGATCGTCCGGCCTATCGGGCATCCGCCCCCGCCGCCAGTGGAGTACCCGCCGGCCATTCTCGCCGCCGCCGCCGTTTTGGCCTCTCATCCGGATTCATGCGCCGCCGGACAACCTGAGCCCCGGACCGCCTTGCATCGCCTGGAACAGGGGGAAAATACCGGTCTTCGGCCGGACGCGGCCCCCCGAAGAGAGGAGCGCGTGCGGACCGAACTGGCAGACGGATTAAGTGAAGATCCGGCGCTGGTCATCGCCGATTGCCGTTATCGCGCCATCGACGACATCTGCCAATCCGTCGCCAGCGGCCGTGGCGAAACCTGCCTACTCACACGGCGACTCGACGCGCTGGCGCTCAACCGCTGGCTCGGCATTCCCTGTTTTCTGCTGGTGATGTATCTGATGTTCGTGCTGGCCATCAATGTCGGGGGCGCATTCAAGCCATTATTCGAACTGGGCTCGGCGGCATTGTTTATTGACGGCGTTCAATGGCTCGGCCACCTGCTGCATGTCCCCGACCGGCTGACCCGATTGCTGGCGCAAGGGGTGGGTTGCGGTATTGGCACCCTGTTGCCGCTGATACCGCAAATCGGCCTGATGTACCTGTTTCTGTCATTACTGGAAGATACCGGTTATATGGCCCGCGCCGCTTTCGTTATGGATCGCCTGATGCGGGCGCTCGGCCTGCCGGGCAAATCCTTCGTGCCGCTGATTATCGGTTTCGGCTGCAATGTGCCGGCGGTCATGGCGACCCGGACCCTGGATACCGCGCGGGAACGGTTGATAACCATGATGATGGCGCCGTTTATGTCCTGCGGGGCGAGGCTGGCGATTTTCGCCGTCTTCGCCGCGGCCTTTTTTGAACATCATGGCGCGGCGCTGGTGTTTTCCCTCTATCTGCTGGGTATCGCCACCGCCGTTCTGACCGGATTGCTGCTAAAGGCGACCCTGCTGCGCGGCGAGGCGCCGCCGTTCATCATGGAACTGCCGACATATCATCTGCCGCGCCTGACAAATCTGCTGCCGCAGACCTGGCAGCGGTTGAAAACCTTTTTGCTGCGGGCGGGAAAAGTCATTATCGCCGCCGGCGTCATGATTGGCTTGTTGAGCGGCTTCACCTTGCGCGGCGCGGCGACCGACGCCATAGAACAGTCGGCGCTGGCATCGGTGGGCAGAACCCTCACGCCGCTACTGTCTCCCTTGGGGGTGCGTGGGGACAATTGGCAGGCGACAGTGGGATTGATGTCCGGCGTGCTGGCCAAAGAAGTGGTGATCGGCGCGCTTAATCAACTTTACGGCGCGCAAGCCCCGGCCGGGGCGGCATTCGATCCCGGGCAATTCGATTTGACAAGACGGCTTGGCGAAGCGCTGACGGAGACCGGTCGGCAGCTTCACGCGCTGGCCGTCCCGACTTGGCTGGTCAATCCCATCGGCGCCAGTCGGGGCGACGCTGAATTAACGCCTGGCGCAATGGTCGCCCTGGGCGAAAAATTCGGCGGCGCGTCGGCCGCCTACGGTTACCTGATATTCGTGTTGCTCTATATGCCCTGTATCTCAGTGATGGGCGCTATCGCCCGGGAGAGCAACCGAAAATGGATGTTGTTATCCATAGTCTGGAGTATCAGCATCGCTTATTCGCTATCGGCCCTGTTTTACCAGGCGGCCATTTTACCGGAACAACCGTGGACGAGCTCGATGGCCATATTGCTGATAATGACCGTCAACGGTCTGATGATACTGACGCTTTACCTGCTCGGACGGCGTTTGCGCGATAAGGCCACGGCGGCGCCGGCATGCCGCCCGTCATCCAGAATGACGTGCCATCAGGGCGGCGAATAATGGGTTCCGGTCTGTTACAGTTGCGCGACGCGTTGGCCCTGTGCGGCCGGGCCAACGCCGCCGGATTAAGCGCCCGATTGAATATGTCCGTGGCGATGGCCGGCGCCATGCTGGAGCAATTGGTGGCGATGGGTCATGCCGAACGCGTGGAGCCCACCCCGCGGTCAACGGCGAAGACCTGCGCGGGATGCCGTCAGTGCCCGTCCTCTACGCGGATATATCCGCCTGTTTATCAATGGCGGCCGTCCGCCACCCGGACAAACACGTGTGTATGACGGCCCTCGGGCTATCAAAAGCACCCGACCGGATCATTTTCCGAAAAATGTCCCCTTCATCCCGTGAATTCATGTTTTCGCCGGCGGCGCGGACAAATTGATTTGCGCTTTCGCCGCCAATGGCTACATTGACAACAGGGCTTGAATGCCACGGTGATACCCGTCGTCTTTCACGTTGCCGGTTTTCCCGGACCCTCGCCCGTGTCGCCAAGGGCATCCGTGCTCACGGGGCATCGTTCGTGGATAAGCGCCGCAACTTCGGGGCATGGCGCGCGTATAGGCCGGATCATTCAAGTTGCACCACGGCGGCAGGTAAGCGACGCCTTCGTCGGGAACGCACTGCATGAGGATGTCGTCGCATCAACAAGGTACAATGATGGAAGCCATCACCCGCTTACTTGAAGAGATTTACGCCTCGTCCATCACTCAGGCGCAACTGGATACCATCAAAAGCCAAGTCAGCTTTGCCAAGTCGACGTTGCAGCAATCGCGAAAAGCCCACTGGGATCAGAAAGACGTTATGCTGATAACCTACGCTGATCAGTTTATGGAGGCCGAGCAGCCGACGCTCGCCACCCTGACCCGCTTCTTCGATCAACGATTGAGAAATACATTTAATCTGGTCCATCTCCTGCCGTTTTATCCCTACTCATCCGACGACGGTTTTTCGGTTATCGATTACCACCAGGTGAACCCTATTGCCGGCAGTTGGCAGCACATCAGCGCCTTGCATGAGTCTACGCGGTTGATGTTCGATTTCGTCTGCAACCACATTTCAGCCCACAGCAAATGGCTGGCGGGCTATCTGCAACAGCAGACCGAATACGAGAACTATTTTATCGCCCTGCCCCCCGCCACCGACTTGAGCACCGTCACGCGTCCGAGAACCTCGCCTCTGCTAACGCCGTTTACCCTGAATAATGAGGAAACGCGCTACCTCTGGACGACCTTTAGCGCTGATCAGGTGGATTTGAACTTTGCCAATCCCCGCGTTCTTATCGGCATCATCGGCGTACTGCTGCACTACCTGACGCAAGGGGCGGATTACATCCGGTTGGATGCCGTGGGCTATTTATGGAAAGAGCTGGGCACCCGCTGCATTCATCTGCCCAAAACCCATCTGCTGGTCAAATTGTTTCGCGCCATCGCCAACGAGGTGGCGCCGGGAACCGTCATCATTACCGAAACCAATGTACCGCATAAGGACAACATCAGTTACTTCGGCGACGGTCGCGACGAGGCGCAGATGGTGTACCAGTTTCCTTTGCCGCCACTGGTGCTGCACGCCATCCATAACGGCAGCAGTCGCGCGTTGCGCCATTGGGCGGCTTCCTTGGAAACAGGCCGGAAGGACACGACGTTCCTTAATTTTCTCGCCTCCCATGACGGTATCGGCATGAACCCGCTACGGGGCATCCTGCCGGAGGTGGAAATCGATAATCTGGTGCGCGACCTGGAAGCCGAGGGCGCGCTGGTGTCCTATAAGCAAAATACCGACGGCACCACCAGCCCTTACGAAATTAATGTGACTTATCTTGACGCGCTCAATCTGCGCAAAGACAATGACGACACCCGCCTGCGGCGCTTTTTGCTGGCGCACGCCATCTTGCTGGCGTTTCCCGGCGTGCCCGCCGTTTATATTCAGAGCATTCTCGGCTCGCGCAACGATTACGAAGGGGTCAAGGCCGCCGGCCATAATCGGGCGGTCAACCGGGAAAAATATCCGCTCAAGGAGATTGAGGCGGCATTACAGGATGAAACATCGCTGCGTTCGCGTATTTTCCACCGCCTGAGCGGGCTGATCCAGACGCGTCGCCAGCAGCCGGCCTTTCACCCGGACGCCGCCATGGAAGTGCAGGATAGCGACAATACCTTACTGGTCTTTTACCGGCGGCATGAACGGCAACACATGCTCTGTGTCTTTAACCTGAGTGGCAAAACCGTCTCACTGCCGTTGCCGCAGGGGCATTACCGGGACGTCATTCGCGGCCGGGATATCGCCGGCGGGGATCCGCTATCGCTGGATCCCTACCAATTCTACTGGCTGGCGGATACGGCTGCGCCCTGAATGGAATGGCGATTCGATATGATCGACAACGATATTACTTTTCGCAAATTGGAAATTTTCCTGGCGTTTATGGATAAGCTTAATATCGGCCGCGCCGCTGAACAGCTGGGCTTGAGCGCGGTCAGCGTACACCGCGCGCTGCACACGCTGGAAGAGAGCGTTCGCTGCCCGCTGTTTATTCATCAGGGCCGTAATCTCACACCGCTGCCTGCCGCCGAAACCCTGGCCGAATACGCCCGCGAAGTCGTGGACTTGATGCAGCGGGGCGTTGGGGAAACCCGCAAGCGCGGCGGCATCGGCCAAGGCCGGCTGCGATTGGGGACCATGTATTCATTAACCCTGGATACGGTGCCGCGCCTGATTATGGGATTGAAGCTACGCCGGCCGAACCTGGAGCTGGAGCTGCTCATGGGCTCGAATCAGGACTTGCTGGTACGGCTGGAGGATCAGCGATTGGACGCCATTTTGATTTCGGTGAGCGACAGTGAAATCGACCCGTCCCGTTTCGAGACGTTGCCGCTATTCGATGATGACATCTTCCTGGCCACCCCGAAAGAGTCGGCCCATCAGGTTGCCGGACCGGCGGATTTGCGCGACTTTCGCAATGAAAAGTTCGTTTCGCTGACCGAAGGGTTCGCCACTTATCAGGGCTTCAAGGAAGCCTTCCACATTGCCGGCTTCGAACCTCAGATGGTCACCCAGGTTAACGATATTTTCTCAATGATAAACCTGGTGCAGGCCGGCGTGGGTTGCACATTGCTGCCGGGACGCGTCAGGGGGATTTACGGCGCCTCCCTGCGGCTATTGCCCCTGGCGACGCCCTATCAAATGAAACAGACCATCGCGCTGGTCTTCGCCCACGCCCGCGAGCACGATCCTGATTTGCTGGCGCTGGTGGCGGAAGGGAGGATGTATACCCTCAATCATTACCACGCCGGTTCGGCGCGGTCCGCCGTAACGGAACAATGCGTTATCCTCAACGATCTTCCGACTTAAGCCGCCGGGCCAGCCCGAGGATGAGCGATAGGGAATTCTGGCTGAATGCCACCGCCTCGCCCTGCTCCATTACCCTTTTGGTGAGGCCGGTCAATACCGCGCCGGGCGGCATTTCGATTGCCAGCCGGACATCCCGTTGATAGGCGCTTAGCATGGCATCCTGCCAGTGAACCGGTCGTGCCATGTTCATCGCCAGGTCCTCGGCGATACGCTTCGGCTGGACGAGTACGCGGCCGGTGCTGCCGCTGAGATAGTTCAGCGTCGGACGCCGCAGCTCAACCGAAGCGAACGCTTCGGCCAGCGCTTCAGCCGGTTTATCCAGCAACGCGCAATGGGACGGCACGGCCACCGCCAGGCGCTGCGCGCGGGCCGCGCCCTGTGCCATCGCCTGCTCGCAGACTTCAGCCATGGCCGGCTCGCTGCCGGCTATCACAAACTGATCATCCGCATTCAGGTTGGCCAGATAGACCGGGCGGTCGGGGCCATGGACCCGGGAAATCATCCCCTCCAGCATAACCCGAGACAATCCGGTGATGGCCGAGAGGCCGTAGCCGGCGGGATAAGCGCGCTCCATCAGCTCGCCGCGCAGCGCCACCAGTCGCAACCCCGCCTCATAGTCCAGCGCGCCGGCGACCACCGCCGCGGGAAAGGCGCCGATGGATAATCCGCTGGTGTAATCGGCAACGACGCCGGCCCGCAACAGCCGGCGTGCGTGGATGACGCCGGCGATATACAGGCAGAGTTGCACAGCGCGGGTGGATCGCAACGCCTGGGCGTCATCCAAATCCAGCGCCGGTTTGCCCAGCACGTCCGAGGCGCATTCAAGCAGTCGCAGACTTTCCTCATCCTCCGGCAGTCGATGCAGCATGCCGGGGGTTTGGGCTCCCTGGCCCGGAAACGTCAGCAGAATTTTCATCAGATCCTCCTCGTGGCCCCAACGATGCCGCCTCGACATGGCGATGCCTGTCGCCGCGGCCGGCTAGCGATGCCCTGCCGCCGATTGTTCTGCCCACGGCCAGGGATTGTCGGTCAGTAACGGACCCGTGGCGGTCTTCACCATAACCTTGCCGCCTCTGAGCCATTCCACCAGCGCGCACCCCCCCAAGGGCGTTTCCAGTTGGATATCCGCCCGACAGGGTAAAGCGGGCAGCATTACGGCCAATGACGCCGCATCGGCCGCCGGCAATGGCCGTGGGCAACGAATAAGCAGATCCAGGTCGCTGTCCGCCCGGCACACCCGTATGCCAGTGGCCAGCATATAGCCGCAACTGCCGGTCACCCCCCATGCCCAAGGCCACTTCTGCCGGGCGACATGGCGCAACGCGCGCAATACCGGCAGTTCGTCGTTTTGACCGGCGGGAGTGTTTATCCACTGCCGGACCAGCATTTCCGGCGTAACCACACGGCGAACATGCTCAACGGCGACCCAGGCCGCGACCCGTTCACGTCGTTGCGCGCCCCGTATACCCACCGGGATAAATCCCGCCGGTCCCCTATCCCTGCGTACCACCACCGGCCATACCGGCGACCAGGCGCGCGTTACCCAATCCGGGGGCGGCGCGGGAAAAGACAGGTCCCGCGCATCGCCTAGCCACAGCAGGTCATGGGGTTCGGGCTGATGCATAATCCCTCCCGCCGTTACATTCCGGCGGTTAACGTGATAAACAACGGCAAGGTCAGAACACACAATACCGAGCTTATCAACAAAGTGGCTTCGGCATCCGGCGACTGCACGCCGAACCGGTTACCGAAGACAATACCGAAAAACCCTGCCGACAGGGCAATCATAAGCACCGCCGTGATGGCTACCCGGCCACTGATACCGAACGCCGCCACCAACCCCATGGCAATAAACGGCTGTATGATATTTTTAGTAACGCAGGAAAGCAGTACCGGACCATTGATTTTCAACCGGCGGGCCGACAGGATTACCCCGGTCAGAAACAGTGCGGAGGCGGTCGCGGACAACCCCAGGGGTTTGATGGCGGACAGAACGATATCCGGCATGGACAGGCCCAGCGCCGACAACACTACCCCCAGCAACGGCCCCCAGACGATGGGCTTTTTAATTGAACGCCACATCAGTACCGGCAGCAGCGCCAGGCTTGATCCACGGTTTTCGCCGCTGGCCCGCGCTTTTTCCCGTTCGAGAATCAACAGGCAGAACGGCGTCATCAATACCGAGCCGCAGGCGATGGATACCGCCACCGATAACGATGTGGCGGAACCCTCGCCCAACACGCTGTTTAATATTGGCAGGCCCAAGGCGGCATAATTCGGCAGGGCGACGGTGAGAGTCAATACCGCCGCATCCTGGGGGGATTTTTTGAACACCTTGGTACAGATAAAATAAAGCGCCGCATAAGCAATCCACATGGATAACGTCAGCAACAGCACCAACGGCGACTGGCCGATGATGCCCCGCCAGGGCGTTTGTACCGTGGCGCTAAACAGCGCGGCCGGTAAGGCGAAATCCATCACATACACATTCAGCAGCGAAACATTGGTGTTGTCGACCATTTTCGCTTTGCCGGCGTAGTAACCCAACAGCATAATCACAAAGATCGGCGCCAGGGCGTGTAAAATCACATAAGTCATATAACCATCCGTTAAGTAGAGTAAAAAGAGGCTGGGGAACGCCGGTTGCGATAGGTATTGTTATTGTCTCGTCGACGTCAACGGCCCACGCCCGCCCAATCCATTGCCGTGTGAAACGTTGGCGGGCGGGCCGTCGACATAAAGAGGCAGGTGTCTCGGCCGGTTCCGGGTCGGGCTACCACTCCCGGCGCATACGTTCCCTCACCAACTGGGAACTTTGCCGATTGGCGGCGCCCAGGCGTCCGGCCAGGGTCGTCCCCTGCCGGCGGCATTGCTCTTGCGCCTGGGACAGCGCGCGAGTCACCCGGTCGATATCGTCATCGCCAGCCCGATCGGGATTGGCGATATCCAATAATTGCGCCAGCAGGCCCAGCGTGGCGTAATTTTCGATGTCATAGGCCATAGGCGGAATGGTTTTCGCCAACTGTTCAAGCGCATCCACCGAACGCAGCGTGATGCGGGCGGCGGAATCCTTGCCCATGGCATGAATCATGACCGCCGGGTCGTTAAACGCGATCAGTTGATTGGCCTGGTAACCGTGGGCGAGAAACGCGCCGGACATGGCTTTTCCCACAATCAAGGCAATGACCGGATGACCGGCCAGACGAGCGCCGGCATAAGCCGACGCCGCCCCCGCCAGTGACTGGTGAATGCCAAAGGCCTCCTCGCGCCGGCCATACGCCTGGCTAGGCACGTCCACAATGGCCACGATGGCGCGCTTGTCATCGCGATCACGGTCCTCGGCCACCGCCTCGCTCACCACTTCGTCCAGCGTCCAGCCCTCCAGTAAGCCCACTTCCCCGCGCGCGGCGCGCGGATAACGATTATCCGCATCGGGCACTACGGCGATATAGCGGGCCGGACGGCCATCTAACCGGCCATCGGCCACCTTGACCGAGGGACATTGCCCCTGGCACAGCGTTGCGTCTTTGGTCAACAGGGAGAACCAATAATCTCCCCGGCTCAGATAGGGTGTGTTCATATGCGTTCCTCCCGGTTGAACAAAGCCAGAATCTGCGGTTTATCCACCTGTTGGCGGGTATCGAATGCATTGAGCCGATGCAGGTAGTCCTGATAAGCATCCGTACGAAGCTTGGCCGGCGCCCCTTCTTGCAGGAACTTCAGCGTGGTGTGTTTCACCTCGTCCAGAGAGTCCGCCACCAGCGCATCGACGAAACCCGCCTCATAGCGTACTTCACCGCCGGTCATCCGCCAGATAAACGGCCTGTCCCGCGAGTCGTATTCCTCCAATCCCGCCTCTTGCTCAATGACTTGCGGACCATTCAGGCCCAAACGCGCCTCCCGGGTTACAATCAATCGGCTGCACAGGCCGGCGGCAATGGACATGCCGCCGAAACATCCCACGGTGCCCGCCACGATGCCGATGACCGGCGTGTAACGACGCAAATCGACAATGGCGGCATGGATATCCGCGATGGCCGCCAGGCCGAGATTCGCCTCTTGCAGGCGCACGCCGCCGGTTTCCAGCATCAAGATCGCCTGCGTGGGGATGCCGCGGCGATGATCTTCCGCCGCCATCTCCAACGCCGCCGCCATCTTGGCGCCGGAGACCTCGCCCATACTGCCGCCCTGAAACGCGCCTTCGATAGCCGCCACGACGGTGGGTTTACCGCCCAACGTGCCCTTGGCCACCACCATGCCGTCATCGGATTGCGGGACGATGCCTTGCGGTTCCAGCCAGGGCGACATGATGTGTTCGAACGGCCCCAGCAATTCCCGGTAGCTGCCCTCATCCAACATGGCTCGGGCCCGTGCGCGGGCGTTCAGTTCGATAAAACTTTTCTCAGACATGGGCCGCCTCCTCGAAAACCTGTTCGATGCGCAGACGGGCCACGCCCGGCGTCGCGCCGAAATCGTTGATGTCCAACCGGCCGGCCGGTAAATCCCGCGCGGCGCCCACCCGGTCGATCAGATGCTGCCAACGTTGCCGCCCGCCCGATACAGACGAGCATATCGTCACATGCAGCGCGCGGTCGGCGGCGGGCTCATACAGCGCTTCCAGATCGCCGGAACCCACCACGCCGGCCAACGCCTTGCCCGGCAAGGGGCTGCCGGCGGGAAAATCTAATTCGATTCGTTCCATAGCATCCTCAATTCATGTCAGTGATCAGGCGCCAGCCCAATCAAGGAAAATGGCGGCGGCCAGCAAGTCCGCCGCGCCGCCCGGCGAGGCGTTGGCCGCCAGCATGGCCGCGTCCAGTTCAGCCAGCGCTAAACGTCCGGGGGGGCAAGAAACGCCGCCGGCCGCCAGCACGGCGGCGGCGCCGCGGTGCATGGCCTTCAAGGCCGGCATCCCGCCCCTGTGCAACACACAGGTGTCCGTTAACGTACACATTATGGCCATCAGGGCATCCAGCCGGGCGTCGGTTTCGCTCGCGCCCCGCCGGCGGCTTTGCCGCAATTGCGGTAATGCGCGGTCGATGACGTGGGGAAAGCCTTGTACGGCTTCTTCCCTGGCGCCCGGTACCTGATAACGCTGAACCGCCAACCGCCCCTTGCTGAAATTTTTCGGACGGCGATTATCCGGCAACGCCGCCAGGCGCGCGGCGGCGGCGGCGATATCTTCCGCCGCGGCGACGCCGCCCAGCATGGCGCTGCCGCTCACCAGTAGGCCCAATGCCCAGATGGCGCCGCGATGCGTGTTGACGCCGCCGGTAGCCGACATCATCTCCTGCTCGCCCTGACGGCCCAGGCGACCGACCTCCTGGCGCAAGGCCATGTCCGCCGGCCTCAGCCAGCTATGCAGCGCTAACCGCTGGAAGGTGGGTCGCAGGCTTCGGGCGGATCGCAACATCAGCGTCAGCGTCAAATCTTGATGCGCCCCGCTGCCGCGGCTATCCACCAAACCGGGTTTGGGACTGAGTCGCGCCTCCTGGCCTAATGCCCGGACCGCCAGACCGGCCAGCCGATGGGCTTGCGCCTCGGTGTCGTTGAAACCCGCTACCGGCCGCGTGTCCATTACCAGCTCCGGAATTTGGCCGGCGGCTGGTACAATCCGCCGGACCATTCCACCAGTTCGCCAATACTGCCGGCGGCCAGCAGCGAACGGCTGGCTTCGGTCCGCCGGATCCCCATATCCTCGGGGAACGCCACCAACCCGCGGCGACGTAAATCGGCCACCCGGGTGGCGTCGACGCCCAACCCGATATCAGTGATACCCGCCACCGCGGCCACCATCGCCCGCCGCTCTTCCATGGAGCGCGCCCGGTAAAGATAGGCGATGCCCTCTTCCGTCAATACATGGGTCACGTCATCGCCATAAATCATCACTGGCGCCAGCGGCATACCCGCTTCCCGGCCGACATCCACCGCTTCCAGTTTTTCCATGAACGACGGTTTGGCGCCGGCCTGATAGGTTTCCACCATCTGCACCACCAGCTTCTGCCCGCGCCGTATCGGATCCGGCTCTTGGATCATATCCAGCCAGGCGGGCGTGGCGTGGCGGCGACCGTGGGGATCATGCCCCATATTGGGCGCGCCGCCGAAACCGGACAGCCGTCCCCGGGTCACAGTGGATGAGTTGGCCAGGCCGTCTATCTGCAAGGTGGAGCCGATAAACATGTCCACGGCATATTGGCCGGCTAACTGGCAAAAAGCCCGATTGGAACGCATTGAACCGTCGGCGCCGGTGAAAAACACATCGGGCCGGGCGCGAATATACTCTTCCATGCCCAGTTCGCCGCCAAAGCAATGCACGCTATCCACCCAGCCGCTTTCAATGGCGGGAATCAAGGTCGGATGGGGATTCAAGGTCCAGTGCCGGCAGATTTTGCCTTTCAGACCGAGCCGCTCGCCATAGGTCGGCAAGAGCAATTCGATGGCGGCGGTATTGAAGCCGATGCCGTGATTGAGGGATTGCACCTGGTGCTCGGCATAAATGCCTTTGATGGCCATCATGGCCATCAACACATGCACCGGTTTAATTAAACGGGGATCTCGGGTAAACAGCGGTTCGATAAAAAACGGTTTATCCGCGACAACCACAAAATCCACCCAGGAACCGGGAATATCCACCCTGGGCAGGTCGCTATCGTCGTCCACCAGTTCGTTGACCTGGGCGATAACGATACCGTCCTTGAATGCGGCGGCTTCAACCAGCGCCGGGGTATCCTCGGTACTGGCGCCGGTATACAGGTTCCCCCGGCGATCGGCTTTGAAACCGGCCACCAAGGCGATATTGGGAATTAAATCCACGAACAGGCGGGCGTACAATTCAATATAGGTGTGTATGGCGCCGACTTCCAGTAACCCATCTTCCAGTAGTTGGGCGATGCGCAGACTTTGCGGGCCGGAATAAGCGAAGTCCAGCTTGCGGGCGATGCCCTTTTCAAACAAATCCAGGTGTTCCGCACGACTGATGCTGGGCATGATCAAATGCAGATCGTGGACTTTTCCCGCATCGACGGTCGTCAGCATTCGGGAAAGAAAATCGGCCTGTTTCTGGTTATTGCCTTCCAGTACCACGCGATCACCCGGCGCGATCAGCGTCTCCAGAATGGCGGTCATATTCTCGGCGCGCAGCACTTTGCCGTCGGCCATGGCGCCGATGCGCTCCAGGCGGCGTTTTTTCTCCGTACGCCGCGAGTCCCAGACTTTGGCGGGCGCTTGATTGAGCGGCATGATTAATCTCCTCGGTACGTGAATGTCGTTTCAGAGAGGTTTTGCAAACGATGGGGGGAGTGTAGGGCGCGGCGGTGACGGCCATCAATTAACCTCGGCGACCAATCGTTAGCCTGACAGTAATGGAATCGGAAGGACGCCGTTAACCCTGCCGGCGGGCGATTTCAGGTAACAGGAGATGCCGACGGGGCCCAAGAACATGAGATACCGCCAAAGGGGCGTCTTTCCGGCCGGCGGTATGTCCGCCGGCCGGCCGCTTATTTGTACACTTCGGCGGTGGCGCTAAAGCGGCCATGCTGACGGCCGGCGATGATAACATAGTATTTGCCGCCCTTTTCGTCCGCACGTTTGGACAAAATAGCCTTGGCGTCCATCGGCGATGAGGCTTTGGCGGTGGTGTGCACGGTGCCGATCTTGGTGTAGCCGTTATCCTTGGCTTCCTTCGGCGTAATTTCCTCGGCGGCCAGCGCGTATGAGCAGAACATGAAACCGGCTAACGCCGCGGTAGTCAGGCAGAGTCTCTTCATGGGGGAATCCTCTTGATTAAAAAACCATCGCTGTTCGATGTTTTTTTAGTATGGAGGAGTCCGGATGATTGTCCGTTAACGGCCCGGCAGCAAGTTATTTCCCATACAATGGCGCGGCGAAATCGATAATGTGCCGGCAAAACACCTCAGGATGAGAAATGAAAGGCGCATGAGCGGCTTTGGCGATCATGGCGCTGCGACTGCGCGGCCAAAGCGTATCCAGCAAAGAGGCGACCTTGCGCGGCACCAGACCGTCCAGATAACCGTACAAACGTAAAAAGGGCATCTCCAGCCCGGCCATGGCCTGACGTAAATCGGCGGTACGCAGGATATCCAGCCCGCCGGCCAACACCTCAACCGTCGGCAGCGGCTGGCCGAGCACGGCGCCTTTCAATTGACGGGTATCTTCCCGGGCGGTCGCGGTGCCCAGGGTTTGCAAGGCCAGAAATCGCTCTACCGTGCGCTGGAAATCCTGTCGCAATTGAGATTCGAACCCTGTCAGGACTTCTGGCTTGATACCCGGCCAATCATCGCCGGCGGTAAAACAAGGCGAGGATGCCACGGTCATCAGACCCGAAACCCGTTGCGGGCAGGTTAAGGCAATTTGCGAGGCAACCAGACCGCCCAGCGACCATCCCAGCCAAAGCGCCCTGTCCGGCGCCTGTTCCGCCACCGCCGCCGCCATCCGCGCGAGCGGCTGCGCGCCGAAACCCTGGCTGCATCCATAGCCCGGCAAATCCACCAAATGCAGCCGGAAATGCGGCGCGAGTCGCGGCAAAATGCAAGCCCATACCTGGGAATTCAGGCCCCAACCGTGCAACAGCACAAGTTCGGCGACGCCGTTGCCGGTCGTGTGCCAATAAAGCGGCATCATCGGTTATAGTCTCTCATAGCAAAAAACGATAGGTTAAGGATAACCGGGTATGTTGACAATCGGCGCACTCTGCTGGCTTTGCCGCCAGCCGCTGTGGTTCAGCCACCATGGCATTTGTCATCGCTGCGCCCTTTTGGCGCTTTTTCAGCGCGAGCCCTGCTGTCCCCGCTGCGGGCTGCCCTCCGGCGGCGGCGTCCGCCCATGCGGCCGTTGCCTGCTGCGGCCGCCGCCCTGGGCATCGCTGCTGTACGTTGCCGATTATCAACCCCCGTTAAGCACGCTGATCAAAAAACTAAAATACCACGACGGCACCGGGCTGGCCCGCGTTCTGGCCCGATTGATGTTGCTGCGCTGGCTGGAGGCATACCGTGCGCGCCATATTGGCAAGCCGGACCTGATACTTAACGTGCCTTCCCATGCCTACCGGCACTGGCGCAGGGGATATAATCAGTCGGCGCTGCTGGCAGGCCCGCTCGCGCGCTGGCTCGGCGTGGAGCACCAGCCCGACGCGTTATTGCGCTGCCGCGCTCGCGCGCCGCAGCAAGCGCTGGATGCCCATGCCCGCCGGCGGAATCTGCGCGGCGCGTTCGCCTGCTGTCAGGATGTGGCGGGCAAGCGCGTGGCCCTGGTGGATGATGTGGTGACGACCGGCAGCACGGCGGAAGAATTGAGCCGGCTATTATTGTCCCGACGGGCGGAATCGGTGCACATTTGGTGTATATGCCGTACCTTGTAGTCGAGAGGGCAATGGAGGTATTATAATTGACTAGAGTAGTCAACTATTGAGTGAATGCTATGATTCGAATTACCGATGCTGCCCAGGAACATTTTGCTAAATTACTGGCCAATCAGGAACCCGGCACCCAGATTCGCGTATTCGTGATCAATCCGGGCACCCCTCACGCGGAGTGCGGCGTTTCCTATTGCCCGCCCGATGCGGTGGAGGCCACGGATACGGCGCTCAAATTCGACAGGCTTACCGCTTATGTCGACGAACTCAGCGCGCCTTTCCTGCAAGATGCGGAAATTGATTTCGTCACCGATAAGCTGGGGTCGCAGCTTACCCTGAAGGCGCCGAACGCTAAAATGCGCAAGGTCAGCGACGACGCTCCGTTAATCGAGCGGGTCGAATATGTACTGCAATCGCAGATTAACCCGCAATTAGCCAGCCACGGCGGGCAGGTCAGCTTGATGGAGATCACCGAGGATAACCTGGCCATTCTCCAGTTCGGCGGCGGTTGCAACGGCTGTTCAATGGTGGACTACACGCTCAAGGAGGGCATCGAAAAGGAACTTATGGAAAAATTCCCCGAATTGAAAGGCGTACGCGATCTGACCGAGCATCAGCGCGGCGAGCATTCCTACTACTAATCGCTCGGCGACGTGGCCGGGCTGGTCGCCATCAGCCCGGCTCAACCGTTTTAATCCTGTGTCACGCTGGCGGCCGCCTCGGATTGAGCGATGACGGCGGCTTTATCGCGCAGCCGCCCGACCTCCCGCAATAACCGGACTATCCGCAAATCCTTGAATATTTCCTCGACCTCGCGATTAAGTTTGCGCCGCCAGTTGGGATAGTGATCGGTGGTACCCGGCACATTGACCGGCGACGCCATGTCCAGCCAATCCTCGGGCTGCAATCCCAACAGCGCCGAACGGCTTTGCGCCGCAAAGCGGTGCACGCCCCGATTCAGGACAGGCGTCATCGACACCCGTTCGGCGTTTTTGCTCAGCCTGTCCGGCACGCATCGCCAATCATGCAGCGCATCAAGCAATGCCTGGCGCGCCGTCTGGCGATCGGACAACAATCGTCGATATACCGTCTCGTCAGGATAGAGCGACAAACGTTCGCCCAACCGCAGATCCTCGCACTGCCAGAAACCACGCAGGGTGGGCAGATCATGGGTGGTCAATGTCGCCATGGCCTGAGGGACATACTCGTCTGGGCCGCGAAATGAAGAATTCTCCTTTCTTTCGAAAAACAGAACCTTATAGGAATATATGCCGGCAGCCCGCAGTTTTTCGATAATCTCCGGCGGTACCGTGCCCAAATCCTCGCCAATGACCATACATTGATGACGCTGACTTTCCAACGCCAGCACCGCCAGCAGATCGTCCACCGGATACCGGACATAGGCGCCTTCTCCCGCCGGCTCATCCTTTGGAATCCACCACAGTCGCAGCAGCGACATCACATGATCGATCCGCAACGCGCCGCAGTGGCGCATATTGGCGCGCAGCATCTCGATAAAAGGCTCATAGGCGCGGTCGATCAAAACATTCGGGTCCTGAGGCGGCAATTGCCAGTTTTGTCCTTGCGGACCCAACTGATCGGGAGGGGCGCCAATAGTGGCCTGCAGGCAATAAAGAGTGCGATCGCTCCAGGTTTCCATTCCCCAGAAACTCACCCCCACGGCCAGATCGCGATACAAACCTATTGGCATTTTGTGTTTGCGGCACAGCAGATAACATCCCTCCAACTGCCGCGCCGCCAGCCATTGCAACCAGCTGAAAAACAAAATATCCCGCCGATGTGTTTTGCGAAACGCGTTGACTTCGTTATCATCCGCCCGGCGATACGCCTCCGGCCACTGCTGCCAGCCCTCCGAGACCTGCCCCGTCAAGGCCAGATAGCGGTGCAGCGCATCGAAGGTCGCCTGTAACTCTAGGCTATAGCCGTTTTCCCGGATGAAATCATCAAAGGCGCGCCATTGGGCATCGTCCGGCGCGCGGGCCATAAACTGCTCAAAGGCGAAAGCCAGTCCGGTCATTTTCAGCGCCATGACGCCGGGATAGTCCACCCATTCGCTCTGGCGCAACGCCGCAAGCGTCGCCTGAGTGGCTGGTTTTCGCCACCATTGGCGTGCCTCGGCGCTCTGCTGGAAATCCTCCAGCGTGGCGACATCAATGTAAATCACATTCAGCCAACGTCGCGATGAAGGGCTGTAAGGGCTGGCCCATCCAGGCAGCGCGGGGTACAAGGCGTGAATGGGATTCAGCCCGACAAAGGCCCCGCCCTGTCGGGCCACGCCCGCAATCATCGCCGCCAGATCGCCAAAATCGCCAATTCCCCAATTACGCGCCGAACGCAGGGTATAGAGCTGAACCGTGGCCCCCCACAATTTTCGGCCGCGCAGCAAAGCCTGGGGTTCATAACAGCGGGCAGGCGCGACGATCACCTGGCAGCGCCAATGGCTTAGTCCACAGCGCAGGGCCAGCCGGTGATAGCCTGTGGGCAGCCCTTCCGGCAACGTGAGCACGCGATTGACGATTTTTCCCTCATGCTGGCGTCCTGATTCTTCGGTCAGCACCCATTCACCAGGCGCCTTAAGGCCAACGGTTCGCCGCGCCGTGGCCCCTGAATGTAACACCCAAACCGGCGGCAAGGGCGTTGTCACGGCGGGATCATCGGTTAATCCCGCCATGGCGCCAAGCAGGAGGTGTTTGGTGCGGTCGCCGATGAGCTTTTGCTGCCCCCAGGCATCGACATAATCCGGCATGATCCCCGCCCGCTCGGCGGTCTGCTCCAAAAGCTTGGGATCCATCGACGCTCCTTAGCGTTTGGCTTGCCATATGTGTTGCTGATAATCGCGAATTGAGCGATCGGCACTGAAAAATCCCACTCGCGCGGTATTAAGCACCGCGCTGCGCGTCCATGCCTCCGGCTGGCGATAGCGCGCGTCCACCCGTTGCTGCGCTTCGCAATAAGCGGCGAAATCCGCCAGCACCAGATAAGGATCGCCGCCCTGCCGCAAACTGTGCAGCAACGGATCGAAGGCATGCCGATCCTTTGAGCTGTAGGCGCCGCTGGCCAGTTCGGTTAAAATCCCCTTGAGCATTTTGTCTTTTTTAAGCCATTGCGCCGGTTGGTAGCCCTGGGCCTGTAGGGCTTTTACCTGCTCGACGGTATTGCCGAAGATAAAAATATGATCATTGCCGACCTGTTCGGCAATCTCCACGTTGGCGCCATCCAGGGTGCCAATGGTTAATGCCCCGTTCAGGGCCAGTTTCATGTTGCCGGTGCCGGAGGCTTCTTTGCCGGCGGTGGAAATTTGTTCGGATACATCGGCGGCCGGAATAATCCATTCCGCCAGCGAGACCCGGTAGTCCGGCAAAAAAACCACTTTCAGCTTGTCTTTGATCTTGCGGTCGTGGTTGATTTTCGCCGCAACCTGGTTGATGGCGTAGATGATGTTTTTCGCCAGCGCATAACCGGGCGCGGCCTTGGCGGCGAACAGCACCACCCGCGGCACGATATCCAAATCGGGATCGTCGCGGAGCCGGCGATATAGCGACAGGATATGCAATAGATTCAGGTGTTGGCGTTTATATTCGTGCAACCGCTTAATCTGCACATCGAACAGGGCGTCGGGGTTGACGGTGATATCGGTCAACTGCTTGATCTTGGCCGCCAGCCGCTGTTTGTTGTCATGCTTGATTTGCCGATATTGCGCGCAAAAATCCGGCGCGTCGGCGTAAGGCTCCAGTTCTTTGAGTTTTTCCAGACGGGTCACCCAGCCTTTACCTAGGGTATCGTCGATAAGCTTCGCCAGCGCCGGATTGCATTGTTTAAGCCAGCGGCGCGGTGTGATGCCGTTGGTCACATTATGGAACTTCTTCGGCCAGAGCTGATGGTATTCCGGGAACAGATCAGTTTTCACGAGATCGGAATGCAGGGCGGCCACGCCGTTAACGGCAAAACCGCACACCACGCACAAATTGGCCATGCGCACCTGCTTGTCATAATGCACCGCCAGCTTCGCCCAGACCTGTTCATCGTTCGGCCAATGCTTATCCACCTGTTTGCGGAAACGACGGTCAATTTCCACAATCAGCGAAAAATGACGCGGCAGCAGGGTGCGAATCAATTTTTCATCCCAGCGCTCCAACGCCTCCGGCATCAAGGTATGGTTGGTATAAGCGAAGGTGCGCGAAGTAATCCTCCAGGCCTCCTCCCAGGATAATTGGTGCTCATCGATCAGGATCCTGAGCATTTCTGGAATGGCGATGGTGGGATGGGTGTCATTGAGTTGAATCACCTCGTGATCCGGCAAACTTTCAATGGATCGGCCGGCCAGATGGTGCCGGCGCAGGATATCCGCCACCGCGCAGGCGCACTGAAAATACTGCTGCATCAAGCGCAGTTGTTTGCCTTCCAGATGGTTATCATTGGGATAAAGGACTTTGGTTAATTTGGCGGCGTCAATGCCCGTCCGCTCCGCCTTGAGAAATTTGCCATCATTGAACAGCGCCAGATCGAAAGGATGCGGATGCACGGCCCGCCAGAGACGCAACGGCAGCGTTATGCCGTTTTCGTAGCCCACGACCGGCAAATCCCAGGCTTCTCCCTCAAGGATAAAGGCCGGTTGCCACAGCATGCGGCCTCCATCGCCCTTACTCACCTTGCCCCCCAGCCCAACCCGCACATTCAGGGCAGGATTATGCCGGAACCAGGGATAGTCATGCCGATGCCAGTCATCGGGCATTTCCACTTGCCGACCGTCGGAAAATTGCTGGCGGAACAAACCGTATTGGTAATTCAGGCCGTAACCAATGGCCGATTGCCCCACTGTCGCCATCGAGTCCATGTAGCAGGCCGCCAGACGGCCCAGCCCGCCGTTACCCAACGCCGGATCCGTTTCCTGTTCCAGCACATCGCTAAGATTGATCGGGTAGTGGTCCAGGATTTTTTTTACCTCGTCATACCAACCCAGATTGATAAGATTGTTGCCGGTCAACCGGCCGATGAGGAACTCCATGGAAAGATAATTCACGCGGCGATGGTTTTTTTTGTCCGGACGCATTTCCGGCTGCCAAGGGATGATTTCATTCACCGCCGCGCTAACCGCATGCCACCACTGCAACGACGTCATTTCCTGCGCGCTTTGCAAACCCAAATGCCGCCACTGGCGATCCAGGGCGGATTGAAAAGCAACCTTATCGAACCTGATTTTCGGCATAAGAGCGTCTCTATCCTGTGGGTATTAAGTTGATCAACGCCGGATACGGCCCGACATCCCGGATGGCATGTCGTTATCACGGACAACCCCTGTAAACACGCGCCAATGCCTTGGCGACGGCGCCGTGCTCAAATAAGCTTACGAAAACAGCGTTTTTTCCGTAATGATCAAAGAATAGTCAACACCCCCGAAAAGGGCGCCGGTAACGGAAATTTTTCCGATTTACCGGCTTAGCACAGCTCCAGCTTCACTTCCGATTGTTCAATAATGCTCATCACGCTTGGCGGAGGCATCTGATCAGTGAACAGATAATCCACCAGCGACATTTTGCCAAGATTAACCATGGCGTTGCGGCCGAATTTGGAATGATCAGTCACCAGCATGACACAACGGGAATTATCGATAATCGCCCTTTTGGTCCGGACTTCATGGTAATCGAACTCCAGTAGCGAACCGTCCATGTCAATACCGCTGATACCGAGAATGCCATAATCAAGACGGAACTGGGAGATGAAATCCAGCGTGGCCTCCCCCATGATGCCGCCATCGCGGGTGCGGACTTCGCCCCCCGCCAGAATAAGGCGGAAATCTTCTTTGGCGGTAAGGATAGTGGCGACATTCAGGTTATTGGTAACTACCCTCAGCCCCTTGTGGTTAAGCAGGGCGTGAGCCACCGCCTCCGGTGTGGTGCCGATATCGATAAACAACGTGGCGCCGTCGGGGATCTGGCTGGCGACACGGCGGGCGATCCTGGCTTTTTCCGCCGACCACATGCCCTTTCGATCATGATAGGCGGTGTTGACGGAACTGGACGGCAAAGCCGCTCCGCCATGGTGGCGATGTATTTTGTTGTTTTCGGCCAGATCGTTCAGATCGCGCCGGATGGTTTGCGGGCTGACCGCAAAATGCTCGACCAACTCTTCCGTACTGACATAACCTTGCCGACGAACCAATTCAATAATGGCATCATGCCGCTGCGTTTGTTTCACGTGAATTCCCCTACTGCCCGAACCTTACCGACGACGCGCAGTCCCGGCGCCGCGGCGGGTATCCCAGAAAGCCAATAACAGCCCGACGACCAGCCCCGCGACATGGGCGGCATTGGCGATAGCGATGCCTAAAATATCGAAATAACCCGCAATAAGCCACAGCAATGCAAAGACGATCACGCCGCGCGGCATTTGCAATGGCCCATCCGGATGCTTTTCGCCGTACCACCACACATACCCCATCAAAGCGTACACCACGCCGGACAGACCACCGAACAGCGCGCCGCTGAAACGGAACTGCACCAATCCGCTGACCACCGCCGCCACAATGGTCAGCACCGCCAGCGAAAATGAGCCGCGATGCTTTTCCATGGCGCAACCCAGGTACCACCACCACACCAGATTAAACAGGATATGCAACAGGGAAAAATGCAGCAAAATATGGCTTACCCAGCGCCAAAGCTGACCATACTGTCCGGGACCGCTCGGAAAAGCCAGCCAGCGCATTACCGCCACATCGCCGAAGATATTCATCAGCGCGAACACCAGGATACAGCATATTGTGACACCCAGCGTCAACGGCCCCGCCCGGCTGCGCAGCGCCGGCAGCCAGGATGCGGCCTGATAGCGGAACTGACCGCGCCCCGCCGTACCGGCATGCCAGCTGGCGGCCTGGTAACGCGGATGCAACGGATCGCGCAAGAAGACATCCAGCGCCTCTTCCACCCGGGGCAAGACGTTGTCATCCACCAACCACAATTCCACGGCCCGGCCTTGCGGATGCATTTCCATCGCCACACCCTGGGTTTTCATATAATCGATAAACGCCTGGGCCAGACGGGGATTCGATAAGGTCGTAACGCGGATCATGGCGGCGATGCCATCCTTATTAGTGTCGATTCGTTAAACGATTTCCCGCTTCGCCGGCGCCGTGCGCGGACAACGGGATATCAACCAGTTAACAGCATATCATGTTTGCCGACCACTCCCCCAGGGCTTAAAACAGGAAAACCGCGCCGGATTTACGGCCGCGCCGCGCCGTCCGCATCCGCCCGCCGAAAATCGGTCTGTCCGGACGTCATGAGGCCTCGCTGGGCGAAAAAGTACTGTCGATGGATTTAAACACAGGCCGTCAACCGCGCGAATGGCGTCGTGACCGGCCGGCAAGCGCACCGACAGGTGATGAAAAGAGTGTTTCGACATCCGTCGGCTTCTTTCGCCAATCTTTTCATCATATACCCTAACTCATTCATATTGCAGCATGACGGCAAACAAGGAGAGAGGGTATGTTGATCGAAGCGTCGGGCCGTAACAACATCTCTGACAGTTTATATGGCAGTCTTCGCCACAATGGGGAATCTCGGCGATACATTCATGAATTTAATCGATTACTGGGGGATATCAAACATATCGGCAATGGCCGGCCAAATGATTTCGCCGCGCCGCCGCGATTGGGGAGAAACCTGTCCAAAACGGCCCGCTGGATTTATTATTTTACACTGTCGCCCATAATGCATGCCGGCCCGCCTAAACAATCCCATGAGATTTCCACCCACCCGGTCGACAATCGGTCGCTCCGGCAACCCCGGACTTCGACGGAAACCTCCCCGCCTTCGCTGTTCAAGTCCGTTAACGGATCCTATCCGCCCCCCCTTTGGACCGGGCAACACCCATCAGGCAAGCTTAGGCGGAAAAGAGAGAGCATCGCACAGACGCCGACTTCCAACGAGGAAAGTATTACCCCCCGGTTGTTCCCCGCCGGCGTGGCGGATAATCATATCCTTGGCTATCTGTGGCAGAAAGGTTGGCTGCCCGCCGGGATGAGAATGTCCGACGTCGGGCTGATCAATATCCTTCTGGATGTCATTGAGCGTTTTCCCAGGGAGATTATCACACTGGCGAAAAGCCTGCTGGCGGGTTCCGGCATGTATGGCGGACTGGATGGCGAGATTATCGATCAGGGCTATGCGACCGAAACCCTTCATGCCTGGATATCATCCAAACTGTTTCATCAAGGGTTACCCTTTTATCTGGCAAAGCTATTTTCGGAATGCTGCCGGGAAGCGGCGATTTCAGGGCAATATTTTTGTCATCAAAACGCATTCCAGAAACTATTGCATCTCACAATAGACCCTATCATGAGTTTTACCGAGACGTCTGAGCAGCCAGAGAGTATCACTCCCGCCGCACGGCAATATATTCTGGGGAAAATGGTATATCCGCTGCTACCGACATTAACACTGTGGCCTGAAGATGCGCCTCAGCAGATCAAAATGGGAACGGTAGAATGGGGTTATTATCACGTTGGCGCCAGCTATATGAATATCTCACATCTGAACGTGCGACATCTCGACCTTGAAGAATACATTTCTCTCGGCATACTGCTGGAGACCATGCTATCCTCAACCGTGCTGGCCCCTTCGCTGATTCGGCTTTTCCATATTCCTGCGCTGTTCGCTTATATTCAACGTCACCCATTTACACAAAACAATTTACAATCGATCGATATCATGCAGGATGGCGTGGTGAAATCCGACATCATGGAAGAGTTTTTTTCTGCGTGTGATGAATGGAATATGCTGAAAAACCCGCCATCCTGCTACGATGAAATCGTTAAAACATACAAGACCCGGACACAGTTGGCACAAGAAATTCTGACATCCACTTGCCGGTTCGAAGAAGGTAAAGACATCTCTTCTCTCATTAGCAATTACAAATTATTCCCCGGCAGCAGTTTTTGCTGGGATAATGTCATACCAGGTAAGGAGCGATCCCGCGCATTGCCTCATCTTGATGAGCTATTCCAGCACCAGAACGTGCTGATCGCCAATGCCTATTATGTCGTTCATAAAATGCTGGTTCATGAAATGTTGAACGAACTCGGATCAGCGGATGTCGCCTTTCTCGCCGATGCGACCATCGTCGAGATGAACGCCAGCTTCCGCCATGATAGGATGCCGGTGACCGCATGGGGCTATTTATCCCAGATGGAGTATAATCATTTACATCTTCCGAGAGGCATCAAGATTTATTCAGCAACGCGGGAGGGCGAAGAGCGTTGTTATGCCATACACAGCGACCATTTCATCGATTTGCTGGTGCGGGTGGACAGAAACATTGACTGGTATAGCAACTTAATTGAAAGCGATATCTCGCAGATAGACAAAAAACATTTGCAGTTGGTTCTCTCGCCCACCCTGCGCGGGAAAATGAAGGCGGCGGATCAGCGCCTGGAATACTTCGTCAGCAAGTTGGCCCGTGTCCATCAGAAAGTCTTTTTGCGCAAGATACAGGATTATGGCTACGACTCCACCTTTTTCCAGAAAGTTAAAAATTTTCTATACTCCTTGATCCCTTTGCGCGATTGCGTGAATCACATACGCTTTAAAGAGGAGGAACAAGCCGTGGTAACCTGCTCGGCTGATATCGTTGCCTTATTACCCCTAGTGGGTAAGGGACTTAATATCGCTGCCAAGGCATCAATGCTACTGCATTTTCGCACGTGGATCATTATGCAAAAGGCATTCTCTAGCTTTGCATTGCGGGAAACACTGCATTATGCCATGGAAAAGAGCCTTATTACACTACCCAAATATTCATTACTCCCGATTGCGCAAAACTTGAATAGAAAAGCACTGAGTGCCTATGCTGTGGAAGTGATTAAATTATTCGATCCCGGGATTGAAAGCCTGGTCGCATTGAAACGTATTTTATCCAAAAATATTTTTTTGGTGATCAAAGCGACAAGATACCGACATCCGGTATTGGAAAGGCTTTACCACATTATGGAGCCGCATTTTCGTATCAGTTATGAGGCTGCCAGTGGTAACATTGATAAGTTGGCATACCTATCGGGCTCCAGACAACAAATTCCCATTGAAAAACTAATTGGAGATAAATTTGAAGGTAAAGAAGTTTACCTTCGTATTGATCCGGGCACCGGCCGAATTTATGGCACAAAATATATCCTGACGGAGGATAATCTGCTGGAAGCCATTATTACCCCCAAGTTTCCCTTTTTGAAGCATAGTCGAAAACGGCATTTGGACGAGTTTTTATTCAGGCTGGCCAATAACACGCTTTGGACTGAGGGACGGTGACGCAATCGCTGCGATATAGACTTCAAATAATTCAAGTTTCATCGCGGCGGCAAGGAGACCCGCCGGGATACGCTGATATGCGACACCCGGTTCATCTTTTTCTTCATGATTTACAGCTAACGACGAATGTTTAAGCGGCTTTGACAATGCTTTACCACCGTTACTCTAGGATGCAGTCAATCAGCCCCCGGAGGACATTGCGATGAGTAACAAATCCCCTTTAGCTCTCTTGTTCCTGTTCATCACGTTCGGCTCCCTTGCTAAAGATATCAGCCATTTAAAAGTACTCTCTTACCATCGAGGGGGCTTTAATAGCCATAACGCATTTGCGGATACCGCGGAAACACCGGATGAGCACATCAGGGAAAAGCAGACCAAAGCAACGCGGCAAGTCGCATAGGATAACGGCATTTTTCTTCGTTGCACGGTTGACCCGTTGGGGGGAAACAACACCAGACACCGCTTCGGCGGGCGGGTTAATCAAAACGGTTCTCAGCGTAGGGCAACAGTTCGCTGATCCGATTGCCGGGCCAGTCCGGTAGCCGGGCCAGTACTTCCCGCAGCCAGAGGTACGGGTCATGGCCGTTGAGTCTGGCTGTTTCCAGCAGGCTGAGGATAGCCGCCAGGCGCTGACCAGCGCGCAACGAACCGGCGAAAAGCCTATTTTTTCTACCTGCCGCCACTGGCCGCATCAGGTTTTCGCAGTGGTTGTTATCAATGGGCAACCGTCCATCCTCCAGATAACGCACCAGGGCCGGCCAGCGGTTGAGGGTGTAGTCCAACGCCTTGCTCAACCTGGAGTGCGGAACGGCCTGCGACTGTTGCAACAGCAGCCATTGATGGAAGGCCTCCATTTGCGGCTTGGCGTAGCGCTGCCGCCACCGGCGTTTTTTCACTGCCGGCCGGGCTTCGATTGTGCGCTCAAGCTGGTACAATCCACGGAGGATATTAAGGGCGTGTTTGACCACCGGGCTGGGGTTGGCGGTTAATGGTTCGGAAAACTTGCGCCGCACATGCGCCAGACAACCGGCTTCGGTCACCCGGCTCAGGTCGAACAGCGCCCGTCGGCCGGCATTACCGTCCACCACCAATGTGCCATGCCAGCCTTTGAGCACCTCACGGGCATAATGACCGCCGCATCCCGGCTGACAATCATACAGGACGATGACCCGCCCGGCGTCCTGGACAGTGACATAAGCCCACAAATAACCGCGCTGGCTTTTACCGCGAACGGCATCCAAAAGCAGGAGCGGGGTTTCATCGGCTTGTAGCACCGAGTGGCGCAGCAAGTCGCGGTGCAACGCCTCGGCCAATGGTCTGAGCGCCGCTCCCACCGCACCGAACCAGCCGGCCAGCGTGCTGCGAGAAATATCGGCGCCGCCGCGCTGATAGATATCCCGCTGGCGGTAAAGCGGCAGATGGTCAAGCGCTTTGGCGCATACCACCCGGGCCAACAGTCCCGGGCCGGGCTGGCCCGTTTCTATCAATTGCGCCGGCAGCGGCGCGCTGACCACGATGTCGCAGCGCGGACAACCGAGCTGCGGGCGGATATGGCGATGAACGATAAAACGGTCGGGCGCATACTCCAGCCGTTCGCTGACCTCATCACGGATAAAACGCAGGGCGTGGCCGCAGCGCGGGCAGATATCCGTGGCCGGGGCCAGAAGGCTATCCTGGCGAGGCAACAGTGGCGACAGTGGCCGACGTTTGGGCCGTTCCGGCTTGTGGGCAGCTGCGCCGGGCAGTTGCGCCACCAGTTGCCGGGTGATATCAGCGGCGTCGGCATCAATATCCTCGTCGAACAGCTCGCGCTGCTCGCCGTGAAAGGCATCGCTTTTGTGGCCGAAGCGCCAGCGACGGGCATTTTCCAGCGCCTCTTCCAACTGCCGGATATAGCGTGTCTGTGCCTGATTTTCCTGCGCCTGTCGTTCAAGGTCGGCGCGCAATGATGAGACAACGGCTTCCCGGGCCTGGATTTCCGACAGCAGTTTCAACGCCAGAGCGCGCAGGTCGTCGGGATTTTGTGAGGCAAGCAGCGAGTCGATATCCATGGGGCGATTTTAGCGAAATCACCGATTATTATCATTTAAAATCAATATATTGACTCACTTATTGGTTTATTTCCGTTGAGTGAGTGCAGGCCGCTGGCCTGTGTCCCGCCAAAGCCTGATGACACACGTCCCCCCTACCCTCACCATTGCCATTGCCATTGCCATTGCCCTCAACGCGCAATTTTCACGCGGCCAGACGTTTTTGCCCCAACAGTGTATCAACGTATTTCTCACCGGCGCTTATACGAAGCGATAAGTTTTCATACCGAGGCGATGGGGCGGGGAGCAGAGGGCAAGAGGTGCGCCAGGGATGGCGCGCCTCTTGCCTGTCACCGTACCCCGCGACCTTAAAGAGGGCAAGCTAATGTCGGCGGTAACGGCTCACTATATTTCGCGCTGTATGCAGCAAACGCATGATACGCACTGCATTGGCGTTTACGGTGTACACCATGATGAACGGCAAGCGTGGTACAACAAGTTTGCGCTGGCGGGGCAACTTCCCTGCTTGTACCCCGGCTAGCGGAGTTTCTTCTAATAATGTCGCCATGGCATCAAGCTTTTCATCTACCGTACCGGCAACCTCAACTCCCGCTTCTTGGCAGAGGTAGACATAGATAGCTTCTTTATCCGCCAACGCTTCTTTTTCCCATTGCACCACTGTTGTCACAGTTTTCCTTGCATCGCGAGTCGTTTAAGTTTGTCCATTCGAACACGCATTTCTTCATGGCTCACGTATTCGCCTTGCCCAGATTCATCGCGTTCGAACGCTTCTTCTATTTGCCGCTCTAGCCAGTATTCATGCGCATGGCTTTGATGTTCCCGCTCATCTTCAGCAAGTTCTTCCGCACGCCGGCGCATCAGCTCTGTTAGACTCACTTTCTGTCTTTCCGCCGCCTGGGTCGCCAGACGCTTCGTCTCTTCATCTATTCGGAAGTGGATCGTGCTCATTGGGGGCCCCTATTGTGGTGTCATTTGTGTTGTCATTTTACACATTGACCCCACTGTTGTCAGCTTTTGTGGCTGTCCGCTAATGCGCCGGTCTCATCTGGCTCTTGGACATTCTGCTCCTCTTGCGCCGTCAAGTCGGTCAGCAGCCCGTTTAGCCGTAAAATTGTCGGTTACGAGGTCCATAAAGAGGAAAACGGCGAGCAGGCCGCCACGCTGCTGTACCGCACCGTATTACGCGAACAGTGTTACCGGCATCCGTTGGTATTACACGCCGACAATGGCGCATCGATGAAATCCCAGACGTTGAAAGCGAAACTGGAAGAGCTGGGCATTATGGGTTCACATAGCCGACCGCGAGTCAGCAACGATAATCCGTATGTGGAGTCGCTGTTCAGGACGCTGAAATATATTCCGTCGTGGCCGTCCTCAGGCGCCAAGGATCTGGATGACGCCCGGCGTTGGGTCGAGGGCTTCAGCCGGGGGTATAACGAAAAACACCGGCATGGAGCCATCGGTTATGTCACACCGGCACAACGGCACCAGGGAAAAGATGTAAACCTGCCGGCAAAGCGAAAAGCGTTATACGAATCGGCCAGAAAAGCTCGACCAGAGCGGTGGTCAATGTCGTGCCGTCAATGGCAACGGGTCGAGGTAGTAATGCTGAATCCAGATAAGCCGGAAACCGGGCTAAAATCTACCGCGTAAAAATGAATAAGGGTGCCAACTTCGTTGACAGCTACCGTGTGCCCCGCCGGGTAACATGGCTAAACCGACCCTCCCCGCCAGATGAGCCGATACCTTGGCGTTCCCTTCCGCGATATCCCCGGCAAGCTGGGCTTTTTCATCTGTACCTGCGTCCGGTATCTCACCCAGCCACATTCCCAGCCCGGAACCCGCTGCCGCACCGCCCAGGAAGTTATTCTCCACAACAATGCACTCTGACGAGCATCCCTGCATATTTAGCCACTTTTCCCTGTTCAGTCAGTGGGTTACCTTCCGTTTTTACTACTGCTTCCTCCCCCAGGAAGACGAAGACCCCGACGCGCGTTTTTCGCCTCGTCGCGTGGTCTTGCCTTAACAGATTATCAACGTGTTTCTCTACGGTGTGTATACAGGCAAGGGGTTTTTACACCGAAGCGGTGAGCTGGGTCACAGCTTGCGACGCACAGGATGTGCTAGTGCCGCGAAGCACATGGATGTGCGAGAGCGGCCTGTGACCCGGCGAACCGTCTGCCGGGCGCGGGCTGGCGAAGCCCGCAAGCGACGCCCTGCGGCGCTCGGTAACACGGAAGGTTGAGTGAGCACCAAGCCTGCATGACCGCGCCGGGCCGGGGTGGGGGGCGTAAGCTGGCCGGAACGAGAACGAGCTAGGCGCGCAGCGACTGCGAGCCGTGACGGGCAGACGAAGCCGGGCGGGCATTAAGCCCTTGAGCGGAGGCCGTCAGGCCGACAAACCTACTACTTGTATTTTCATACATTTCTATAATAAAAGAACCATATTATCAGCCCAATAGGATATCCAATCAGAGATATCTTGAAGCAGAGCAGTGTATCCATCATTGAAATTGGGAATTTATTATTTATATCCCAAGTTAACCATGCCCCTAGTAATCGGCCAAACATAGTCAAAATAAACATCAGCAATGGCATGGTGATGCATAGATATATGCAAAAAACTAATGATCTTTTACTATTTATCATCATTTTTACCTCCAATATCTTTCAGCTTGTCTTGTGCCATTTCTGATACTGCTGATGCACCTATGTTACCTGAAATAGATGGCAATGGATGTATAGGAGCGGGTTTTGTTATCGTCCATACGCCTGTTGGCACCCACTCATACTGCTTAGACACAGGATTTAATATCTTGTCCATCGGTATTTTAATAATATTACCAGCAGCATACCCCAGCGATGCACCGGTCTTACTCAGTAATGCGCCCATCATGGGATCATCACCTTTTATCTCAGCCGAGTAGTAACCGCCTGCTGCATTCCAATATACTGTTGGGTTATAAGTTTTACCGCCTGTTATCATACCAATAACCCCGGCACCGATGACATCTGACAGTGTTACTTCTCCCGTGGTGCCATACTGAATCGCTGAAACAGCCGTACTTGATACACCCGCCGCAATTAACTGTTCTTTTTCTCCGGCACCCTGAATAATGGATTTTGCGCCCATCACAATGACAGGCCAGGACGTAGGATCGCTGACGACAGATAACACCCTATCACCAGTGGTTATATTGTCTTTAAGGAATTTAAGATCGTTATTATTGAGATAATTTACCAATGCGGCCGCTTGAGGATCTTTTAATTTCTCATCCAACCGAAATTGCGAAGAATGAGCATCATTTGCAACATTGGTTTCGCTTTGTATTAGCTCTTCCCAGGTGACACAAGCCACCCCGCCACCGTCACAGGTTTCAGCTAATTCCTTGCTGTTTTTATTACTGATATCGAGATACTTCTGGATAACCGGTGAGGGATCATCACCGCTTTCTTTACATTCTTCGAGTTCTTTATCAAGCTGCCGGGCGTCTTTAGCACTCAGGAAGTTATTCTCCACAACAACGCAACCCGAGGTAAGCTCTCTCATCGAACGTCACTTTTCCCTGTGCTATCAGCATATTAACCGACGTTTTCTCCAGTGTCTCTTACCTTTCCGGACCGAAGACCCCGACGCGCTTTTTCCGCCCGTTTACGCGCCGTTGCCAGTGCAGCGTATCAACGCTTTTCTCTCAGATTCTTATACGAAGTGGTTTTTACATCGCGGCGGTGAGGCGGGGCGCAGCTTGCCTGCGGCCCGCCTCACCGTTTGCCGGGCGTGGGCCGGCGAGGCCCGCAAGCGACGTTGCGCGGCGCTCTGAAGCACGGACGGCTAAGGGAACGAGGGTTTTGCATGACCGCGCCGGACCGGGGCGGGTAGCGTAAGCTGGCCGGAACGGGAACGAGCGAAGAGCGCAGCGACTGCGGGCCGTGACGGACAGACGCAGCCGGGCGGGCATGTAGCTTTTAAGCAGAGGCCGTCAGGCCGACAGCCCTTTAAGGTGTTGATGTGGGTGTTGACCTTGGCTGAGGATGGACGTCGGTGTTAGCGCCGCCAGGGACGGCGGCTTCACCCCCGTGGCTTAAGGGATAACGGAAGGTAGGAGCAGAGGGCAAGCCGGGACCGACAAGGGCAAGAGGCGCGGCCCGGGACGGCGCGCCTCTTGCCTATCACCACACCCCAGCGGCCTGACAGAGAGTGGGCTGCTATTGACCGTCCGGCGGCCAAGAGAACAGGCCGTCGATATCACGTGACCCATGCACCACGCGTTCGATTCTGACCGCACTATCTGATGTGCTATACACGAAGACATAACGCCCATAAGCACAACTCCTGACGCTGTACCCTAGTTCAGGGCGTTCACGGTATATCCAGGGATTATCAGCTATCAGACGACATTGCTGATAAAGCTCTTCGGTAAAACTTAGCGCCCGTCCTGGGTTATCTTGCGCGATGTAGTCGCCTATCGCCTCGATATCTTCTTCCGCCAACGGCGATACCGTTAGTTTCATTCCGTTTTATTACTTTCCATCATGCGCCGATATTTTTGTGATAAGCGTCCGAACACCTCTTCCGCCGTTTTTCCTTCACCGCTGTTCATACCCAGTTCCACCGCTGCGCGCAGCGCCTCTAACTTCTGTTGCTGTTCGCGCTCTTCCAGCGCGCGTAGACCGGCGCGGATGACTTCGCTGACATTGTTATAACGGCCACTGTCGATTTGTGCACGGATAAACTCTTCGAAGTGAGGACTTAATGCGATACTGGTTGTCATGGTGACCTCTCGATGCAGGATAATATCTATTACTATCTGTTAGTATCTTTGAAGGTTTCATCGACGTCAACCCCTCTTATGAGGTGTTTCATTTTCTTCTGCCATGAGGTCGGCCAGCAGCCCGACATCGTCGTCATGCTCCAACCTCTCGCCGTTCGCCTGTTCCGCCGGATGGGTCGCCGCATGCACCGCCTGCAACGCCCCGATGCTCACCTGCGTGTAAATTTGTGTTGTTTCCGGGCTGGCGTGACCCAGCATCGCCTGTATCCAGCGCACGTCCTCGCCGTTTTCCAGCATTTGCGTCGCCATCGCATGCCGGAACAGATGGCACGCGCCCGGCTTATCGATGCCTGAGCGTTTGACATAAGCGCTAGTCAGGTTGGTGATGGCATTGGGCGTCAGCCCCTCGCCCTTGTGCGACATGAACAACGCATGCGTCGGGAAGCCTCGTTGCAGTTCACCGCGCGCACGGTGCAGGTAGGCCGTCAGCCAGCCCAGCGGGATAACCCGGTCTTTTTTGCCTTTGCCCAAGCGTACCGTCAGCGTCCGCCGGCTGCGGTGGATATCATACACTTCAAGGGCCGCCAGCTCTGAGCGCCTCAGCCCGCTGGCGTACAGCACTTCCAGCAGCGCCCGGTCGCGCAAGCCCGCCGCCGTCTCGATATCGGGTAGCGCCAGTATTTTCTCTACCTCGTCCACGGTCAGGATAGGGAGATCACACCACCCTGAGGAGTTCCTGCAACCGGAAAGGACAGAACGTCATTTTCCATGACGCCTGCTTTCAGCCATTTATCAATCAGTTTTCGAATGACGCCATCAGTCACTCGCCTGTCAAGAAATTCCCTTAGATGCTGATAGTTTATCGTATCGAAATATTTTCTGATGTCGATATCCAGTATCCAGCGGCCTCCTTCATCCATTATGTGGTTTCGCAGATATTGCAGGGCATGGTGGGCGGAACGCCCCGGTCGAAACCCAAACGAGCATGAGTTAAAGCTTTGTTCGTAGACCGGTTCCAGTATCATGACCACTGCACGCTGAACTATCTTATCCTCAAATGTAGGCAGTCCCAGTGGACGCCGCTGACCATCACTTTTGGGAATGTATACCCGTCGGATGGCTGGTGCCCTGTAATCGCCCGATTTGATTCTGCAAAGTAACGATTGCAGATTTTGCTCCAGATGCTCTGCATATTTCTCTGCGGTCTGCCCATCCACACCTGCCGCTGCATTTTTCCGCGTCAGTTCCCAAGCTCGATGAAGCCAGTCATAGTCCAAATAATGGTGGAGCGACGAGAAAACCCTTTCAGGGGCATTTCTTGCCAGTGTGGCTATCTGTTGTTGTTTCGTTGACACGATCCCGGGTCTCTGTGTATCCGTCATGTTTCCCTCCAACAGGTCAATCATTGTGGTGTCTCCTTCCCTCGTTCGGATCCTCTGCGGCCGAGTTCTCCGCTCTCATCGGTACTATGAGACACTAAGACTCCCATCGCTTAATCTCTGTTCGCTTATTTATTCGCTTACCGATACCCGCGCGTTACCTCTTATTCGCTCTACCCGTGATGAGGTAATCACAGGCAGCCCGGCTATTTTCAGCCATATAGCCAATGGCAATGCCACACGGGTCAGCGATGGATCTCACAGGTTCCTGAGAAATCCACTCTGTACCTTTGCCCTGGACTGAGATCCCGACTGGCCCATCCTGCCTCACCCTAACGGCAGAGTTGGTGCTGCCCCCATTCCCAACACAATGAAGTCGCCAGCATGTACATGATTTCGGGACTTAACTCCACGGCTTTAGCACCCGCTGTCTACGCTTCACGAAACACATTGCTGTGCTCCATGCAAGACTCGCTTCCGGCTGGTGGTTAACCTTTACCGGGAGGGGGTTTAACCCTCCGGATTTCAATAAATGATTTCAGTTATAACTCGCTCAGTTATTTTCCACCTTCATTTTCAGGCTTAGCCTGTCGCAAGCTGGGACCATGCCCGGCGCAAATATATTGAAGCGGGCAAAGCGGTGCCCAAGGGAAGCAAAGCTCAGCAAGGCAAACCCACCAAAGCGGATGTGGCGCTGGGTTACATCAGCAAACTGTATAACATTGAAC
>NZ_SZPQ01000024.1 GCF_005217455.1 Martelella alba
GTGGCCACCGCCACGCTCACCAATACCGTGGTGGGTATCAGCGCCGTCACCGCCACGCTATCCAATAGCAGCAGCCAGACCGTGGACACCAGCTTTGTCGGCGATACCGCCACCGCGCACATCGCCGAGGGCAATCTGACGGTCACCGCCAATAATGCCCTGGCCAACGGTACCGCCGCCAACGCGGTGCGCGCGGTGGTCACCGACGCCCAGGGCAACCTGCTGGCCGGCCAGACCGTCACCTTCACCGCCACCAACGGCGCCATCATCACCACGGTAATTGGCGTCACCGGCGCCGACGGCGTGGCCACCGCCACCCTGACCAACACCACCGCCGGCGTCAGCGCCGTGACCGCCACCCTGTCCAACAGCAACAACAGGACAGTGGATACCACCTTTGTGGCCGATGCGGGCACCGCGCAGATCGCCGACGGCAATCTGACGGTCACCGCCAATAACGCCCTGGCCAACGGCACCGCCGCCAACGCGGTGCGCGCGGTGGTCACCGACGCCCAGGGCAATCCCCTGGCCGGCCAGACCGTGGCCTTTACCGCCACCAATGGCGCCACGGTCACCACCGTTATCGGCACTACTGGCGCCGACGGCGTGGCCACCGCCACGCTCACCAACACCACCGCCGGCGTCAGCGCCGTGACCGCCACGCTCACCAACGGCAATAACAAGACGGTGGACACCACTTTCGTGGCCGATGCGAGTACCGCGCAGATTGCCAGCGGCAACCTGACGGTGACTGCCGACAATGCCCTGGCCAACGGTACCGCCGTCAACGCGGTACGCGCGGTGGTCACCGACGCCCAGGGCAACCCCCTGGCCGGCCAGACCGTCACGTTCACCGCCACCAACGGCGCCACGGTCACCACGGTGATTGGCACCACCGGCGCCGATGGCGTGGCCACCGCCACCCTGACCAACACCGCCGCAGGCATCAGCGCCGTCACCGCCGCGCTCACCAACGGCAACAGCGCGTCGGTGGATACCACTTTTGTACTGGATACCACTACCGCGACCATTACCGAGGCCAATCTGACGGTCACTGTCAATAACGCCGCCTCCGACGGCGTGGCGCAAAACCAGGTACGGGCGGTGGTCACCAATGCCCTCGGCCAGGTATTGCCCAATCAAGTGGTGACGTTTAGCGCCACCAACGGCGCAACGGTGCTGAACGTCACCGTCACCACCGATGAAAACGGCGTGGCCATTGCCAATTTAACCAGTACCACCGCCGGCGTCAGCGTCGTCACCGCCACGCTGGCCAACAATGCCGCCCGGTCGGTGAACGTCAACTTCGGCGCCAACGCGTTTCTCGCCAGTATCACGCTTACCGAGGACGACGCCACCGCCAATGGGCTGGAAACCAATGTGGTGCGGGTTAAAGTGGTGGACGCCAACGGACAGCCCGCGGCCAATGTGGTGGTAGACCTTACTGCGGATAACAGCGTGGGCACCTTCCATGTGGTCACGCCGGCCGGCACCGCCACCAACGCCGCAGGAGAGATCGATATCGCTTATACCTATACCCGGGCGTTTGCCACACCGATCACCGTTGTCGCCACACTGCCCGAGACCGGTCAAACCCTGACTGGATCCGGCGGCTCATTCACTATCCCCACGGTTAAGTTAACCAATCCGACTATTGGTGTGAGTAACGCGCTGCCCATCACGGCAACCATGACGTTGCTAACGGCGCGGGGCGCGCCGTTGGCCAATACCCTGTTGAATGTCTCCGTCAAGAGATATGTTGCGTCTAGCCTTGCAGATATGCCCTTTATCACCGCGGCGTCGCCGGTGACGACCGACAGCCAGGGTCAGGCGCAACTGTCGGCCACCAGCACGGTGTCCGAAGATAGATTGGTATTTGTTCTGGCGGCCCCTGGCATCAATGAGGGTCAAGGTGAGGTGAATACCATCTTCGACAGCGATGTTACGTTGCAATTCTATTAATGCCTCCCATAGGTGGAATAGCCTTCGGCTATTCCACCTGCGTAATTTCTTGCCGCCAATAAGCAATTATTGGAATTTCGGGATTAAAAAAGAACATTGATCGTTCCCCCATAGCCATGGCATTAATCTAGAAAATACCATCATCACTCACAATTGAGGTATTCTATGGCCAACATCATTAGCCTTGCTGCCGTTAATTCACCGGCACCGCCCATTCCGGCCGGACAAACCGCCAGTCTCAGGGCCACCGTTACCGATAGCATCACCGGGCTGCCGCAACCGGGTGTCACGGTGACTTTCAGCCAGGATACAGTCTATGGGAAAGTGTCCCCCGCATCGGCAACCACTGATGCCAACGGGCTAGCCCAATCGAACCTCACTTATCCTGATCAACAGCGGCCAGGGATTACCGGTTCGGCGGTGATTACGGCGACCGCATCCATATCAGGCGCCGCCACATCCTTTATTATCAATTTTTGGGACCCGGAGCTAAGACCTTTACTGGTACTTAATACAACACCAACTTCTAGTCCTGAGGTATATACACTCACAGCCGACATTATTCAGAACGGCGTTCAGGTGCTGGTCTATTTACCTGCGGATATTCGTTATGGCGACATTGTCAGTTTTTTCTGGAATCAACAATTTATACAAATGGTTTACCAGGACGGGCCTCTGGTGTGGGTTATCAATGTCAATAGCTCTTTTAGTCCGGAACAGACATTAAGCCTAGGGGAATATGCATTGTGGTATATGATTGAGGACTTTGCGGGTAATAAAAGCGGCTCCATGAGTTTGATACTGGAAATAAAGGATTCACCTTATAACTATCAGGTATGGCAGGCACCTATTTTGCTGCCCGCAGGACTTAATGGCATCATCAATCTGGCCGATGCCCAGACCGGGGTCACAATCACTTTGCCGCTGGCGTCGCAACCGGCTATTGTTACAAACAGTTTATATCGTGCCAGGCTGCGGATTTTTTCCCGTGAAGGGGTACAACTTCAAGATACGGAATTATTCCTTGGCATAGCCCCCAATCCCGTCGTTAATGTCACTCAGCAAATACCCCTTGCCACACTGGCCAATTTGAACGGCGTCTTCGGCGATTTCTTTTATACTGTTCAGCTACCCAACACAACGGTAGGATTGCCCTCCATAGCCAGACGCATGTATATTGATACCGTGCCTCCCGGGGATTGAGCCGGTCATGTTTTTGCGGGCGTATCAGCGTCATTCTAAACACGATTATTCAATGCGAGGAGCGCATATGTCATATCAATTAACCCTTACCACCAGTCCCCTGACACCGGCGCTATCCACCACTGCCAGAACCTGCGAATTGACGGCCATCGTCGCCGACGTCGAGGGTCACCCGCAGCAAGATATTCCGGTGTATTTCCAGACCACGCATGACAAAGCGCGCCTTTCCGCCACGACATGCATCACCGATGACCGGGGAACAGCCACAGCGACCCTTCGCTATCCCGTTGCCGCAACGCGGGCAGCGGTGGGTATGGTACAGGTAACCGCCGCAATCACGGGCAGCGAAAAAACGATTTCAGTGAATTTTTTCGATCCGGCGCTCCGACCGGTCCGGGTGTTAAACAGCCAGTGTGACGCCGCCGGTACGGTACGCCTGGGCCAGACGGCCCTCGCGTTCGGCTTGCAGATGCTGGTTTACTTTCCCAAGACCATCGCCGATGGCGATAAGGCAATATTTCACTGGGGCGAGCATATCGCCAGGAAAACATTGGCAGACAAAGAGCGTGTCTGGGTGGTTACGCCCCAGATCCTCTCGCTGCCGGCGAAGGCCCTGGAACCGGGCACGTATCGCGTCTGGTACAGTCTGGAAACCACTGCGGGGCAAACCCACGGCGCCAAGCCGGTAAATGTTGAAATTGTCTCCGCGCGTTTTCCATCTCCCACCGTCCAGGACGCCCGTGGCGATGCCCTGATGTAACCTGGTACGCGCAGTAGGGTCGTTATCGGCGGCGAGGTATTGCAAAAAGTCAACGGGTAGGGATGGTTTATCTCTTACATTCACGCCATTTACGTTAGAGCCAAGGAAGTGATTATGTCTCAACACACTGAATTTATTGACCATCACGACGATGTCCAGGTGAGTTTGGCCGCCGATCCCCTCGATCAGCCGCAAAGCGCATTGGGCACAGTCACCCGACTGACCGCGACGGTGGAAGATAGACATCATCGGCCCGCCCGGGACGTGGAGGTGAAATTTTCCACGCACGCGGCGCACGCCCGATTCAGCGAACATGTCGTGCGAACGGATCACCAGGGCAAGGCCGTGACCCTCCTGACTTACCCTTATCCCCCACAAACCGCGCCCAGGGGGGGAATGGTGACAGTATACGCCCGCACCCGCTGTGCCGAAGACACCGTCAAACTGGTGTTTTATAGCGAAGGACTAACGCCACCCCGTGTCATCAATCTTAAACCCGGCGATATTATCGACAAAGAATCCATAGCTGCCGGCGTGCAGGTGGTGGTCTATCCCTGGGAAAATATCAAGCAGGGCAATGTCGCCACTCTTTACTGGGGTGATAATTTTGCTCAGCGCGCATTTGACGGCCATAATTTCCCCTGGGTTGCCGATATAGCGAAAATTTTTCCGGGCGATAAGGTATTGCATGACGGCATCTACAGGGTATTTTATGAAGCTATCGATAATGTGGGTAATATTGCCGAATCCAAACCGATCACTGTCAAAGTGATTGATAATCCGGTTATCAACCCGACATTATTAAAACCACTGTTACCCGCCGCGTTACATAATGTTATCAATCTGGCCGCCGCCAAAACGGGCGTGGAAATAACCTTGCCCGGCGCCCAGCCCGAGATTGGCCCTTGCGCCCAATACCGGTTATTCCTGGACACCAGAACATATCAGGGTGGGTTGATAAAACACACGCTAATACAAAGCGGCGAAATACGAAATAATAAAAACGTTGTCGTGACGGTGGGATACCCTGATTTGCAAGGCTACGATGGCGTCAATGGCGCATTTTATTATGATATCGTGAACGAAGACGGCGCTCCGGCGCTGCGCTCTTATGCGGCGCAAGTGATCATTGATACCGTCGCGCCGCATTTGATGTAATGTCTTGAGAAACACGCGATCTCTTATCATCCCCAGAAGCATAGGCATTATGCGACTGGGGTGAGCGAGTGCAGCCAACAAAAAGGCGACTCGAAGTAATACGAGTCTCTATCCATAATCCGACCAGCAAGAATAGTGTTAACAGCCCCATACCCTTTTTTGGAGATCACTTCGGTAAAAATGAAAATTGATTCCATTGAGCGTTGTATTCAACAATATAAATGCAGTAAGGTTCCTTATTTTTTTACTGTCTAATGTGAGGTTATCATGGCACTTACCGATCCTATTGTAACAAATGCACCCGGCAATGTTATTACACAAAACAGTATCAATGCCGGGATTCAGGCTATTCTCCGTATTCCCGCCGACACTCAATATGGCGATCTCGTTGAATTTCACTGGGGCGATTTGCAATTACAGCGAGCCTACACAACAGCGGATTTTCCCAATTATACCTGGGTCATTAACATCATTGACGCCTTGCCGCAACAACAGGCATTAGTTAACGGAACCTATAATGTTTATTATACCATAACGGATTATGTGGGAAACACGGCAAGCTCGACCGATCCCAATAACTACTCTGTCGAAGGCAGTGATGTGAATGTCGCAACCTTCCCGGCCCCCACCGCGCCGGCGATCATTAATCAGCAAACGTGGGAAGCCGGTTTTAACATCATCATTCCGGCATATTCAGGTCGCGCCGCGACTGACATTTATACGCTTTTCCTGCGGGCGAACGAAGTGGTATCAACCATCAAAACGGGTGCAGTGGGAGACACGGCGACCACCACCGTCAACACGGACGCAAGCAATGCCGCCTTCGCCGGTTTGGACGGTCTGAACGGATTCATTTATTATCAAATAAACGCGGCGGGAACGGGTGAGGCTGCTGGACCCTTGAAAGGGATTTCCGCCAGTAAACAAGTCTATATCGATGTTGTTCCCCCGGGCGGCGCTTAATCATCGCTATTGCGAAGACGGTTAAAGTAATCCGTTAAGTTGTCTTAGTGGCCTGCCCGCAGGCCATGGGGATCAAACCAAGGGATGACAGGTTAAACCCGCCATCCCTTTTCCGTTTCACTATCCCCCGGCCCATAGATCAGGCGCACCGGCTGATGGGACACGCCCTTGCGCCATCTCCGCGTTTCGTTCAAGCCGTGGCTTGCAGCGCCATCTCTACATAGATCTGCCGCAGTTTCCGGGCCACGGGACCGGGCTGTCCCGTCCCCACCGCGCGGCCGTCAATCTGCACCACCGGCCAGACAAAACTGGTGGCGGAACTGATAAAGGCCTCCCGCGCGCCGTACGCCTCTTCAACACTAAACGGCCGTTCCTCGAACGCAATATCGTGCCGACGTATTAATTCAAGTAGGGATTGACGTGTGATGCCATGCAAAATATCGCGGCTGAGGGGACGGGTGACCAATGTTCCCTGCCGGTTGACAATCCAGGCATTGCTGGCGCTACCTTCGGTTATCAGCCCATCCGCCACCAGGAAAGCATCGTCGGCGCCATGGCCATGAGCATAGTCTTTTGCCAGACAGGACGCCAGTAGACCGACGGTTTTGATATCGCGGCGGCGCCAACGGATATCCTCCACCGTCACCACCCGAATCCCGTCCCGCGCTTTGGCATTATCGATGACTGGCCGGGACTGGGTAAACAGCATCAGTGTGGGGCGGGTGCCCTCCGGCGGGAAGTCGAACTCCCGATCACCGGTGGCGCCCCGGCTCAGTTGCAGGTAAATCGCCCCTTCGCGCAACTGGTTAAGCTCAATAAGTCGACGCTGTATGGCTTCGATATCGGCCGGCGACGCCGGCAGAGTCAATTGCAATTCCCGGCAGGAACGCGCCAGCCGGGCGAGATGTCCGGCATTCTCCAGCAGTTTGCCGTTGAGCACCGCTGTCACTTCATAGACCGCATCGGCGAACAGAAAACCGCGATCGAAAATTGATACCTTGGCCTCCTGCTCTGGCAGGTATTCACCGTTGAGATAAACTGTTCTCATGTCTTATCGTCCCGTTCGGTTAAAGTTTGTCGATAATCCGCCCGACGCCCTGACGAAACGGATCGATAACCGGCAACGCAAACCGACGCTCCAGGGAGGCCATGTACGCCAGCGCGTCCGGCTCGGACAACTGCGCGCTGTTCACCGAGATGCCCACGAACCGCGCCTGCGGATTGGTGAGTTGCGCCGCTTTGAGATTAAGCGCCATGCAATCGGCCAGGTCCGGCAGAGGATAGTCCACGCCGCGCATGGCGGCGCGCGTCGGTTCATGGCAGAGCACCAAGGCATCCGGCTGTGCGCCGTGAATTAACCCCATGGTGACCGCGGCAAACGAAGGATGAAACAGCGAACCCTGTCCCTCGATGATATCCCAGTGCTCCGGGTCGTTGGCGGGCGCCAGCGTTTCCACGGCGCCGGAGATAAAATCGGCGACCACCGCATCGATGCTAATGCCGGCGCCGCTGACCAGAATGCCGGTCTGGCCGGTGGCGCGAAACGTTGCATGGATTCCGCGTTCCCGCAAGGCCTTTTCGATGGCGAGCGCAGTGTACATTTTGCCGCAGGAACAATCGGTACCCACAGGCAGCAATCGCTTACCGCTGCGTTTGCGGCCGTTGCCCACGGGCAACGGCGCCGTGGTGTGCCGTACATCGAATAACCGGCGGCCCTGACGGGCGGCCGTGTCCCGCAGCACAGGCACATCCGCCAAGCGATTGTGTAACCCGGCAGCCAGATCCATACCCTGTTCCAGCGCTTCACGTAACAGAGCAATCCAGCTTTCGGCTATGACGCCGCCGCGATTGGCCACGCCCACCACCAAAGTCTTGGCGCCTTTGGCTTTGGCGGCGGCAATATCGAGATCGGGTAACTGACAATCCACCTGACAATCCGCCATCCGCAACTGGCCGACGCAATATTCCGGATGCCACTGGCGGATGCCGGTGGCGACTTTGGCGGCCAACCTATCATGGGCGTCGGCCAAGAATAGCAAATAGGGTTTGGGTATTTCCATGTTGGGTGCCTCCGTGACAATAACGTTGGGTATCGGCCGCGCCGGAGGACAAGTTTGTTAAGCTGCTATCATCCACGCGACCGGCGTCAAGTTGATAACATTATCAAGCATAGGCCATGCCAAAATTGGGCAGTAAAAATTCCCTATATTAAACAAAGAAGTGTAAAAATTTCCGCCTATGAATGGACACAAACCCCACCCTTTACCCGGCCCCTGCACCGATATCAGGCATTAATACCGGTATTTTGCGCCATTTTGGCGATTTTTTCATAATGTATTAACAAATACCCCGATAATACACCGGACATTGAGTGATAGGCAGTATATCACCCCTGGAAAATACCTGAGCGGTTAGCACAAATATCCGCGTTTTTCCACATAACCGCCGGTAATAGGGTGACGTGATATTTCGCCAATTTTTTTTGGCCGAATATGCGGAAGATAGCCAGTGGGCCGGTTTTTGCCGATGATAAGTTTGAGGGGCGCCCCCGAAGTGAAGGCCGGATTTGAAATCCACGCCGTTTGTCCGCCGCCGTCAGAGGGTAACGGGCCGGCGGATAAACGCGGCGGACGACAATCCGCGGGATCGGGTCATTTCGCGTGAAGGTTAGTCGGCATGCCGGCCAGCGGAATCCGCCGGCGTGATCAGGGGCGCGCTTCGGCGGTCTCCCGTCGTTAGCACCCGATACAGCAGGGATACGGCCGCCAGAAAGATAATCCCCACCCCAAGGGACATTCGGGTTTCCGAATTACAGGCCATGCCCGCTAATACGCAAAGCAAAAACAGCACCGTGAGATAGTTCGACCAGGGAAACAACACCGAGCGGAACGGATGGCCGGCTATCGCGCTTTGATGTTGTCGCCGGAACCGCAACTGGCTTAACAGCACCACGAACCAGGGCACCATCCCCGGTAAGACGCTGGCGCTATACACATAAACGAACACCCGTTGAGGATTGGGAATAATATAGTTAAGCCCGGATCCGGCCAACAACACCACTATGGAGAGGGTCACGCCGGCCACCGGGACGCCCTGACGGGATACGCGTCCCACCCAGGCCGGCAGTTGCCGGTTCTGCGCCAGGGTATATAACATGCGTCCGCAACTGTACATGCCGCTATTGCAGCCCGACAAGGCAGCGGTCAGGATCACGAAATTAATGACGCCGGCCGCCGCGGTGATACCGATTTTGGCAAAAGTCAGCACAAACGGACTGCCGCCGGTATCTATCTGGTTCCAGGGATAGAGCGTGACGATGACAAAAATAGCGCCGATGTAAAAGATCAGTATTCGCCAGAGAATATTGCCCACCGCCCGCCGTAGCGTCGTGCGGGGATCGCGCGCCTCGCCGGCGGTAATGCCGACCAGTTCCACCCCCTGATAGGATGCGACGACAATACACAACGCCACCGCCCAGCCCTTCCAGCCCCCGGCGAAAAAACCATCATGGACGGTCAAGTTCGCCAAGCCAAGGGGATGACCCTGATTGCCGATACCGAAGAAAATAATGCCCAGCCCCACGACGATCATAACCATGATGGTGCTGATCTTGATCATGGCGAACCAGAATTCAATCTCGCCATAAAGCCGCACCGCCGCGAGATTCGCCCCGGCCACCAGGCCCACCGCCACCAGCGCCGGGATCCATTGGGGCAAATCCGGGAACCAGTACTGCATGTACAGACCGATGGCGGTAATTTCCGAGACACCCACCGCCATCCACATGAACCAATAGCTCCAGGCGGTCAGATAGCCGAAGAACGGACTGAGATAGCGATGGGCATAGACGGCGAACGAACCGGTTATCGGCTCAAGATAGAGCATTTCGCCCATGGAGCGCATAATGAAAAACACAAACAAACCCGCCACGGCATACGCCAGCAAAACGGACGGACCCGCCCATCGCAGGGTACTGGCCGCGCCCATGAACAGACCGACGCCGATCGTGCCCCCCAGGGCGATCAATTCAATGTGCCGTCCTTGTAAACCGCGCTGTAACTCCTGATTCGAATTCACTTTTACCCCTCACGCCAACACTTTCCGTTGCGGCGGCAACGGCTCGAATTCCCGTCGAAGGGTAGAAGCTTACCGCATTTTCCACATTGTGTTAGTTTTTTAAGGTAATTTTACGACCTGATCTGCGGGAAAATTTCCCATTACCGGTTTTTTGGGGCCACCACAACCGCCCCTCAAAGGCGGTTAAGACAAGCCGTCGTAAAACGTCCGATGTTCAACGGGAAGGTTTTCTCCCACCGCCATGGCTGTTGCGCCCGCCTTTCTCGCCGGCTTGCGCGGCGCGTTGCGGATCATTTTTGAAATTACCGCCGCTATTTTGACCGCCTTTTCGGCCGGCGGCGGACGCCCGCTCGCGATCCTCCGCAAAATTACCCGTTCCGCCACGATGCGTCGCCATCATCACCTCCGCTTATCTGGTATCTGGGATGTTTAACCTTACGTTCAACTCTAGACGTCAAGCCTTGACTGGCAAGGCTGATTTACACCTTGATACAGAAAACCGACCAAAATCCGCCGCCGGCCGCCAACGGATTTTCCCGGCGTTGCCGGCCGGTGGCCCGGCACAGTCATCCGGCGGTCTGACTTTATCACTAAAATTTCGCGGTTCATCACGCTATAATGACGCAAACCCCCGACGCCTTCGCCGGGTCGTTTTTTTCACAAGGAGATTGCCATGTCCGCCGATATTCATGTGGTTGCCGTTATCGAGGGGAAACCGGGCAGCGCGGAAACTATCAAAGCCATCCTCGCGCCTTGCGTGGAAGCGAGCCGCAAAGATGAAGGCTGCCTGAAATACGACGTTCATCAGGACCGTGAGCGTCCCGATCATTTCATCTTCGTCGAACATTGGGCCAGCGAGGCGCTGTTGGAACGGCATGGCCGTAGCGCGCACCTCAAGGCCCTTGTGGATGCGCTTGCGCCGCTGTCCATACAGCCGCTGGAAGTCTCCATACTCGCCAAACTGTTCTAAGGCCCCGATGCCGACACGGAAGCCGCCCGCAAACAGCGCTCCGGGTCCCGCGACGCAACCGCTGGCGGGCGGCGTGTTGCGCCGCAAACCGACGCCTGGCCAAGCTTGCCTGATTATCGGTTTCGGCCGCCTGGAGCCGTTTGACGGCCATGAACGCTAGAGATACTCACGCAGCCAATGTAATTGCCGTTGCGCAACCTGAGTGAAGTGTTCACCGACAAAGAGATCGTAATGCCGCGCTTTGGACTGGATGTGGCAACGTTTTTCCGATGCGATGGCCTGATAGAATGCCAGCCCGTATTCCAACGCGATAACTTTGTCATTTTCCGCAAACACCATCAGGACAGGCTGCGTTATTTTGGCCGCAGCAGTGGCTGGACGGTATTTTATGGCTTCCCAGACTGTCAGATAAGGCACTTTACGCTCCAGCGCCGGAAACAGCTTTTGGTTTTTTCCAAAAAAGACGCGGGATTCTTCATCCGTCATGACTTTGATGATGGGCACGAATAATTCCTTGCCGCTCAGTTTTTTCTTGGCGGCCATTCGTTCCATGGTATTCAAAAACCTTTTTTTTTCATCGGCCCCCATATCGCCTGTTACCAATTGCTCGCCATCCGCGAACGCCATCTGGCTGACAACGCATTTTACCTCCTGACGCCGAACCGCGGCTTCCACCACATGGCACCCCCCCAACGAGGTTCCCCATAAGGCAATCCGCCGCGCATCTATCATCGAACAAGTCAGACACCAATCCAAAACGGCGATAATATCCTCAATTTGTTTTGCGGGTATGATTCTGCCCGGTTCACCTTCACTTTCTCCGAAGCCCCGGTAATCGAAAGTCACGGCGGTGTAGCCGGCCTCGGCAAATAACCGGGCGAACGCCGGCAACAAAAGATCCTGAATCCCAAAGAAACCATTGCACAATATGATGGTGGGCGATGGCGTCCCTGTCTCGCCGTTGCAATGGTAAACCCGGACCGCCAGCTTATCGTTTTGGCATACGATAGCGTGTTGTTTTATGTCCATCGTTTTTTCTCCTTAGATAATAAAAACCTTGCAGTACTGATGGTGATGCAAAGATGCGTGGACAATGAAAATAACCCCCATAACGCATGTTGCTTCTTGGTTGGCGGCGCTTACCCGCCCAGTCACATAGTCGTCGGCTATGCTCTCGGGCTGGCTTATCCACCATCGCGACGCAAAGCGCACGAGCTAAGCTATACCCGTCATACTGCACGTAGCCTCATTGTTAGCGGCGTTCACTATAGGGGAACGTCAATAGGATTGGGTATGTATGAATCGGTTATCGCATTGTCACGCCTCAACTTTCCCTGAGAAAAAACAAAGCCCGGCCTTTTCGGAAAAGGACCGAATATAAAGCAGGTGAATTATTTGATTTTTTATAAATTTAGGTAGCAATTATCATGTATGGTTTCTTAGCGCTGGATCGGGCAGGTTGTCTTTCTGACACGCCCATCCCTTTACAGTTAATAACTTCACACCCAGTTCAGGCCTAAAAGATTAACATAAAATTACTTACAAGTTGCACTTATCGATTCCACTAATATCAATCCATTCTAATCCAGCAAGTTATTATCGCTCAACCTGTCAGGTATAGTTTATTTATATTTAAAATGAAATAATTATCACATTAATTATTTTTAATACCAAAGTCTATCCAGCCATCAAGACCCGTTACGAAAGATTCCGTCGGTACAAAGCTTTCCAATCATCATATTCCGTATATACTCGTCATACTTCAAATTGCCCCTTTATTGGTTGCACTCGCGCATCCCAGTCACATGGTGAGGTATGCGCCTGGGGAGGCATGAGAGACATTCTGTTTCTCACCGGAGGCCCGCCGTTGGCGGTTCAAATTCGTTCCCGGCGAATTTGTCACTCACTTGCCGCCGCGAGGCAACGCGAAGTATTTAGAGTATAGATAATTTATGAATTATAATAGTATTAAAATTGCATATGTCAATTAATTAACATTATATTCGTTTGCCTTGCGCTACGGATGGCGCTCGACCGATTAATGCGCCAATAACGTTGTCACAGCGGCGGCCACGCGGCGCATCCCCGCGAAACAACGGTGGACAGCGGACTGAAGTCCTGAGGCGGGGCAGTATGTGCCGCATTACCCACGCGGCCCGCCCTGAAAAGACGCTAGGGCTTATGCTTTCGATAGTTTGGGGGGGCTCGATCGAGATATTGCGAGAAATATTGTTGAAATTGTGCTATGGGTAATGGCTTGGCATAGAGGAAGCCCTGTTGGTAAATAACTTTTTTCTCCAACAAGTAATTTCGTTGCACTCTATTTTCCACACCCTCGGCGATGATTTCCATATTCAGTTTCTTGGCCAGGTCGATCACCACATCCACAATGATTTTAGTGCTGCTTTCATGCTCAATCATGGAAACAAACGATTTGTCCAGCTTCAAGTAATCAATGTTCATTTTGCTCAAATAAGACAGCCCGGAATATCCAGTGCCAAAATCATCGATAGCGATACTGACACCCATCTGCTGCAAAGCCGACAGGATCAGTAAAGCGTCTTCGGTAACATCAATAAACTGCCGTTCAGTCAGCTCTAGCAGCAACGCGATATGCTTATCCTTCACGCTGCTGAGGAATTCCCGGCAATCTTCCACGATTTGCCAGTTGGTAAGGTGGATGGCGGAAATATTGACGGCAATATGCAGGTGTGCCCGCCACCGAATCGGCGAACGAGCAATTGTCGTCGCCACCTGGCGCATCAAATGTCGGGTAAGGGGGATGACCAGGCCGGATTCCTCCGCCAACGGAATGAAAATCTCCGGGGAGACCACGCCATCGGTGGGATGACGCCACCGTGCCAATACCTCAATGCCGATACAATAATTTTCGGATGCATCCATCACGGGTTGGAAGAACGCCTCGAATTCGTTGCGTTTCAACCCTTGCGCCATGGACGAACGGATTGAGGTCAGTGCTTTTGACCAATTACGGATTAGCAGCGAGATGGCAAGGGAGACAATGACCGAAAACAAGATGATGGTGCCGTAGGTGTCAAGGATATAGTCGAAAAAACGCCCTCGGTCGATATTGATCTGTAGCCGATAGGGATAGTTGCGCGACGTGCCGGACACCGTGATGAAATCGTTTGTCAAGTGTGCCGTGCCAACCAGGGTTCCTTGCGACGTCAGATAGCGGTCATGAATGATCATCATGATCCGGTTATCGCTGCCGGCGACATTCATCATATAATGCAGATATTCGGTATCGACAATGGCGCTGGCGCCGTCATCGCCGCGGTATTTGTTGAACAGGATCACCGCTACCCCGGGGAAGAGGCTGGTGCCGCGGCGCAAAGCAATAATCGGCGAATTATCCGAATCGCGCGACACGGGTGCGAGCGCCCGCCAAGAAAGAGGCAACGGCACCGGGCCGCAATAAACCTGGTTATTATGGAACAGCGTAACGGCCCGGACCAGTGAATGTTTCACGCTAAGGATCCGTAATTGATCGACCACGGCGGCGCAAGGCTTGCCGATGAGCGGCAATGCCAGTTCCGCCGTTTCGCCGGCGTCGTTCAGCACGTTGTCGATAAATTTGATGGTACTATTGATGTCGCGGTCCGCTTGTTTCTTTAAATTCAGTTGGGCGTAATAACCCACAATGCAAAGCGAGAAAATAAAAAAACACAAAGGGAGAATAACCCATAGCAACATCAGATGCTTATCGCTCAGCTTCGCTAGAACGGGTACATCCAGTGGCGAACGCATTCATGTCCCCTTCTTATCGATCCATCATCGCGGCAAAGAGACATCCCGCATGCCGACATAGGCTAAGGCATTACATTGCATGAAGAATATACAGCTCATCGCCTTTTTTCAACTCGTACCTGGCAACAGGCGCACATCCCAGGGATAAAAAACGCACTATACCCGCCAGACCTCGGGTCGCCGGCGGGCGGTTTTTCTTCGCGCCAGCGCAATCCCTTGGCGCACGCGGACATCGGCAGTTCTGTTGGCTCAGGGGCATGCAGCAATCAGGAGATGGCGGTTGTCTCCCTCACACCTTCAGCGGTGTTTGCCCCTGGTCAGAGCGTATTTTCCAGCCCTGAAAAGGGGGAAGACAGATTGCCCTTCACCGAATGCCCGTTATTGGCGACTCACACTGGTTAGCGGCGCAAGAGCGTTTGTTTGCCGCCGCGAGGCAACGCGAAGTATAGAGAGTATAGAATGAAAACCAATTAAATAGCTAATCATTTAATTAATACGTAATAATTTATTATTGACCGAACCTGTTATTTGTTTTACTATCAACTAAAGCAAATGCCCATTTTCTATTTCTGCCCGATCATTCAATGCCGGTTTGCTCTAGCCTTAACATATCTTGCATAATGAGTAAAATGATGCCTATTACGGTCAAAACAGTCAGAAATAACATGCACAGCTCATTTACAGACGAAATCAATGATATCATACATCACGAACTCCATTCTCCGGAACATATCCGATTTGCTTATTCCGTCATTGATAAACAGTTTTTAGAGGCGCCTGTCATTTTTTCCAATTACCCGGAAAAATGGATTGAAAGATATTTACACACAACGCTTTATAAATATGATCCGGTCATTACCCTGGCACTGCAAAGGATACTTCCCTTCAGTTGGGGTGATAATACCGGACGAGGCCAACATACAACAGCAAAAAACATTTTTATTGAAGCGCAAAAATATAACATCAATGCGGGCTTCGCGTTTCCGCTGCATGATCCGGAAAATAATTTGGCAACGCTAAGTCTGTATAGCGAGGGCGATTTCGAGCGTTTTTGTCATTTTATTGACGACAATAAAAACCATTTCCATGAGCTGCTTCTTTATATTCATGAAAACTTTATGGAAGAGCGTCGCAACAATTACAATGAATTACGCCTCAAATATAAACGAAAACTAACCTCCCGTGAAATAGAAACCCTGCAATGGGCCAGTATCGGAAAAACCTACAGCGAGATTGCCATTATCATGGGAATAACGGAAAGCACGGTTAAGTTCCATATCGGTAATCTTATTGCCAAGCTTGAAGTCGCCAATGCAAAACATGCCATCAAAAAAGCCTCTGATTTACATTTACTAAATTATCATGATTAACATACATTAATATCAAAACAAGAAATTACTAAGAATGATAATAATGACATGAATAGTCTCATTTCTCAAAACCTTTTATAATATCGCGCATGCAACATATCCATGTCATTGTCTATGGCAGTCGCCCAACCAGGAACATGGGCTAATCCGCTTTGGGGTGGTTATGCTTAAAGGGAAAATTTATTCAGGATAGTCAATTTTCACTCGCAATGGGTCAAAGATAAATCGGCCACTTTTTCAAATATTGTTCTTCGCAATAATGATATTTTTTAATATATTTAATGAGATTATCCTGACTATCGTCATCAATCCCCAATCTCAGCAAATAAACCGGCTCTTTTTTTTCTGACTGCCCCAAGCTCTCAATAGTGGTATGCCAGCCGCTCCGCTTCAAAAGCGTGTACATGGATTTGCTGCATACCGTCAATATCCCCTTCTTACCGATCATCCGGGTATAGTTGATCATCCCCAGGAACAGGAGATGACAAAATGGCAGTTTGGTATCCGTTAAGGACTTAACGCGTTCCTTGTCGACAAAAAAACGACTGGATTCAAGTAGCTCGACATCTTCCGGCGCCTGGTAGTCGAAAAACACCTTGAACGGTCCGGTAATCATGTTGGGGTTATCCATACTGATAAAACGGACACTGCTGACGATATAGCCGTCGTAGCATCCCAGCAAGTAGTGCGTGTGTTCGTTGTCATACTGGTCGAATTCCCTATCGCCGACACAGGTTACCTGCCAATCCAGACGATCTTTGAAAGTCTTTTTTCTGAGCAAATATAATTCATCAAGCCTATCGTTAATGATATCCTGGTAATCCACACTAATCAAATTAAACATACCCCACCCTCTTATCATTATTAATGAAGTGCTTTAACTCAAACTAAATACATCTTAATTTCATGGTATCAGTAAAAAAAAACGCCCACAACCTGTACTTAAGGTTAGGGAGGAAACTGAACTAAATACCAGGTTTATGTATATTTAATTCGGGTGTATTGTATTTCGCCAGGTTCTCGATACACCAATCGTTATGATTGCATATGATAGTTATGAGGGAATGAATGAGCAACCATTTTTGTATTTTTTTGAACGAAGGAAACAATTCATTAATATACAGCCCTCGTTCAAATGATAAAGTCTATCCGCTCAAGCAAGGGCATTTACTTATTATTAATGATACACCTTATTCTGTTTTCAGCCAATATGATGAAACATGGCATATTATTGGTCATATTGATAATCTACATTTATTAAATTATTTATTATTCAGTCACTATCCATCTAACAATGAAGTCATTGATACAGAGATAGTTTGGCGAGCCATCAAACGTTATGGCCTAAGCATTATCGAGTTACTCATGGGAAATTTCTGCGTCGTTTACGAAGACGGTGAAGGTAATCTCACCCTGGTGACCGAGGACAATGGCCAAGGCATTAAAGCAGGGCTGGCGGATTCCCGCGCGGCAATCCGGCCACGGGTCCCGCGTTGGGCGGCATCGCCGCGCGGCCCGGTCGGATATTCCGCCCATGACGCCGCAGCGCGCCAAGCGGCGGTCATTTCCCTCGGCGACGGTGGGCCGCCTTGCCCCGCTCGCAAGCTTTACTGCCATCAGCCGGCTTGCGCCTATTGCGCCGGACGGCAGGTATCGCTTGTTTGCTGGCGAGAGGAACGGCTCTGTTTTATCAGAAGTTTCCGCTCTCCCCCCTGATGCTGATAATGGGGAAGGCGAACACCGCCGGCCACGATACGACGCCAGGCACGATGAGCATATTCATTAATAATGAATGATGATTCGATCTTGGTGGTTAGACAAAATGTCAAAATCAACTAGTCTTATACTCTAAATAATTCACGTTGCATCGCGACGTCAGGCGGGCGACCCATTCGCCGGTAACCAATGTGGCCACCAAACCGGCAACGTGAAGCATGGCGTGTATAAAACAATGCTGTATTAAGAAGGAAATAAGACTTCATTAATTATTGCAAGGAGATCATATAATGGCTGATATCGATCAATATAGAATGCAAAATCCTTTAACCCAATATACCCGGGATGAGTTTCCCAAACAGAGCCAGCCTTCTCCGGGTTTGCAATCGGAAATGACGCCGGTACCGGATTGCGGGGAAAATACCTATCGCGGCACTGGCCGCCTGGCCGGTCGTAAGGCACTGGTTACCGGCGCGGATTCGGGCATCGGCCGCGCCGTGGCCATCGCTTATGCCCGCGAAGGGGCCGACCTTGCCTTGTCATACCATCCCGACGAACAGAAAGATGCCGATCAGGTCGCCGAGCTGGTGAAGGAGGCGGGAGGCAAAGCGGTGCTACTGCCCGGCGATCTGAGCGAAGAATCAGTGAATTATAAGCTGGTCGAGGACGCGGTGGCCCAATTAGGGGGGTTGGATATTCTGGCGCTGGTGGCCGGCAAACAGACCTCGGTGGAACATATCGCCGAACTGACCACCGAGCAGTTTCGTAAAACCTTTGAAACCAATGTTTTTTCTTTATTCTGGATTACCAAGGCCGCCATTCCCCATATGCCCCCCGGCGCCGCCATTATCACCACTTCATCCATTCAGGCCTACCAGCCCAGTCCATCGTTGCTGGATTACGCCTCCACCAAGGCCGCCATACTCACCTATACCCGCGCGCTGGCGAAACAGGTGGTGGACAAAGGCATCCGGGTTAACTGCGTGGCGCCGGGGCCTATTTGGACGGTATTGCAGGTGACCGGCGGACAACCGACCGAAAAACTGCCCGGTTTCGGCACGCAAACGCCCATGGGGAGGGCCGGCCAGCCGGCTGAATTGGCGCCGGTCTATGTCTACCTGGCGTCCCAGGAGTCCAGCTATGTCACTGCCGAGGTGCATGGCGTGACCGGCGGAAACCATTTGGGCTGACGCTCCGCGCCTGCGCCGGGGAAAGCGTTAGCTGCGCCGGAAAGTCAGGTTGTAGCGATAACCGCCGGCAGCGGGATGCGTTCCAGCCTTGAGCGGTAAAACGCCGTGAAATCTCAGCCGATCCTCGCCGCCCCAGACCACCACATCGCCGTGGCGCAGAATGATGCGTTGTGATTTATCGCCGCGCGTCATGCCGCCAAAAAGAAATACCGCATCCAGACCCAGCGACACGGAAACGATGGGTTGGCTTAAATCCCGCTCATCCCTGTCCTGGTGCAAGGACATTTTCGCGCCGGGCTGATAACGGTTTATCAGACACGAATCCGGGGAAAAACCGGCGAAACCGGCGTCCCGCGCCGCGTTGACCCCGACCTGATTGAACAGATCGGGCATTGCCGGCCAATGCCGGCCGCTCACCGGGTCGGTACGGCTGTAGCGATACCCCAACCGATCGGTTATCCAGCCGCAGGCGCCGCAACTGGTCATCGCGACCGACATCGTGAAGCCGCCGGGCGTCGTCATCCGACGGAACGGCGCTTGGACGGCAATCGACGCTATTTGGCGCAATATTGCCGCGCCGTCCGGCAAAACATAGCCGCGCAGTATCACGGAGGCGGGTCCGATGGATTCATGCCGGCGTAGGGACCGCCCCGGGAAATCGAACAGATCAGAGTTCATTGAATCCTCCTGCGGCAGGCGCCGCCAGCGAATGCCAGACGCCCCCCCGCGGCTCACGCCTGCCGCGAGAAAAGTTGACGACAATCATTGTGAGCCTTGACGAAAAGAGGCGCTAATGCTGCTGAGAGGTTTCCGTCCCCACCAGACCGACCTTGAAATAACCCGCGTTGCGCAGACTGTCCATCACCGACATGACCGTCGCGTAATCCACCTGTTTATCCGCGCGGAAAAATATCGTGGTGTCCTTGTCTCCTTGCGTTTGACTATCCAGCGCGGCGGCCAGGTTATCGGGCTCAACCGGCTGATTGCCGATGAAAAATCGCTTATCCGCCCTGACGGATAGGTACAACGGTTTTTGCGGGCGCGGTTGCGGCGCAGCGGAAGAGTTGGGCAAATCCACTTTGATATCCACGGTGGCCAGCGGCGCGGCCACCATAAAGATAATCAGCAATACCAGCATGACGTCAATGAAAGGCGTCACGTTGATATCGTGCATTTCGCCGTCTCCGTCCATATCGTCGTTGAGATGCAATGCCATAATGGATTACCTTACGCGAAAACGGGCAACCGACGATCTTTCGCGACCGCCGACGGCGGCCAAGTCCAGATCACGGCCCAGCAGCAACAGGATGTGGGCGGCGCTGTCCCCCACCATGGCTTTATAGCCGGCAATGCCCCGAACGAAAACATTATAGATGACGACGGCGGGAATGGCGGCGAACAGACCGATGGCGGTGGCCAGCAGGGCTTCGGCGATACCCGGCGCGACCACCGCCAGATTGGTGGTTTGGGTATGCGCAATACCGATAAAGCTGTTCATAATGCCCCAGACAGTGCCGAACAGCCCAATGAACGGCGATATGGCGCCGATGGTGGCCAAAAAACCATTGCCCTTGCCCATGGCCCGGCCAGCCGCCGCCACCCGTCGTTCCAGGCGGAAGGCGGCGCGTTCTTTGATGCCGGCGCTATCCGCGGCCTCGGCCGAAAGCATCAGTTCATCCTGCATCTCGGTCAAAATGGCGCCATTGATGCTGTTGGCGGAGAACCCCTCGGCCGCCGCCATGGCGTCATCCAGACTTCGTGCCTTGACCAGCGCCGCTTGTTCGCGGCGCAAACGGCGCTTAGCCGAGGACAGCTCCACGCTTTTACCGAAGAACAAGCCCCAGGTGATGATGGACGCGAGCAGTAGGCCGATCATGACGGTCTTTACCACCACATCGGCGTGACGGTACATGCCCAAAACCGACAAATCCATCTGGACGAACTGCTGCTGCGCCGCCATGGCGGCGGCTGCCCGCGCATCGGATGTCGCGACGGGCCGCGGCGTTTCGTCGGCGGGTTGATCCGCCGCCGTATTTTGCAACGCCGGGCCGTCGTCGGCCGCGACGGAAGATTGCGACGCCGTAGCGGGTCCCGTCATCGCGGCCTGGGAGGACGGCGCGGCGTATGCGCCTAAGCTCATCGCCATCAGCGCCGCCGCGGCCAAACTCCGCAGGATGAGGAAGGGCAAACCCTTCCTCGCCGCAGGGAAAAGGACCCGGTAATTTGTTTTGAACACCATCTGCAAGCAAAGCCTCCACCGACGTATGCTGAGAAAAATTAGTGGGAATGATAACAAACAGGACGTGAATTGATAGTAGTTCTCATTATTATTTATCTCTATTTCCGCTGTGATTTGCCTTATATCAATCTCTGTCAATTATGATGGTTTTCTCTGTAACGAAGGGTCAATACCAACAAAAACCCGGTCGTAAGGCGTTTTTTCCCTGAATCCTCTGGCAAAAGGGGAGTTTTGCGTTAGCGAACACGCGACGACGCGCCATTTGTCTCCGTCAAAACGCCTGCCGCCATTATGCATTCATGTTAGGCTGTGTCCCGCAATGATTTGTGGCGACGGCGGCTGGCCGGCATAACGCTATCGCAGCGCAGGGCGTGATCCACCGCCATGCGTTTGGCGAGTCCGTCAGGCCAGGCACGCGGCCTGGCCGCGTGCCGCGGCAGAACCTATCTAAAACCATGGGCTAAAGGTTTAACGCAGACAATGGCCGAGAAAAACATCGAAACGGCGCTGATTCGCGCCGGTAGGAATAAAAAATTCACCCAAGGCTCGGTTAATGCGGTCATTCAGCGGGCCTCCTCGCTGGTGTTTGATTCCGTGCAAGCCAAAAAATACGCCACCGCGCATCGCGCGGACGGCGAATTATTTTACGGCCGGCGCGGCACGCTGACGCACTTCTCCCTACAGCAGGCCATGGTGGAACTGGAGGGCGGGGCGGGTTGCGCGCTTTATCCCTGCGGTGCCGCCGCCATCGCCAATACCCTCTTGTCCTTTGTTTCGGCGGGAGATCATATTCTGGTCACCGGTTCGGTTTACGAGCCCACCACCGATTTTTGCCGGCATATCCTGGCCAAACTGAATGTCGCCACCACGTGGTTCGATCCGATGATCGGCGCCGGCATCGCGTCGCTGATACAAGAAAATACCCGAGTGGTTTTCCTTGAATCCCCTGGGTCAATCACCATGGAAGTTCAGGATATTCCCGCCATAGTGCAAGCGGTGCGCGCCGTGAACCCCGACATTGTCGTGATGCTGGATAATACCTGGGCGGCCGGTATTTTGCTGCCGGCGCTGTCGTTGGGCGTGGATATCTCAATACAGGCCGGGACCAAATATATCATCGGCCATTCGGACGCCATGCTGGGTACCGCCGTGTCCAATGCCCGTTGCTGGGATCAGTTGCGGGAACAAAGCTATTTGATGGGCCAGATGGTGGATGCCGATACGGCTTATATGGCGGCCAGGGGTCTGCGCACGCTGGGGGTCCGGTTAAGGCGGCATGAGGAAAACGGCTTGCGGGTGGCCGAATGGCTGGCCAAGCGTCCGGAAGTGGCGTCCGTTAATCATCCCGCTTTGCCCGGCAGCAAGGGGCACGCCTTTTTTCAGCGCGATTTCGCCGGCGCCAGCGGGCTATTTTCCTTCGTGTTGCGCGAACGCTTAAGCCAGGCGCAACTGGCGCATTATCTCGATCATTTTCAACACTTCAGCATGGCTTACTCGTGGGGCGGCTTCGAATCGCTGATCCTGGCCAATCAGCCGGAGGAAATCGCCGCGATTCGCCCGGCCGGCGGTGTCGATTTTTCCGGTACGCTGGTCCGGGTGCATATCGGACTGGAAAATGTCAGCGATCTGATAGCGGATCTGGATGCCGGATTCGCACGTCTCCGGGACACCCCCGTATCCGGCATTTAGTGAAGGAGATCTAAATTAGTTAATAAACATTGTCCGATTCGGGGGATGATCGGGGACAATATGCCGTTTTGCCGATAAGCTGATTCAAAACGAAATAAGCAGGTCCTGATGAGTGTATTGCATGAGATCGTCTGCGCCCTCTGGCAGCAAGATTTCGCCGCCCTGGCGAATCCGCGGGTGATCAGTGTTGTGTATTGCGTCATGTTCGTGATGTTGTTTCTGGAGAATGGCCTGTTGCCGGCGTCGTTTCTGCCAGGGGACAGTTTACTGTTGCTTTCCGGCGCCCTGGTGGCCAAAGGCGTCATGGCCTTCTTCCCTACCCTGCTGGTTCTCGCCGTCGCCGCAAGCCTGGGTTGCTGGTTCAGTTATCTACAAGGGCGCTGGCTGGGCGATACCCGAGTGGTCAGAAGCTGGCTGCTGCATTTGCCCGCCCACTATCATCAACGCGCCTACGCCATGTTTAACCGGCACGGCTTGATGGCATTGCTGGCGGGACGTTTCCTGGCTTTCGTGCGCACGATGCTGCCGACCATCGCCGGCATCTCCGGACTGGGCAACACCCGCTTCCAGTTGTTTAACTGGCTCAGCGCGCTGATTTGGGTCACGGTGCTGATGACCCTCGGCTATTCCATCAGCCAGGTTCCGCTGGTTAAACATCATGAAGACCAGGTGATGGCAATCCTGATGATCCTGCCGTTGATTCTGTTGTGCGCCGGCCTGATAGGTTCTGTCGTGTTGCTGTGGCGCAAACGCAAGGTGAAAGACACCGCCTGACCGATGTCCGCCCCGATTACGCGGTTCCCCCCCGCGCGGCTGACCCCGCGCCCCGCCAGATCGCCGTTTTAGGCCAAGGTGACGGCCGCGCCGGGCGATCTGATGCGCGCGACGTCTTCTCTGGGCGTCACGCCGAAGTAACGTTTGAATTCCCGGCTGAACTGCGACGGGCTTTCATAACCGACCCGTAATGCGGCGGTGCCGGCATTGAGGCCGTCATGCAGCATGAGTACCCGCGCTTTGTGCAACCGATAGGTTTTGAGGTACTGCAACGGCGATGTGCTGGTCACCGCCTTAAAATTATGGTGGAAAGCGGATAGGCTCATGTTGACTTCCGCGGCCAGTTGTTCAATGGTCAGGTTGTCGGCGAACTGCCGTTCGATCTTCTTCAATATTTTGGCGATCTGGTTGAAATGGGATTGCCGGTTCGCCAGGGCGAATAACGCGTCTTTGCAGCTATCCTGTAAGAGATAATAGAGAATCTCCCGAACGATGGACGGACCAAGCACTTTGGCGTCCATGGGCTTGTCCATGATATCCAGCAGCCGTTCGGCGGCGCACAGCAACTGTTCGTTCAGCGGCGCCCCGTTGATGCCGCTGGAGCGCGAACTGACCGGCCGGAATTGCATTTCGTCCCCCATATCGATGATCAGATCCTGTAGCATCAACGTATCTACGCCGATGGCCAGACCGACCAGCGGTTCCTCGGCCGAAGCGAAGGTTTCGCATTCGAAAGGCAGGGGGACGCTGAGCAGCAGATAGTTGCTGGCGTCGTAATCGAAGGTCTTGTTGCCCAGATAACCGGTTTTTCGTCCCTGGAACAGGATAATGATACCGGGCTGATACATGACCGGGGTACGGGCGCAATACTTGTCGGCAAACAGCAGTCTGACATGAGGGATGGCGATCCGGTTTTCCTGTTGCAGCAAATGCATGGCGCGTATCGACAACCGGGTGCAGATGGAATAGTTCTCTGTCATCGTCCCATTTCTCCCTTGTGAATGTTTCTACATGGATTTTGCCCAATCTGATTTTTTTTCTCCAACCCTGTGGAGAAATAGGCAAATGGCATGGAGGATTATGCATTGAATCACCCACGCGGGTTTACCACAATAGAACCCGGCGTCAGTCACGTATTCCCCAGCGTCAACTAGAATCAAATAACGAAGTTACCTTACAGCCGGCCTGTTTCGCGCCGGCGTCGGAAGAATGAATAGGAGACATGATGGCAACGCAACCCTCAGTAACATTTCATGACGGCCGCACCATGCCGCAGTTCGGCCTGGGCGTCTGGCAGGCGACCAATGAACAAGCGGCGTCCTCAGTTCAGGAAGCGTTGAGACTGGGCTATCGCTCCATCGATACCGCGGCGATTTATGGCAACGAGGAGGGGGTCGGCCGGGGACTGAAAGCCGCTGGCCTTCCACGGGAAGAGGTGTTCATTACCACCAAACTTTGGAACGCCGATCAACATATCGCGCCCAAGGCGATGGAAGAGAGTCTCAAGAAATTGCAGCTCGATTATGTTGATCTTTATCTGATGCATTGGCCGGTACCGTCGCAGGATATTTATGTGCAAGCCTGGCGGGACATGGTAAAGCTAAAGGAGGAAGGCCTCGCCAGAAGCGTCGGGGTATGCAATTTCCATGTTCCGCATTTGCAACGGCTGCTGGATGAAACCGGCGTAGCGCCGGTGATTAATCAAATTGAATTGCATCCGTTACTGCAACAGCGGGAATTGAGTTTATGGAACGCCGACCATAACATCGTCACCGAGGCCTGGAGCCCCCTGGCGCAAGGCGGCAAAGGCGTTTTCGACCAGCCGATCATCGCCGAATTGGCGAAAAAATATGGTAAGACGCCGGCGCAAATCGTGATCCGCTGGCACCTGGACAGCGATCGCGTGGTGATCCCCAAGTCCGTCACCCCTTCCCGCATCAAGGAAAATGTCGACGTTTTCGATTTCAGACTGGAAAAAAGCGAATTGGACGCTATCGCCCGTCTGGATAGCGGTAAACGCCTCGGGCCGAACCCGGACACCTTCGTCAAACTCGGCGCCTGACGGTCCTGCCGGCATGGAGATCCATGGCGGTCCGCCCGCGGCGGACCGTCGTCACCCGCCGGCGGGCTGCACGGTAAACTGGCCGGCGGTGCCCCTGTCGGCCATTTCGAGAATTTGGCTGTAGTACATGAAGGGGAAATGCTCGGACGCCGGTTGCGGATACCAGACAATGAGCTCCGTTTCATTTTTCACCCATACCGTATCTTTCCACCCTCGATCCTCCGGTAATGGAGGGTTGCCGTCAACCCGCTTGATCAAAAAGGCCACGCCCTGGATGTGTATCGGCTGCGGTGTATCGGCGTAGAGTATCCAGCGTTCAAAGCTGCCTTGCCGGGTGGTGAAATCGGTGCGCTTCATATCCCACAACGCGCCATTGATACCGGGTTGGCTGCCGCCCAAGTGAAATTCCCTGGTGCGGCTGATGTTGCCGTCGATAATCAGATCGGGCAGCAGGCGCATCGGCAGGTTATCGGTCATCAGCGACAACAGGCCAGTGGGTTTTAGCGTCAACAAGACGGTGGAAATCAAGATGGTGGACGGTTCGAAAAAACCGCGCACCCGATCCATTAACCCCGCCGCCGTGCCGACATTGATGACCGCGTCATCGCCTTTGGACATGTCGATCAGCACGTCGCGCCGCTCGCCCGGCGCCAGCGATAAGCTCGCCACCGACACCGGCGCCGGCAAATATCCCTGATCACCGCCCACCACATACAGATTGCGCCCATCGCTGACTTGCAGCCGATAACGGCGGGCATTGGAGGCGTTCAGCAGACGCAACCGTATCCAGCCGCGAGAGACTTCCACATAAGGGCTTTGCACGCCATTAGTCAGCAGCGTATCGCCAAGAAAGCCGCCGCTGGACGGGGGGTCGTAAACAGGCACGCCAAAGTTGTCGAGACGTTTGTCCTGGATGATTATGGGAAAATCATCAACGCCGTAGTGATTGGGCAACGGCAGGGATTTGCCGAGATCGTCTTCCACCAGCCACAGGCCGGCCAGACCATTATACACATGCGGCGCCATGCGATTGGGGGTATTGGCATGATACCAGCATGTGGACGCCGGCTGGCGGACAGGCAACACCGGCGACCAGTCCACATTGGCCGACATCATGCGCGCGGCGCCCCCCGCCAGCGTTCCCGGCACCTGTAGCCCGCCGACGGTCATGGAAACCGGTTCGTTCAGGCGATTGCTATAGATGAGCTTGACATCGTCGCCGTTAAAGACGCGCACCGTTGGGCCGAAATAGAGGCCGTTAATCCCCCAGGCGGCGGCCCGCCGGCCGGGAATGAACTCCCAGTGCGTCTGCTGTAGCGTAAGAAAAAGCGGCTGCCCACGGCGGGACTCCAGCAACGGCGGCACCGGCAGAGCGATCCGTTGCCCGGAAGCCTGAGCCCTCAGCGGTGCGGCGCCGGCGCACAGCGCAATGCCCGAGGCCTGAATAAACTGTCGTCGACTGAGTGACATATCTGCTCTATGCAACCCCTAAAACCTGGCTTAAGTACCCGCGGACTTTCGGCCGCGCTGCTGATTGCGATGTCGCGGCGAGGGGCCGCGCATCCATAAGATGACATTATTTGCCGGCACGCCCTTCGCGCTCAACCACTTCCGCATCCAACTCCGCCAGCTTGGCCGCCATGATTCTGTGGCAGTCTTCGGTCAATACCCGCACCTTGTCGCGACTATAGGCACTGGTATCCACCGGCGGCAGCATCTCGACGATGACCAGGCCGTTGGACCAGCGATTAAGCTTGATCCGATTGGCGGTGGACGACACACAGATGGGCACGATGGGCACGCCGGCGGCAATGGCGGCATGAAACGCCCCGGATTTGAAAGGCAGCAGACCGCGGCCCCGGCTACGCGTGCCTTCGGGAAACATCCAGATGGAGATATTTTTCTTTTTGATCTGATTCACCACCGCGTTGATCGTGCCATGGGCCTTGGTGCGATTTTCCCGGTCGATAAGGATATTCCCCGTCAGCCAGTACAACTGGCCGAACAGCGGGATCCACAGTAGGCTTTTCTTGCCGACCGTCACGGTACGCGGCTGCACGACGCGGGCGGCGGTCACCATATCGTAATTGTTTTGATGATTGGCAATGTAGATGCAGTTTTGCCGGGTAACGACGGAAGACGGGTACCGGATCTCGACCTTTAGCCCCAGCAACGGCGCCAAGCGCCCGAACCAGCGGCCAAAAGTGGCGACATGTCGCGGGTTGCGCGGGCTGAACAAACAGAAGACCAGACCGATAAGACAGATACAGGCGGACAGGATCACCACCAGTATGATGCGAATAATCGCTAACATAGAAACCTCTTAACCACCAGCCATCGCCATTATACCGGCAACAAGGCAAATTACAGGGGTATTTCCCTGAGCGTAGTGACAGCGAAACCGCAAAGCGCGTCGGGCGACCGCGTTCCGCCGCCCGACCGCCGGCGGGAGCGGGCCGTCATACGGACGGCGGCTGTCCTTCATCCCCCTTGGCGACGACCAGCGGGTCGTCCGCTTCGATGCGATCGATCCGTTGCAGACCCCGGGGCAACAATGTGCCTTTGCGTCCCCGTTCGGCTCGGTATTTCTGCAAATCTTCGGGGCGCAGGGTAAGTTTGCGTTTACCGACATATAACGTCACCGACGCCCGGGTCGACAATGACAATAGCCATGCCAGCCGGTCCTTGCCCGCCGCCGCATCCGCCGCCGGGATGGAAATGATTTTATTGCCCTTACCTTTGGACAGTTGCGGCAGATCGACAAGCGGGAACAACAATAACCGACCCGCTTCGGTAATTGCCAGCAATAAAGCGTCAATTTCCGTGTCGACCCAGAGCGGCGGCATGACTCTGGCGTTTTCCGGTAGTGTCAGCATCGCCTTGCCGGCCCGGTTGCGCGCCACCAAATCCTCGAAGGTGCAGATAAAGCCGTAACCGGCATCGGAAGCCAGCAAAAGCGGCTGGGCGCTTTCACCGGTCAGCATGTGCTCCACCGTCGCGCCGGGGGGCAGGGTAAGTTTGCCGGTCAACGGCTCGCCCTGCCCTCTGGCCGAAGGCAGGGTGGAAGGCTCCAGCGCATAGCTGCGGCCGGTGGAGTCGATGAACACCACCGGCTGATTACTTTTGCCGCGCGCGGCTGAAAGGAATTTATCGCCGGATTTATAGCTGAGGGCATTGGGGTCGATATCATGGCCTTTGGCGCTGCGCACCCAGCCCATAGTGGAAAGCACCACCGTCACCGGCTCGGAAGGCACCAGCTCGTTTTCACCGAGGGCCTTGGCTTCGTCGCGTTCCACCAGGGGCGACCGGCGCGGGTCGCCGTAGGCGGCGATATCCGCCTCCACTTCCTTTTTCAGCAAGTTGTTGAGTTTACGCTCCGACGCCAGGATGCCCTGGATACGTTCCCGTTCCTTTTCCAGGTCCGCCTGTTCGCCGCGGATTTTCATTTCCTCCAGCTTGGCCAAATGGCGCAATTTCAAATCTAGAATGGCGTCGGCCTGGGTTTCGCTTAGCGCGAATCGCCGCATGAGAACCGGTCTGGGCTCATCCTCGGTGCGGATGATATGGATGACCTCGTCCAGATTCAGGTAGGCGACCAGCAAACCCTCAAGCACATGCAAACGTCGCAGGACTTTTTCCAGGCGGAAGTTTAAACGGCGCCGCACCGTTACCCGGCGATAGGACAGCCATTCGCTGAGGATTTCCAGCAAGTTTTTTACCGCCGGACGGCCGTCAAGACCTATCATGTTCATATTGATGCGATAGCTGCGTTCCAGATCCGTGGTGGCGAACAGGTGGTTCATCACCTGTTCCAGATCCACCCGATTGGAACGGGGCACCACCACCAGCCGGGTCGGATTTTCATGATCCGACTCATCGCGCAAATCCTCAACCAGCGGCAGCTTTTTCGCCCGCATCTGTGCGGCAATCTGTTCCAGCACCTTGGCGCCGGAAACTTGATGGGGCAAGGCGGTTATCACCGCCTCGCCGTCTTCGATTTTCCAAACGGCGCGCATACGCACCGACCCGCGCCCGCTTTGGTACATTTTGAGCATTTCGTCGCGCGGCGTAATGATTTCGGCATCGGTGGGGAAATCAGGACCATGGATGTGTTGCAGGATATCTTCCAGCGTCGCGGATGGTTTTTCCAATAAGGCGATGACGCCGGCGCCGACCTCGCGCAGATTATGGGGCGGAATATCGGTGGCCATGCCGACGGCGATACCCGTGGTGCCGTTTAACAGGATATTGGGCAGGCGCGCCGGCAGGGTTTTCGGCTCTTGCAGCGTGCCGTCGAAATTGGGGGCGTAGTCCACTGTGCCTTGCCCCAGCTCGCCGAGCAACAGTTCGGCATATTTGGAGAGGCGGGATTCGGTATAACGCATGGCGGCGAAAGACTTCGGATCGTCCGGCGCCCCCCAGTTGCCCTGGCCATCCACCAGCGGGTAACGGTAGGAGAAAGGCTGGGCCATCAGCACCATGGCCTCGTAACAGGCGCTATCGCCATGAGGATGATATTTACCCAGTACGTCGCCCACCGTGCGCGCCGACTTTTTGTATTTGGCGCTCGCGTTCAGCCCCAGCTCCGACATCGAGTAAACGATACGGCGCTGCACTGGCTTGAGCCCGTCACCGATATAAGGCAAGGCCCGATCCATGATCACGTACATGGAATAGTTAAGGTAGGCGTTTTCAGTGAATTTATGCAGCGCCAAGCGTTCCGCGCCGTCATGGGCCAAATCACTCATTGTGTGTTCTTTCCTCTTTACCGCCGTCCGAACGGGCGCGTACCGCCCTCCGGGTCTATGGATTTACGCCATGATACTACCCTATCCGGTACATGACTGTCACAGGGGTTCATCGCCTGCGGGCCAGGCGCCAGAAAATAACCACAAACAGAGCAAGACATTATAAAATACCGCGGGCATCTCAGCCGCGCCTTTGCTTAACTAAAAGGCGCCCATTTATTCCAAAGACAGAGGAAGTAATGATCACGGTAATTGCAGAAATCAAGGTGAAACCGGGACGACGCGACGCGGTTCTGGCCGCTATTCAGTCTATCCGACCCGATGTATTGGCTGAGGATGGTTGCGGCGAATACACGTTGTTGGTGGACTATAGGGCGCAGGTGCCGTGGCGTAAAACCGCCCCCGATTCCATTTTTATGCTGGAACAATGGAAAAGCATTCGCCATCTCGAACAGCATCAGCAAGCGCCGCATATGGACGCCCATCGCGCCCGCATTAAAAACGACGTGATGGACGTGACTTTCCATATACTCGAAAAGCGTAATGATTGATGCTTTCTTGACAAAATTCAGGTTACCGTAATACCTTGCCCGCCGCCGGCCATTGAAATTTTCACCGGCCGGCGGCCGCCAACGGATGTGACGAGCATAAATCAAAGTTATTTATAACTAATTTATTGACATAAATAGTCTTTTATCCGACTGTTTAGCCTATTTCATCGGTTCCCGGCTTAGCCTTTTCGAATAAAACTATCCTTGTTCGCAACAGTCGACAGTTATCCCGGAGAAGATTATCACGGATGTCTCTTATGTCTCCCCAGGAGCATAGCCGATGCTGTGACCGGGGGGAAACGACCGCGGCCGACAATGGGGCGGCTTGACGTATGACGGGAATAAAACCGGAGCGGATATTTCGGAGGTTGAAATTTCAGCGCCGCGTGTCCTGTGCCTATGCCGGCAACAAGAGATATCCCTAGGGATGTTTGAAACAGTATATCAGGAAAAGCGTTATCACATTGGAAGGTGTTTTATGAAAATAGCCTGTAATTCCCCCGCCTTATTTCACGCGCAATCGGATAATCCCCCCGAACACGCTTCGCTGGCGGCAATGTTCGCTTGGCGCCGCTGGCTGCAACAATCCACTGTACAAGAAGAACCTTATCGCCGCAGAGCGGTGGATAAACTGATACTGTGTCTGAATATGAATGAGGCCCATCTCTCGCTGGCGTCGTTGCAGTTAAGCAGTCTGCCGCCGGCATTGCCGCCTTTATTGCGTTCCCTGGACATTAGCGGTAACAGGCTAAATAGCCTGCCGGAAACGCTGCCCGCCATGCTGCAATTTCTGGATGCCGGCCATAATCAGCTCCTCACCCTGCCCAGCCGGCTGCCGCGGGAATTAAAAGATCTCAATCTTTGCCATAATCAGCTTGAATCTTTACCGGATGGGCTTCCGTCGGGGTTAAAAAAAATTATCGTCAGCCGCAACCGGCTGCGCAGATTACCCGAGAAGCTCCCCTGGTCTTTGCGGGAACTGCATGCCGGGTTCAATTGTCTGAGCCGCCTGCCCGATGGCCTGCCGGATATGCTGGTCGTGCTGACGGCGGAAATGAACAAACTGAAACGCCTGCCCGTCACATTGCCGTCATGCCTTAAGGTTTTACGGGCGGATCGGAACAGTTTGGACCGTTTGCCCCCGCGTTGGCCTACCGGGATGGATATCATCTCTCTGCGCGACAACCGTCTCACCGATATCCCCGTCCAGTGGCGCCACCTTGGTCCGCACAGCCAGATAGACGTCGGGAACAACCCGCTGGCCAGGCCAGCGCTGGCCCGCATCCGCCGGCAACATCAATGTCTTCAGTATCAAGGGCCGCATATCGCGGTCTCCGCCGCAGAGCGTCGGCCGGACCAGGCCGCCGGCCATATGCGGCGGCAATCATCCCTACGTCAGGTCGCTTCCTGGTGGCGAAGCCTGGCCGATATTTGCGTCGGGCCGTCGCGCTGACGCTATCCGGGACCGGACGCCATGCGGTCATTGGGCCGTTTAGCGCCCTGGCGTCCAGAGAGACGTCGTCCGGCGCCGATGCGCGGAAGCGACTGCGGTCTTAAACTCAAACCCGCCGTTTATACTTGTCATACGTCACGTTGCCTCTTTGTTGGCTGCGTTCGCTCACCCCGGTCACATCGTCAGCTATGCTCCTGGAGACTTGCTCGCTTGCCGCCGCGATACGACTCGATGTATTTAAGGCATAAGCCATAAGGGCTGTGTGGTATTTATCAATAAAGCCTCATTTTCTATCACCATTGGAACATGCCTGGGCCAACATCTCTCCTTTGCAATGACAACAGGCGACATCACTTTTTCCCTAAGTCATACTTTCGCCGCCTCAACCCGGACGCTCGGCCCAATAACGGGCCGGACGCGTTTTTGCGGGAATGCGCCGCCGGTATGGCGGACAGGATAGCCGTCGTAACGCTGGCATCCGGGTGACTAAAGATGTTTTAACCGCGAAATCGGAGAGAAGATGCTACGTTTTTTCAAGCCCGCCACTCATAAACCCCGTGTTCCGGCACAGCGGGTCGACCCCCTTTATCGCCGTCTGCGCTGGCAAATCTTTTGCGGTATTTTTTTTGGTTATGCCGCGTATTATCTGGTAAGAAAAAATTTTTCCCTGGTGATGCCTTATCTTGTTGAACAAGGGTTCTCCAAGGGTGATCTGGGCATCGCCTTGTCTGCCGTCTCGCTGGCGTATGGCATAGCCAAGTTTGTCATGGGCTCGATTTCCGACCGTTCCAATCCGCGAATTTTCCTGCCGGCCGGTTTACTGCTGGCCTCGGCAGTCATGCTGTTCATGGGTTTGGTGCCCTGGGCCACCTCCAGCATTGCCGTAATGTTCTCCCTGCTTTTCATTTGCGGCTGGTTTCAGGGCATGGGCTGGCCCCCCTGCGGCCGCATTATGGTCCATTGGTGGTCGCATAAGGAACGCGGAACCGTCGTTTCCGCCTGGAATTGCGCCCATAATGTCGGCGGCGGCATTCCGCCGCTGCTGCTATTGCTGGGTATGGCCTGGTTTAGCGACTGGCGCAGCGCGCTGTATCTGCCCGCATTGGCGGCGATGCTTATCGCGCTGGCCGCGCTGCTGCTGATGCGCGATACGCCTCAATCCTGCGGTTTGCCGCCCATTGAGGAATACAAAAACGATTATCCGGACCATTATGATGCGGATCACGCCGAACGGGAACTGACCACCCGGCAGATCCTCATCCAGTATATCCTTCCCAACAAGCTGTTATGGTATATCGCGCTGGCCAATGTATTCGTCTACCTGCTGCGCTACGGTATTCTTGATTGGTCCCCCACCTATCTTAAAGAGGTCAAGCAATTCACGCTGGACAAATCTTCCTGGGCCTATTTTTTCTACGAGTACGCCGGCATACCCGGCACCCTGTTGTGCGGTTGGATGTCGGATAAAATCTTTAAGGGCAACCGCGGCGCCACAGGGGTGTTTTTCATGACGCTGGTAACGATCGCCACGGTGGTCTACTGGCTTAATCCGGCCGGCAATCCCGGTTTGGATATGATCTGTATGGTGATTATCGGCTTCCTGATTTACGGTCCGGTTATGCTGATAGGCCTGCACGCGCTGGAGCTGGCGCCCAAAAAAGCCGCCGGTACCGCTGCGGGTTTCACCGGTTTGTTCGGCTATCTTGGCGGCTCGGTGGCGGCCAGCGCCATCGTGGGCTATACGGTGGATTACTTCGGCTGGGACGGCGGATTTATCGTCATGATAAGTGGTTGCATCCTGGCGGTTTTTCTACTGTTGCTGACCATGAAGGACGAGAAAAAGCGACATCGTTGCCTGGCTTCCCAACAGCAATAAGCCCTTTTGCCAGGGACAATGGGTGCCGGTTCCCCCTTTTCGGGGGAGAAGTCACATCGCCGTCCGCGCCGCTTTGCCTGGCCGGGTCTTCCCCCGAGGCAGGCAAAGCGATGCCGCGGACCTAAAAGATCAGTTTGAGAACACCCGTGATGGTCAGCAGACCGACAATGAAGATGATGGCGATGATCCAGAGAAAAATTTTCATTCCTTATCCTTCTTGTCAGAGGGTTGACATCGCGGGATCGTGAAGCACGAGGGTATTCATCAATACCGGGGCTTATCCGCATGCCGCCGCAGTGCGGCTGAAATTGTTCGAGCTCTATGAGTATAGGAAAGAAAACGGGAAACCACAGGCTGGCGGCGGCGGGCCTACGCTAACCGGTCTGCCGGACGCGGGCTATCAGGGCGGGAATGTCGCCGATATGCGGCGCACCCAGGATAAGCATCCTGCCCAATTTAACGGCAAGTCGCTTGCATTCGTGGCGCATGGCGGCATCGGCCACGTCATCCAGATCCGCCACATGGGCAAGCCCGATGGTCCGGCGAATCAACTCGGTGCCGGCATAGCCCAGCGCATCAGCCCACACCCGGCGCAGAAAATATTGCACGTATTCCGGTTCGGCCAAAGTGAGATCCCGGGTGGTCTCCGCCGCCAGCGATTGAAAGCCTTCGGCGAAAGACTGCCAAAGCTCTCGCGTATCCTGCAACCGTTGTTCCCGGCAGGCAGCCGCTTCCCGTAACGGCAGCAATCCCGGCAAACCGCAATAATTCAGCAGCAGATTGCCCATGGCGGTGCCGATATCGAAACCCATCGGCCCATAGAAACCGAACTCCGCATCAATCACTTTCAGACTGTTTCCGGCGACGAAAATCGAGCCGCTGTGCAAATCACCGTGCAGCAGCGCTTCCGTCTTGGTCAAAAACACGTGTTTAAGCGCCGCCACCGCCAGCTTGAGCTCATGATCGCCCTTAAGCCTTGCCACTGTCTCGGCCAGCGCCGGTTCGTAGACATTGCGGACATGGCCGATATAAGGATCGGTGAAAAACAGATCTTCGGTGATTCGGCACATCTGCGGATTAGTGAAGCGGGCGATCGATGTTTTTTTCTCCTCGGGCGGCTGGTAAAAATCCGAGGTATGAAAGAGCGTCCGCGCCAGATATTCTCCCAATTGGCGGACAGTCCGCGGGTGATGGCGCCCTGCCAGCAGTTCCCGCCGCCAGATAACGTGATCGGAAAGATCTTCTTGGAGCATGACCGCCAGCCCCGCATCATGGTGTAGTACATTGACGGTATGCAACGGACAAAATCCGCCATGCATTCGCAGGGTTTCCGCCTCAATACGGGCGCGATCCAGTGTTAGCGGCCAAGATTCGCCGACGCAGCGCACGTAAGGCACAGCCTGTTTGACAATCATCCGGCTGACGCCTTGTGCATCAAGGATGCGGAACACCAGATTGAGATTGCCGTCGCCGATTTCTTCGGCGCTGTGCAGGGTTTCCGGATTCTCCAGGCCGCCATGACGCTTGGCGTAACTCAGCGCATCCTGGGGAGAAAAGGTGTGATAATCAGACATATCGGCTCCTTGCTCATACGTATAGACGTCTATACATCTTTACGTCATGTTGGCAAAATGATCTTCTGAAAGCAACAACCCAAAAGGATTTAACCTCTGATGCAGAACATCTCTACCACCGCCCTGCGGGTTCAGGATGACCGGATGTGGGTATTGGACCAGCAGGCGTTGCCGCAGCAACAAACCTGGCACCCCGTCGCCGACGCGCAGGCACTGGTGGCGCATATCCGCGCGCTCAGAGTGCGCGGCGCGCCGCTTATCGGCCTGTCCGCCAGCCTGTTGCTGGCGCTGCTGGCGCAAAAGGGGCTATCCCGGGCGGATTTGCAGACGGCCCTGACGGACTTGCAAGAGGCGCGGCCGACCGCGGTCAATCTGATGAACAACCTTGCACGGATGGGCCGGGCGCTGACAGCGGAGGATTACGCCGCCGCCATGTGCCGCGAAGCCTGGCGATTGGTGGAGGAAGATCGCGGCCAGTGCGGCGCCATTGCCGGGCACGGCGCCGCACTGGTCAAACCCGGCAGCCGGTTATTAACCCATTGCAACACCGGCGGCCTGGCCACCGCCGGCATCGGCACCGCATTGGGCGTTATACGCCTGGCCCATGAACAGGGCAATGTAAAACGGGTCTGGGTGGATGAAACCCGCCCGCTGCTGCAAGGCGGGCGTCTGACCGCCTGGGAATTGGGGCAACTCGGCATCCCTTATACCCTAATCTGCGATGGCATGGCGGCCGGTCTTATGGCGCGCGGCGAAATCGACGCCGTATGGGTCGGCGCGGACCGGATAGCCGCCAACGGCGATGTGGCCAATAAGATCGGCACCTATAACCTGGCCGTGCTGGCCCGATTCCATCACATCCCCTTTTATGTCGCCGCCCCGCACACCACCCATGATCCGGACTGCGCCGACGGCGGCGCCATCCCCATTGAGCAGCGCGATGCCGAAGAAGTGACCGGCGTGGCCGGCGCTTTCGGCCGTTGCCGCTGGGCGCCGGCCGACGCCGAGGTCTATAACCCGGCGTTCGACATCACGCCCGCCGCCCTGATTGATGCCTGGGTCCTGGATACCGGCATCGTTACGCCCGCGCAGGTTCTGGCGGGGGCATTACGCCATCGCCGGCAATAAGGGACGGTGTGAGGCATTTCATGCACGCCGACCGGCATGGGGCCCGTGCCGGCGCAGGGGTAGGAAATGCGCCAGCGGAATCAGATCCCTAGGCGCGGGTAATGCTCGGCAATGGCGTCCCCGGTAAAGCGGGCCACCCAGCCCTCGGGATTATCAAACACGCGGATGGTGGTAAAATGCGGTTCGGCGCCCATATCGAACCAGTGGGGCATCCCCGCCGGTACCGATATCAAATCGTTTTTCTCGCACAATATTTGCAGCACTTTTCCGCCGATGTGCAAGCAAAACAAACCCGCACCCTCGACGAAAAACCGTATTTCGTCCTCTCCGTGGGTATGTTCGGCAAGAAATTTGGCCCGCAGGGCCTCACGCTGGGGATGATCCGCCCGCATGCTGATGACATCCCAGCTTTGATAGCCTTTTTCCGCCACCAGCTTTTCGATGGCATGACGATAAGCCGCCAGTACCGTCGACGGGTCCGGATTGTCGCCCAACTGCCGATCGGCCCGCCAGCGTTCGAAACGCACGCCCACGGCATTGAGTTCCCGGCGTATGGCGTCGGCGTCCCGGCTGTGCCAAACCGGCCGGCCGGCATCGGTATCGGTGTAAATGGTCAATGCGCTCATCGGGTATCGTCCCCCGTGTCAATTTGATTGAATTGCCTAACCCAGGGATGCCGACCGCTTGAAACGGTTTTATCCCGGATCAGTTGGCAGGTCCGCCAACCGGCGGCCCTTGCGGCATCCAGCTCCTGTTCGCTGTCCGAGAGAAACAGGATATCGGCGGGGGATAACCGCACTTGCCCGGCGATATTCCGGTAAGACGTCTCCTGCTGTTTGGCCCCCGCGCGGGTATCGAAATATCCGCTGAACAGCGGCCGCAAATCCCCCGACTCGCTATGGCCGAACAGCAATTGCTGCGCCTCGGTCGACCCGGAGGAATAAACGTACAAGGCCAGGCCCTGTCGCCGCCACTGTCTCAGACAAGGCGCCACATCGGTGTAAACATGTCCCTGGAAATCCCCGGCGCGGTAGCCCTCCCGCCAAATCTGGCCTTGGAGCGCCTTAAGGGCGGTCGATTTACGGTCTTCATTCATAAAATCAAACAGAGCACGGCACAATTCGGCCAGATCGGCCTTGGGACGCGCCAGTTCGCGACGCAGTTCGTCCAGCGCCGCCGCCGTCTCCGGCTTATGGGCATGCCGACGTAAATACTCCACCAGCCGTTGGCGGGCATAGGGAAAAAGGACCTGATGCACAAAGCGGATATCACTGGTGGTGCCTTCAATATCGGTGACGACGGCCTTGATCATTCCACCCCCAGCAAACGGCGCTGCAACTCGCACTGAAACAAAAACTCCAGCCCCTCCAAATGGCGCCGGGCTTCGCCGACGTCCCTGCCCCAGCAATACACGCCGTGGCCGCGCACCAGGAAACCGTGGCGCAGCTCCCGCCGAGCGGCGCGCAAGGCAACCCGTTCCGCCAGCGCGGCCATATCCTGATCGTTATCGAATATCGCGATATGCACGGGGGTGTGATGACTGGTCACGCCGCTGAGGGATTTTTGCATTTCATAGCCGACCAGCGTCAGTTCATCTCGGCTTTCATGGCGGGAAAGCGTGGTAGCGGGCGCCGAATGGGTATGCAATATCGCGCCCACAGAGGGATCGCGTCGATAAATCAAGCCGTGTAGCGGGGTTTCCGCCGAGGGTTTGCGCTGATCCAGCGACTGGAGGGACTCAAGATCCACCGGCAGGAAATCCCCGGCCGCCAGACCGCCCTTATCCTTGCCCGACTCGCTGATAAGAAAGCGCAGCGCGTCCAGCCGCACCGACATATTGCCGCCCGTGGCGGGACACCAGCCCCGCCCGCCGATCCATCGGCAGGCATCCACCAGTTCGGCCAATTGCGCAGGTATCGTCATTGCTTTTGTTCTCCCTTCGCGGACTGGCTGTTCATTTTGAACATCCAGCCGTGTAACCGTCCATATGTCTTTACAGCCAGATACTAACATCAGCCTGTGGCGACGACAACCCAGGACAGCGGGACCCGGCCGCCCCGCCTTGGCGGCGCGTTGGTGGCGGGCGTCCCCGGGAGGGGGAGGCCATGGGCCGGAGTGACCGCGGCGATGGGGCCAACGGTGGGAAGGACAACTAAAGAGAGTTAACGCGCCGCCGGCGCCAACTGACTGAGGAATAATCCCGCCGCGCTTACGGCATCAATGGCAATTTTTCCCAGTCGCGAGCGAATCGCATCCGCCAGCGCAATGGTGGATAAACCGGTGCAGGAAAAGGCGATCACTTCCGCGCCCTCCTTGTAGAGGGTATCGGCGCAAATCAACGCCTGCTCGCGCCCGGCCTCGCTGAGCAGATCAGTGGTGTTGGATACCCCCCGCGGCCGGGCATAGGGGACATCTTGTCCCAACAACGCGCGAAACGGCGCGGGCGCCCGCGCGCCTATCCCCATCACCGCCACCGGACGCCGCAGCATCCCGGCGATACCGGCCGCCGCGCTGCCCGCGCCGACCACGGGAATCGATACTGCCTGGCGCAGCGCCGTCAGACCGGGATCCGCGGCGCAACTCAGAAAGAGCGCGTCGCAACCTTCGGCTTCCAACGCGCTGCCGAGATCGATAATTTTCGGCACCGCTATCGCCTCGCTTTGCGCATCGAAAATGCCGCGGCGTTGATCGGGAATACAGCGGCTGATGGATTCGATGCCATACTCCTGACCTATGAGGCGTCCGTGCTCTTCGATGAAACGCGGATCGTCATGGGTCAATACGCGGATGATTCCCAGCATTTTCCACTCCTGTTAGAAAAAGACGTGATCAGCGGCCAGGGACGCGGCCGGCTCGCCGGCTTTAAATAGCCACGCGGGTTTACCGCCGCCCAGCCGCGCATGATCGTTTTGTACCGAGATCCAACCGCCTTCCGGCAGACCGATGATGTCCAACTGCGGATCCACAACCAGCAGTTCGCGCAGACGTTGCTCGCGGGTCTCCCCCTGGTGTCCGGCCGGCAACGCATTGGTAAAGTGCGGATTGATTTGCAGCGGAACGAGATCCAGCGCATCCAGGCCGCCCGGATCGGTAATCGGCATGTCGTTGGTGGTGCGGATAGTCGGACAAGCCAGATTGGCGCCGGCGCTCCAGCCTACGTACAACGCGCCCCGCCGGACCGCTTGGCGAATGGGCGACAGCAACCCGCGCTCGCGGCAATTTTTCAGCAGATTGAACGTATTGCCGCCGCCCACCATAATGACGTCCGCCCACGCGATCGCCTCGCGCGGATTCGCCTCGGCATGAAGGGGTTTTAGGGTCAAATCCAGTTCCGCCAGCGACCGGGCGACCTTGTCGGCGTAATCGTCCCAGGTCTGGGTCACTCCGGCGAAGGGAATGAACGTGACCTTGCGGCGCCCGGCCAAATGCGCTTTTAGCGTCGGCAAGGCGTACTCCAGATAACCGGAACCCGGCAACACGGAATTACTTAATAACAACAGATCCATTTTCTCCTCCCTTGGCGTGTATTTCAGAGCAGGTTTCTCACCAAATCGGCCAATAGCCGATTGGACAGAATAACCGGTTGCGTGACCTGGCGCGCGCAGATTTCCCGGTGCCAGCCGGTATAGCCGATGCAATCGGCGACGATCAGCTCGGCGCCTTGTTCGGCCAGCGCGCGGGCCGCCGCCGCCACGTCCGCCTCGCCGGCGGTATAGGGCGACGCGACGGCAAAGACCGGCGGGACTTTCGCACCCCGCCATTTTGTCTCTTCACTGGCGATCTGCGCGGCCAAGGGAACCAGAATACCGGCGCGGCGCGATCCCACCAATGCGTTCAGCGTGGGCGGCAAGAGCTGATCCGGCTCGATAAGCCAGGCGTTTTCGCAACTGAGCCCCTGAAATTCCCCCGTGCAGAGCAAGATGATAATCTGGCAGCCCTGCGCTGCCAGCCAATGGATCTTTTGCTGCACGGCCACGCCCACCGCCGGTTTGCCCATCACCACGGCGCGGCCGTCCAGCAGCCGCGATGTCAGCAAGGCATCCCCGGGACGGGGGGCGAAACGGGCGGCGATAGCCTCGTCATCCAAACCATCCAGCACGCCGGCGTGCAGACAGGCGATATGTCCTGGCAGCGCCGCGTCAAGAATGGGGGTGATATCGCTTCTAGGCGCCTGGCCGATGGTCAACGTCCCGATCTTCCCTATGGCCATATCAGTCCCTCGTTTGACGTTTTTGCAAATGCGCCAGCGAACCGTAAAGGTCGATCAGGCGCTGATATTCATCTTCATCATAAAACCGGCACGTGCCTCGGGTAAATTCTTTGGCCACTTCGACGGCGTATTTGCAGGCCAGGGCGATGTCCGTTTCATGGCTGGCGCCCGTGCCGCAGCCCGGTACGACGCCGACGGCGGTGATCGCCACGCCGACCACCGGCGCGCGGGTGGCGATGGATGGCTGAAGAATACTGTTCAAATGATATACCCCGTTGCCATAGGGGGTAATATCCTGCGTGGTGATAGGAAATGTCACCGGCAATTGGCCGGTGGTCATTTCCATTATCCGCAACAGGTCCTCTGAGACGCGCAGAATATATCCTTCCTTGACCGTGGGCGAAACGGCAAAGCCTTTGTGATTAACGATACGGTTGCCTTTGGTGGTATCGATAGACAGCACGGCATCCATTTCCCCAGCGACCTCTTGCTCGTTCATGTCTTCGGTTCTCACCGGCGAATCCATGAAATCGACAGGTTCGTGGGGACGGGTCGGCGCATCCGGGCAGATATGCGTGGTCACGATGACATCGCCCGGCAGGGTATCCCCCTGACGATGCATCTCAGCCAGTTTCAGCGCGCTGGCGACAGCGGCTATCGCGCCATCGGCATCGGAAACCAGCCCGATACGTCCCGGACGAGCGCCGACGCCGCCCAAGCGACCGACAATACCCAGGGTCGGCGCGTCGCCGCCGCCGCGTTTGCCCCGAGAGCCGGGAATGACGATTTTCACGAAATCCGTACCGCCTTTCGGTCCCTCGATCCTTTTCACGCTGACCTGGACGAAAGGGTAGCCTTCCAGCAGGTTTTTGACCTTTTCGCCGCTGGCATGGGCGCTATCAAGCAATTCAAAGACCTGCAATGTTTGTTGTAAGCTCATAATGATTATCCTAATGTGTCGTCACGACTTTTTGCCGCCCGGCAAAACGGAATGGAAGAAACCGAACAGCGCGTCGCCGGCAATGAGGCCGGCGGCCAGTACTTCGATTTTGTTTCGCGCCGATTCGCCGCCCATGCGCAAGACCAGGGCGCGAATGGCGATACCGATCATTACCGCCCAACCGGCCAGCGGGTTGTTAATCAGCAAGCCGGTGGCCAGCAGTACCCCCATCTGGCGGCCCGTGCCGCCGACCAGCTGGATAATGGCGCCGGGAATGGCCCATAACAGCAGGGATGTGGCGATATTTGTCGAGACTCCGGCGTTAATGGCCGCCACATACACTTTCGCCACCGGCGGTACCAACCCTTTGGCGAAATAATCGTGAAAGATAAACAGCACCACCGGTATGGCCACCACGAAAGCCAGCATCGCCGCCAACAGTTGCTGGCGACGGCCCTCCAGCTCGAAATGGCTGAGCCGCCCTTTGCCCCGCAGGATCCAGCCGGCTTTCAAATCGTATCCCATATCCGCGAAAGCCGGACCAGTGGCGGCGGAAAATCCGCACAGCAGCGCTAACGCCTCGGGCGGGAAACCGATCAGTATGCCGATCAGCAAAGTGATTAACGCCACAGCGAAGGCCGGAAACCAGCCGGAATGCATGGCGGCCAGTCCCACTATCATTTCGTGCAGAAAGGCGGCAAAAGCGGCATAGATCACAAACGCCAACAGCCATGGCCAGGATATATGGGCGTAAAGCCCGCCGCCGAAGGCGACCAGCGCCGAAATCGCCACAAATCCCAGCGCGCCGAAGCGAATGGCCTTGCCGATTTCGGCGTCCTGTTCAACCGATAGCGGTTTCGTCTCGTCCGGCGCCGGCTGCGTCGCGCTGTTGCGGCGAATCAATTTGATTATCTGGAACAAAGCCACCACCCCGGCGCCCACCATGACGCCATGGGGTATGTACAGTTTATTGATATCTATGCCGAACAACGACTGGGAATAGCCGCGCAGCAAAAAGCCGACGCCCAGCATCGCCAGCGCCCAGATATTGCCGATAAACGCGGTTCCCATGGCCGCCATGGGAAATTTGAACCAGGAACCGATGGCGCCGATAACGATGCCGGTGCCGAGCAACGCCGCCTGCTTGCCGCCCTGATCGCCGGCCTTAATGGATTCCGCCGCGGCAATTCCGGGCGGCCAGGCGCCTTCGGCCGGGAAGATGCGCGTATTAAATAATCGATAAAGCAGATAACCGTCCAGCAGCATCGCCAGCGCCGCGCCGAGGAACATCGGCATCACCATATCCTGCCGGCCGAACAGCCAGGGCACGGCGATGGGCAGCAACAGCGAATTGGCCGCGCCGAAGGTGGCGGCCGATGTGGCGCTTTGAGCCAGGTTCTGAACATGCACCGAGCGATAGCGGACAAAACAGCGTAGGGGAATGCGGGCGATGATCATCGCCGCCATGGCCCCGATAATGGACGTATTGGGCGTCACACCCAACGTGGTAAGCAGTTGTACGCCGATAATGGCGCCAAACACGCTGAGCGCCAGCAAAAGCAACAGCGTTGCGGGCGCGAAACTGCTCGGATGCGCTTGACCGCCATCGTGCGCGGTTTCGGAATGAGCGGTCTGACTCACGGTAATTCTCCTGATCTGGGCAAAACGTTAAGAATGATGAATAACCCGCTTATCGCCGGTTTTTCGGGCTATGGCCTGGGCCGCTTCGCTCAGTAGCGCGGCGAGACGCCGTAATTCTTCCGGCGTGGCGAGCGATTGGGGAAACGAAAGGCAGAACGCCACCGCCTCATGGGTAGCGGGGTCGCCCACGGCGCAACTTACCGAAGCGGTATCGGCCACCGATTCATTGACGGCGCAAGCGTAACCGTCGGCGCGGACGCGCAGCACCGACGCCCTGAGGGAATCGGCGTCCAATCGCCCGCCGCTGAGTTGCGAAACCACCCGGGGGCTGGTGAAAAAATCATGCAATTGTTCATCGGACAAACGCGCCAGCAGCGCGCGGCCGGTGGAGGTTCCCCAGGCCGGCGAGCGCGATCCCGGCCAGGTAACGACCGGTAGCGCCTGGCGCCCGTGGATGACGCGCAGCACCAAAATTTCTTGGTTGTCGAGCATGGAGATATAGCCGGTATAGCCGGTGCGTTCGCACAATACGCGCAGCGCGCCATCGACATGATCGCTAAGCGTCAGTTGGCGGCCGGCCTGATGGGCGGCTGCCAGCAACAGCGGTCCGGGCAAAAAACCGCCTTGCGCCTCGTCTTTTTCCAGATAGCCGTAGGATTCGAGTTGGCTCATAACCCGCGAGGCGGTGCTTTTCGGCATTCCCAGGTGGGTGATGACGTCACTGACACGTATCCCCCCCTGACGTTCGGCCATCAATTGCAATATTCGAGCGGTGGTTTCCAAAATGGACATGACAGCTATCTCATAAAATAGGACTCGGTCTCACTAAATGGGATAGCAAAAAACATGCCGTTAGTTAATCCCTTCATTTTCCTAGGTTGAGTATTCTTTCATCGGGTTATTGCACCCTAATAGGGCACCATGATGGCGCAATGCGGTAAAAGTGGGCGGGCGACGCGCGCCAAAGGCGACAAAGCGGCCGGCCAGCGGAGGAGCCGGCCCGCGCGGCGCGCGGCGAAGACGATAAAGGGACCGGTCAGCGGCGTAACCGAACCGCATAGCGCGCGACGAAAGGCCGAATGGCGGGTAATGATAAGCGGTTAGCGGTTAGCGGTTAGCGGACAATAGCGCGGTTTCAGGCGTGCCCAACTCGACGGGGGCACAGTGCAACATCGCCGAATAGCGTAACGCCTGCGCGCGAAATGTCTGCTTGAGCACCTTCTTCAACCTGAGCGCTTCCCGGGACGGTGGCGTGTCGCGGCGGCCGATGATCATGACCTCGAAGGGCAAGGGCTGATCGACAGGCAGGATTTTCAACTGATCGGCGTAGCGGCAGGCGGTGAACAGATCCACGATCCCTGTCCCCCCGCCGGCCAGCACCATATCGGCTATCACCGAATACGTTTTAATCGACAGGGATACCGCCGGTTGCAAGCCCTTGAGCCGCAGAGCCCGGTGCAACACCTGACCCAGCGGATCCTGCTGTTGCATCATCAGCAAATTATTGTCGCACAGCCACTTTAGCGACACGGGATCGTTGCGCGCATGGTTCTTTGGCAGCACCGCAACCATAGTGGATTGAAACAAAGGCTCGGCCAGGAGATCCATCGGCACCTGCTGGCCGAACACCAGCGCGAAATCCAGTTCCCGTTGAAGAATATTCTGACATAGCGTGGCGAAATGTTCGGTCACCAACTCCACGTTGACGCTGCGCGCCTGCCGATGAAACGCCACCAGCGCCGGCGCGACAATCATCTGGCCAAAGGCATGGGCCGCGCCAAGCCTAACCGTCTCGCACCGGGTCCGGCGAAGATTTTCCGTCATCGTGTCGATTGCCTGCAAACGACAATAAAGATCGTCCACCAGCGGCATCAACTGACGGGCTTCCTCCGTCGCGCAAAGCCCCTGGGCGCCGCGTTCGAACAACGTAAAACCCAATTGTTGTTCCGCATGGTTCAGCACGCGGCTGATGTTGGGCTGGGAAACGTTCAACATTCGCGCGGCGGCGCTAATGGTGCCGGTTTGTACGATGGCCTGGAAAACTTCGATATGGCGTAGCCGCATGGAATACCCCTCCATGAATCCGAATTCCGGCGAGACAAACGGAAACTCGCTGCAAGCCCATTAACCACACGTCAAAAAACGTATACCACACTCAGGCAAAAAAACTATGCAAAATACTCGCCAGCTTCAAACCGGCGAAAAGGCGAGGTGCATTGACCGAACCGCATCAAATCCGGGCAATTGCGTTTTGTTGCGCCGACTTTACGGGGCAGCCATGCCAGGTCCCCATAACCGGAAGCTATGCCCCTCATTCATTTTGGAATTTGTCTGCCGCGCGCAAAAGTGAAATGGTCAATAACATCACCTGAACGCATCAACTGAGACATACCATGACTATTCCCCAACCCTACCTGCTGTTTCTCGGCGACGTTACCGACCCTCTGGCGGCGAAAACCGCCCGCGGCATCGCCGTGTGGCGTCCCGAGCAGTGCGTTGGCGAAATGCGCCTGCCGGGCGGCACGGTGTCGCTGGGACTCGATGAGCTGACTATTGCCGCAGCACAGGCGCGAGGCGCGCAAACCCTGGTGCTCGGCACCGCCAATGCCGGCGGGTTTCTCCCTCCCCATTGGAAAGCCACGGTACATGAGGCCATTCGCGCGGGGATGAACGTCGCCAGCGGTCTGCACTATCGCTTAGCCGAGGATCCGACGCTGCGCGCTTTGGCGGAACGCTACCGCGTCTCGTTGTTCGACATTCGCCATATGCGCCCGGCGCTGACGGTGGGCAACGGGAAAAAACGCAGCGGTAAGCGTATCTTGACGGTGGGCACCGACTGTTCGGTGGGCAAGATGTACACATCGCTGGCGCTGGAAGCCGCCATGCGCGGGTTAGGCATGTTGGCCGATTTTCGCGCCACCGGGCAAACCGGTATTCTGGTGGCCGGCACGGGCATTGCCATTGACGCCGTCATCGCTGATTTTATCGCCGGCGCCGCCGAATTGCTCGCCCCCGCCAATGCGGAAGATCATTGGGATATCGTCGAGGGCCAAGGCTCTTTGTTTCACCCCTCCTACGCGGGCGTCAGCACCGGCTTGCTGCACGGCGCCCAACCGCACTGGCTGGTGATGTGCCATGAAATGGGCCGCACGCACATGCGCCATTTACCCCATCAGCCGATGGTCGGCCTGGAGGAATGCGTCGACGCCAACCTCAGGGTTGCCGGCGTAACCAGCGATAAGGTGCGATTGGCCGGTTTTTCCATTAATACCTCGGGTCATGACGAGCAGCACGCGCGCGGCTATCTGGACGCCATCGCCGCGCGATTCGGCGTGCCGGCCACCGATCCGGTCCGTTTCGGCATCAATGACATAGCCCGGTTCCTGAAGGAACAGGGATAGGCAAAGGATGTGTACCAGGCAAGCGGATATCGCGACTCTTCCCGGCCAAGCGCCGGCAACCCGCCATTTCCAACTGAACCACACGGCCCAATCCGGCTATCGCGCTGCGAGGACATGTCATGACGGACGCATTCTCTTCCAGCACCGCTTACGGCGATGCTCCGGTGGTACTCTCGATTCGCGATCTGGATGTTAGCTTCGCCAGTCGCGACGGCGCCCGGCAGGCGTTGCACGGGGTCTCCCTGGATATCCGGGCCGGCGAGGTGGTGGCGGTCGTGGGCGAAAGCGGTTCCGGTAAATCGGTAATGTCGCTGGCGGTCATGGGCTTGCTAGCCGACAACGCCTCGATCAATCGCGGTTCCGTGGAATACCTTAGCCGCGAGGGGCGGCGGGACGACATGCTGACACTGACGGAAGAGCAGCGCCGCCAGCGCCGGGGACGGGAAATCGCCATGATTTTCCAGGAACCCATGACCTCGCTCAATCCTGTGCTGCGGGTGGGAGATCAGCTGACCGAGGCGTTGCTGGACCATCGCCTCTGTTCGCGTAAAATCGCCCGCGCCCGTGCCCGCGACCTGTTAAGTGAAGTGCGGATCGCCGATGTCGACCGGGTCATGAAAAGCTATCCGCATTCACTCTCCGGCGGGATGCGCCAGCGGGTGATGATAGCCCAGGCGCTGGCCTGCGAACCGCAATTACTTATCGCCGATGAGCCGACCACTGCCCTTGATGTCACCGTGCAAGCGCGTATTCTGCAAATTCTCACCAGGCTGCAACGACGAACCGGCATGTCGGTGCTGTTCATTACCCACGATATGGGCGTTGTGGCGGAAGTGGCCGATCGTGTGGTGGTGATGCTGCGCGGCGAAGTGGTTGAGCACGGCGACGTGGCGGAGATATTTCATCGTCCCCGGCATGCCTATACCCGGGCACTGCTGGCGGCCGTACCCAAACTGGGGGATATGAAAAACCGCTTTTGGCCGGAGCGCTTCCCTGTTCCCGGCCAGGAGGACCGCCGGCAAGAAAGCCATATGACCGCCCGCTATGAGGAAAAGCCCCTGCTGGATGTGCGTGGGCTGAAAGTGTATTTTCCGGTGCGCAGCGGCGTGTTATCGGCGCCGACCCACCAGTTGCATGCGGTGGAGCAGATAGATTTCGCTCTGTGGCCCGGCGAGACCCTGGCCATCGTCGGCGAAAGCGGTTGTGGAAAATCCACCACGGGCCGCGCCTTGATGCGATTGTTGAAAAGCGAGGCGGAAAGCCTCTATTTTCAGGGAAAAGAGATTTCCACGCTGGATGAGGCGGACTTTTTGCCGTTGCGCCGTGAGATCCAGATGGTGTTTCAAGATCCTTATGCGACGCTCAACCCTCGCTTGACCGTCGGCTTCACTATCGCCGAGCCGCTTTTGCTTCACGGGCTGGCCGCATCGCTGGACGCGGCGACGCCGCAAGTCGAGGCATTGCTGAAAAGCGTGGGGCTGCCGCCGGCATATGCCCGCCGCTACCCTCACGAATTCTCCGGCGGCCAGCGCCAGCGTATCGCCATCGCCCGCGCCATGGCCCTGCAACCGAAAATCATTATCGCCGACGAGGCGGTTTCCGCGCTGGATGTTTCCATTCAGGCCCAAGTCATCAATTTGATGATGGATTTGCAGGAAAAGACCGGCGTCGCATGGATCTTTATCTCTCACGATATGGCGGTGGTTGAGCGTATCGCCAATCGCGTCGCCGTCATGTATCACGGCCGGATTGTGGAATCCGGCCCCCGCCAGGCGGTATTTGACCAGCCCGCCCATCCTTATACGCGCCGTCTGCTGGCGTCGGTGCCGACAGCGGATCCCGCCAGGAGACCGACGCGCCGGTTCGAAGATATAACGCCGCCCTCGCCGCTTTATCCCGTCGCGACGACGGCGGCCAAAACCCGATACCGTCGGATAGGCCCTCAACATTGGGTCGCCGAAGACGCCAGCTCTTTTTCTTTGCATCAGGAGACCCCATGAAACCTTTACGCCTTAATGCCCTTATGCTCGGTCTGTCCGTTTTTTTTACCGCCTTCGCCCATGCGCAGGATTTACGCATTTCCATGTATGCCGACATTACCGGATTGGATCCGCAAGATACCTCGGACAATGTCAGTTATTCAGTACAAAGCGGTATTTTTGAGCGACTGTTCCAGTTCGACCCGGCGATGAAGCTTATTCCCTGGCTGGCCACCGGCTATACCCATAACGACGCCGCCACCGAGTTCACGCTTACCCTGCGCCGCGGCGTCACATTCCAGGACGGTACGCCGTTTAACGCGACGGCGGTAAAAGCCAATCTTGATCGTCTGGCCGATCAGTCAAAAGGCCTCAAGCGCAATAGCCTGTATAACATGATTCAAACAGTGACCGTGCTGGCGTCGGACCAAGTCAAAATCGAGCTAAACCGGCCGTTCGGCGCATTTATCAATACCCTGGCCCACCCATCGGCGGTCATGTGGAGCCCGGCCGCGCTGAAACGCTATCCGAATGAAGCCGAGCTTCGCTTGCATCCCATCGGCACCGGCCCGTTTACCTTCGTCAGTTGGCAGCCGGGTAAAGCCGTGCGCCTGGCCAAGTATGATCATTATTGGCGGGCAGGCTGGCCGAAAGTGGATAACGTGATCTTCAGTCCCAGCCCGGAAGACGCCACCCGTGTCGCGGCGCTTAAATCGGGCCAGGCGGACGCCATTTTTCCGCTGCCCTCCGATCTGGTCAACAGCGTGCGGGAAGACAACAAGCTAAGCATTCAGCGCGATCCCGGCATCTATCTCTATTACCTGGCGGTGAATAACAGTAAAAAAGCCCTTGCCGATACCCGCGTGCGGCAAGCCCTGAACTATGCGGTCGATCGCAATCTGTGGCTGAAAGTGGTTTTCGCCGGCATGGGTACCCCGGCCACTTCCGCCATTCCCGAGCGGGTACAGTTTTACCAGAAACAGACCGAACCCCGCTACAGCTACGATCCGGCCAAAGCCAAGGCGCTGTTGACGCAGGCGGGTTATCCCAACGGCCTGAGCCTGAAATTGTGGTGTACCAACGCCACCGCCAGCGTGCGGGCGGCTCAATTTCTTAAAGCGCAGTTGGCCGCCGCCGGCATCCGCGTCACGGTAACGCCAATGGATTCCGGTACCCGCGATAGCAAGCTGTGGAGCGTCACGGATCCGAAAAAGGCTGAATTCGACCTGTATTACGGCGGCTGGTCAACCTCCACCGGAGACGCGGACTGGGCCTTGCGTCCGCTGTTCGCCACCGAATCCTGGGTGCCGAAGTCGTACAATGTCTCCTACTTCAGCGACCCGGCGGTGGATAAAGCCATTGCCGCCGGTCTGGCAACCGCCGATCCGCAAAAGCGCGCGGCGGCTTACGCTGTTGCGCAACGGCTTATCTGGCGGGCCGCGCCCATCGTCTTTCTCGGCACCCCCGATAACCTGGTGGGCAAACGCAAGAACCTGACCGGCGTTTCCATGCTGCCCGACGGCAATCTGTTGTATGCCCAAGCGGCATTCAAGTCATGATCATTACCGTGATCGCTTAACCGATCACGGTCTTTGCACAGGACGATATCGCCATGGTCACTTATGTTATCCGGCGCCTGGTGGAAATGATCCCGGTACTGCTGGTGGTCTCGATGCTGGTCTTCGGGTTTATCAAGTTGTTGCCCGGCGACCCGGCCATGATTTATGCCGGGCAAGACGCCACGCGGGAGGCCATAGAGGCGGCGCGCCAGCATCTCGGGCTGAACGCGCCGTTACCCGCCCAATACCTGCATTGGATTATTCGCTTGTTCCACGGTGATCTGGGCGTCACATTCCGCACTCAGCAACCGGTGCTGGAAGTGATCCGCGACAGCTTCATGCCCACATTCTGGCTGGCGCTGGCCGGGTTTTCATGGTCGGTGTGCCTTGGCCTGGCGACCGGCGTACTCTCGGCGCTAAACCGCGGCAAGTGGTTGGACTGGCTGCTGATGAGCGGCGCGGTGGGCGGCATTTCCATGCCCCCGTTCTGGCTGGGTTTGCTGCTTATCCAGTTCGTCGCCATGCCGTTCGGCGTCTTTTCAGTGGGTGGGTTCAGCAAGCCCGCCGATATCGTGCTGCCGGCCATTACCCTCGGATCCAGCGTGGCGGCGGTGATGGCCCGGTTCACCCGCTCGGCCTTTCTGGATGTGTCCCGGGAGGATTATGTACGCACCGCCCGCGCCAAGGGATTACGTCAGCGTCTGGTGGTGTGGAAACATATTATGCGCAACGCGCTGATACCGGTGATCACCATGCTCGGTCTGCAATTCGGTTTTCTGCTGGGCGGTTCTATTGTGGTGGAAAGCGTTTTCAACTGGCCGGGGCTCGGCTGGCTGTTGATCGAATCGATCAAAACCCAGGATCAGCCCGTGATCCAAGCATTGGTGATGCTGTTCGTGTTTGAGTTTCTGGTGATCAATTTGCTGGTGGATCTGCTGTATGCGGTCGTGAATCCGGCGATCCGTTTGCAACAGGAGTCGTCATGAGTCCTTCCGGTCTACCGGTGGCCGCCGAGCCGGCGACCCCGCAGTCAATCCGATCACCGTGGCGCGATTTCTGGCAAACCTTTATCCGTCATCCGATGGCGCTGTTATCCGGCGGTTTTATTCTGCTTTTGTTGCTGGCGGCGATTTTCGCCCCCTGGCTGGCGCCCTATAATCCCCTGGCGCCGGACTGGACGGCGCTCCTGGCGCCGCCCTCCGCCGCCCACTGGATGGGCACCGATGAACTGGGGCGCGACATATTAAGCCGTCTGCTTTATGGCGCCCGTATCTCGCTGTACATCGGCGTGCTGTCGGTGACGCTGGGCATGATCGCGGGCGTTCTGCTCGGTTTGCTGGCCGGCTATTATGGCCGCTGGACAGATATGCTGATCATGCGCGGCTGCGATGTACTTTTCGCTTTTCCGGGCATGTTGCTGGCCATCGCGGTGGTGGCGATTCTCGGTCCGGGGCTCAATAATGTCATCGTCGCCGTGGCGGTGTTCAGCGTGCCGGTCTTCGCCCGCATCGTCCGCGCCGCGACGCTGTCGCTAAAACAGGCGGCATATGTGGAAGCGGTGCGCTGCGCCGGAGCCGGCGACCGGGTGGTATTGTTACGCCATATCCTGCCGGGCGCCTTGCCGAGCGTCATTGTTTACTTCACCCTGCGCATCGGCACCAGCATCCTTACCGCCGCCGGGTTGAGCTTTATCGGTCTTGGTCCGGAGCCGGATGTGCCCGAATGGGGCAATATACTGGCCATGGGCCGCAGTACCATGATGGCCGGCGTATGGCATGTCAGCGTTTTTCCGGGGCTGGCGATTTTCCTGACCGTGCTGGCCTTTAATCTGTTGGGCGACGCATTGCGCGATACGCTCGATCCGAAAATCCGGGGCTGACACCATGGACATGCTTTATCAACAGCAATGCCTGTTATTGCGGCAATGGCGGCAAGAGGGCGTGCTAGGCCATCCGCGCCTGCCGGCCGGACCAACCGATAGCATCGCCGATGTGGCGGGGGTGCGGGTCGGCCATAGCACATTGGCCGACGGTGAATGCCAAACCGGCGTCACCGCTATCCTGCCGCCCGGTGAAAATCTGTTTCTCAATCCATTGCCTTGCGGCGTCGCGGTCCTCAATGGTTTCGCCAAACCCACCGGGCTGGTGCAAATCGAGGAGTTGGGCCAGTTGCAAACACCCATTTTACTGGGCAATACACTGGCGGTGGGCACATTGTTTACCGCGCTGGTCAAATATGCCATCCTGCGCAACCCGGAACTGGGCCGCTCGCTGCCGACAGTGAATCCACTGGTATTGGAGTGTAATGACGGCTGGCTTAACGATATTCAAGCACTGGCGACCAACGAAGCCATGGCGGAGGCGGCATTGCGCGACGCGCGGGCCGATTTCTCCCGCGGCAGCGTCGGGGCGGGACGCGGTATGAGCTGTTTCGCGCTGAAAGGCGGCATCGGTACCGCCTCGCGTCGTATAAGCTCACTCAACGCGACATTGGGCGTGCTGGTTCTTGCCAACTTCGGCGCGCTGAGCGCCTTCACGCCCGGTGGTGTCCCGCTGGGAGGATTGCTGGCGCCGCTGCTGCCGGAACTGGCGCCGCAAAAAGACGCCGGCTCCATTATTGTCATCATGGCCACCGACGCGCCGCTGGACGCCCGTCAGCTTAAACGCATCGCCCGCCGCGCCGTCGCGGGGCTGGGCCGTACCGGCGGTTATTGGGGGCACGGTTCCGGGGATATCGCGGTGGCATTTTCCACCCGCGCGCATCCCGCGCCGCCCGACGACGCGCAGTTGGATCCGCTGCTGGCCGCCGCCGCGGAATCCACGGAATTCGCCGTGCTGGATGCGCTGCTAAGCGCGCAGGCGGTGACGGGTTTTCGGCAACACTGCCGCCCCTCGCTGCGGGTGTTGCTCGATCAATTGGCAAAACAAACACGGTCTCATTGAGGGCAATAATCCTATGCAAATTTTCATTTCGGCCGATATCGAGGGCGTCGCCGGCGTTATGCGCCCGGAACAATGCTCGTCAAGCCATGCCGAATATCATATCGCCCGCGGACTGATGGAGCGGGAAGTGAATGCCGCCATCGAGGGGGCGTTTCTGGGCGGGGCCAGTGGCGTGACGGTAGCCGACAGCCATGGGCAAATGACCAATCTGCGGGCCGAAAACCTTGATTGCCGCGCCCGGCTGGTGCAGGGGAAACCTCGGATGCTGTCGATGGTGGAGGGCGTTGAGCACCAACGCTACGACGGCATGTTGTTTATTGGATACCATAGCGCGGCCGGCGAGTTCGGCGTATTGTCGCACACCATTAACGGCCGCGCCTTTTGGCGAGTGATGATTAACGGCGAAGTGATGGGGGAAACGGATATCTACGCCGCGGCAGGGGCCGAACAAGGGGTTCCGCTACTCATGGTCTCCGGCGACGACCAGTTGCAACGCTGGGTGGCGCAACGCTACCCGCAAACCGCCTTTGCCACCGTCAAACGCGCCATCGCCCACACCACGGCCGAATCGCTCAGCCCCCAGGCGGCGCAGGATCTGATCCGCGAGACGGTCCGGCAGGCGCTGAAAACGGCGTGCCCGCCCGCGACGCGGCATATCGCGCCGCCCTATCGGCTTGTGCTGCAAGCCAGCCGCCCCGTGCTGGCCGATCTGTTCGCGCTGGTCCCCGGAGTGGCGCGGGAAGACGGCATGACCGTCAGTTATCAGGCCGCCGCCATGCACGACATTATCCGCCTGCTAAGCGTATTTTCATATCTCGCCACGACCCAATCCTGAACATCGGCCGAGACGGCGGCGCGGTTATCGCCGACGGCGCCGGCCGTTATCCCGACCCGCGGTTATCGCCGCCGGCCGAGGCGGCTTTATACCTCGATTTCGGCCTCGTCGCCTTTTTCCTGTAGCCAGTTGCGCCGGTCTTCCGCGCGTTTTTTCGCCAATAGCATATCCATCATGGTCAGAGTCTGTTCCACATCCTCGTCATTGATGGTTAACCGCACCAGGCGGCGGGTATTGGGATCGAGCGTGGTCTCGCGCAATTGCAGCGGGTTCATTTCGCCCAGCCCTTTAAAGCGTTGTACGTTCGGCGTGCCTTTTTTCCGTTTAAGCTGCTCCAGCACGCCGGCCTTCTCGTCCTCGTCCAGGGCGTAATACACGTCTTTGCCCAAGTCGATGCGATACAGCGGCGGCATGGCCACATACACATGGCCTTCCTTGACCACCGGGCGAAAGTGCCGCACAAACAACGCGCACAACAAGGTGGCGATATGCAGGCCATCCGAATCGGCGTCCGCCAGAATGCAAATCTTGCCATAACGCAACTGGCTTAAATCGTCGCTGTCGGGATCGATACCGATGGCGACGGAAATGTCATGCACTTCCTGAGACGCCAGCACTTCATCGGACGAGACTTCCCACGTATTAAGAATTTTGCCTTTCAGCGGCATGATCGCCTGGTATTCACGGTCCCGGGCTTGCTTGGCCGATCCGCCGGCCGAATCGCCCTCCACCAGAAACAGTTCGGTCCGGGACAAATCCTGCGCGGTACAGTCGGCCAGCTTGCCCGGCAATGCCGGACCACTGGTGAGTTTCTTGCGCACAACCTTCTTGGATGCCCGCAGTCGCCGCTGCGCGCTGGCGATAGCCAGTTCCGCCAGGTGTTCCGCCGCTTGGATATTCTGGTTCAGCCAGAGGCTGAAGGCATCTTTCACCACGCCGGAAACGAAGGCGGCGGATTGCCGGGAGGACAGGCGTTCCTTGATCTGACCGGCGAATTGCGGGTCTTGCATTTTTACCGAGAGGACAAAAGCGCAGCGCTCCCAGATATCCTCGGCCGACAATTTCACGCCGCGCGGCAGGATATTGCGGTATTCGCAAAACTCGCGCATGGCGTCCAGCAACCCCTGGCGCAAGCCGTTGACATGGGTTCCCCCTTGCGGGGTGGGGATCAGGTTGACGTAACTTTCCGTGAGCAGTTCGCCGCCTTCGGGCAGCCAGACCACCGCCCAGTCCACCGTCTCGGTATCGCTGGCGAAAGCGCCGACAAACGGCGACTCGGGCAGCGTCGGCAACCCGTCCACCGCCTGGCGAAGATAATCGGTCAGGCCGGATTCATAGCACCAGCGCTGTTCGGCGTTGTTCACCTGATCATTAAAAATGATTTCCACGCCCGGACACAGCACCGCCTTGGCTTTCAGCAAATGGGCCATGCGTGAGGCGGAGAACCGGGGACTATCGAAAAACGACGGGTCAGGCCAAAAACGCACGCTGGTGCCCGTGTTGCGTTTCGGGCATGTGCCTTTTATCGATAAATCCTCGACTTTATCGCCATTTTCAAAGGCGATGCCGTAAATATTGCCATCGCGGCGCACTGTGACGTCCACCCGGCTGGAGAGGGCGTTGACCACCGAAATCCCCACGCCGTGCAAGCCGCCGGAAAATTGATAATTCTTGCTGGAAAATTTCCCGCCCGCATGCAGGCGGCACATGATCAGCTCCACCGCCGGCACGCCTTCCTCGGCGTGGATATCCACCGGCATACCGCGGCCATCGTCGATGACCTCCAGGGATTGATCGGCATAAAGGATGACCTCGATGCGCCGGGCATAGCCGGCCAGCGCCTCGTCGACGCTGTTATCGATGACTTCCTGGCCCAGATGATTGGGCCGCGTGGTGTCGGTATACATGCCGGGGCGACGGCGCACCGGCTCCAGTCCGCTGAGCACTTCAATCGCATCGGCGTTATAGCTTGATTGTGTCATGGCTTAATCGTATATCGTGACAAATTGTTGGGAAGCCTACCGCAAAGGATACCTGATGGGGAAGCGTTTATTGCTGCGACGACCCGCGGCGGCGTCAGGGGGCGGAGAATCCCAGGAAGTCCACAATGGGGGAGAAATAATGCTCAAAACCGACAAAAGCGTGGTTGCCGCCGGATTCCACCGTTTGCCGGCAAAGGGTGTAAAACTCCTGCGCCTGGCGGTAGTCCAGCACTTCATCGCCGGTTTGCTGCAACAGCCAGATCAGGTCCGGCGACGACAGCTTTTCCACCTGTAGCGCTTTCAGTTCATAGATATGCCGCGATTCCAGCACATAACGCTGGCCGGTATAGGGATTTTCATTAACGCCCAGCAAGCCGGTCAGCAATTCATGGGGCCGCACCGCCGGATTGACCACCACCGCCGGCAATTTGAACGTCTGCGACAGCCAGGTGGCGTAAAATCCCCCCATGGAGGAACCGACGATACCCAAATGCTCGCCAGCGAGCCCCAATACCAGCTTTTCCAGCAGCTCGGCGGTCTCAGCGGGATAGACCGGCAATTGCGGCACCACGATGTTAATGGCGGGATAATGCCGGCGCAGCCAGGCCGATAAGGCTGTCGCCTTGGCGGACAAAGGAGAGCTGTTGAAACCATGCAGATAAAGCAGTGCGGCCATCAATAACCTTCCGAATCGGTGTCGGGTAGATACTCGGCGCCTTCCAGGCGGTGAACCTCGGTTCGCAGCGTGCCGTCCGGGTACAAATCGAGATAACGCCAGCCCGGCGCCAGCGAATCGATGGTGAAATTGGTGCAGTGGGGCTTGAACTGCACGCAGGTGGAGGGCGAAGCCAGCACGCGCCGGCCTTGCCATCGCAAGTCCAATTCCTGGTGGATATGCCCGCACAGCAACGTTCCGACCCGGGGAAAATTGTCCAGCAACGCCGACAGCATATGCGCGTTGCGCAGGCTGTGCTGATCCAGCCAGATGCAGCCCGAAGCGGAGGGGTGATGGTGGAGCAGCAACAGGGTATGCCGCTCGGGATAGGCGCGCAGCGACGCCTCCAGCCACTCCAGTTGATAATCGCTCAGCTCGCCGTGCGGCACGCCGAAGACCTGACTGTCCAGCAGGATGAGCTGCCAGTTGTCGCCCAGCAGCACATGCTTGGCGGGGGAGATACCGCTTTCGTCCAGTACCTTGACCATCGCCGGCTGAAAGTCATGGTTGCCCGGCAGCCAGACGCAGGGCGCGGGCAATCTGGCTATGCCCCTGGCGAAGTGCTGGTAGGCCTCGGGGGAGTGATCCTGCGCCAGATCGCCGGTGGCGACCACCAGATCATAACCATGCCGTTCCGCTTCAATAGCATCCAGTACCGCACTGTAGCTACGGTAGGTGTTTACCCCAAGCAGCGCCTCATCCTCACCGGCAAACAGGTGAGTGTCCGTGATTTGTAAGATCCTGATTATGGCCCCATTCGCCACAGGAAGTGTCAACAGGCTGTCCAAAGGGTATCCTTGGTTATTGAAAACTGACTAAAAAACCGGAATTGCCATCGCCCCATACGCTAAACAATAGCGTAGCCAATCCGCGAGGAACTGGTTGATCTGATGTTTTTCGTCACGTTGGTGTAACTTTTTATTAGGGTAATCATACCTTGCCTTGAAACGATAGATCTGCTGACTGGAACACACTTCCGCAACCATGGCGTCGTGATACAACCTCACCGTCATGGACGGCAAACTCCAGAAACTCACCAGCGGCTCGGTCTGGATAATCTGAACCAGCGTGGTATAGCGGGTCGCCTCCAATATAGTCAGGCGATAGCTGGCGCCGTTCACCCGATAGGCTATGGTCTCGCCGGCTTCGTTGACGGGGGGCAAGAGTCGGCGCAACTGGGCGAAATTGGTTTCGCACAGGCGCATCATTTCCGGAAAATCAGGGATATAGCGCTTGCTCATTCAGTCGTCCACTCTTTTCTCAGGGATTCATGGTGTAATGCCAACCATTGCAAGGCGATTACCGTGGCCGCGTTATCAATAACGCCCTCTTCCACCCACTGGTAAGCCTGCTCGCGGTCGACCACATGAAGACAAATGTCTTCGTTCTCTTCAGCCAGTCCGTGGATGCCTTCGGCCAGTCCCGCATCCACCTCGCCGACCAGAATGCTCAGACGTTCGCTGGCGCCCCCGGGGCTTGCCAGATAGCTTAGCACCGGTTTGCAGCGGCCGACGTCCAATCCCGCCTCCTCACCCGCCTCGCGGCGCGCCACCTGTTCGATGCTTTCGCCAGGTTCGATCATACCGGCTACCAGTTCCAACAACCAGGGGGTCGGACTGCTATCATAAGAGGCTATGCGAATTTGTTCCAATAATACGACTTCATCGCGTACCGGATCATAGGGCAACAACACCGCGGCATGGCCGCGTTCGAAAATTTCCCGGGTGATTTCCTCGCTCATTGCGCCATTAAACAAGCGATGACGGAAGCGGTATAATTCCAATGAAAAAAAACCCTTGTAGAGTTTTTCCCGTGCAATAATCTCTACATCTTCTTTACCAAATGTAACGGGGGTAAGTGCGCCAGACGCCATTTAGCGGCTCCTTCTCTGTAATCATCTCGGGTTTATTCGTAGTCAAACCCATCACTATGCCGAAACGTGTCGGTTTGTGGTAGATTTTTGTGATGCAGAGATAAGATGGCACATTCAGCCACCTCATTCGTTTGGCTGACTCTGATAGAATCGGGCGATATTTGTCGGTCGACAGCGCTACCATAGCAATTTTGCTGTATCAAAAGGAATGCAAATGAAGAAACTGCTCCCCCTCCTTATCGGGCTGAGCCTGGGTGGCTTCAGTACGTTAAGTCAGGCAGAAAACCTGCTTCAGGTATATCAGCAGGCGCGATTATCGAATCCGGATCTCCGCCAGTCGGCCGCCGAACGCGATGCGGCATTCGAAAAAATCAACGAAGCCCGCAGCCCTTTATTACCGCAACTCGGGCTGTCCGCCGATTATACCTATAATAATGGCTTTCGCGATCAAAGGGATATTAATTCCAATGTGACCAGCGGCGCGCTGGAATTGACCCAGACCATTTTCGATATGTCCAAATGGCGCGCGCTGACCATCCAGGAAAAGACCGCCGGGATCTCAGACGTGACTTATCAAACCGCGGCGCAAAATCTTATTCTCAACACCGCCACCGCCTATTTCAATGTTTTGAGCGCCATTGACGCCCTCTCTTATACCGAGGCGCAAAAGCAATCCATTTACCGGGAATTGGATCAGACCACCCAACGCTTTAATGTCGGATTGGTGGCCATAACCGACGTGCAGAACGCCCGCGCCCAGTACGACAGCGTGCTGGCCAGCGAGGTTTCCGCCCGTAACGCGGTGGACAATGCCCTGGAAAGCCTGCGCCAGGTTAGCGGTAACTATTACTCGCAATTGGCGTCGCTGAGTATCGATCGCTTCAAGACCGAACGCACGCAACCCATCGCCGGCCTGTTAAAGGAAGCGGAATCGCGCAACCTGAGCTTGCTAAGCGCGCGGTTATCGCAGGATCTGGCCCGCGAGGAGATACGCCTGGAGGAAACCGGCCATTACCCCACCCTGGGGCTCACCGCGTCGTCGAGCATCAGCAATACCGATTATAATGGCTCTAAGACCGTCAATGATTCCACTTATGCCAATAAGGACATCGGCCAAAACTCCATTGGGCTCACTTTGAGCGTGCCGATTTATCAAGGCGGCCAGGTCACCTCCCAGGTCAAGCAGGCGCAGTACGCTTTCGTCAGCGCCAGCGAACAGTTGGAAAGCGCCCACCGCAGTATGGTGCAGACCCTGCGCTCTTCCTATAACAATATCTCCGCGTCCATCAGCAGCATCGCCGCCTATAAGCAGGCGGTGGTCTCCGCGCAAAGCTCCCTGGACGCCTCGGAAGCCGGCTATGAAGTGGGCACCCGGACCATCGTCGATGTGCTGGACGCCACCACCACGCTGTATGACGCCAAGCGTAACCTGTCCACGGCGCGGTATAATTATGTCATTAACCTGCTGACCCTGAAATCGGCGTTGGGCACCTTGAACGAGAACGACATCATCGCGATGAACGGCTTGCTGGGTCAGCCCATCTCCACCAGCCCGGAAAATGTCGCGCCGGAAAACCCGAACCAGGATGCCAAGGCCGACAGCACGAACCCGGGCAGGACCTCCGCCCGCCCTTCGGCGACCAAGGTCCGGGCGACCGTGCCGGTTTCTTCATCCCGCTCCACCGCCCGCAACCCCTTCCAGCAGTAGTTCCGCAGGGCGGCCCCAAACGGCCGCCCGTTGCGTCCGCGTCCGACGCGCGCAACCCAAGCCCATTTTAGTGCCATCGTCCGAACAAAAAAGCGAAGGCGGCGCTAGGCGGGCAATCGTGTATAAATATGTAAAGATATTTCAATTACACTCGAAATGCTTCATTTTTGTGCGCGTTTACCCTATGCTAACAGAGCACTCTGGGTGAGTTAACTTATTATTTCCATTGAATATTTCACGTCGCTTCATGCCGACGGGCACATGATCGGGTTATTGAGGATGGGTGCGGTCCGCCCACAGCGGCGCAACGTGTAATATGACGAGTATAAATACAGGATATTCATGAAACGGACCCAACATATACACCATGCCGGCTTTCGCAAACGCTGGCGTCTGAGCCGCGCGGCACCGGTTGCGTTGGCGGTGGGCGCGGTGTTCGCCCTGGCCGGCTGCGAAAAAAGCGATGAGAACGTCACGCTTTACCAAAATAGCGACGATTGTTCCCGCGCGAATCCCTCAATGGCTGAACAATGCGCCACCGCCTACCGGAACGCCCAGCAGGAAGCGGAGAAAACCGCGCCCAAATACCGTTCCCGCGCCGACTGCGTCGCCGATTTCGGCGAGGATCAATGTACCCGGGCGCCAGCCCAGGCCGGCATGGCGGCGGAATCCTCTTCCGGCAGCTTCTGGATGCCCCTGATGGCCGGCTATATGATGGGCCGGCTCATGAACGGCGGTTATGCGCAGCAACCGTTATTTACCTCCCGGGCGCCCGGCAGTCCGGCCAACGGCAAATTCGTCGACGCCAGCGGCCGCGGCTACGGCCCGGTCGCCAGCGGGCGCAGCATGGCGGTGCCGAAATCCGCCATGGCCCCCAAACCGGCCACCACCACCACAATTACGCGGGGCGGTTTTGGTGAAACCGTGGCCAAACAGAGCGCCGCCATGCAACGCAGCACCGGCACAATGCCCCGCGCCGGCTCGGGCGGCTGACGCATGAAGCGAATCGCCCTGCCGGAACGTCCCGATTGGCGGGACAAAGCCGCCGAATATGGTTTTGATTTCCATACCTTGTACGGTGAACCCTACTGGTGCGAAGACGCCTGCTATCAGTTTACGCTGGCCCAAATCGAAACGCTGGAGGATGCCACCGCCGAACTGCATCGGATGTGTCTGGCAGCCGTGGAAAAGGTGGTTGCCGACGATGCGTTGATGGCCCGGTTTCGCATCCCGAAACATACCTGGCAATTCGTCCGCAACGCCTGGCGCAGTCGTGAGCCGTCCCTGTACTCCCGCCTCGATTTGGCGTATGACGGGCAACATCCGCCCAAACTGCTGGAAAACAACGCCGATACGCCGACTTCGCTATTTGAATCAGCCTTTTTTCAATGGATCTGGCTGGAGGATCACATCAAGGCCGGACATCTTCCGGCCGGAGCTGATCAATTCAACAGCCTGCAGGAAAAACTCATCGACAGACTCCGCGTTTTGAAAGAACGGCACGGTTTCGGGCTGCTGCATTTCGCCTGCTGCCGCGACAGCGCCGAGGACCGCGGCACGGTGCAATATTTGCAGGATTGCGCCCAAGAAGCGGGCCTGGCCGGCGAATTCCTGTTCATGGAAGATATCGGTCTGGGAGAACGGGGGCAGTTTACCGACGTGCAAGATCAGGTTATCAGCAATCTCTTCAAACTTTATCCTTGGGAGTTCATGCTGAGGGAGATGTTTTCCACCAAGCTGGAGGACGCCGGTGTACGCTGGCTGGAGCCGGCCTGGAAAGCCATTTTGTCCAATAAAGCCCTGTTGCCGCTGCTGTGGGAGATGTTTCCCGGCCATCCCAACCTGTTGCCGGCTTATTTCAGCGAAGACGGCCCGCCGCCCATGGACAGTTATGTGGTGAAGCCGCTGTTCTCACGGGAAGGCGCCAACATCCGTATCGTGGAAAAAGGTCGCGAGACTGAGCGTATCGACGGCCCTTATGGCGAGGAAGGCTTTATCGTGCAGGAATATTACCCCTTGCCGCGTTTTGGCGACAGCCATACCCTGATCGGCAGTTGGCTGGTGGACGCCGAGCCATGCGGTATTGGTATCCGTGAGGACAAGGGACGCATTACCCGGGATCTCTCGCGTTTCTACCCGCACATTATCCTGGATTGATGTTCCCCACATCGGCCGCCGGTCCATTCACCCGGCGCGCCCGGCCTTTACTCGACGCGGCGCAAATGCCCGGCTTTTACCCGGCGCGCCATATAACCCCGTCATGCAGGATGGGATGGTTGTTAAACACCACGGCGGCATCATACACGAGATGCCGCTTTCCTAGAGAAAAAACCTCAACCCACCTGTACCGACAGCATGCTCAGCGCAGCCATTTCGATACCATCCACCGGTATTGACAAGGGTTCTTCGCCATCCCAGGCGCCAAGGATATAAAGTAGCGGCAGATAATGCTCCGGCGTCGGATTGGACAGCAATGCGCCTTCATGCCGGGAATAATCCACCAGAGGATGCCGTCCCTCACCGCGCCAGGCGAGATTATCGCGGACAAACTGGTTGAATGACTCGGCCCAGGGGTAAGGTTGGGCATCATCTTGCCAGCGGACCATCCGTAGATTGTGTACCACATTGCCGCTGGCGATAAGCATAATTCCCTGATCGCGCAACGCCGCCAGTTTTTTGCCCAGTTGGTAGTGATATTCGGCCGGCTGCGTACCGTCAATGCTCAATTGCACCATGGGAACATCCGCATCGGGATAAATCTTTTTCACCACGCCCCAGGACCCATGATCGAATCCCCATTGCGACTCATCGAGCGTAACGTCCACCGGCGCCAATAATTCCCGTATTTCCCTGGCCAGCGCCGGCTGCCCGGGCGCCGGATAGCGCACATCGAACAGCGCTTGGGGAAATCCGCCGAAGTCATGGATGGTACGCGGTTGCGCCATGGCCGTCACCGCGGTGCCGCGGGTGTACCAATGCGCGGAAATGGCGAGAATGGCCTTGGGCCGCGGCAGGCTGCGCCCCAGTGATTCCCACGTCCGGGTATAACGATTATCCTCCAGCACATTCATCGGACTGCCGTGACCGAGAAACAGCGCGGGCATACGGGATGTGTTCATAATCACCTTCCTTCATCAATCAATTCGCACCGGGCGATGCATGACATTTAAGGTACCCGCTTCAATCCCAAAAGAAACTCGGAGAAGCATGATGGTGATTATCAAAAAAATTGAATGTGATTTATCGTCCCGCCGCTTTTAGCGGGTGAGGTGGATGACGGGTTTCTACACCGGGCTGGTTATGGCCGCCTAATCCGCCGCCCTGGAATTTTTCTCTTTCGCCATCCGTTGACGTCGGCCGCAAGCATAATCAGAATTTATACCCGTCATCCTTCACGTTATCTTACGGTGGCGATGCATCGGCATTTCCCACGACTGTGCCATGCATACGTTGTCGCGAAACAACGCGAATCAATCAGAATACTAAACCAGCGCCCTTAGGCATTGATAACGGAGCGTCATATGCAAGACTTGTTATGCTACAACACCCTGCCGGTCTGGAACAGCCAGACTCTTCCGTCGACGTTTCGTGAACGCCATAACACCCGGGAAGGCGTCTGGGCCGAATTGACCGTGCTGCGGGGGTCTCTGACGTTTGATTTGCTGGATGATCACGATAACGTGCTGCAAAGCGCCGTCTACACTGCCGAACGGCAGCCACCGCGGATTGAGCCGCGACAATGGCACAAGATAAGCGCCGTCTCCGCCAATATGCAATGCCGGTTGGCGTTTTACTGCCGGGCGGAAGAGTATTATCACCTGAAATACGACCTTACCCGCACCCATTCCGAGGTCATCAACGCAATACCCCACCTCGCGCCCGGCCGGGCGCTGGATCTGGGTTGCGGCGGCGGGCGCAACTCGCTGTATCTCGATCTGCTCGGTTTCACGGTCACGGCTTATGACAAAAATCCACAGAGCATTGCCGCCCTGAATGAAAAGATCCGCGCAGAAGGACGAAAGCGCATTTCCGCCTCGGTCCGGGACATTAGCGTAGAGTCTTTCAACGGAGACTATGATTTTATCTTTTCCACGGTGGTGATGATGTTTTTACCGGCGGATTGCATCGGCCGCCTGATTGGCGATATGCAACGGAACACGGTGCCGGGCGGCGTCAATCTGATCGTTTCCGCCATGTCCGCGCCGGATTTTCCCTGCCCCATACCCTTCCCGTTTACTTTTGCGCCCGGCGAACTACGGCGTTACTACCAGGGATGGGATATGATCGAATACAACGAAAATCCGGGTGAATTGCATAAAACCGATGCCGACGGCAACCGAATCAAATTACGCTTCGCGACGCTGCTGGCGAGAAAAACATCGTAGGGCGCCGGATTTAGCGCGATGGCTTGAAGCGCGGCGAGAAAGACACTGTCCCGGCGGCGGCCAATAGCGCCGCCAAAGATGCTGGACATGCCGCGGCCGGGCGGCGGATGACGCGCCGGCCGACGGCTAAGGCTCAGCTGGCCTGACGGGTCAGGGATTGGCGGTAAGCCACCAAATCCTCAATGGTCACGACCGGCATATCATGTTGTTTCGCGAACACGACGACTTCCGGCGCATGGGCCATGGTGCCATCGTCATTGGTGACTTCGCAGAGCACGCCCATGGGCTTGAGGCCCGCCAGGGTGCACAAGTCGATACTGGCCTCGGTGTGGCCGCCTCGGGTCAACACGCCGCCCGGCTGGGCGCGCAGCGGGAATACATGACCGGGACGGTTGAGATCCCCCGGCTGGGCGCCGTCTTTGATGGCGGCCCGAACGGTGGTCAGGCGGTCGGCGGCGGAAACGCCGGTGGTCACGCCTTCGGCCGCTTCAATGGTGACGGTGAACGCCGTACCGTAATGGCTGGAATTGCGTTCGACCATCATGGGCAGATCGAGTTGCAGCCGGCGATCCTCCGTCAGGCACAGACACACGATCCCGCTGCCATGGCGGATGGCCAGCGCCATCTGCTCAACGGTCATTTTTTCGGCGGCAAAAATCATGTCGCCTTCGTTTTCACGATCTTCATTATCGAGTACCAGCACGCCGCGTCCGTCGCGCAAAGCGACCAGCGCGTTTTCAACGCGTTCCATCGGCGTGCCGAATTCGTCGAGAAGGGTCTGATTCATGGTAAATAAAACCTCATAAAGTATATGGATTACCAGAACCAGGGCGGACTTAGGAGCGAGCCATCAATGGCTTAAAAAAATAACGCGAATGAGCGGTAAAACCCATTGTGAGCCGTTACTCTCTCCCATCCGGACTGTCACCGTCGGCCCCGGAATTTCACCGAGTCTGCTGACCCCGCATCACATCGTGATCCGGGCGCTCGCGGGCTTTCCGCACATCTTCGACTAAAACGGCGACGACGCGGATTTACCGCCGGTGGGGAATTTCACCCCGCCCTGAGAATAAGCGGAGTTACTATAACGCCAATGTTTCGGCGGAGCAACCGGGACCGTCTATACTCGTTATCATCCGAGTTGCCGCTTTGCCGGTTGCGCTCCCTTGCCGCCGCGATGCAACGCCATGTAGGTAGAGTGATAATCCGAAATTATCCGTCTTACCAATTCCCGGAGCCGTTTGGGTTTCTTCCGCGCCGTACTGGCATTACACTTAACTCATAATTCACGCTCTTAGGGAATCAACCATGATCGACACCAAGAAAATCGAACAGCTTGCCCGGCAAATCCATGAATCCTTGCCTAAGGGCATTCGGGAATTGGGCGATGATATGGAAAAAAAAATCCGGCAGGTGCTGCAAAGCCAATTTAACCGCATGGATTTGGTCAGCCGCGAGGAGTTTGACGTGCAAACCCAGGTTTTGCTGCGGACCCGGGAAAAGCTGAACCAGTTGGAGTTGCGCATTCACGCGTTGGAAACCATGCCGGGCGCCGCAACACCGCCGGTGGTGGATGCCGACACCGCCACCAGCGATACGCCGGAGGCGGAGGCGACCGACGAAGGCGGCCCGGAAGCGCCGTCCACGGGGAAAAAATAACAGCGCCAATGGCCGCCAGGGCGCCATCCTGAGGCGCGCCGGTTGTCTGGCGCCCTGGTGATTTATCCCCGTTTGCCGCTTTTGATGCTATCAATGATGTGAGTGGTGGAGCAGCCATCCTCGAAGTTCAACACCCGCACATCGCCGCCGTTGGCCCAGACCTCCTGACTGCCGGCGATATCGTGAGGCTGATAGTCGCCGCCTTTCACCAGCAAATCGGGCAAAATGTCGGCTATCAGGCGCTGCGGCGTATCCTCCTCGAAGGGCACCACCCAATCCACCGCCTCCAGCGCGCTTAGCACCACCATCCGTTGGGCCAGCGGATTCACCGGTCGGCCGTCGCCTTTCAGCCGGCGGGTGGAGTCGTCGCTGTTCACCGCCACGATCAGTCGATCGCCCAAACGACGGGCATTGGCCAGATAGGACACGTGGCCGGCGTGCAAAATATCGAAAATACCGTTGGTCATAACGATTTTTTCGCCGCGACGACGAGCCTGCGCCACAGCCTGAGCCAAATCCGCCTCGGTCATGACGCCAAAACCGGTATCGGCCCGGCCGCGAATGGCGTTTTCCAGCTCAACCGGACTGACGGTGGAGGTCCCAAGCTTGCCCACCACCACCCCGGCGGCGGCGTTGGCCAGAAAACAGCTGTCTTCAAGGGAGTTGCCTGCCGCCAGCGCGGCCGCCAACACGCCTATCACCGTATCGCCGGCGCCGGTCACGTCATAGACTTCCTGCGCCTGGGCGGGAAGATGCAGCGGATCCTTGCCCGGTTGCAGTAATGTCATCCCCTGTTCCGAACGGGTGATGAGCAACGCCGACAAAGCATAATCTGCGATAAGCGCCATGCCCCGCCGCACCATCTCGTTCTCGTCGCGGCAATGCCCCGCCACGGCTTCGAACTCGGACAGATTGGGCGTTAACAGGGTCGCCCCCCGATAACGGGAAAAATCGGTGCCTTTAGGATCAACCAATACCGGCACGCCGGCGTCGCGAGCCAGGGATATCATGGCCTCGACTCGGGCCAGCGCGCCTTTGGCGTAGTCCGACAACACCAGCGCGCCGGCGGCGGGCAGCGCTTGCCGGATGCGTTCGAGCATCGGACCGGCGTCCACGCCATCAAAACCCTGTTCAAAATCCAGGCGGATCAATTGCTGATTACGCGACAGGATACGCAACTTGGTGATGGTGGGATGCGTCGCCACCGCGACAAAATCGCTGGTCACGCTGACCTCGTCCAACTTGGCGCCCAGCGCGCGTGCGGCATCATCGATACCGGTCAGCCCAATCAATCGGGAACCGGCGCCCAACGCGGCAATGTTCATGGCGACATTGGCGGCGCCGCCGGGCCTTTCTTCGATATTCTCCACTTTCACCACCGGCACCGGCGCCTCCGGCGAAATCCGGTTGGTGGGGCCGTACCAATAGCGATCCAGCATCACGTCGCCGACCACCAGTACCCCTGCCCGGCCAAAATCAGGCAATATTACTTTCATCCATCCACTCCAGACTCAACGCGTTATTGCGCGGATAGTAGCACAAACGCGATGATTTCTCTTTTTTCCACTCGCCGAAACAGCGGAAAACGGCGGCGATAGCGGCCGCCGTTCAATCCAGCCATTTGCGCCAGCTTTCGCCCACCTGCCGACGCTCGCCGGCGAACCGTCCGTCCGGCACCAGGCCCGGCGAGGCTTGCAATGCCAGATGATGGATTTCATCTCTGAGGGTGATATAGGCGCGACTCAGCGCCTGCGCTTCCTCGCCGGGCAAGATGCCGTGGTCGGCCAGCAACGCCAGGATCCGGACATTGTCCGACCAGCGGGTCAGGCCCGGCACCGCGGCGGCGTGGCGCAACACCAGATACTGCGCCAGGAATTCGATATCGGTTATTCCGCCCTCATCGGCCTTCAAATCGAACATGCCGCTCATTTTCCCGGACAAATGGCGGCGCATTTTAGCGCGCATCTCGCTGACCTCGGCGCGCAACGCCGCCGGATCCCGCTCAAGGCACAATACCTTGCGGCGGATGGTATCGAATTCCGCGCGCAACGCGGGATCGCCTTGAACCATCCTGGCGCGGACCAATGCCTGATGCTCCCAGGTCCAGGCCTCATGCAGTTGATAATCCTCAAAAGCCGACAACGTGCTGACCAGCAGTCCGGCGGCGCCAGACGGCCGCAGCCGCGCATCCACTTCATACAATATACCGGTCGCCGTTCGGGTGCTGAACAGGTGCATTACCCGCTGCGCCAGACGCAGATAGAACTGGCGGCCGTCGATTTGCCGCGGACCGTCGGTCATTACATCCGGCGGGCAATCGTGCAAAAACACCAGGTCGAGGTCAGAGCCGTACCCCAGTTCCCATCCGCCCAGCTTGCCGTAGCCTATTACCGCAAACCCCTGGCCGCCCCGATCCTCGAGATGCCCCGGGCGACCGTGGCGCGCCACTACGGCGCGCCACGCCTGACGGACCACCGCGGCGATCATGGCCTCGGCCAGATAGGTGAGATGATCGCTGACCCGCATGACCGGCAACACGCCGCTCAGATCGCCGGCGGCGATCCGTAGCAACTGCGCCTGCTTAAATTGCCGCAACGCATCCAGTTGCTGCTCATCGTCATCCTCCGGTACCCGCAGCAGATATTGCCGCAATTCGTCGGCGTAGGCTTCCGGCGCCGGGGGATTATACAGGGTCGCCGGATCAAGCAACTCATCCAGCAACAGCGGATGCAACGCCAATTGACTGGCGATCATTTCCGATCCGGCGCACAACCGGACCAAATGCCCCAGGGCGCCGGGATATTCCACCAGCAATTCCAGATAGGTGGTGCGGGAGACAATGCTCAGCAGAATCGGCGCCAGGCGGCCAAATACGGCAACGGCGTCGGCCCGGACGCAAATTTCACTCAGCAGACGAGGCATCAACTGATCAAGCACTTCCCGGCCGCGCGGTCCGATGGTCCGTTTCGCCACATCCTGGCGAAACACCGCCAACTGCTCGGGCAGCGCCCTATCGCCGGTCGGGAGGGTTTCGGATTCGCCGGCTGCCGGCGAGGGCTCCGGATCAAACCACAAGGCGCCGTAGCGATCATAATCGGCGGGATCTGCCGGATCCGGCGCATCGTCGCCTATCAATTCATCAAAAATCTGCCGCACGCACCGCATGTGCTCCGCCAGGGACCGACGGAGATTATCCCAATTGGCCGCCGCCATGCCGTAAGCCAGCCGGCTTCGGTTCAAGTCATCTTCCGGCAGCGTCTGGGTTTGTTCATCGCCTATGGCCTGTAGCAGGTTCTCCAGCCGACGCAGGTACAGATAGGCGCTGCGCAGTTGCGCCACCTGATCGGCGGCCAGCAGGCCCAGCTCACCTATGGCCGTCAAAGTGGGTATTAACGCGCGCTGTCGAAGCCGCGGTTCGCGGCCGCCGCGAATGAGTTGGAAAACCTGGGTGATGAATTCTATCTCGCGGATCCCGCCGGCGCCGAGTTTGATGTTGTCTTTCAGTCCGCGCCGCCGCACTTCGCGGGCAATCATATTTTTCATGTTGCGCAGTGACTGGATTACGCTGAAATCAATATAGCGCCGGAACACAAAAGGCCGCAGCATCCGGTGCAGTTCCCGGCCATAGTCGGTATCTTCGTCGCCAAGCAACCTGGCTTTGACCATGGCATAGCGTTCCCAATCACGGCCCTGCTCCTGGTAATAATCCTCCAGCGCGGCGAAACTCAGCACCAGTGGTCCGCTATCGCCAAACGGACGTAAACGCATATCCACCCGGTAGACGAATCCGTCGACCGTGGATTGATCCAAGACCTTGATTAGCCGCTGGCCCAGGCGGGTAAAAAACTGGCCGTTATCCAGCTCCCGCCGGCCGCCGCGGGTCCGGCCGTTTTCGGGATAGCAAAAGATAAGATCGATATCCGAGGAAAAATTCAGCTCGCCGCCGCCAAGCTTGCCCATGGCCAACACCAGGAACGGTTGGGCTTCGCCAGCGGCATTCGCCGGCTCGCCCCAATCGCGGCAACAAGCCCGGTAAAGCCAATCGCGCGCGGCGATAATAAGCATTTCCGCCAAATGGCTCAGTTGGGTCAGGGTTTGCCCGGTATCGCTGGTGCCAAGCGCCTGCGACCAGCCGATGCGCACCAGCGTGCGCCGGCGAAATTGCCGCAACACCCGCATCAATGCCGCTTCGTCCGTGACATCGGCCAGACATTGCGCCAATTGCGCGCCGTATTGCCGCCACTCACCGGCCCGGGGAGGTTGCGTGCGAATTTCGTCGTACCAGTCGGGATGGGCGGCCAGGGCATCGGCGATAAAATCACTGGACGCCGCCGCGCCGGCTTCGGGAATATCCGGCGCCGTCGCGGGCGTCATGTTGGCCAGCACCCTCTGCGCCTGTCGTTGCAGCAAAGGCGGTAGCGGCAATTTCATCTTTCTCTCTCCCCAAGGTCAGATCCGGCCGCACCGACGGCGATCACAGAAAACCGCCCATCGGTGGCGCCCGGCCGGTGGTCGCTTTCCGTCGGCATACCGCCAATCAGCGATTTTTGCCCTTCTGGGCGGAACTCAGCCAGAATCCGGATTGGGACAGCGCCTGGCGCCGCATGTATTCCACATCATTGGTGCCGGGCAGCAAAATGGCCTGCTCTAACGCCTGCCAGTGCAGGATATAGGATAGCGCCTTGTTGGTGGGATAGGCGCCGGACAACAAGTGAAACGCCATGATAATCCGCTCAAGGCGGGGTAATTGCTGGCTATATTCCTCCGGCGACAAGGTCCGGCCGAAAGCCACCCGCAATTCGGCGGCGCAACGGGACAACGTGACATCCGAAAACCGTTTGAAGGAGCCATTGAGCTTGCGCCGGCCGTCGTCATCCAGGCTATTTTGCCAGGCGGACAACAGCAGCCAGGACGTCAGCGCCAGTTTGCAACGCAGATAACCGGCTTCAAAGCACAGCGCGCCGGGATCGGCGTCGGACCGGGCGATACGGGGGAACAGATCGGCCAATTGGCTGCGCAGATGGGTAGTGGCCTTGCGGGGAATGATTGTGCCCATCACCACGAAAGTTTCGCGGATTAATGTGATGGCGGTGAGCACGGCGTCCCGCGCCATGGCGACGCCGTTTAACCACAATTCCTCATGGTACTGCCAGTGGGCCAGCGCCAGGCTTAACGCCTCGCGCAACCCCTGCTCCACCGCGGCCTTGGGCGGCGGACAAAGTAGCGGCAAGGCGCGCACCTCCCGGGGAGGATTCCCTGCCGATAAATGATAGCCCCGCGCCGCCTTGCTCAGATCCCCCAGCCGCAGACCGCCCCCGTCGGTTAATGTCTGCGCGTAAGCCAGCAGGTCCGCCGTATTGCCCTGCAATAACTCGAGCTCCAGCTCGCAAATCGGCTCCCGCAAACTTCCCGCCGCCACTTCGCCCTGATCAAAGGCCACCTCGATGCGGCTATCATGGAACGACACCACCCGTTTCTCACGCAGATAATCGGTACGAAACAGGGGCCGTATCCCTTGCTGCAACGCGGCGCTATCAACGCCCGCCGGCCAGATATCAGGGGGGAACAGCGACAGATCCGCCTCCGGGCCGGGTAGCGGAATAGTGTATTCCGGGTGTTGATGCAACCCGCCGACCACCTGCCCGGCGGTTTTGGCGGTCATCTCGTAGCGCCCGTTGTTGCCGCGCACGCGCAGGCCGATACCGTGGCGGCGCAGATCAAGGCCGACGGTGTCATAATAGATATTGATAAGCCGCTGCGGCGCGGTATGCGTATTTTCCCCTGAAGAAATCCTGCCGGGCAACGAAGCGACCGCATTGGGATGAACGATGAATTTTATTTCTATTTCTTCACTCATAGGTTCGGCCACACCGATAGTTGAACAATAACGTTCCGCATCGCCGCGCCAACGCGATGATGCCCCAAAACGTTACGGATAAACGCGTTGTCATCACCTTACTGGATAGAACGGACAAGCACAGTGCTATTTTACGTGCCAAATTATGTCAAAATCGCATCCATATCATCAATATAATTATCAATTTTGTTGCCCTGACCAGACAACGCCGGCCAAAGGGACGAAATCCCCGCTAACCCGCGAGTCGCTTTCACACAATCATCGCCGGACGGCGATGGCCGCCCGGCGCATTTCCCACGCGCGGGAGAGTAAGACAGTTCTCATTTTGGTTTACGCATTGCGTCGTCACACTTAAGCCTCTACTATCGACCCACATTTGCCAAAAAACGACGGAACTATGTACAAATTACGCCATATTTGCTTCGCGTTATGGAGTCTCAGCTTCGCCGCCAGTACACATGCCGATGAGCAACGCTATATCTCCGATGATTTGTCGACTTACATTCACAGCGGACCGGGCAACCAGTACCGGATTGTCGGCACGCTGAATGCCGGCGACGAAGTGACCCTGCTTAACGTCAATAACGACACCGACTACGGCCAGATTCGCGATGCCCGGGGCCGCACGGCCTGGATACCCCTTAATCAGCTCAGTAAGGACCCCAGCCTGCGCACCCAGGTGCCCACATTGCAACAACAGGTGCAAAACCTGACCCAGAAGCTCTCGACCATTGACGCCGACTGGAAACAGCGTACCGCCGACATGCAGCGAAAAGCCAGCGAAAGCGACAGCCAGCTAGAGCAGTTGCGCGGCGAAAACGACGCGTTGAAAAGCCAGTTGGCGACGGCCAAAAGCCGGACAAACGCCCTGGAAATCCAGTTGGACGACAAACAGCGCGCCATAATTATGCAATGGTTCCTGTATGGCGGCGGCGTGGCCGGAATCGGCCTGTTGCTGGGCCTGCTGCTTCCCCATATCCTTCCTCGCCGAAAGAGGGACAATCGCTGGATGAACTGATCCGGCGCGGCTTTTTCCGTTCCCGCGATCGCCGTCGCATTGAGGATGCCAATCACTATGACGCGCGGGACTACACTTAAGATATGATGGCAAAACCGACAAGCTCAGGAGTTGAAGGTGAAAAAATATTTGGTCGGCGGCGCTGTTCGCGACAGGTTATTGCATATCCCGGTGCGGGAAAAAGATTGGGTGGTGGTGGGCGCGACGTCCGAGGATCTGCTGGCTAAGGGATATCAACAGGTCGGCAGGGATTTTCCGGTATTCCTGCATCCGCATACCCGCGAAGAGCATGCCCTGGCGCGCACCGAGCGCAAATCCGGGCAGGGGTATACCGGCTTTACCTGTTATGCGGCGCCCGATGTGACCCTGGAGCAGGATCTCCTGCGCCGCGACCTGACCATTAACGCCATCGCCGAAAACGAGAACGGCGAACTCATCGATCCGTTCCACGGCCAAAGGGATATCGAACAACGGCTGTTACGCCATGTGTCGGCGGCCTTTACCGAAGATCCGCTGCGCGTACTGCGCGTGGCCCGCTTCGCCGCCCGCTTCGCCCATCTGAATTTCCGCGTCGCCCCGGAAACCCTTGATCTGATGCGCCAGATAACCGGGGATGGCGAATTGCCGTTGATCTCGCCGGAACGGGTTTGGAAGGAAACGGAAAAAGCGCTGGCGACCCGCAATCCGCAAGTCTATTTTCAGGTTTTGCGCGATTGCGGGGCGCTGGCGTCGCTGTTTCCTGAAATCGACGCCTTGTTCGGCGTGCCGGCGCCGGCCAAGTGGCACCCGGAAATCGATACCGGCATCCATACGTTGCTGACCTTGTCCATGGCGGCCCGGCTTACCAATGAGGTGAGCGTGCGCTTCGCCACCCTCTGCCACGATCTGGGCAAGGGACTGACGCCGCGCGAACAGTGGCCGCATCATCACGGACACGGCCCGGCCGGCGTCAAACTGGTGGATGCCCTGTGCGCCCGCCTGAGGGTGCCGAACCCGGTGCGCGATCTGGCGCGCGTGGTGGCCGAATACCACGATTTGATTCACACCGTGGAACGCCTGACGCCCAAAACCTTGATGAAATTGTTCGCCGTTATCGACGTATGGCGCAAACCGGAACGCCTGGAACAGCTTATCATCGCCAGCGAGGCCGATGCCCGGGGCCGTACCGGTTTTGAAAACAGCCCTTACCCGCAAGGCGACTACCTGCGCGAAGCCTTTCAGGTGGCCGCCGCGGTCGGCAACCGCGAAGTGATCGACGCCGGCTTCACCGGCGCCGGCATCGGCGAGGAAATCCGCCAGCGCCGGCAACGGGCGCTGACACGCTGGAAACAGCAACGGGAGAACATGCCGACGCCGGCTATCGAGGACTGAATCCGGTTCGCCGCGGCCGTTAACGATGTCAACGGCCGCCACGGGCGAAACCCCGGGGTTTACATCAACACCCAGTAAACCACCGCCGCCAGGATAAAACGATAAATGGCGAAGGGCACGAAGGAGATGTGTTTGATAATTTGCAGGAAAAACTTGATGGCCAGCAACGCCACGATAAACGCCGTAACAAATCCCACCGCGAACAGGGGGAAATCCCGCCAGGACAGAAACGGCAGGCTTTTATACAGATCCACTATCGTCGCGCCAATCATCATCGGCACCGCCAGGATAAAGGAATATTCCGACGCCGCATAGCGGCTGACCCCCATCAGAAGCCCGCCGCTGATAGTGGCGCCGGAACGGGAAAAACCCGGCCACAGCGCCAAACACTGGAAACAGCCTATCAGGAACGCCTGCAAATAGGTGATATCATCGATGCCGGGCGCGCGCGGGGTTTTCGGCCTGAGCCACTCGCCGGCCAGCAGCAGCACGCCGCCCGCCACCAGCGCGTACATGACATACTTGGCTTCGAACAGCGCTTTGATTTGCTCATGCAACAGGCCCCCGAGGATCACCGCCGGGATCATGCCGAGAATGATATGCATGAGGGTAAGCCGTCCTTTGCCGACCCCTTCATGGGCCACTTCGCCGAAATGGATGCCGATAAGGCCGAACAGACGGCGCCAGAACATGACCACCACCGCCAGAATCGATCCGAGCTGAATGATAACCTCAAAGGTTTTCGCCCGGTCGTCGGTGAAACCCAGTAACGTCCCCGCCAGTATCATATGCCCTGTTGAGGACACCGGTAAAAATTCCGTCAATCCCTCGACCACACCCAGAATAAACGCCACAAGCAAATCATGCAGGTTTGCCATACAACAATGTCCCCTTAACCACCGGATCATCCGGACAAAAAAGAAGCGGCCGTTTTTATTCGACTCTTGCCGCTGTGTCGTTCGGAAAATGAGACTAACGATACGGTATTACGTTTACTGTTGCATGAAATTTAACTTAAGGTACCCGACTTTTCAGACTTTTCAGCGAGCCCGCTCGATGATCACGCCGACGGTTTCCGCCTGGGGCACCGCCCCCGGCTTACTGACCTGGATGCGCACCCGCGGGCTATGGAAGCGCCGCAACAATAGGTCGGCCACCTCGTCCGCGACCCGCTCCACCAGCGCAAAACGTCCTGAGGAAACATGCGCGAGCACCGCTTCGCTGACATCAGCGTAACTTAAACAATCCTGTACATTATCGCTGCGGGCCGCCGGGCGGTTATCCCACGCCATCTCGATATCGAAAACCAGTTTTTGCCGCCGGTTCTGTTCCCAGTCGTATACGCCTATCACCGCCATGACGGTCAGGCCTTTTATAAATACAATATCCATTGTCTTACTCGGTTTTTGTGGATGTCGGATACCACTTAGCACGGAATATGCGTATTATCCACAGCGAGACCCAATATAATTCGCGTGGCGCCACGGCGGCAAGTGAGTAACAAATTCGTCAATAACGCTGGTAAAGCGCGGTTAAACGGCAACGTGAAGTATGACGGGTATTGACCACAAAAACGATCATTGATCACTACGGGATGGAACTTGACTATGAATGCTCTAGCGGTTGGCATGATCATCTTCGCCTATCTGTGCGGCTCGATTTCAAGCGCAATCCTAATCTGCAAGGTCGCCGGCCTGCCCGACCCCCGCGCTCACGGTTCCGGCAATCCCGGGGCCACCAATGTTTTGCGGGTGGGCGGCAAGGCGGCGGCGGCCGGCGTATTGATATTCGATATCATCAAGGGCATGCTGCCGGTATGGCTGGCGTACCGCTGGGGCGTCACGCCTTTTTACCTTGGTCTGGTGGCCATCGCCGCCTGTGTCGGCCATATCTATCCGGTATTTTTTCGCTTCAAGGGCGGGAAAGGGGTCGCCACGGCATTCGGCGCCATCGCGCCCATCGGCTGGGACCTGACGGGACTGATGGCCGGCACCTGGCTGCTGACCGCGCTGCTAAGCGGCTACTCGTCCCTTGGCGCCATCATCAGCGCGCTGATTGCGCCCTTCTATGTCTGGTGGTTTAAACCGCAATTCACCTTTCCGGTGGCGATGCTCTCCTGCCTGGTGCTGTTGCGCCATCACGACAATATCCAGCGCCTGTGGCGCGGCCAGGAAAGCCGGCTGTGGCGCAAACGGGAAAAAGATCGGGCAATCGACCGGCAGCATCCGAAGGAATAATCAGCTCCGCCGGCCTTGGCCTTACCCGCGCGGCTTATTCAGCCATGCCCGCCGCGCCGGTGGATTGACCGCGACGCGACCGACGCCGGAAACACCCCCGCCGCCGTCCCGCCAGGTCCGGGGCCGCGCCCGGCGACTAAAGCGCCGGCAACTCCGCCAGGGGCCAGCGCGGGCGCACCGTTACGCCCAAATCGTCCACCACGCCAGTTTGCAAACGTACCAGGCCGGCATAGGCGATCATGGCGCCATTATCGGTGCAAAAGGCCGGCCGCGCGTAAAATACCTGACCGCCCCGCTCCCGCATCAAGTCCGTTAGACGCTGGCGCAATGTCCGGTTGGCGCTGACGCCGCCGGCTATCACCAACCGGCGCAAACCGGTGTGCTCCAGCGCGCGCCGGCATTTGATAAGCAGCGTATCCACCACCGCGTCTTCGAAAGCGCGGGCGATATCCGCCCGCGTCTTGGCGTCTTGGCCGTTTTCGCGAATGGTATTGGCGGCAAACGTCTTCAGCCCGGAAAAACTGAAATCCAAGCCGGGCCGGTCGGTCATGGGGCGGGGAAAGACAAACCGCCCCGGCGTGCCCTGGCCGGCCAGTTGCGACAACAGCGGCCCGCCGGGGTAATCCAGTCCCAGCAGCTTGGCGGTCTTATCAAACGCCTCGCCGGCGGCATCGTCAATGGATTCGCCAAGCAAGGTATAACGGCCGATGCCGGCCACGCTGATTAACTGGGTGTGGCCGCCGGACACCAGCAACGCCACGAAAGGAAACGCCGGCGGGTTATCCTCCAGCATGGGCGCCAGCAAATGACCTTCCATATGGTGCACCGCAACGGCCGGCACCCGCCAGGCATAGGCCAGGGCGCGGCCGATGGTGGCGCCCACCATTAACGCGCCCACCAGGCCCGGACCGGCGGTATAAGCCACGCCGTCGATATCCTCCGCGCCCAGGCCGGCCTCCCGCAACGCCGCCTGGATCAGCGGCGCGGTCTTGCGCACATGGTCTCTCGACGCCAGTTCCGGCACCACGCCGCCGTAATCGGCGTGCAGTTTGACCTGGCTGTAAAGCTGGTTGGCCAGCAAACCGGCCTGGTCGTCGTAGATCGCCACCCCGGTTTCATCACAGGATGTTTCAATACCCAATACCCGCATCTTCATTACCTGACATCATTTCGCGCGGCGCACAGTCTATCACAGTCTGCGGCCGAAGACGCCGCCGCGGCATCCGACGGCGAAAAATCCGGTGTTGTATCGGCCGTCATGCCCAAATACCACAGGATCCCGGATCATTTCACAGGATCTTTTCAAAGTTTTCACCATTTGAAGAGGGTTTTTTGATTGCCATAATCAATACAATGCGGCTTTTTCAGTCAAAATCGGCTATAATTCGCTCCATCCACGGAACGCCCGCGGGGTGATCCGGCCGCTCGCCGCCGAGATCCTCGCCGCGGCGCTTTACAAAATGGTCATGCTTGAAGTAAAATTCCGCACCATTTTGAAATGGCTGGCAGCAGGCCAGCAACAAAACCGAATTCCATTGAGGTGAGAGTTACATGCCGGTAATTAAAGTACGTGAAAACGAGCCGTTCGACGTAGCACTGCGTCGCTTTAAACGTTCCTGTGAAAAAGCAGGTGTTCTGGCCGAAGTTCGTCGTCGCGAGTTCTATGAAAAACCGACTACCGAACGCAAACGCGCCAAAGCGTCCGCCGTTAAACGTCATGCAAAAAAACTGGCTCGCGAAAACGCACGCCGCACTCGTCTGTATTAAAATATACGCTGAATACGCCAAGTTGTGTCACGGCGGCAAGCGAGCGCAGCCGACAAAGAGCAACGTGAAGTATAGCGAGTATATCGGGGTGATTTCCCCAATCGCGTGATTAATCCGCAGACTTAGCAGTTACATGAAGGCCGTGGGATCCGGAAGGGTTACACGGCTTGTTCTCGTTCACAGGCTAACGATCAGGGCTTATGGCTGGACGAATCCCACGCGTATTTATCAATGACTTGCTGGCGCGCACCGACATCATCGATTTAATCGATGCCCGGGTGAAGCTGAAAAAGCAAGGCAAAAATTACCACGCGTGTTGCCCGTTCCACCATGAAAAGACCCCGTCGTTTACCGTTAATGGCGAAAAGCAGTTCTATCATTGTTTCGGTTGCGGCGCCCACGGCAACGCCATTGATTTTTTGATGAACTACGACCGGCTGGATTTCGTCGAGTCCATTGAGGAACTGGCGACCATGCACGGCCTGGAAGTGCCCTATGAATCGGGCGCCGGTCCCAACCAGCAGGAACGCCATCAGCGTCAAAGCCTTTATCAGGTCATGGCGCAACTGAGTGATTTTTATGCCCAGGCGCTGGGACAAAATTCCGCGGCCTCCGCCCGGCGATACCTGGACAAGCGGGGCCTTAGCGCCGACGTGATCGACCGCTTCGCCATCGGTTATGCCCCGGCGGGCTGGGATGCGGTCATGGGAAGGTTTGGCCGGACGCCGGAAGCGCGCGGCGCATTGAACGATGCCGGGATGCTGGTGACTAACGAACAGGGCCGGGCCTACGATCGCTTCCGCGACAGGGTCATGTTCCCCATTCGCGACAGACGCGGCCGTGTCATCGCTTTCGGTGGGCGGATTCTGGGCGAAGGCCAGCCCAAGTATCTGAATTCGCCTGAAACGGAAATTTTTCATAAAGGGCGACAGCTTTACGGCCTTTATGAAGCGCAACAAAAGCACCCGTCGCCGACGCGTTTGCTGGTGGTGGAAGGCTATATGGACGTGGTGGCGCTGGCGCAGTTCGGCATTGATTACGCGGTCGCGTCCCTTGGCACCTCCACTACCGCCGAGCACATTCAGTTGCTGTTCCGCGCCACCGATCAGGTGATTTGCTGTTATGACGGAGACCGGGCCGGCCGGGAAGCGGCATGGCGCGCCCTGGAAACGGCGCTGCCCTATCTTAATGACGGCCGCCAGTTGAAGTTTATGTTTCTGCCGGAAACCGAGGATCCGGATACTCTGGTGCGTCAAATCGGCAAAACGGCCTTTGAGGAACTTATTGAGCAGGCGCAGCCGTTGTCGGCGTTTTTGTTCGATACCCTGCTGCCGCAGGTCGATTTGAGCACGCCGGACGGACGCGCCAAATTAAGTACGCTGGCGTTGCCGCTTATCGGCCAGGTACCGGGCGAAACGTTGCGTATGTATCTGCGTCAGCAGTTAGGCAATAAATTGGGTATTCTGGATGACAGCCAGCTTGATAAGCTATTGCCGCAACAGGGGAACACGACAAATATTTCGCCGCAACCCCGGATAAAACGCACAACCCTGCGTATACTTATAGGATTATTGGTGCAATACCCGCGCCTGTGCGCCCTCATCCCGTCAATACAGGGATTAGAGCAGGCGAATCAGCCGGGCGTGCCGTTATTTATCGAACTGGTGCGGACCTGCCAGGCGCAGCCGGGCATCACCACCGGTCAATTGCTCGAGGTGTATCGGGAGAATAAATACGGCCGACAGCTTGAAACTCTGGCCACGTGGAACCACATGATCTCTGATGAGATGGTCGAAGCGATGTTTATCGATACCCTGGCGAGTCTGTACGACTCCATACTTGAACAGCGCCAGGAAGTGTTAATCGCCCGCGACAGAACGCATCGATTAACCGCCGAAGAGCGTAAAGAGCTTTGGTCGCTTCAGCAAGCGTTGGCCAAAAAAAAATGAACCCAGAGGCTTAAGTGCCTGATACCGGCAGGGTAACGCCCTGTGCGATGCCGTATGAGGCTGCGGCGATAAAAAAAAGCCTGATATCTCGTTGGTGATGAGATTTCACCGACCAACACCGAAATTACTCTGAAGTGTGGATACCGTCTTATGGAGCAAAACCCGCAGTCACAGCTCAAGCTACTTGTCACTCGTGGTAAGGAGCAAGGCTATTTGACCTTCGCCGAGGTCAATGACCATCTGCCGGAGGATATCGTCGACTCCGACCAGATCGAAGACATCATCCAGATGATAAATGACATGGGCATCCAGGTGATGGAAGAAGCGCCGGATGCCGATGATCTCCTGTTGGCGGAAACGACATCCGATACCGATGAGGATGCCGCGGAAGCGGCCGCGCAGGTGCTTTCCAGCGTTGAATCGGAAATTGGACGCACCACCGATCCCGTGCGAATGTACATGCGCGAAATGGGTACGGTGGAACTGTTGACCCGCGAAGGTGAAATCGATATCGCCAAGCGTATCGAGGACGGGATCAACCAGGTGCAATGCTCCGTGGCGGAGTACCCCGAAGCGATCACTTATCTGCTGGAGCAATACGATCGCGTCGAAGCGGGCGAAGCCCGGCTGTCGGATCTGATTACCGGTTTTGTCGATCCCAACGCCGAAGAAGACATGGCGCCCACCGCCACCCATATCGGCTCCGAATTGTCTTCTGAAGAACTGGCCGACGACAACGACGACGAGGATGAAGACGACGAGGACAGCACCGACGAAGACAACAGCATTGATCCCGAACTCGCCCGCCAGAAATTCGTTGAGCTGCGCGAGCAATACGAGACCACCCGCAACGTCATCAAGACCCACGGCCGCAACCATGCCCGCGCCACGGAAGAAATCCTGAAGCTCTCGGACGTGTTCAAGCAATTCAGGCTGGTGCCGAAGCAATTCGACTACCTGGTCAACAACATGCGTTCCATGATGGATCGCGTGCGTACCCAGGAACGGCTGATCATGAAGCTGTGCGTTGAAATCTGCAAGATGCCGAAGAAGAATTTCGTCACCCTGTTCGCCGGCAACGAGACCAGCGAAGCCTGGTTCAAGGCCGCGCTGGCCATGAATAAGCCCTGGTCGGAAAAACTGCGCGATGTGGATGAAGACGTGCATCGCAATTTGCAGAAGCTGCGGCAAATAGAAGAAGAAACCGGCCTGACCATTGAACAGGTCAAGGACATCAACCGCCGGATGTCCATCGGCGAAGCCAAGGCCCGCCGCGCCAAGAAAGAAATGGTTGAGGCCAACCTGCGGCTGGTGATTTCCATCGCCAAGAAATACACCAATCGCGGCCTGCAATTCCTGGATCTCATCCAGGAAGGCAATATCGGCCTGATGAAGGCGGTGGACAAGTTTGAATATCGCCGCGGCTACAAGTTCTCAACCTACGCCACCTGGTGGATCCGGCAGGCGATCACTCGCTCCATCGCCGATCAGGCGCGCACCATCCGTATTCCGGTGCATATGATTGAGACTATCAACAAACTCAACCGCATCTCCCGGCAGATGTTGCAGGAAATGGGCCGCGAACCCACCCCGGAAGAACTGGCGGAACGAATGCTGATGCCGGAGGACAAAATCCGCAAGGTGTTGAAGATCGCCAAAGAACCGATTTCCATGGAGACGCCCATCGGCGACGACGAAGATTCGCATCTGGGGGATTTTATCGAGGATACCACCCTCGAGTTGCCGCTGGATTCCGCCACCTCGGAAAGTCTGCGTTCGGCGACCCACGACGTACTGGCCGGTTTGACCGCCCGCGAGGCGAAAGTACTGCGTATGCGCTTCGGTATCGATATGAATACCGACCATACGCTGGAAGAAGTGGGTAAACAGTTCGATGTTACCCGCGAACGTATCCGGCAGATCGAGGCCAAAGCGCTGCGTAAGCTACGCCACCCCAGCCGTTCCGAAGTGCTGCGCAGCTTCTTGGACGACTGACGGGACACGCCCCGCGAAGACATGGCCCAGACGCCAGCCTGAAAACCCGCCCTCTACCGGCGGGTTTTTTATGGGCGGCCCGGCATCCGCCATTTTCCACTATCACCGGTGACGGTGAACCTTTCCGCAACGGCCTTTGCTGGCGGACGGTGATGATGCGCGGCGACGGGCGACACGGCGAAGCTACAGCGCCGAAAGTTGCAGTGGGTTCATGTAATCGCGAAATTGCGTGACCAAACCCGCGCGCCGCGTGATAAACCAGATATAACCAAGATCCCTCGGCGCATTATCCGAGACACGTCGATGATGGCCTTCGGCCTCAATAATAAGTTCGTCCCCCGACTCCCGCACCCGAACGTTGTCAAGGGTTCCGAAACGGATAAAACCCGGCAGTTGACGCATATACGCCGCGATAGCGTCACGGCCCGCAAGACGCCGTACGGCGCCTTGTGGCGCAAATGGGAATTCATGAACGGCGTCGGGCGCATAAATGGCCATCCACCCGTCGACATCGCCGGCCTGCAGTGCCTCAACGGCTTGGGCGAACCAAAAGGGAAGAGAAGATTGAATTGGCATGAGATTCTCCGATAGAATTACGGACTATGAGTCCAAATCATTCTAATCGCATTTCGGACTGTGAGTCCATAAATAAAAGCGGGCGTCGGGGACGTCCGTCGGTTCCCCGCGCGCGCGTTCTCGCCGCCGCCGACGCCCTGTTTACCAATGCCGAAGCGCCCTGTACGGTGACCATGGATGCCATTGCCGTGGCGGCCGGCGTAGGAAAGGGAACGCTGTTTCGGGCTTTTGGCAGTCGGGACGGCCTGCTTGATACCTTATGGGCGGCCAAGCTCAAGGCCTTACGCGAGGCGGTGGACGCGGGGCCGCCGCCGCTGGGACCCGCTACGCCTTCAGATGAGCGGCTTGCCGCGTTTCTTGATGCGCTGCTGATATTCAAACTTGAGAATAAACACCTCATCCGGGCGCGCGAAGTGACTGCCACCGGGCTTCTTCAATCGATTCATTACCGATGGATGTACGGCCTGGTCCGAGAACTTATCCAAGACGCCGCGCAGGGCACAATGGAGGACAGTGCCCGATACAGGGCCCATGCCTTGCTTGCCGCGCTGCATATCGACCTTATCGAAGCGCTACTGGCCGATGGGCTCACACTTCAGACGATCCGGCATGCGCAGAAAGCGCATGTAAAAGCGATCATTGACGGCGCCTGACACGGCCATCGTCAGTCGGCGGCGCGACGGACGCACCACCCTGCCTTTGAGCATCGCCCCCCTGCCTGAGCATCCCCGGCATGGGAGCGTGAGCGCAAACTGCCGGGCGGCCGCCGTCAGATGCCCCTGGGGGCCAGGGCGAGATCCAGTTCGCGGTAAGCTTTGAGCAATGTCCCATAGCTCATCCGGTTCAGCCCGCTGGGATTGGGCAATACCCAAATTTCGGTGCCGCCGATGGTGGCGCTCTGTTTGCCCCAAGGCACATTGCGTACCCGGAACGCCTGCCGGTAGGCCTGTTTGCCCAACACCGCCAAGGCGATCGGCTGGTAAACCTGAACCTTTTCAATCAACCGCCGGCCGCCGTCGCGAAATTCAGCCGAGGTCAGTTCGCCGGCCTCCGTCGTGGGCCGCTCCACCAGCATGGTGATACCGCAACCGGTATCCAGCAGCTCGTGTTCTTCTTCCGGTTTAAGCTGGCGCTCGGTGAATCCGGCCTGGTGGAGAATTTTCCAGAACCGGTTGTTGGGATTGGCGAAGTGGGTGCCTTTATGGGCGCTGGACAAACCGGGATTGATACCGCAAAACACGACACGCAATCCCGGCGAAAGAATATCTTCAATCATTATGCCGGCTCTCAATCTGTGTTGGTGTTGTTATATCTTGATGATAGCTGAGAATTGGCGATAAATCAGCCATATAGTTTGGCGTGATCTGGACCTGCCTGCGCCGTTCCTCTATAATCAATGCCCACCTGGCCCCTTAGCTCAGTTGGTTAGAGCAGGCGACTCATAATCGCTTGGTCGCTGGTTCAAGTCCAGCAGGGGCCACCAAATTTTAGTAGTATATACATACAGTTAGGCCACTCTCCGCGCCATGTGATGAGCTCGGTCAGGCTCAGGGAATAGAGTTCTGATGGCGACCAGTGAAATATCACTGCGATATCCGCCATCAGGTCATCGGTCGACAGGTTGGGCGGGAAGTCTATTCCACCGAAGCCGGTGACAAAAAACCAATCACCTTAGCGGCCAGCGACAGCATATCTGGCAGATTCATTGCGGTAATCTCAGCGCGCTTAATTCCGCCTGGCTGAATGAATCCGCGACGCTGTTCCGCCGCAAGTATTACCAGAATGGCGCGCATGCGGGTTACATCATGTATGTGACCGACCCGGCGCAGAGCGCGACCGATGTCGAATCGCTGCGCGAGGCGATGCGCAACTCGAAAGGGCTCGGCAACTTTAAGAATCTGTTTTTCTACGCTCCGGGCGGAAAACCGGACGGCATTAAAATCGTGCCACTGAGCGAGGTCGCCACAAAGGATGACTTTTTCAACATCAAGAAAGCCAGCGCCGCCGACCTGATGGACGCCCACCGCGTACCGTTCCAGCTCATGGGCGGTAAGCCCGAGAATATCGGCTCACTCGGTGACGTTGAGAAGGTGGCAAAGGTATTCGTGCGAAACGAGCTGTCGCCCCTGCAAGACAGGTTCAGAGAAGTAAACGACTGGCTCGGCATGGAGTTCATCAGGTTCAAAGAGTATACCCTCGACAACCCGGAATAATCTCCCTCGAGCCGCCAGCATGGCGGCTTTTTCATACCCCACCACCATCACGCCTCAGACGCGCCACGCGCGCACGACCACACCAGGCCACCAACGCGACAACAATCACGACAGCGCCATCAAGACGCGCTCAGACGATAATTTTTATTATCACGCACCACCGCTGGCGCGCAATGCTTTCCCCGCCACGCCTGCCCGCTTTATGTGTCGGTTTTAATGCAGTTGCACGACCACAGCCAGACTGCGCCAGCACTGGCGCGAAAGAGCACACGAACACCACAGCAGCGCATGCAAACTCACGCACCAGATGCATGCATGACTAAAAAACGGGAAAATCGCGGGAAAATGGCATAAAAAAACCGGCATTTTCAGTGCCGGTCTGGTGATTATTTGCCACGTAACACGTGAAGGATTTGCGTATTGCTTAGGTACATGGATCACCCCGTAATCTGCGGCGGCGGGATTTTTCTCTTTTTCGCGGTTACGCCGTCCAGCGAACATTCCAGCCATCTTTAAACAAAATATTTCCATCGGTGTACATCCATGTGATGTTTTCATAGCGAAGCTCTATAGCCTCCATATGAGTTCCGCTAACTCCACCCGGAAGCAATGAGGGGGAAATACTGCAAATTTTTACGTTTTCAAGCTCAATATTGAAATACTCAGTCTCTATCCCCGCATCAGTAATTCTATACATTCGGATTGTTGCCGACTTAAGGTTTCGCCCCTCACAGAGTGCACGGAATAGAATAGGCGTAGTTTGATCAAACTCCTTTTGCACGCAGATCGGAGAATGAACTCTTGTACCTGTCAACTTTCCATAGTTCGGGTCAACCGGGATGCATACATTATGAGTTAACGTTTTCAACTCAATCGAGCCGAGCCGGGTTGGCATCATGCAGCCACCAACAATTGGCGATCCGTTTTCATCAGTTAACCATAAATGCGCTGGAGTAGACATAATTCACATCCTTATAAAATTATTTTGACGGCTTAGCCGTGAGATAAACAATAATAAACACTACAACGGCAAAAATCCCGGCTGATTGAACAGCGTAAGAGGGGAAAAATTTAACCGCAATCATAAAGAAAATAAAAATAGCGATAGCTGGTATATAAGTCCGAGCAAAAAATCCGACTTGATATCTTAACCACTTCTTTAAGAAGCCCATTAATTAGCCATCCTGGAAATTATATTCACAATATCATCATCAGATAGATAAGTGTGTTCAAAAGCCCGGGCTTTCACAAAAATCGGTTCTACGATGAAATACATCATTTCTAACTTTCTAAGGTAGAGGGCGTGATAGTATCTAGGGCCCCAAAGTTTGAGCCTGTCCGCACTTTCCGCCGCTTGCTGTACATAGCCATAAAGCCCAGCAACACCCACAGCACCGCCAGCCAACGCACGGACACGCCCGACTACCAGAGGACTAAAGCCGAGACTCAAACATACGGTCGTAGTTATCCCAAGCGTAAGAGAATCAGCAGTTAGATTACTGGTTGAAATATTTAAACCTAATTTCCATAATCGCCATTTTATAAATTCTAATTGCTGCTGTGTTTTATGCTGCAACACATCCTTGAAATAGACTTCAATCAAATCGTATACAATGCGACGGTCACGAAAAAGCTGATAAAGCCCCTCACCGAAGCGAACATCCTCACTTTTCAATTTCGCGCAAACGTCTTGATAATTGTCAGTAAAACAGGAGGTGTAATATATTGCGCGGGTTGCACCATCTTTAATTCTGGCGGCTGTTTCTGATATTTGCTTACCAACGCCGCTTACAGCTTTGTCAAGCTGTAACGCCATTAGCTTTTCCGCCTGCATTTCTCTTATGATTGAATCGCTGTAATACATACCCCGCTCCCTGCGATTGATAAATGTACACATAGCGAAAAGTAACACGTTTACGTAAAAAAATCAAATAAAGAGGAATAGGTGAATAATGCATTCACAAAATAAATTCACTCAAACAATCCATGCGCTTATTTTATAAATACGATGTGAACTGGAAATTATCGTCAAATATATGGTTTCTCTCGCTAAATAACTTCGCAAAATAGTAGATCATATATGGACGTCCCGTGGTGTACAAGTACTGATGTGGTACGGTTTGCTGTCATATATCCGGCGTCTTTTGGGGAAATTTTGCCCGCGCCATGATGTCATCCGCACCCTGTTTCCTTATCACTTAGCCGGTATTTTCTACCTGGATCTACTTCAGGTTATTACAGGGTTGGTTTACCGTTTTCCCATCAGTGCCTGCAAACTCAGGAAATCTTTTACTTTGTGCCGAACCAAATTACTACTTCAGCGCAAAAGCCTTGTTCATATCGAAATCAACCGGTTCAGACAGCAACCGCCAGACAATACGTGTTAACTTATTTGCCAGCGCCACGGTGGCTTTCATTTTTCCCCGGCGCTCAGTGACATGATTAAGCCATCTTCCAAGGCGGTCATCCCGCTTTTGGGTATAGCGCATGACCGCTCTGGCGCCATGAATGATGAGTGTCCGAAGGTCGCAGTTGCCATTTTTAGTCATCGAAGTGAGAATGCGTTTCCCACCGGAATTGTGTTGCCGGGGAACCAGACCGCACCAGGCGGAAAGTTGTCTTCCGTTAGCAAATTGTTCTGCATCAACCTCACTTAAAAAAGCGGCGGCGATAAGCGGGCCAACACCCGGTATCGTCATCAGTGCCCGATACCGGGGCTGCTGTTGACACAATGCTGCGATTTCATATTCTGTTGAACGAATATATTCGTTCAGTGTGTGGATGTTTTCCAATAAAGTGGAAAGCAAATGGCGTAATACCGAAGACACGGGCTTTTGCGCATCTTCAATCAAATCGGGTAATCGCTGTTGCAAGGTATGTATCCCAACCGGGAACTCGAAGCCCTGCTCAGCGGCCAGAGCACGAATTTGGTTGGCCGCGGCGGTGCGCTGTTCCACCATCAATTGACGAGCACAACGCAGCGCTTTGATATCCTGCTGCTCAACCGTTTTTACGGCAACAAAGTGAATCCCCGGACGAAATGCCGTCTCACATATCGCCAGAGCATCATTGGCATCATTTTTCTGATGACGGGTTAACGCCTTTACATGTTGGGTTGGAATGAGCCGAATGGCGTATCCCATGGACTGGAAAGTCCGCCCCCAGTAATGCGAGGTTGCACAGGCTTCCATTGCAATAAGGGTATCCGGCGGGAATTGACGAACCGTGTCTAACAGCTTGCTGCGAGAAACTTTTCGGTTCCAGGCAACGGTCCCATCATTCATCCAGACACAAAGCTGAAAAGCGGATTTAGCCAGATCGATGCCGACAACTTTTATCGTGTTCATGATGTTGTTCCTCTATAAATGGGGCGGCTCAACATAAGTGTGGCAGGATTATGTTGAGGAGGGACGTCCATCACATCACGTAAAAGGAACTCAGCCCGGATTGTGCGATCTGATCAATCGCCAAATATCCCAAACCACCAACCGGACTGAGCGATGCCGATCATAGCAGCAATTCCTGATGAAGAACGACAACTGATGCGCAAAGAAGCCCAGCAAACTCATGATAAGAACTATGCCCGACGACTTGTCGCCATGTTGATGCTGCACCAGGGAATGACCGTCACCGATGTTGCCAGACTGCTCTGCTCTGCACGCTCTTCAGTCGGCAGATGGATAAACTGGTTTACCCTGCATGGTGCTGAAGGATTAAAAAGCCTCAGGCCCGGACGTGCACCACGCTGGCCGGTCGCCGATATTCTTCAGATTTTGCCTCTGCTGGTACAGCGCTCCCCGAAGGATTTTGGCTGGCTGCGTTCACGCTGGAGCACGGAACTGCTGGCACTCGTCGTCAATCGACTTTTTGACGTGACCCTGCACAGATACCTGAAACAGGCGGGTATTGTCTGGCGCAGAGCCGCGCCGACGCTGAAAATAAAAGACCCGCACTATGATGAAAAACGCCTTGCTATTGAGCAGGCGCTGACTCAGGAGCAGACGGAACATCCTGTGTTTTACCCGGCTGAAGTCGACATCGACCTGAACCCGAAAATCGGCGCGGACTGGATGCCCAAAGGGCAACAGAAACGCATCGCCACACCGGGTCAGAACCAGAAGCATTATCTGGCTGGCGCACTGCACTCAGGTACGGGGCGGGTTCACTATGTCAGTGGCAGCAGCAAGAGCTCTGGTTTATTTATCAGTTTGTTAAAGGCATTACGGCGTACATATCGACGGGCGAAAACCATCACACTGGTGGCAGATAACTACATCATTCATAAAAGCCGTAAAGTGGAGCGATGGCTGGAAGAAAACCCGAAGTTCCGGTTGCTGTTCCTGCCGACGTACTCACCGTGGCTGAATCCGATAGAGCGACTGTGGTTATCATTACACGAAACCATAACGCGAAATCATCAGTGCCGGTATATATGGCAGCTACTGAAACAGGTAACGCAGTTTATGAATGCTGTTTCACCGTTTCCGGGTAATCAACACGGTCTGGCTAAAGTGGAGCGGTAATATGCGAAGATATTTAGCAATCAAATGAATTAACAATCACATTAATCCGTATGCCATCATGCTGAAACGCCATGAATGATAAAATGGGACATGCACAAATGACAAAACCGGATATGACCGAGATGAACGCCTTCGTCAAGGTAGCGGCGCGGCGCTCCTTTCGGAAGGCAGCGGATGTTCTTGCACCCTCACCATCGACAGTGAGTCCCCCCACGGGGCTTGGTATTGCCTACGTATTCAAGAGTTTGGCGCGTGACGCGCTGAAGGCTGGGCGACTCATCAGCGTATTCGATGCTTGGCGCCCCAGCTTACCGGGCGCGTTCCTTTATCAGGCGCGCCGTAAAACCCCGACCTTCAGGGCGGGAATATAAGGCGCACCTGATAACCTGGTTATGGAAGGGCATGTCCATCATGACGCCGCCACCTTGACGAGGCGAGCTCGCGTAACGTCCGCCTGGGATAAAAGCGGCTCACCGGGGCATTACCGCCTTCAGTTTTGCTTACGCTCCGCACGCCTCACGGCCTGGGGCGGCATACCATAAAGTTTCACGAAAGCGCGACGCATCCGTTCAGGATCACTGAAACCTACCGCCCTGGCAATGTGTTCAATCGGCTCCGAGCCTTCATTCATACGGGTCTTGGCGGCCTCAAGGCGTAACCGTTCTACGGCTCTGGCGGGCGTTTCGCCCGTCTCGCGTCGGAAGAGACGGCCAAACTGCCTAACGCTAAGATGCGCCGCTTCAGCAAGACGCTCAATCGGTAACGATTCCTGCAAATGATCGCGGGCAAAGCTCAGCGCGAGACGGATCTTGTCTGATTCCGGCGCCATCTGGGACAGGGAGGAGAATTGCGACTGACCGCCCGGACGGCGGTGGTAAACAACCAGCTCGCGGGCAACCTGGCGTGAAAGCTCGGCACCGTGATCCGCTTCGATAATCGCCAGCGTCAGATCGATACCCGCCGTAACACCCGCCGAGGTCCAGATACCGTCATCGACAATAAAAATCCGATCAGCGTCCACGTCCACGGCGGGATAGGCCTGCTGGAAGCGGGGCGCCATCCGCCAGTGAGTGGTTGCACGCCTGCCGTTGAGCAGGCCCGCTTCGGCGAGCAGGAAAGCGCCGGTGCAAACGCTTGCTACGCGCGGCGTCCGGCGGGCAAGCTCCGCAACAGCCTGGACTTCGCTTAGCTGCAACATGGACGTGATATCACCGCCAACGACAATCAGCGTGTCCAGGTCCACGTTTTTTACCGGCTGCGTCGCCACCGGAAGCCCGCCGCTGCCCTGAATCATACCGCCGGTGCGTGAGAGTACCCGAAGGGTATACAGCGGGTGCCCCAATACCTTCTTTATCGCCTCAAAAGCGCTGAAAGGCCCCGCGAGGTCAAGCAGTTGGTGACCGGGATAGATAAAAAAACCAGTAGTATGCATAATGACCTTTTTTGAGGGATATGTGTTCTTTACGCCACACATGTATAAGCCGCTGATGAAAACTTGTCAACAACGGGAAACGTAAGCGCATATGACCACAATCGTTATTCCGCTTTATGCGGGGGTAACACACCTCGGTTTCATCGGGCCTCGTCAGTTCCTGAGGGTTCTGCCGGACACCCATGTCATTGTTGCGTCGTTGGACGGCGGCATTTCGCAAATCTGAAACGGGGCCCGTTCGGAATTAAAACGACTCGTCGGCCCATATATACTTAATAGACCGAGCGGCACCGCGGCGGCAAGGGAGTGACAAATTCATTGGGAACGCACACCGCCGGGTTTGTTCGCCTTTGATGGACCTGGCGCGACCCATAACCGGGCGCTGTTGGCCACACAGTCCCAGATAACCATTTTGATGAGGTATGCATGCTGATAGCACAGGTTTCGGATATCCACGCCGGCCATGACAACGGCAATCTGCACAGATTCGACCGGGTGCTGGCGTGGCTCGCCCATCTTAACCCGGACATTCTGGTGCTGACGGGGGATGTGATTGATGAGCGGTGGCATGCAGGGTATCAGATGATCGCCGACCGTCTCAGCCGACAAAAGTACCCTTCGCTGCTTCTGCCCGGTAACACCGATGATCGCCGCCATATGTGCTCAGTATGGGGTGAGCGACACTGGGCGAACGATGGACCGGGGGAATCCCTGCATTTCACGTACCACGCCGGCGGCCTTCGCCTTATAGGTCTGGATTCGACGCTTGAAAATGAGAGTTCGGGCAGCCTGTCAGGGCATATTGAATGGCTGGAGAAACAGCTTAGCGATACCGGCGACTCGCCAGCACTGTTATTTTTGCACCATCACGTCGTCGAGTCCGGCATTCCCACGCTGGATAAGATAATGTGCGCAGGAACCCGCGAACTGGCGGCACTGATTCAACGCGCCCCCGGTAAACTTTTGGCCATCGCTTCGGGACACGTCCACCGGCCAGTGGCGGGCGTGTTTGCCGGCATCCCGGCATATATTTGCGGATCTGTCTGCCCCGCTAATCCCGTGTGGTTTGGTACGGAAAATAGACCTCCCGTCAGCGATCCCCCCGCGCTGATGATTTACCGGTATGTGGGCAATGTCCATACCGGCCATCATGTTTCCGTTTAGGAAGCACGCTTATTTCTCAGTATTATCGTTCGCGTTACAGCCCACCGTGTAAATTCCGGAAAGGGCATCGCGAACCTTAATAGCCACTTTTGCGCCGAGATCCATCGCTTTTGTTCAGGGAGAAACACGGTAATCTTTCACCTCAATAAACCCACATACATCACTTTCCAGGTAAATGATGTCAACGGCCTTCGTTTCACCAAAGGCATTATTGAACTGATTTCGGGAAAAGGACCCATCATGGTATTGTGTTGACTTCGCCCCGTCAGGAAAAGTGAAGGTTAATTGACTTTCAATTATATTATTTTAATGGTTGGCACTTTCTTCTCCATCAAACCTAAAGCGATTCGATGGTGGCAGTTCTTCCTCAAAAAGGACGAGTGCCGTTAAATCTTTAATTGAGTTGCCTTGTTCAACTTCAACGCCGTTAACCCCGGCTTTCAGTGCGAAATATCGATGTTTTAAAGATCAAAAATACGCTTAGACGCCGATAACATAAAAATCGGGAGAGTGACGCATGGGAAGCGGCAGGGATTGTAGCCCTCATACCTCAAGTCGTATCGTGGCGACAAACGGGCGGCAAATGGGCCGGGAACGAATATGACTAAAAAAGAGACAATGCGAAGTATGGCGAGTATAGTATGAATGCAACGATAGCCCTTATTGGGCGAAATCCGCTATTCTTCACCTCGCCATGCTGGAAAATCATGCTTATCCAACATCTACGAATCGCACGCCCAGTGAGTAACCTTGCAAGAAGTTGCCAGATGTACTGCCGGGGCCTTGAACTGGATAAATTAGGCTCATTCGCCGACCATGCCGGTTTCAGCGGGTATATGCTGGGCCGTAAAGGGTTGGGCTGGCATTTGGAGTTTACCTTATGCCATGACCATCCGGTTGCGCCTTCTGCTTCCATGGAGGATTTACTGGTTTTGTATCTCCCTCATGCCGATGTCTGGAATGCCGCGTGCGCGAATATGGATAACGCCGGATTCGCCAGAGTACTTTCGTTTAATCCCTACTGGGATATCAAGGGCATCACGTTTCAGGACAATGATGGATACCGGGTCGTTTTGCAAAATAGTCAATGGGAATAACACACTTTGCACTAAAACCGTCGCCGTATGGAAAGCGCTGGGCATATTCCCGCGCGCTGGCCGATATACTTTGAATACGACAAGTTGCATCGCGGCGACAAGCGAGCTTCCAGGCGCGGCGATCATTCTGTGACTGGGGCGGGCGCCGTCGACAAAACGGCAACGCGAAGTATGACGAGTCTATGCAGGAGAACCCATGAACACGAAAATAAGGCTTGCATCGCCCGACGAAGCGAACGAATTGTGGAATATCAGAAATCAGGCCATTCGACATGGATGCGCATCAAGCTATGCGGCTTCGGTGATTCTTGCCTGGACGCCGGACGATATGCCCGATAGCTTTAGGCAGTTGATTGATGAAAATACTTTTTTCGTTGCCGAAAATTCTAAAGGGAAACCCCTCGCCACCGGCTTTCTTGATCTTTCCCGTCACAGTGTGGAAGCTATCTGCACGCTGCCTGCCTATATGGGCAAGGGACTGGCCAGAGCGATTATCAACGCAATAAAAAAGGAGGCCGGGAACCGGGGTTTTACTTATCTTACTCTCTCTTCGACACCTAATGCGGTCTCCTTTTATTTAAAACAGGGGTTTGTTATCGTTAGTAAATCTTTATATCCCTCGAAACTTGCCGGTACGCATTTAGCATGTTTCAATATGAAAATAAACCTCAATGCCTTAAATAATTCGGATGATTCTGCGGCGGCAGATGAGCGGTAAACGGGTCGGGAACGGAATTGAATCGCCTGCGCCCTACCGTCGCGCCTGAACAAGTTGACATCCGCCCTGCCCCGCAGGACCGGTTTTCAACGGCGTGCCGAATAAATCATCCTACTCGCCGGCCAATACCTGATTAACGGCCTGGCGATTATTCTGGAAAGTTTCAAGATTTTTTTAGTCCGCGAATCAATCAGTGTCGATGCATTATGGCTCTCCAAGCTCCAGTCTGATAAAGGCGCTGGCGCAAAGCTGAAAGGGGGCTTTTGCCCGGCAACAAACGGGCCTTTTGTCATCTTTACTGTACCCGTGCCGTTGCAAGAGGAAACGCGCTCCAGCAACGGGGCCGGTTATTTTTCACATTCAAACCTGCGCCATGCCACCATCGACAAACAGTTCGATGCCATTAACAAAGCTTGCCGAATCGGATGCAAGAAAAGCCACTGCTTTGCCAATTTCCGCCGCTTCACCCAGGCGTCCAAGAGGAACCTGAGCCGCCAGTGCATCGTATAACCTCTGCCGGTGTTCGTCAGGCACCAGTCCACCCAGGCCCGGGGTACGTATTGGGCCAGGGCTGACAACATTCACCCGGATATTGCGCACTTTCAGGTCTACCACCCAGGAACGGGCAAAATTGCGTACTGCGGCTTTGCTGGCGCTGTAAACACTGAAACTGGCGGTCCCCTGAACCGAAGTGGTTGAACCCGTGAGGATGACGGATGCACCGTCAGTCAACAATGGCAATGCTTTTTGCACAGTGAATAACACCCCACGTACGTTAGTGTCAAAAATCGCATCAAAATGCGCTTCCGTAATTTCGCCCAGTGGCAACATATCGCCACCCCCTGCGTTAGCGAAGAGGATATCCAGATGCCCGGCACTTTTCGCAATTTGCGCATAAACCTTATCCAGGTCGGCCAGTACTGACGCATCGGCGCGAATACCGATTACGCCGCCACCGATATCCGCGACAGCCGAATCCAATACGTCCTGGCGGCGACCAGTGATAACTACCCGTGCGCCCTGTGCCGCCAATTCTTTCGCCGTCGCCAGGCCAATGCCGCTGGTGCCACCGGTAACCAATGCGATTTTGCCGTTCAATTGTTTGCTCATTTTCGTTTCCTCAATTTTGATGGTCGGATTCATCAGTAAGCCCCGGTATGCGGGGTATGGCGCTACAGTACCGCCGTCAGTTTTATTGAAAAATAGCGAAAAATAAAAATGACTATTCATATTTGTGTATAATCGAGCAAGATCTATATGCGGAGAAAACGATGGACCAACTGGTGGCAATGCGGGTATTTGCCCGGGTTGTGGAAGCGGGAAATTTCACCCGGGCGGCGGACTCACTGGATATGCCCAACGCCACAGTAAGTAAATTGATTCAGGAACTGGAGTCTCATCTCGGCGTCCGTTTGCTGCAACGTACTACCCGCCGCGTAACGGTAACGCCGGAAGGCCATGAATATTATGAAAAGAGCACACGGATACTGCGCGATCTGGAAGATATCGACAACGCATTCAATACCGCGCGAAGCAAACCGCGTGGTGCGTTACGTGTTGATATCGGCGGTTCCGCCGCCTGTGATGTATTGATTCCCGCCCTGCCGGATTTTCTGGCACGTTATCCCGATATTCGCCTTGATTTAGGCGTTTCGGACCGCTCCGTTGACCTGATTAGCGATAATGTGGATTGCGTTATCCGCGGTGGCCCGCTGGAGAATTCTTCTCTTATTGCGCGCTATATTGGCTCGGCGACGTTTGTCACCTGCGCTACCCCGTTTTACCTCAAATGCTATGGCACACCGGCCACCCCTGAAGAACTGAAAAACGGACACCGTCTGGTGAGCTATCTGTCGCCGCAAAATGGCAAGGCCACCCCTTTTCGCTTCGAACGCCAAGGGGAAAAAAAAGAAATTAAAATCGACCACCGTATTGGGGTCAACGAAAGCAATGCCCACCTGTCCGCTGCCCTGGCCGGGATAGGTCTTGTTCAGACATTTCGCTATTGTGCCGGTAAGGCAATAAAAGAAGGGATGTTGACTGAAATCTTGCAGGAATGGCGCCCGGAGCCCTATCCTTTCCATGTCGTTTACCCACAAAATCGCCACGTCACACACCGGTTACGTGTATTTATCGAATGGCTGCTGGAAATCTTTCCCCAGCGCGTGGCGGGAGAATCGCACTAACCCCATGCCGTCTTCCGGGTCATTGTTAAGGTCGTAATTGATAAGGTGCAGGGTGAATGCTCACAGAGCGGAATAAACAAACCCGCGTGAACGGCGCCCACATACTTATGTAGAGATTTTCGGTGCGTTCTCGCGGTAGCCGCTTTCCAGCCGCATATCGCTTTTTAGGGCCAGAGCCATTGCCGCGTAACCCGTGAGAGCGCGCGCATTCCCGCTATACTCGTCATACTTTATCATCACCCGTAATGAGTAAAAGCAGCCGTTGCGCTATGCGCTGACTTACACGCAATCTGTTTCTGGGCATCCTGGCTATGAGCGGCGATGTCAGTAAAACGGATTTAATGTCGTCTCCTTTTCTACTCTAAATAATTCAAGTCGCATCGCGGCGGCAAGGGAGTCAGTCCCCAGGAGCATGGATCGCGATGTGACTGGGGCGAGCAAGCGCAGCCAGCAAAGAGGCAGCTTGACGTATGACGAGTATAGTGAAAACAGGTTTTTGTTATCGTGGGCGAATCTGTATCTCCCTCGAAACTCGCCGGGACACATTTAGCACGTATCAATATGAAAGTAAATCTCAATGCTTTGAATAATCCGGATGGTTTCGCAGCGGCAGATAAGCGGTAAAGGGGTCGGGAACAGCGTTGAATCGCCAGCGCCCTACCTTAAAATGAAGAATTTTTTTGTCAAAACCGGACAAAGGCCGTGGGGCGCAATAACGTCAGGCGATATACAGCATCGTTCGCATTGAGTAGGCCCCCTGCGAAACCAGACAGTAGAAGTCTCTTAACTTAAGAGATAGGCTTGGATACATGTCTAACAC
>NZ_SZPQ01000001.1 GCF_005217455.1 Martelella alba
GAAAAGCGAGTATTTTTAGTCATCCTGTTACCTCTCTCTCAAAGAGTTTAGTCTCCAGGATTCCCGGGGCGGTTCAGTTCGCAGACAAAGCGCCAGCCCCGCCGATCAACCCAAATAGTCCTATCGTGGCTGTATTGTAATTATATGGAGGGTTTGATAATAGAAACGTCAGCCCTGTCCATAATACGCTGAAGCTTCCTAACCCCAATAATGTGAACCAACCACGCCAACGAATTTCGGATTCATCTCTGAATAGCTGACCAAGAGAAATTAGTAATTTTCCATAGCTAAGACTCACTTCGTGAGATTCATCTTTTATCATTATTCTGCGAAGTAAAACCGCTAATAAAGCAACTGCTGTGGCTGCAATGAAATACATCCATCGCCAGCTTAACAACTCGGCTATAATTCCTGAAACGGTCCTTGCTAATAAAATCCCCAACAACAACCCTGTCATAACCTGACCGACAGATTTCCCTCTTGTATTCTCATCAGAATGTGAAGCCACATACGGTATAATAACCATAGTTGCACTTGAAGTGATTCCCGATACAAGGCTTGCTATGGAAAGAGTTAATAGGGTTGGGCTTATTGTCGCTCCCAATAAAGCCACTGTGCACAGGACAAGCATATAGGAAATTAGATTGCGTCTGTCAGTCCTATCTCCTAAGGGTACAATAAAGAAAACGCCCCCCGCATATCCAAGTTGACTCAGAGTAACAAGAAACCCTGATTGACCTGCATTAACGCCAAGATCAAGAGCAATTTCCGACAGTAATGGCTGTGCATAGTAGAGGTTAGCGACAAGGACGCCAACCGCAATAGCAAACACAGTCATATTGAACGATGACAAAACATTTTTCATCCGTATGTTTCTCTTCTCTTTGTGGATTCAAAAATCCCAAAATTAACGCGACTCTTAGAAGCTGAAATGCCTCTAAATGCAAATTATGGATTCAAAAATCCCAAAATCGGCAAAAAAATTATCAACAACCGTTGATAAATTTACTAAAAGCTTTTCTCAATGCTAGGGATACTTGTCATCGCCAATTTTACCCCTTCTTCAAGTTCAGTCCGCGTTGGCGCAAGAGTACCAACAATACGCATGCCTTTTAGAAAGCAAAGCAAATATCGTGCCGCGACCTTTGCATCAAGAGACTTGGAAATTGAACCATCCTCTTGTCCTACTAACAACGTCTCATAAACAATTTGCTCTGTCTGAAGAAAGGCACTTCTTACACGCTTTGCCACATCCTCATCATAGGTAGCCAGTTCAGCAGCCACTGTTACAGCCAGACAGCCTTTTTTTCCTGTAATGCCATGCGATGCTTCTACGTAAAACATTAAAACTTCGTACAACTTCTCCCGACCCGTCAACTTAAAACTAATCTGATTCCTAAGTAACTCAAGTCGAGTCTTTGCGTAGTAATCAAACGCTGCTAGAAAAAGGGTGTGCTTATCCGTAAAAGCCTTATAAAGGCTTCCCCAAGTTATCCCCATCGCTGCGGCCAGCTCAGCCATTGATGTACCGTGGTATCCCCGACCGCTAAATGTTTCAACGGCTCGTTCGAGAACGGTCTCAAGGTTGAACTGACGTGGCCGTCCTCGGCCTGAAGTGCGCTTTGTTGCGGTCATGATTTGCGCCATGTGAGTATATTGGGATTCAAAAATCCCAAAGTCAAGACGTTTACATAAAGTAACTTGACATACTAATATAATTCTTTGGAATAAAAATTCATTTTATTAAGTATATGGCTATTAAGTATTGAGCGACTTATCCATTCGACAATGGGTAAGAGGACACAAATCCGCCATCGACTATTATAACAAATCTCTCAGCAGTTCGAAAAAAGACTCCCGCATTAAAGAAAAGTAGATTTATACCCTTCAAAATACTTCAAGTTGCAGGTGTGTTGGCTTTCCTCGCTCACCCCAGTCACTTACTGGAGTAAGCTCCTGGGAATTCGCTGCGTTGCTGCCTGCCTGCAACTCGAATTATTTTGGGTATATAACAGCCAGGATCTGCTTTCGTCCTATCCATTTACTACGTCATCAATGCGTTCAGGCGGCTTGATGATTATTCTGTCTACCCCAAATATAGGGCGGGACATATGTCTCCCGGCAGGCATCTAGATAATCCGACCACCACTGCATCATTTCGATTCTGGCTTCCAGATGCTCCGCTTTATGCACGTAAGCAGCCCGCACGCCGTTGCGTTCCTTATGACTCATCTGCCGCTCAATAGCATCCTTTGACCAGCGTCCGGATTCGTTCAGGGCGCTACAGGCCATAGTCCTGAAACCGTGGCCGCACACCTCGGTTTTGGTATCGTAGCCAATCACTCGCAGCGCCTTGTTGATGGTGTTTTCACTCATCGGTTTGTTCAACGTATGCGCGCCCGGAAAAACGAATACCGATTCGCTGGAAATCGCCTGAATCTGTTTCAGCAGGGCGACCGCCTGCCGTGACAACGGCACCAGATGCTCGTCCTTCATCTTTGCGCCACGCTCTGAAAATCTTACGCCGTTTACAGCCTCGCGCTGTGCGGGTACGGTCCAGGTATGGGCTTTCAGGTTGAATTCATCCCAGCGGGCGAGTCGCAACTCGCTGGAACGCAGGAAAACATGCAGATTCAGCTCCAGTGCCAGACGGGTCAGCATCCGGCCTTTGTAGTCCTCAATCTTCTCCAGTCGTTCAGGCAGACGTTTCAGCGGCAGGGCAGGGTGATGTTGGGTCACTACCGGGGTCACGACGCCATCCAGATCGTAAGCGGGATTATATTTAATCACGCCCTGCTGTACGGCATGACGCATGATTTTGGTCAGATGCTGTCGTACCCGCCCGGCGACGTCATGCACGCCTTTATCGTCAATCGCCTTCACAAGCTGCGCCAGATGGCGGGTTTCAACCTGAGCGATATCCATTGCGCCAATGACGGGGAAAACGTAGCGTTTCAGGCAGGTGAGGATCTTATCGGCGTGGGCTTCCGACCAGAGTTTAAGGCAACTGGTGTGCCATGTGGTGGCGATGTATTGAAAGGTGCGGGATTCATCCACTGCGGCGTTATCCGTTTTGCGCATCAGGGACGGGCTGCGGCCGGACGCCAGCAGCTTACGCGCCGCGTCGCGCTTTTCGCGGGCTTCCGCCAGCGTAGTCTGGGGGTAGGGGCCAAAGGCCAGACGGCTTTCTTTACCGCCGAGGCGATAGCGGAAATACCATAACTTAGCGCCGCTGGTCGATACTGTCAGGTACAGGCCTTGCGAGTCGGTGAGTTTGTATGATTTTGCTAGAGGTTTTGCTGAGCGGATTTTGCTGTCAGTTAACATGTGAGGGTCACTCCAGTTGTCGAACTGAATGACCCGCAATCTGACCCCAAATTCTCCGGATACGAAGGGATAAATCAAAACGTATCAGAAAGACTTTTTACCCCAACCTGTTGAATTGCAACAACATAGGAATTCATAGGAAGGCATAAAAAAAGAATAGTGGTGCCCGGACTCGGAATCGAACCAAGGACACGGGGATTTTCAGTCCCCTGCTCTACCGACTGAGCTATCCGGGCAACGGCCCGCATTAAACCGTATTGGCCGTATTTCGTCAATGTGTTTATGGGCATTCGCCGATAAATATCGCCTGATTGCTGTCTTTTCAGGCGAATTCGCGCCGCGGTTCAGGTTAACGCCCCGTTTTTGCGGCATAATGACAACCGCAATACATCTTCCGCCAGACGGCGCGCCACCTCGACATCCTGCAATCGATGCTTGATGAGCAGCTTACTTAGGCAACCCTCCAAAATCAGCTCCATCTGTTGCGCCACCATGGCCGGATCGTCGGCGTCAAGCGCGGTGAGCAAGGCGAACGTGAAGTCATAGGATGCCTGTTTTTGACGTTCCGCCAACTGATGGATGGGATGGTCGATTGCGGGATAAAAACCACAGGCGGCCACAAACAGGCAACCGGGATAGCGTCCTCTGCGCACTTGTTCGCCGAGAATACGGTAGCGCGCCAGCAGCTTTTGCTGCGGGTCCAATGTCTCGTCCAACAGTACCTTTTGCCGCCAGCTTTCAATCTGTCCGGCATGCTGATGCAGACAGTCATAATGCAGCGACTCGCCGGTCGGCCAAAACGGCTGGAGCTGAGCGACCGAAACAGCCAGCTTATCGGCCAGCATGTCCAGCGAAACCAGCGTAAAACCTTGCTGCTCCAGAAGGTTCAATGCGCAATCCAGAATGTCTTCACGATGCATCGGTGCCTCCATAACAGATCGCGTGGCGTACCCGGCTCCCCTAGGGAGCGATGCTACGCAGGTGTCGGGTAAAGTCGTCGGCATCCATATAGCCGGTAACCCGCGAATCCGGAATTTCCCGGCCGTCGGCGTCAAGAAACACGATGGTCGGCAACCCCAACACGCGATACTGACTCAATAATGCCTTTTGCGCCGCCGTATTGGCGGTCACGTCCGCCCGTAACGGCGTCAGGGCCGCCATGGCCTGTTTCACGTTTGAGGCCGGAAACGTGTATTTATCGAATTCCTTACAGGCTATACACCAGTCGGCATAAAAATCCAGCATCACCGGTTTGCCCGGCGCCGCTTGCCGCGCCTGATCGATATCCGCCTGTCCGGCGACCGGGCCGAAAACCGGCGGCACAACCACCGCTTCGGCGGATGGCGCGGACGGGAAAACCCAGTCTTGCAACGGACGCGCTGCTACCAGCATAACGGCCAACAACGCGATTTGCACCACCCGGTTGCCGCGAAAGACGGTTCTCAGGCTCAACAGAAAAGCCCAGCCGAAGAACGCCACCGCCAGCAGGCTCCAGAGCCGCTCTCCCCAGACATCGCCTAAAATACGCTCCAGCAGGAAAACCGGCAGCGCCAGAATCACAAAGCCCAATCCCTCTTTGACCTGTTGCATCCAGGGGCCGCTGCGCGGCAGCAGGCGATGGCCGAATAGCGCCGCCAGAATCAGCGGAATACCCATGCCCAGGGCGTATAAATAGAGGGTCATACCGCCGGTCAGCACGTTGCCGCTTTGGGCGATATACAGCAGGATGGCGCCAAGGGGCGCGGTAGTACAGGGGGAGCAGAACAACGCCGCCAGGGCGCCCATCGCGAAAACGCCCGGCAGGGCGCCAGCCTTCTGCCGGTTGCTCCATAGCGCCAGCCGGGTTTGCAAACCGGCCGGTAAACGCAGCTCAAACAGCCCGAACATGGCGAGCGCCAGCACGACGAACAGCGCCGACAGTCCCGCCAGGATCGCCGGCTGCTGCAAGGCGGCCTGCAAGGGCAGGCCGGCCGCCGCCACCGCGATGCCTAGCGCGGTATAGGTAACAGCCATACCCTGCACATAGACCAGCGCCAGCAGCAGCACCCGGCCGGTACTGAGACTCGCCCGATCATTGCCGAGGATGATGCCGGAAATCAAGGGGTACATCGGCAATACGCAGGGAGTGAAAGCAATGCCGATTCCCACCAGTAACGCCCACCATAGCGAGAAAGGCGAGGAGGTTGACGGTGCGGGGGGCGCCGTCGCGGCGCTGGGCGGCGTCGAAAACAGCCCGGCGTCCATCACCGGCAGCGGAACGGTACGGGTTTCGGGTGGATAGCAGAATCCGGCATCGGCGCAACCCTGGTAGGTCACGCGCAGTGAGGCGCCCGCGTCGGCCCGCCGCACGGGCACGGACAATTGCAGCATGTCCCGATAAATCTCGCTATCGCCGAAAAATTCATCATGATGTATCTTACCGGCGGGCATCGCCACCGGACCGAGTAGGGCGCCGGTCGGCTCGAGTTTTATTTGCCGGCGATAAAGGTAATAGCCGGAACGAATCTGCCATTGTAAGCGGATTTCGGCGCCGTGCCGTTGGAAGTTGAAAGCAAAGGCTTGATCGGCCTTGACGAACGACGACGTATTGCCGCTGCTGAACAGATCGGCCGAGGCCGGAAAACTGTTGAGCATCAGCCAGAAAATTGCAATTAACGTAAGGCAGCGTCGAGCCATGACAAATAATCCGCATCGCCGTTCTGGACGGGCAATGCCAGTATTTCCGGGGTTTGATAGGGGTGGTGTTGTTTCAGCCAGTGTATCAGCGCAGCCTGGCGATCGGCGTGGCTTTTGATGACCATTTGCACTTCCGCTTGCCGCTCCAGGCGGCCTTCCCAACGATAATAGGATGTGGCGCCGGGCAAGAGCGTGACGCAGGCGGCCAGTTTCTCCGCTAAAACCTGCTCCGCCAGCGTTTGGGCGGTTGGCTGGTCGGGCGCGGTACACAGCACGACCAGATAGCCTTGGGCAGGGGCGGGCTGGTCGGCGGCGGGGATATTAAGCGGGAAATGCGCTGCCATAACGGGTCTCGCGTGATTACACCGACCGGAAGTATACCCCGTGGACGGCGGAGATAACAGTGCGCTTATCCGCGTGCGCGAGGCCGCCTTCGCGCGGGCGCAAATCAGCGGACTTCCGCCGTCCGGGCGTCCCGTGGCTCACAACTCCTTGGCGTCGTCGTAGCGGCGGGCTTTATAGGAGGGGTGCATCAGGTTGTTCGGCGAGAGGATATCGTCCAGCTCGGCGGCGGTAAGCAGGCCGCGCTCCAACACGACCTCGCGCACGCTTTTGCCGGTTTCCGCACAGATCTTACCGACCATGTCGCCGTTATGGTGACCGATGAAGGGATTGAGAAACGTCACCAGACCGATGGAATTGAACACATAAGACTCGCAGACCTGGCGGTTGGCGGTAATCCCGCCGACACATTTTTCCAGCAGATTGCCGCAGGCGTTAGCCAGGATATGCACCGATTCAAACATGGCCTGGCCGATGACCGGTTCCATGACATTCAGTTGCAACTGTCCGGCTTCCGCCGCCATGGTAATGCAGGTGTCATTGCCCATAACCTTGAAGCAGACCTGGTTGACCACTTCCGGGATCACCGGATTGACCTTGGCGGGCATAATGGAGGAGCCGGCTTGCAATTGCGGCAGATTAATTTCATTCAGCCCGGCCCGGGGGCCGGACGACAACAGCCGCAGATCGTTGCAGATCTTCGACAGTTTCACCGCCAGGCGTTTCAGCGCGCTGTGTACCATGACATAAGCGCCGCAATCGGAAGTGGCCTCAATCAAATCTTCGGCCGGCACGCAGGGCAGTCCGCTGATTTCCGCCAGTCTTTGCACTGCCAGCGCCTGATAGCCGTCCGGGGTATTGAGCCGGGTGCCGATGGCGGTAGCGCCCAAATTGACCTCCAGCAGCAACTCGGCGCTGCGCAGCAGGTTTTTCCGTTCTTCGGAAAGCAATACCATGAAAGCGTGGAATTCCTGGCCCAATGTCATGGGGACCGCGTCCTGCAACTGGGTACGTCCCATCTTGAGAATAGCGGCGAACTCCTGCGCCTTGCGCTCGAACCCTTCCCCCAGCATGGCCACCGCCTCCACCAGATTGAGGATGGCGTGGTACAGCGCGATGCGAAAACCCGTGGGATAGACATCATTAGTGGATTGGCATTTATTGACATGATCGTTGGGGTTCAGGTATTGGTACTCCCCCTTGTGGTGCCCCATGAGCTCAAGGCCGATATTGGCCAGCACTTCATTGGTGTTCATATTGAGCGAAGTGCCGGCGCCGCCCTGGAAAACATCGATGGGAAACTGGTCCATGCAACGGCCCTTGTCCAAAATCTCGTCGCAGGCGGCGACAATGGTATCGGCGATGTCCCTGGGCAGGGTATTGAGTTGTCTGTTGGCCAGCGCCGCTGCTTTTTTCACTTGCACCATACCGCGGACGAATTCCGGTATATCATTGATGTGAACGCCGCTTATCCGGAAATTTTCCATCGCGCGCAGGGTATGTATGCCGTAATAGGCGTCGGCGGGGACCTCGCGTGTGCCCAGCAGATCTTCTTCGATACGAATGTGATTCGCCATGGTGACTCCCTTAAGTAAGCAATACTGTGTCTGGTGTTAACGCATAATAGGGTAATTGTGTTTCTATCCAGCGGGTTGCACTGGCATCATACTCTGAAGCGTAATTATATGCTGAAATTGACTGTCGGCTATTAAGTTAATCACGAATATTTAACTTTGTAATTACAAAGTGGCGAAATTTGCCGTCCACTGGCCCTTGTCGCATCGTGTTGCGCATCAAAGGTGTAAAAAGAAGTAAATTAGGCCAAGGGGGGGGTTGCAACAAGATACCATCACCTATACGTAGAAGAATAAACATGGCATTTTATCATCGCCTACTTGCCTGGTTCGGCCGCGCGGTGTTTTCAGGCGGACAGGACGGGTGGGCCGGCACAATAGGAGAATCCGGTGCGTTGGTTGCCTCTGCTGGCGATATTTATCGTCGTTTATATCGAAATTACGCTTTTTATCCAAGTGGCGCAGGTCCTGGGCGTCTTGACCACCATGCTGCTGGTGATCCTGACCTCGTTTATCGGGGTATCGCTGGTGCGCACCCAAGGCATGAAAGTCCTGACGCAGATGCAGATCAAATTGGCCAATGGCGAAAGCCCGGCCGCCGAGATGATCAAGAGTGTATCGATCCTGCTGGCGGGGTTTTTGCTGCTGCTGCCGGGATTTTTTACGGATTTTCTCGGCCTGCTGCTGCTGTTGCCGCCGGTACAGCGCACCTTAACCCTTAAGTTATTGCCTCATCTGCATTTTCAACGTGGCGGCGGGTTCGCTAACCATGGCGGCGGCGAGACTTATGAAGGGGAGTTCCGGCGTAAGGATATTCCCACCGACCGGATCGAGCGCCGCGACGACGATAAATAATCGGTAATCAATCGACTAAAACCCCCCTGAAACCCGCTATTTTAACTTGTTGAACTAGTTAGATTTTTGCCTGTATTGTGTAAAATATGGCCATTCGGGCAAAAAAATTCTCTTTCCCCCCCTTGAAGCGTGATCGAACGCCCCCATCTAAAAGACCACGAGGCAGGGCGTGAGCGCATGCCCGGCATTCTTCCCGAAACTGATACGGACTTTCTTAAGGAGAGCTTTCAATGAAAATTCGTCCATTACATGATCGCGTTATCGTCAAACGCAAAGAAGTTGAATCCAAATCGGCCGGGGGCATCGTACTGACCGGTTCCGCTGCAGGCAAATCCACGCGCGGCGAAGTTCTGGCGGTCGGCCATGGACGTATCCTTGAAAACGGCGAAGTTAAACCGCTGGATGTGAAAGTCGGCGACACCGTGATTTTCAATGACGGGTATGGCGTGAAGGTAGAGAAGATCGATAACGAAGAAGTCTTGATCATGTCCGAAAGCGACATCCTGGCTATTGTTGAGGCGTAATTCACGCGTAATCCTCTGAACTGAACGAATTTAAGGGAAATACAAATGGCAGCTAAAGACGTAAAATTCGGTAACGACGCTCGCATCAAAATGCTTCGCGGCGTAAACACTCTGGCAGACGCAGTGAAAGTTACCCTGGGCCCCAAAGGCCGCAATGTTGTTCTGGATAAATCCTTCGGTGCGCCCGTGATCACGAAAGACGGTGTTTCCGTCGCCCGCGAAGTCGAACTGGAAGACAAGTTCGAAAACATGGGCGCCCAGATGCTTAAAGAAGTTGCCTCGAAAGCGAACGACGCTGCGGGCGACGGCACCACTACCGCTACCGTTCTGGCTCAGTCCATCGTCAATGAAGGCCTGAAAGCCGTTGCCGCCGGTATGAACCCGATGGATTTGAAACGCGGTATCGACAAAGCGGTATTCGCCGCGGTTGAAGAACTGAAAAAACTGTCCGTACCCTGCTCGGATTCCAAAGCCATCGCCCAGGTGGGAACCATCTCCGCCAATGCCGATGAAACCGTTGGCAAGCTCATCGCAGAAGCCATGGAAAAAGTCGGCAAAGAAGGCGTCATCACCGTTGAAGAAGGTTCGGGTCTGCAAGACGAGCTGGATGTCGTCGAAGGGATGCAGTTCGACCGCGGCTACCTCTCTCCGTATTTCATCAACAAACCGGAAACCGGCGCCGTTGAACTGGAAAGCCCGTTTATCCTGCTGGCCGATAAGAAGATTTCCAATATCCGTGAAATGCTGCCGGTACTGGAAGCCGTGGCCAAAGCCAGCAAACCCTTGCTGATCATCGCTGAAGATGTTGAAGGCGAAGCGTTGGCCACCCTGGTGGTAAACACCATGCGCGGTATCGTTAAAGTCGCCGCCGTCAAGGCGCCCGGTTTCGGCGACCGCCGCAAAGCCATGCTGCAGGATATCGCTATCCTGACTTCCGGCACCGTGATTTCCGAAGAAATCGGCTTGGAACTGGAAAAAACCACTCTTGAAGATCTGGGCCAGGCTAAACGCGTGGTCATCACCAAAGACACCACCACCATTATCGACGGCGTTGGCGACAAATCCCTGATCGAAAGCCGCGTGGCTCAGATCAACCAGCAGCGTGACGAAGCCACTTCCGATTATGATCGGGAAAAATTGCAGGAACGCGTGGCCAAACTGGCCGGCGGGGTTGCCGTTATCAAAGTGGGCGCCGCCACCGAAGTCGAAATGAAAGAGAAGAAAGCCCGCGTTGAAGACGCCCTGCACGCCACGCGCGCCGCAGTGGAAGAAGGCGTGGTTGCCGGCGGCGGCGTTGCGTTGATTCGCGTAGCCAATAGCATCACCGACCTGCGCGGCGACAATGAAGATCAAAATGTCGGCATCAAGATCGCCCGTCGCGCCATGGAAGCGCCGTTGCGCCAGATCGTGGCCAACGCCGGCGAAGAGCCTTCGGTTATCGCCAACAACGTGAAGTCCGGCGACGGCAACATGGGTTATAACGCCGCAACCGAACAATATGGCAACATGATCGAAATGGGTATCCTGGATCCGACCAAGGTAACCCGTTCCGCACTGCAATTCGCCGCCTCCATCGCCAGTCTGATGATCACCACCGAGTGCATGATCACCGAACTGCCGCGCGACGAAAAGCCTGATCTGGGCGCAGGTGCCGGCGGCATGGGCGGCATGGGCGGCATGGGCGGCATGATGTAAGCCGTTTGCCTTACCCATAGGTTGATGACAAAACCCCCGTAATCGGGGGTTTTGTCTTTTCTTGGCAAAAGATTATCGCCCGGTACGATTTTAAGGTATAAACAGGTAGCGGTACGGGCAAGGTTAACGGCGAAACTTCCGCTGTCGGTTGCCTGAGGGATGCACGGTATGGGGTCTCACTTTTGCCGGATAGATTAAAAATAGAGGAAAACGATGCGAATCAAATTGTTACTCTGCCTTTGCGCAGGCACTTTGCTCTTGGCGGGATGTAGTACTCATAATGAATTGACCTCGGCCGGCCAGTCGGTCAAGTTCACCGATACCAAGCCCGGCAGCGATTGCCGGCTGCTTGGCGAAGTCATCGGCACCCAGAGCAACTGGCTGTCGGGACAAGGCGGCGAAGACAGTTCAATGCGCGGCGCGGCCAACGATCTGCGCAACAAAGCCGCTGCCATGGGTGGTAATGTGATTTATGGCGTCAGCAGTCCGGAAAGCACGGCGGAAACCTATCTGTCCAGCTTTGTGCCGCTCGACAGCAAGATGCAGGGTCGGGTTTATCAGTGCCCCTAGTAGTGGTTGCCGCCCTGTCGCATCGTCCCGCGCGGCGGGACGATGGCCCCCGTCAATGCTGCCTGAGCCCAATGTCAATGAGTGACTTGCTGCGCTCGCCGCCGATTTCGCGCGCCAGTCTGGGCACCAGATAACCGGATACCCGAGTCACGAGTTCCTGCATAATCCGCCGCGCCTCGTCGTCGGACACCATGAAATGCGCAGCGCCGCGTACTTTATCCAACAGATGCAAATAATAGGGCAGAATGCCCGCCGCGAACAACGCCTCGCTGAGCGCCGCCAGGGTGTCGGCGTCATCGTTGACACCGCGCAACAGGACGCTCTGGTTAAGCAAGGTCACCTGTGCCAGGCGCAACTGCGCCAGGCTTTGCCGCAGAAAACCGTCTATTTCGTTGGCATGGTTGATATGGGTGACCACCACGATATTCAGACGGCTTGATGCCAGGCGACGGCATAATGCCGGGGTGACGCGGGCGGGAATGACCACCGGCAGCCGGGTATGAATGCGCAGGGTCCGGATATGGCCTATTGATTCCACGTCGCTTATCAGCCCGTCCAGCTCGCGATCTTTGGCCATAAGCGGGTCGCCGCCGGAGAAAATGATCTCGTTGAGTTCCGGATGGCGGCCAAGATAATCCAACGCCGCCGCCCAATGGGTTCTGTCGTAGCGGTTTTCCTGATAAGGGAAATGGCGCCGGAAGCAATAACGGCAGTTGACGGCGCAGCCGCCCTTTATCAGCATCAGGGCGCGATTGTGATATTTATGCAAGAGTCCCGGGATGGCGTTATGCTGTTCCTTCAGGGGATCGTCACAGAAACCGGGCGCGTCGAGAAATTCCTCGCGGGAGGTCAGTACCTGCCGCAATAACGGATCATGCGGATCGCCGGGGACCATGCGGGCAATGAATGCCCGGGGCACCCGGAACGGGAACAGCCGCCGCGCGGCGGCGCCGTCTTGTAATTCGGCATGGTTTCCGAGGCGCAACTGGCTGAGCAGTTCAAGGGGATCGGTGACGACATCTGCAAGTTGCAGCAACCAATCTTCTCTAGTCGGGGTGTTCTGGGTTACAATGTCTGCCATTTTTTTGGCTAACTACCAAGTTTAGATTAAGAGGACCACCATGGCGTCTTATAGTACCAATGAATTCCGTTCCGGTCTCAAAATCATGCAGGACGGCGAGCCGTGCGCAATCGTTGAGAACGAATTCGTAAAGCCGGGCAAAGGACAGGCTTTCAACCGCGTCAAGATCCGCAAACTGATCTCCGGCAAAGTACTGGAAAAAACCTTCAAGTCCGGCGACTCGGTGGAAGCGGCCGATGTCATGGATATGAACCTGACCTACCTGTATAACGACGGTGAGTTCTGGCATTTCATGAATAATGAAAGCTTCGAGCAACTGGCCGCCGATGCCAAGGCGGTCGGCGATAACGCCAAGTGGCTGGTTGAGCAGGCCGAGTGCGTTTTGACCCTATGGAATGGCCAGCCCATCGCCGTGACGCCGCCCAACTTCGTTGAGCTGGAAATTACTGAAACCGATCCGGGCCTGAAGGGCGATACCGCCGGCACCGGCGGCAAACCCGCTACCCTGACCACCGGCGCGGTCGTTAAAGTGCCGTTGTTTGTCCAGATAGGCGAAGTCATTCGTGTGGACACCCGTTCCGGCGAATATGTCTCGCGCGTAAAATAATGTTTGGCCGGCCGGACCGCATAGCGGCGGGCCGGCCGGCGAGGTTCCAGGCCTGCGAGGAAATCGGCGATTATGTTATCCAAGCTGATAAAAGTGATCGTGACCACGATGGTTATGCTGGTTATGCTTAGCGGTTGCAACACCGCCCGGGGGTTTGGCGAGGACGTCCAGCACCTGGGCAACACCATTTCCCACGCGGCCAATTAACAGGCCGTGCCATCTTCAGGCGCGGCACGGCCGACTGCCTGGAACCGGCCCGTGCGACCGGCGGCGTCTCGGTCCGAAATATAAACGCGCTTACACTTTTTTTACTAAGCTTAGAGAGACGTACCTCTCATTTCTTAAATTCACACATAAGGAAAAAGCGATGTTGAAAAAAAGTGTTCTCGCCTTGGCGTCTTTGCTCTTATTGTCGGCCCTGACCGCGTGTAACACGACTCGCGGCGTGGGTGAGGATGTTTCGGCGGGGGGCAGAGCCATTCAACGCAGCGCCGAATAATCAATGCCCGGCGCGGGAAGCCGCAGATGGTATTCGCGAGAGGGTGCCTTTGGCGGCGGTGGGCGAGGTCGGCTGGATTTATGCCTCGCATCGTCCGTCACATGGCGCCGTCTTTACCGAAGGCCGGTAATCCGGCCATCATAAATGACATATTCTGAACAAAGCAACCGGGTAATTACGCAAAAAAAATGGGTGCTGGAGCCATTCAGCCCAAAATGGAACTTTTAAGCTGAATCGATCATTATGTCAGACCGCAATGCCAACGAGCGGATAAACGGTGTAATCTTGGTATTTGATAGCTGCGTCATATTACTCATGATTAGTCAGTTTATAATTGATCGTTTTATCAATAAAAATGCGCCTTTGATTTTTGATAAATCAGTTCCAAAAAAATAATCCTTTCCCCAACCCCGCCCCAGTCATTGACGAAAATCAAGAACCCGGCAAAATATCCCCTATACTCTGCTGTTCAAAACCGAAAGGTTTATACTCGTCATGCTTCACGTCGCATCTTTGTCGGCTACGTTCGCCACCCCGGCTATAGCGTTGTCTATGCGCCTGGGGACCCGCTTACTCGTCGCCGCGACGCGTTTTGAATGATGCAGAGTATATACCCGTCATACTTCAAGTTGCTTCTTGGTTGGCGGCGCTCGGCCACCTTGGTCGCATCATCAACCCGGTGGCGGGGAATTCTGCCACGCGCCGTTGCGATGCAACTCGAATTATCCAGGGTATAAACCCGGTGTTTTCGGAAGCGATAAGCGGGCTCGCCCCGCATCGCGACTTAACGCTCCCAGGGTTTAGGCTTTTTCCTGTTTCCAATGGAGGGACTCCATGTCACACGAAGAAGAGGTATTGATTAACCGGGCCGGTCTGGCCGAGAAAACCAGAAAATCGCGATGGCCCGCCAGGCTGGATTTATTGCAAAGCCTGTCCGGACTGTTGTTATTTCTGTTTATGTGCGGGCATATGTTCTTTGTTGCCTCGATTTTGCTGGGCCGCGATGCGATGTGGACGGTGACCAAATTCTTCGAGGGCTATTTCTTTTTCGGCAAAAGTTATCCGTGGATTGTGTCCAGCGTGGTGGGGATCGTCGCGGTACTGTTTGTCGGACACGCCATGCTGGCGGTACGGAAGTTCCCGTCCAGCTATAAACAATACCGTACCTTCCGCATCCATATGAAGGGCATGCGCCACCAGGACACCACGTTGTGGATATGGCAGGTCTACACGGGTTTCGCCCTCTTTTTCCTGGCCTCTGCGCACCTTTACCAAATGTTCTTCTGGCCGCAGCATATCGGACCCTATGGCTCCGGCGCGCGGATGTGGAGCGACATGCTGTGGCCTTATTATCTAATTATGCTGTTGGCCATCGAATTGCATGCCGGGATCGGCGTCTACCGTTTGGCGGTGAAATGGTGCATTCCCAATGCGCCGCGTGAAACCTTGAAAAAAGTGAAATGGGGACTGACCGCATTTTTCCTGGTCGTCGGCTTCCTGACCCTGATCGCCTATATGAAAGTCGGCTATGACCACAGACATAATCCCAGCGAACCTTACACTCCGACCTGGGCCGTGGAATCCGTAAAAGAGGGCGGTAAATGAAAACGATAGTAACGGACGTACTGGTTATCGGCGGCGGTTTGGCGGGATTGCGAATGGGTATCGGCGCCAAACGCCGGGGGCATGATGTTATCCTCCTTTCTCTGGTACCGCCCAAACGTTCCCATTCCGCCGCCGCCCAGGGCGGTATGCAGGCGTCATTGGCCAATGTGGTGAAAGGGCAGGGCGATACCGAGGATATTCATTTCGAGGACACGGTGCGCGGCAGCGACTGGGGGGCGGATCAGGATGTGGTGCGCATGTTCGTTAACACCTCGCCCAAGGCGGTCCGCGAACTGGCGGCCTGGGGATGTCCGTGGAGCCGCATCACCAAAGGCGACCGCGAGGTCATCATCAATAGCCAGAAAGTCACCATCACCGAACGAGAGGAAGCTCAGGGCCTGATCGCGCAGCGGGATTTCGGCGGCACGAAGAAATGGCGGACCTGCTATGTCTCCGACGGCACCGGCCATGCCATGCTGTTTACCGCCAGCGATCGGGCCATCGCCGAGAAAATCGACGTACATGAACGCAAAGAGGCGTTGGCGCTGATTCACGATGGCGCGCGTTGTTACGGAGCGATTGTCCGCGATTTGATCACCGGGGAGCTGTCGGCGTATGTGGCCAAGGCGACCGCCATCGCCACCGGCGGCGCCGGTAAGCTGTACCGGGTTTCCACCAATGCCATTATTTGCGAGGGAATGGGCCACGCGCTGGCATTGGAAACTGGCGTCGCGCCGCTGGGCAACATGGAGGCCGTACAATTCCATCCCACCGCCATTGTGCCGGCCGGTATTCTGGTGACCGAAGGCTGCCGCGGCGACGGCGGTCTGCTACGGGATGTGGACGGGCACCGATTTATGCCCGACTACGAACCGGAGAAAAAGGAACTGGCTTCCCGCGATGTGGTATCGCGCCGTATGGAAGAACATATTCTTAAGGGCAAGGGCGTCAAGTCCCGTTTCGGCGATCACCTCTGGCTGGATATCACCTTGCTGGGCCGTCACCATATTGAGCATAACCTGCGGGAAGTGAAGGAAATCTGCGAAAGTTTCCTGGGTATCGATCCGGCGGAAAAATGGATCCCGGTCCGGCCCGCGCAACATTACACCATGGGCGGCGTGCGCACTGCCGCCAGCGGTGAATCCCGTGGCTTAAAGGGCCTGTTCGCCGCCGGTGAAGCCGCCTGCTGGGATATGCATGGTTTTAACCGGCTGGGCGGCAACTCGGTGGCGGAAACGGTGGTGGCTGGCATGATCGTCGGCGAATTCATCGCGGACTTTTGCGATAACCCGGTAAATTCTGTGGATATACCCACCGGGCTCGTGGCGGATTTCGCTCGCCGTGAAGCCGCCAAACTGGACGGGCTACTCAGCGGTAAGGGGACGGAAAACGCCTTCAAGATCAATATGGAAATGCAGGATGCCATGACCCGCTCCGTGGGCATTTTCCGCGACGGTAAAACCCTTGAAGAGGGCATCGCCAAGTTACAGGAACTGCTGGTGCGTAGCCGCAACATCGGCGTCAGCAGCCGGACGCCCGGCGTCAATCCGGAACTGGTCATGGCGTACCGGGTGCAAAAAATGCTCAAGCTGGCGCTGACGGTGGCATACGGCGCATTGCAGCGCACTGAAAGCCGTGGCGCGCATTTTCGTCGCGATTTTCCTCACCGGGATGATAAGCAATGGCTCAAGCGCACGCTGTCGTACTGGAAAGATGACAATGACACGTTGCCGGTATTGCAATACGAACCGCTGGACGTCATGAAAATGGAACTGCCGCCGGGATGGCGCGGTTACGGAGCCAAGGATTATATCGATCACCCCGATACGCCGAAACGCATGGCCGAAATTGAGCAGATCAGGCAAGAAATGGCCGGCCAGGATCGGTTCGTCATTCAAAACGCCATCATGCCTTATAGCGATAAATTGCCGGAAAAGCTGCGCGGACGTAACGAACGCATTGATGAGCCATTGGAAGGATGAGCAAATGAGCGAACAACTTAACAAAGCCGAGGCGATTGACGTTGTGGTCGCTGGGCAAAATGACGGACCGCGCCAGGGTCAGGACAGGCTGCTGACTTTCCATATCTTGCGCTATAACCCGCAGGATCCCGCCTCCAAACCGCACATGCAATCGTATCGGTTGGAAGAGGCCGAGGGCATGACCCTGTTTATCGCGCTAAATGAAATTCGTCAGCATCAAGATCCCACCCTGCAATTCGATTTTGTCTGCCGAGCCGGGATTTGCGGCAGTTGCGCCATTGTTATCAACGGTCGTCCGGGGCTGGCCTGCCGGACGCTGACCAAATCCCTGGGTCCGGAGATTTCCCTGACGCCGCTGCCGTTTTTTGAACTGATAGGCGATCTGTCGGTGAACACGGGCAAATGGATGCGGGGTATGAGCGAGCGCCTGCAAACCTGGGTGCATGCCAAGGAGCAGGAAATCAATCTCAGTAAGGCCGAAGAGCGCATGGATCCGCAACTGGCGGAAAAAATCTATGAACTGGATCGCTGCGTGGAATGCGGTTCGTGTGTCGCCGCCTGTGGTACCGCCAGGATGCGGCCTGATTTCGTCGGGGCGGTGGGCATGGGAAAAATCGCCCGTTTCCGGATGGACCCCCGCGACGGCCGCAGCGATGAGGATTATTACGACGTGATTGGCGATGATAGTGGCGTATTCGGTTGCATGTCGCTGCTGGCATGCCATGACGTCTGCCCGAAATCCCTGCCGCTGCAAACACAGATTGCGTTTCTGCGCCGCAAAATGGCCACTATCAGCAGTTGACCTGCCGGGAGGCGCCCCGACGCCGGGGCGCCTCCCCCGTCATCGTCCGGTGGTCCTTCCAGACTGCCTGACGTCATAATCTGCCTGTTCCTGGCGCCTGGCGCATCGGTATCTTCGGACGTCCGGTCTTTCCGTCTCCACTGTCGCCATTAGACCGCCGGCGGGCCGAAGATAAGCGGGAAACAGCGCGGTTGCATTTGTCTACCCGCCGGGATACGGGTAGACTGCATCCCCTGTGTTAAATGGGAGACTTATCATGAGCGAAACGGCAAGCTGGCAACCCAGCGCCACCATCGCCAGATTACTGAAGCGCGCGGCGGTCGTTGCGCAAATCCGGCGGTTCTTTACCGATCGTGGTTTGCTGGAGGTGGAAACCCCGGCCATGAGCCAGGCCACAGTGACCGACGTGCATCTGTCGCCCTTCCAGACGCAATTCGTGGGGCCCGGCGCGGCGCACGGATTGACGCTGTATCTGATGACCAGTCCGGAATACCACATGAAACGTCTGCTGGCCGCCGGCAGCGGGCCTATCTTTCAGCTCTGCCGCAGCTTTCGTAACGAAGAAGCCGGTCAATACCATAACCCCGAATTCACCATGCTGGAGTGGTATCGGCCGCACTACGATATGTACCGGCTGATGAATGAAGTGGATGATCTGTTGCAGCAAACCCTGGATTGTCATCCGGCTGAAACGGTTTCCTACCAGCAGGTCTTTATACGGCATATCGGTCTGGATCCCCTGTCGGCCGAAAAGGCGCAGCTTTATGACGCGGCGCTAAAGCTGGAGCTGGCCGAAGCCTGTACGCCTGATGACGATCGCGATACCTTGCTGCAATTGCTGTTCGCCATGGGGGTGGAGCCGCAAATCGGCCATGAGAAGCCGACATTCGTCTATCATTTTCCCGCGACTCAGGCGTCGCTGGCGGAAATCAGCACCGAAGATCACCGGGTGGCCGATCGCTTCGAGGCGTATTTCAAAGGCGTGGAACTCGCTAATGGCTTTCGTGAACTGACCGACGCCACCGAGCAGCGCCAGCGTTTCGTACAGGATAATCGCAAGCGCGCCGCCAAAGGTCTGCCTCAGCAACCCATCGACGAGCGCTTGCTGGAAGCGCTGTCCCATGGTATCCCCGAATGCGCCGGCGTCGCGCTGGGCGTCGATCGGCTGGTCATGCTGGCGCTGAAAGCCGAAAGCCTGTCCGAGGTGCTCGCCTTCCCGGTGGACCGCGCTTGAATTGCCGTCGCGGCGTCATCAAGGCATCGCCGGCGTCGTGACCGGGCGGGCGAACGCGGCCGGCAAACACAACATGAAGTATGATGCGTATTCATCGGGTCGCCGGGCTGTTATTGCGATCCTGAGCGGAAGCCGGCGGGGCGGGATGTTTTTTCCACCCGTACCTGAAACGGCGGGAAGGGCATCGTCAAATCGTTTTCACGGTATCCCTCGATAATCAACTGGTTCAACTGATGGCGCAGCGGCATGCGGTGGCCCATCTCGGCGGCGTGTACCCGTAGTTCGAACAGCATGATTCCCTGTTGTAAATCCACCAAAAAGGCTTCCGGCTGCGGATTGTCCAGCACCAGCGGGCAGCGTTGCGCCGCCTGCTTGAGGACAAGCGTGACCTCGTCGCTGTCGGCGTCCAGGGTGGCGGGTACGGTCAGCACAATCCGGGTCACTGAGTCCGAAAGCGACCAATTGATGAATTGTTCGGTGATGAACGCTTTATTGGGCATGATAATTTCTTTGCGGTCCCAGTCGGTGATGGTGGTGGCGCGGGTATTGATACGGGTCACGCTGCCGGTCAGATCGCGGATGGTCACGGTGTCGCCGATACGGATGGGTTTTTCAAACAGAATCATCAAGCCGGAGATAAAGTTGGCGAAAATCTCCTGCAAGCCAAAGCCCAGGCCGACGCCCAACGCGGCCACCAGCCATTGCAGCTTGGACCATTCGATGCCAATCCAGGAAAAGCCGATGAGCCCGCCTATCAGCATCAGCAAATATTTGGTGACGGTGGTAATGGCATAGCCGGTGCCCGGCGCCAGATCCAGATGCTGCAACAGCGCCAGTTCCAGCAAGGCGGGCAGGTTTCTGACCAATTGCAGGGTTATCATAAACACCAGCAAAGCGATCAGTAACGACGCCAGGGTAATGGGCTGGATGCTATCCACACCCTGGGCCGAGGAACTGACGTCCCACAGCCGGATGTTTTCCAGAAAACCGAAGGCCGAATGAATTTCCGACCATAACAGGATGACCGCCACCAGGGCCACCAGCGTCATCAGCGATCGCACCAGGTGCAACGATTGGGCGCTGATGGCATCCAGGTCCACATCCGTTTCGTCCGTCTCCGGGGGCGGCTCATGAGGCGTAGCCGGCGCGTCTTCCTGGCGAGCCCGCTGCGCCAGAATATCCGCGCGGCGTTGCCGGGCGCGGTCGAAGGCGATTCGACGCCGTTGGATGAACATCCAGCGGCAGATGATATGGTAGACGACCAGCAAAAAAAACCAGATGACGACCGAGGTTTCCAGTCGCGCCAGCAAGGCCTGGGCGGCGGCCAGATGCCCCAGGCCGGCCCCTGCGGCGGCGGCCAACGGCGCGCATTGCAGCAAATTCCACAGCGTCCGGTTAACGACATTGTCTCCCTGGCCCGATTTGTCAAGATACAGGGGAATACCCGCCCGTTTCAGGCTATTGGTCACCAGGCTTAACGCGGCGCAGAGCAGGATAAAACACAACCGGCCGAGGGTGCCGGAAAACTCGCGCTCGTTGAGATTATCGAAGGTAATCAACGCCATGATAAGCGGGACGATAAGCCCGGTCGAGAGGGTGTAATAACGCATGGCGCGGGTCACCTGGCGCTCCGGCCAGCCCAGGTGCGCGATGAACAGACCATGGGGCCGGGCGAAATCGGCGCTGACCATAAACAGCCATAACACCGGCACGGTGGCAATCACCCCGTCGCCGATGGCCACCGCGATAGGATAAGGCCAGGCCTGCCGCAGACCATAGCCCAGCGCGGCCCATAAGATCGGCAGCGGCAACGTAATCATCAGCGACCAGAACACCGCGCGCAGGGTCAGGCGGAAATCATCCTGGGTGACGTTGCCCACCTTGTCGGCCGACCGCGCCAGAAACGCGCGGTAATGGCGGCGGGAGCTCATGCCGAACCCCACCAGCAGCAGCGCGCCGAACAGCGGCAGCAAGGTGTCCTGGCTGGTGGTCATCATCACCAGCGCGCCGATGAGCTGGGTGATGGTATTAAGGGACAACAGGCGCTTGAGATCCTGTGCCAGATGCACCGGGAAAGTCAGGCCCAGCGGACTGACATCGGCCACCCAGAACAGATAGCGGTGAGCGGCCTCGCGGATTTCCCCCATGGCGTCCACCAGTTGACTGTTGGCCACCTTCAGCTTGGTCAGTTCCAGGATCTGGTTATCGTAGCCGGACAAGAGCGAATTGAGCAAATTCCGCTGGGTCTGCAACTGCGCCAGCAAGATGCGGTTTTGTTCCTCCGTCAGCGGCGAGCCGTTATCCTGCCGGCTTTGGGCCAGTTGCGGCAATTTGTTGAGCATATCTTCGTAATGCAGCCGGCCGGCGCGCAACTGCGCCATATCGCTATCCAACTGCTGCGGTTTGGGCAAATCGGGTAGCCGCGATACCTGGGCCCGCAGCGTTTCGCCCAAAGCCGGCGAATCACCCAGCCATTGGGCCTGCTCGCGCAGGGTATCAAGCGCCTGCCTCACCTGTAAGGTCTGCGCCGCGGTCTGCCGCTGCTGGGAAGCGATCAGGTCCATACGCTGCGCCTGCTCGTTCAATGCCGCCGACAGCTCGCGATTGATTTGCAACTGGCCGGCGATCACTTTCGGTAAATTCCCGCTACGGCCGGCCAGCAGTTCAGTCCGCTCCAGTGCCTGCTCGGCTTCCTGCTGGCGTAGGCTGTTTAACCGGTTGCGCACCTCTTGTAGCTCCGCGTCAAGCCGATCGCGGCGCTTTTTCAGCACATTGGCGCGCAGGCGCGACAATTCCTGGCGATTGCTGGCGCTAAGCTGCGCCAGTTCCAGTTCGTCGACCCGCGCACGTCGGGCGGCGGTCTCGGCCTGCGACGCCTGCCGCTGCGCCTGCCCCAGCGGCGAGAGGTCGTTGACGCGCGATTGCAGGCTGAGTTCCGCGTCCCGCAGGGCCTTGCGCGCATTGTTTTGCTGTTGGGGCAATAGGATCAGGGAGTCGCTGATGCCGCGTGCCAGTTCCTGTTCCTGCTGCAATTGCCGGGCGGCGTCCAGCAACCGGCTGCCAAGCTGGACGCTGCGCTGTTCGAGTTCATTAACGGAAAGTTTGCCGTCGGCCGGCGCCGGCTTTTCCGGCTCGCTCTCTTCTTGCTCTCGCAGGGTCTTGGCCAGACGCGGGAAGTCGTCAATGACGCTTTGGTATTGCCGACTGCGCTCGGCGGAGGCCTTGCCTTCCTTGATGAAATTGAGCGTGCTTTGCAATGCATCGACAATTTCCGCCTGATGGGCGGATTTATTCGCTTCCGCCTGTTGAAGTTCTTTGCGGACCAGCGCTTCGTCGGGTAAATCAGCGGCCAGAAGCGGGGCGGCCGCCAGCCACCCCAGCAATACAATGAGTATCAGACGCACGCAGGATCCCTCATGATTGCTCGCTCCCGTGGAATCAGCCTTGAGGGACGCCGCCGTCGGCAATATTCACCGTGGCGAGGCGTTGGCCGAAACGGGTGGCCGCCAGGGTATGCCACCGCTCGTCCAGGACGACCCGGTCTTTGGCAAACAGATTGATAACCGTGGAACCCAGTTTAAAACGTCCCATCTCTTGTCCTTTGAGCAATACCACCGCGCCTTCGCTCTCGGCGTCCGGATACCGCCAGCGCTTGATAATGCCCTCGCGCGGCGGCGTGACGGCGCCGGCCCAGACGGTTTCGATGCTGCCGACGATGGTGGCCCCCACCAGGATCTGCGCCAGAGGGCCGAAATCGGTATCAAATACGCAAATGACCCGCTCGTTGCGGGCGAAGAGATTGGGAATGGCGGCGGCGGTCAGCGGGTTCACCGAATACAGATCCCCCGGAACATAGATCATCTCGCGCAGGATGCCGTTACAAGGCATATGCACGCGATGATAGTCCCGCGGGGCGAGATAAGTTGTGACAAACGCGCCGTCGCGGAAGATTTCCGTTAATCGCTCATTACCGGCCAGCAACGCTTCCAGAGTGTAATGATGGCCCTTGGCCTGGAAAATCCGCTCGCCGTCGATCGGACCCAATTGGGAAATCACCCCGTCCGCCGGCATGACCAGCGCGTTGGGATCGGTATCCAGCGGACGGGCATCGTCGCGCAACGGGCGGACGAAAAAGGCGTTGAAGGTGGGGTAGGCCGACAGCTCGGGCCGCATGGCTTCCTGCATGTCGACTTTGTAATAGCGTACGAACAGCGTGATGATAAGCTTGGTCAGCCATCCGGCGGGATAATCCGCCAGACGGCCGGCCAATTGGGTCAGGCAACGTTTCGGCAGAAGATATTGCAATGTCATTTTGATCCTGTCCAACACGGAAAAACCTCATACTTGAGAAATTGACATAGTGAAGAATACGGGATTCGGGATGGCGTAACCAGAATAGGCGTCAGTGATCGGTTTCGGAAAACGATTTACGCGTTTTTACCTGTGACATGCTCTCCAGAATCTGATGATAGTTCTCGAAACGCACCGACGCGATGTCGCCGCGCTCCACCGCCGCGCGAATAGCGCAGCCGGGATCGGTATCGTGGCGGCAGTCGCGAAACTTGCAACCGCCAAGAAAACCCCTGAATTCGACAAAACCCTGGGTGATTTGTTCCGGGTCGAGATGCCATAATCCGAATTCCCGCACACCGGGGGAATCAATCAACTGCCCGCCGTGGCAGAAATGATACAAGCGGGCCGCGGTGGTGGTATGCTGCCCAAGCCCGGAATTATCGGACACCGCGTTAACCAGGATAGTATCCTGCCCAGCGGGCAGCAGGGCGTTCAGCAGGCTGGATTTGCCCACGCCGGACTGGCCGGCGAATATACTGATACGCCCGGTCAGCGCCGCTTCCAACTGGGCCATGCCCTCGCCGGTATGGCTCGACACCAGGATAACCCGATAGCCGATGCCGCCGTAAACAGCCAATTGCCGCTCCACCTTTCGGCGATTATCGCTTTCCAGCAGGTCCACCTTGTTTAGAACAATCAGCGGCTCCACTTCAAGGGTTTCGCAAGCCACCAGATAGCGGTCTATCATGTTGAGCGACAATTCCGGCAGGACGGCCGAGACTATCACGATCTGATCCATGTTGGCGGCAATGGGTTTGATGCCGTCATAATAATCCGGGCGCGTCAGCACCGAACGGCGGGGATGCACCGCTTCAATAATGCCGCTGATGCCGGCCGCGGTTTCGGCGCCCGGACGCCAGACCACCCGATCCCCGGTGACCAGCGAGGTCAGGGTGCGGCGGATATTACAGCGGTGCAGGGCGCCGTCCGGCGCTTCGACATCGGCGTGCATGCCCAAACGGCTTATCACGATCCCCTCCTGCGCCTCGCCCAACGGCGCGTCATCCAGAATATCGCCCCGCCCGTCTTTCGACAGGCGCCGCTGATGGTTGGCCTGGACGCGTCGCTGCTGGCCTTTGGTCAGTTTATTTCTGCTCACTGCGCCTCACTTGTCGCCATGGCATCGCCGGAGAGGACGAAAACGTCTATGATACCAGGTATTCTACCAGAAATTCCGTAAAACCCTTTACAACGAGAAGAACATGCCGGTAAACGAAAACAACCTGATTTGGATAGACCTGGAAATGACCGGGCTGGATCCGCAACGCGATCGGATCATTGAAGTCGCCACTCTGGTGACGGACGCCAATCTGAATATCTTGGCGGAAGGGCCGGTGCTGGCGGTGCACCAGTCAGATGAGCAATTGGCGCTGATGGACGATTGGAATGTCACTACCCACACCGCCAGCGGGCTGGTCGCGCGGGTCAAGGCCAGCGCCCTCGACGAAGCCGCGGCCGCTGAACAGACCCTGGCGTTTTTGCGCCAATGGGTGCCGCCCGGCGTGTCGCCCATTTGCGGCAACAGCATCGGTCAGGATCGTCGTTTCCTGTTCCGTTATATGCCCGAGTTGGAGGCGTATTTTCACTACCGCTACCTGGATGTCAGTACCCTCAAGGAGTTGGCCCGCCGGTGGAAACCGGAAATCCTGGCCGGCCTGACCAAAAAAAATACCCATCAGGCGTTGGACGATATCCGCGAGTCAGTGGCCGAACTGGCTTATTATCGCGAGCATTTTATCCGATTGTAACGGGGGGCGAAGGGCGGGGAAACGCGGTGCGGGAATGCGCCTTAAGCAGCGCTTATCGCCATTACGGCGATTTTATCGTCAATCGAACCGCGGGAGGCGTTTTTTACGGTACAGGGGCTTGCAGCCCTTAAGAATTCTCGTATAATGCGCTCCCCATACCGACAATGATTTGTCGGTGTCATTGACGGTTTCGAGCGATATCACGGTGGTCGCTAAGCGAATTTTCAGGCTCGCGGTAGGTGATGTGGCGGGCGTGGGCGCTGTTGGCGGAAGAGTGGCTCGAAACATGCAGATATAAGCGGGAATAGCTCAGTGGTAGAGCACAACCTTGCCAAGGTTGGGGTCGCGAGTTCGAGCCTCGTTTCCCGCTCCAATTCTTTCCCTTTCGATGTTTCCCTCAGTTTGTCAGTCTCCGATTCAACAGGATAAGCATTTCGTTGCGCATCCCGCGAAATCCACTGAATACCCCCCTTTGATTTTGATTAAGGCTGACTCCATGACGTATTCCCGTCACGAAGGGGCCTCGCCCCTGGGAAGGCGTGAGAGACCCGCCGTGTCTCTCACCCAAGGACGGCCGTCGGCGATTCACACTCGTGCCTAACGAAATTATCGCCTACTTGCCGCCGCGCGTAAAAGCCATTCAATACTGATCCGCCGGATCGGGCTGATGGGTAAACCGCCTTCTGAAATCATGCCGGGCGACTTCCGCCAGCCAAAAACAGAACGCGTGCCCGAATAATTCGGAGAAATGTTCAGCGAACGGCTGATGCCAGGGAGCAGGAACGGTTCCCATGGCGGGCATCAAGATAAGATGAAAAGCTATCCATATCACAATGCCATAAGCCGCCCCTTGCCATAAGGTGATCTTCGGCCAAAACTCGGCAATGATGGAGTAAAGTATCATGAAAAAGAAGGTGAAACCGAAATGAACAAAAAAGCTGATATAAGGCAGGTGATGTAAACTGTAAGTGTAGGTGCTGGTGACGAAATCCTTGGTAAAGCCCAATTGCATCAACAGGGTTTGCGGCGGGTTTATGGCATCCCGTAGCGGCGTTCTTGGCGGAAGCACCACTTCCCAGCCCAATTTGGCATAGCCGCATACTATCGCGGCGATGATCCCGACCAAAATCGCAACGATGATTTTCTGTTTTGGCGTGTCGACCTTAAAAACCATTTTCTCCTCCCATCCCAATATAGGATTTTGTTTGCCCTTCATCGGGCGCAAAACCGGTCCTGCTTACCAATATTTATCAATTTCATTTTTCAGCGCCTGCGCTGTCGCCTTGCCTGTATCCGAAGCCAGCGCCCGGCCGGCAATAAATGTTTTGGCGCGAATCCCCTGGAATAAATGAATATCTTCCGGCACAATTCCGCCGGTGATTGAAATAGCCAGTCCCAGATCAGACAATGCGCGCATACGTTCCAGATCCTCCGGCGTCCATCTTACCCCCGCCAATTCCGCATCGCGGGAGCGGTGATAAATCGCTTGTTTGATCCCCATCGTTACCCATTGCCTGGCGTCCTCCAGGGTCCAGTGTCCATAAAGTTCAATCTGGATTTCACCGTGATATTCGTCAGCGACCTTTTTGCAGGCGGCGATGGTGGCGATATGCGCCGCCGCGGATACCGTTATCCAGTTCGCGCCCGCGCCAAACGCCATCTTGGCCAGAATGGCGCCGCCGTCGGTGGTTTTCATGTCGCAGACGATAAGGTGCTCCGGGTGCTGTCGGCGCAATGTGCTAACCGCCGTCATGCCTTCGGCAAAGGCCAGAATGGTGCCAATCTCAATGACATCGACGAAACTTTCCACCTGATTGGCGATACCGATTGCCGTGGCCAGGTCTGTCGAGTCCAATGCGATTTGCAATAAAGGCTTGGTCATAAAATTAACTCCTTTACATTATCAAATAATAAAGACGGGTCGTGAGCCGCATTTAAGGCGTACTGATCCTCACCGTGAATAGCTGAGCCTTACCTCATTCACGTATCATTGCGGCGGCGTATAATCCGCCGGATATCATTAAGTTGATTGCAACAGGCCGGCGGCCCTTCGACTAATCGGTCGGGGGGGATGTTGCAATCCGTTGTCCGTAATACGCGTTTGCCCCGTGCTTACGGAAATAATGCTTATCCGCCAGAGCTTGCGGAATATGGCTTTGCGTGTTCAGCGCGCGGGTCGATAGCGCCATTGCCGCCACTTCTTCCAGCACAATGGCGTTATGTACGGCATCCATGCCATCCTTGCCCCAGCAAAAGGGCGCGTGTCCGGTAACCAGCGCGCCCGGCATCGCCAAGGGATCGAGATCCTGTTGTAGGAAGCGTTCAACAATGACATTGCCGGTATTTATTTCATAATCGGTACGGATTTCCGCGTCTGTTAATGCACGCGTGCAAGGAATGTCGCCATAAAAATAATCCGCGTGCGTGGTTCCCAGCGCCGGAATATCCATGCCCGCCTGCGCCCAAATCGTTCCGTTTCGCGAATGGGTATGGACAATTCCGTTGATAAGGCCGAAGGCGCGGTATAACACCAAATGCGTCGCCTTATCGCTGGATGGATTTAATCGCCCTTCAATGACGCGGCCATTTTCCAAATCGACGATAACGATATCTTCCTCAGTCATTTGCCCGTAATCGACGCCGGACGGCTTTATCGCCATTACCCCCAGCCGGCGGTCGGCCTGGGAAACATTTCCCCAGGTCAATGTCACCAGCCCATACGCGGGCAGGGCCAGATTCGCCGCCAGAACAGCCTGTTTTAATTCCCGGAACATCATTTTCCTCCCTCAACGCATAATAACGGCCACAGTGGCGGTTTTCAGGCCATGTTCGCGCTTATCGCGGCGTCAATGACTCGCCAGACATCCTCTTTAGTGCGGCACTGGCGTAATTTATCCAGGTTTATGCCCGTGTCGCTTGCCGGATCGTCCAGGACCTGCGTCACTTGCATCAACCCTTGCATATGTTCGTCGGAGGTACTGCCGGCCAGTGTAATCAGCACATCGACGGGGGCGTTTTCACCGTCGAAAACAACTGGAGAGGCCAGGGTTACCAGGGCGAAGGCGGTGCGGTTAACGCCGTCTTCCGGGCGGGCGTGGGGCATGGCGAATTGGGGCGCGATGACGACATAGGGACCGTGCTCTTCGATGCTGCGGATAATGGCCTTTGGATAATCCGGCGTGACGGCGCCGGATGCCACCAGCATATCCGTACCCAAACGAATGGCATCCCGCCAATCCGCCGCCGTCGCCTGAAGCAGGACGGAATTATTGTCAATCAACGATTCTTTGAAATTCATGTGGACTCCTCTCTCGCCGGCCTGGCCGGCCGGCGGGTACAACGGGTGGTTAATGGGCGAAATTGCGTTTAATCAGGCCAAGTAATTCATCACCGAACGAATTAGGGTTCAGCATGTTCTGCACCCCGAGAACAAACTTGCCTTCACCGGGATCCATTTCCCCTGATAAATGCTTGGACGAAACAATAATGTCGGTGTTCGGCAGTTTGGCTTTGTAATCGGATACCGCGCACGAATCCATGACGGCCGGAATACCCTTTTGTTCCAGGTAGTGGCCGATTTTCATTTTCATCATCATGGACGACCCTTGTCCGTTGCCGCAAACCGCCAAGATGCGGATAGGACGGTTCACCGCCTCGGATTCGGTTCCCGTTGCGCCTGACTGGGGCGGAACGTCAGCCGGCGCTGTATTGGCCGGGGCTTGCGCCGCCAGCGCCAGGGCGTCTTCTTCCCTGCGCAGTTTGCGCGAGGCGAAGTACATGTAAACCCCCGCGCCTGCCAATAAGACGAAGAAAAACCAGGACGACATCGACAGTCCTTGCAAAATGGGTGGGAACACTAATGCCCAGTCGGCCATCCCCATCCAGGCATGGAACGCCGTGCCGTGCAAGGCGAACAAATGAATTGCCCATGCGGAACCCAGAACTTCGATAATGCCCATGACGAAACAGATTTTCATCACGGCTTTCCAACCGCCGAAATGGTTGGCAAATACGCCGATGGTGGCATTGGAAAAGAACATGGGAATAAAACCGGGAATGATCATGATGGCGGAGTTGGACACCAGTAAAGCGATCACGGCGCAAAACTGACCGATGGCTCCGCACATAAAACCGAAAACCATGGCGTTGGGGGAATAGGAGTAAATCGCCGCGCAATCAATGGCCATGACCGCATTGGGAATAACCCGTTCGGATATCCCTTTAAACGCTTCCGACAGTTCCGCCACGAACATGCGCACACCCATTACAATGACTTGTATGGCTACGGCGAATTTCAAACCGGTTTCCAGAATGTAGATGGTCCAATGGGTCGACCCCGCCATTTTCTGTAGGTTATCCAGACCAAAGGACAGCAGAATAATGCCGAAAAACAGGGTCATGACAATCGCGGTTGCCGTAATGCTGTCGTGGAAAACGTGCAGCCATTTCGGCAAGTTGAGATTATCGACGCTGTTTTCCTTATCACCGAGTTTTGGCGCAATCTTGGTGGCTATCCAGGATGCAACCTGCTGCTGGTGGCCAATGGAAAAACCGGCGCCGCCCGTCACCGCTTCGGTCGGTTTGAACATGATATTGGATGATATTCCCCAATACAGCGCAATAAGAATGGCGGTGTAGATGATGGTTTGCCACATGGACGCGCCCATCACCATGTAGAAAACCGCCAGCAGCCCGACCTGCTGGAACATGATGTGACCGGTCAGCATGATCGTGCGGATGCCCGTTATCCGGCGAAATACCACCAGCAGAATATTCAATCCCAACGCCAATAATACGGCATACCCGACCCAGGAATACTTATCTCCCATGGTCTGCATGGTGGCCATCATGGTGGTATAAGGATCGATAACGGAACCGACCAAATGATGGTACAGCGCAATCTTGTCCACCACTGGCTTGAAACTCTCCACCAGCGTGGTGGAACCTACCTGAACGAGCATAAAACCCACAATGGTTTTGATGGTGCCTTTGAGTACGGTGGTGCCGTCGCGGCGTAAAAGCACATAGCCAATGCAGGTAACTATCCCGAGCAACAAAGGCGCCTTTGTCATTACCTGGCTATAAAATATGAAAAAAATGTGATACAGGGTTTCCATGGTGATGCCTCGTTAAATGGATTCTCATGTCGGTGGGATTGGTCAAATGCCCGGACTTGAGCCGAACATGCTCACCGACGCAACCACACCATCACTCGCCTGTTTCTGTTCGCTAAGATAACCATACCAATCATAAGGAATCATAAAAAGATTCTTTATGATTTATTGTGAGCGATATCTCGTACAATTTTCAGCATTGTCTCACAAAAATGAAAACCGATTGACAAATAAATTTTCGGAACTTAAGGGCGTGTTCGTTTTTTAATTGATTTTTCATGTAGTTAAAATGAGTCTTCATAAGGCGTTGTACCGCCGATCACATAGGGGCATAGCCTGTGACCGGCCAAGCGGCTCCCACTATGCTTACCCGTCGTCGAACGACAGGCTGCGTGGTTGCTTTAGCCAAGGACGGCGAGCTGTCAGCGTCCATTGTCATTCGGTGATGGGCAAACTGATAACTCAATCACATAAAATCAAAATAAACTCATTATAATCATAAAAAATCTTATATAATCATATAAAATCACTTGCAATCACACGCGTCAGCACGCCAACCGTCACTGGCAGGGGATTACGCCGGCAAGATCCGGCATTGCGTCACCCTTTTTTGCGCTAACAGGAGCCGCCAAATGAGCAAAATCGACGAAATCACCAGAGAGTCATGGATTCTCAGTACGTTCCCGGAATGGGGTAACTGGCTAAATGAGGAAATTGAACAAGAGCACGTGCGCCCCGGAACGTTTGCAATGTGGTGGCTCGGCTGCACCGGTATCTGGTTGAAATCGGCGGGTAACACCAATATCACCATCGACTTTTGGTGCGGCACGGGTAAACGCACCCACCAGAATCCCTTAATGAAGAAACAGCATCAGATGATGCGCATGGGCGGGGTACGCAAGTTGCAGCCCAACCTGCGCACCTCGCCTTTTGTGTTGGACCCCTTCGGCATTAAAACGATTGATGCCGTGCTGGCAACCCATGATCATGCCGATCATATCGATCCGAATGTCGCCGCGGCCGTCATGCAAAATGTGGATAAGCCCGTGAAGTTCATCGGCCCGCAAGCCTGCGTGGATTTATGGGTATCCTGGGGCGTCCCGCCGGAACGTTGCATCGTGGCGCGGGTGGGGGATGAAATCCACCTTGGCGACATCAGCATCTTGGTATTGGACGCCTTTGATCGCACCGCGCTGGTTACGCTGCCGCAAGGTGTCTCCTCCCGGGACAAGGACTTATTGGATGGTATGGACCAACGGGCCGTCAATTATCTGGTGAAAACCTCCGGGGGTCATCTTTACCATTCTGGAGATTCACATTATTCCAATTATTACGCAAAACACGGCAATGACCATCGCATTGACGTGGCGCTGCTTTCTTATGGGGAAAACCCGCGCGGCGTTACCGATAAAATGACCTCATCGGACATATTGCGTGCCGGCGAATCGTTGAATGCCAATGTCGTCATTCCCTTTCATCATGACATATGGGCCAATTTCCAAAGCGATCCACGGGAAATCGAAGTGCTCTGGCAGATGAAAAAAGAACGTCTGAATTATGGATTCCATCCTTTCTTTTGGCAGGTCGGGGGGAAATACACCTATCCGACAGACCAGGCGAAAATACATTATCAGCACCCGCGCGGGTTCGACGATATTTTCATCGATGAGCCGGAGCTGCCGTATAAATCTTTCCTTTAAGGAACAGGGTTAGCACACGGCGGTATGCAGCGCCTGTTTCCGGTTCGCACTTTGAGGTTAACTGCCTATCGCCGTGCTGCTTTTTTGCGTATGCATGCTCGGCATATCCAATGGGTTCGAGCGTAGACCAGCAGAGGTCATCATGTCATACCGTGTATTGGCGCTGGACCTGGATGGCACGTTGCTGACCAGCGACCAGCATATTCACCCCGCCGTGCGCGACGCGCTGCGCCGGATTGCCTTGACGGCCAGGGTGATTTTGGTCACAGGGCGCCACCATACGGCGGCCAGACCCTATCATCGCGAGCTGGGACTCACGACGCCGGTTATCAGCTGTAATGGCGCCTATCTTTATGATTACGCGACGGAGTCCGTCCTGGCCGGGCAGGCCATCGACCACGAAGACGCCGCGCAATTTCTGGCGTTGGCCCGGCAGGCCGGGCTGAAGGTGGCGATGTACACGGACGAGCGGATGATGATGTCGGCCAGCACGCCGGTGGCGTATTTATCCGCCATGGCACGCTGGTCTCTGCAATTGCCGGCGGAGAGTCGGCCGGATATTGTCCGGGTCGCCTCCCTGGAATCCGCCTTGGCCGATACCCGGTATGTCTGGAAGTTTGTCGTCGAGGGCGATATCGGGCCGATTGGCGGGTTCGCGCGCCAGCAATGGCTTCAGTCGCATTTTACCCTTGAGCAATCCTGGCATAACCGTATTGATTTCGCCCGGCGGGGCAATACGAAAGGGGCCCGGCTTCAGGCGCTGCTTGACGATTGCGCCATCGCCCCGGAGCAGGTTATCGCCATTGGCGATAACCACAATGACCTTTCCATGCTGCAAGTGGCCGGGCTGGGCGTTGCTATGGCCAATGGCGATAGCGCCATTAAAGCCATTGCCGATCGCATTACCCAGGAAAGTAATGACGGACAGGGCATCCTGGACGTTTTGCAGGACTATTTCATCGTTTAAGCCTTGGAGTCCATTATGCACAATGTGGAAAAACCCTTTCGCCTGGGTTTATATGAAAAAGCCATGCCGGAGAGTTTACACTGGCAAGAAAAAATACACGCGGCAAGCGAACTCGGTTTTGACTTCATTGAGATTTCGATAGATGAATCCGACGAGCGTCTCAGCCGGCTGGACTGGACAGATGAGGAAATCTATCAGTTGCGGCGTTTGTGTGAAGCGTACGATTTGCCGTTGCAATCCATGTGCTTAAGCGCCCATCGCCGCTTTCCATTTGGATCCGTGGACGCCGGCCTCCGACATAAGGCCTATGACATCATGGAAAAAGCCATTAAGGTCGCGTTTAAGCTCGGTATCCGTTGTATTCAGCTTGCGGGTTACGATGTCTATTACGAGCCGCAAAGTCCCATAACCCATCGTTATTTCATCGAAGGTATGAAGGCGGCCGCCAAGATGGCCGAGCGGGCGGGGATTATGCTCGGCGTTGAAATCATGGATACACCCTATTTAAATTCGCTGAGTAAATTTGAAGTGCTAAAGAAAGCCATCCCATCTCCGTTTTTTATGGCTTATCCGGATATCGGTAATATCACGGGCTGGAATTACGACACCTGCACGGAGCTCAAACTCAGTAGTGAGCATATCGTGCAGATTCATTTGAAGGACACGCTTAAAGTCTCGGAACACAGCAAAGGGCAGTTTCGGGATTTGATTATCGGCGAGGGGCAGGTCGATTTTTCGGCGGTTTTCCGCACCCTGGCGGAAATTGACTATCAAGGGCCGATGGTCTTGGAAATGTGGGCGCGGGATACGCACTGGCGGGAGAATTTACAACTCGCCAAATCCCGTCTGGTGGCCATGAGCCAGGCCGAGGGGATAAACATCACGTGATCCGTGTCGCTCCCTTCACATGGCGATATTCCTTTTCTAAATGAATGCAATATACTTGTTACAATCATAAGTAATCATCAGCGAGCAGTTTATGACGGAAATACAACGACATGAAGCCATTTTGGCGTTGCTGCAACAGAAACGCTATATGACGGTAACCGGTCTCATGGAAGCGTTCGATATTTCTCCCGCGACCGCCCGGCGCGATATCAATAAACTGAACGATACCGGCAAGCTGCGCAAGGTCCGCAATGGCGCCGAGGCCATTGCGCAAAAGAAAATACAATGGTCGCCGATGAACATCCAGCACCGCCTCCACGATGAAAAGGTGCGGATCGCCCGGGCCGCCGCCGCGTTGATCAAACCAGGGGAAAGCGTGGTCATCAATTGCGGTTCCACCGCCTTTTTGCTCGGCCAGGAAATTTGTGGACAGGATGTGCAGGTCATCACCAATTATTTCCCCCTGGCGAGCTACCTGATCGAGGAAGGGCACGAAGGCGTGGTGATCATCGGCGGACAGTATAACCGCAGCCAGTCCATTACGTTGGCGCCCCAGGACGAAATCTCATCGCTCTATGCGGGGCATTGGATGTTTACCAGCGGCAAAGGGATCACCGCCGACGGTTTGTATAAGATGGATATGCTGACCGCCATGGCGGAGCAGAAGATGCTGGACCACGTGGGGAAGTTGGTGGTGTTGACCGACAGCTCCAAAGTGGGCCAGCGTGCCGGTATGCTGTTCTGTCCCGCCGTCCGTGTTGATATGTTAATCACGGGCAAAGACGCCTCGCCGGAAGTATTGCAAAAGCTTCGTGATACCGGCGTGGATGTCATACTTGTCTAAGCATCGCGAGCAGGGTTTTCTTTGCCCGCCATATCCCCACCGACCCGGCGATGTCATGCCGTCGTGGCGTTAGCCGCCCGCCACCCGGACGGGCACGCGCGCGGAGGGCGACGAAGATATCCCGACCCGCCGGCGTGGGCCTGTGCCGTTTATCTTGACGCCGCCAATACCCCAACAGACACCGCGACCTGTTCAACGGCCGGGTTATCCCCGTATGCAATGATAATCAGGCCCGATATCAGCCTGATCTTCATCGACGTTTCCGCGATATTGCCTCACTAAATTTTAATTTTTAGCGTCTTTTTGTTTTTTTCGACAGGGGAAAGGTTTTTTTGTTTATAAATAAAGCTATATTTCAAAATATTTCAACAATGACATCATTCAACATGACAAAAGGCTGGAAGAAATTCTAAGTGATAATAAAATGTTGAAATAATGTTAAATTAAGTTTTCCCAAACCATTTAGGATAAAATGTCATTGAGTATTATCTTAGTGCAACATATAAAGCAAACGCTGTATTTCGTATAATATGATGAAAAATAAGCAATAATATACTGTCCTGACCAAGCCGGATAGAAAATTTCATGGAAACTGAAAGAGTGTAATGTAATCCTCCTATTACAAATTAAACATTATATTACATTTTACAAAGTGAATTTTTGTCATGCAATGCATTATGTTGGAAAACCAAAATGTGTCCTTTTATTTCAAAAATCTGAAACAAAAACTTGGAATGATTTAACTTCCTACATACACTCTATGGCGTATAAATTTTGGAACGGTAAAGAACTAATAACGAATCTAATTAAATTCCAAATTTCCGATGATTAGATTCAAATGTTAAATAATTTTTGGGTATGCTTTAGGAATTTGAAATGAAACTACGTACATTGACCAGAGAAATTGCTATCCTGAGTATTCCACCTATCGATTTGTTAAATATTGCCGGTCCCTTAGAAGCTTTTCGTATCGCCAATACGCTGATTCAAAATGGACCATTGTATGATGTTGAGCTGGTTTCCGCTAAAAATGAAAAACAGATACAATGTGACTCGGGTATCAACCTTACGGCCCATGCCACACTCGATGATGAAAAATGGGCACGATCGTCTATCGATACGCTGATCATCACAACGCAATTTCCTCCCTCCGGTATTTATCCGGAAAAAGTGACTCAATGGTTGTGTCAACAGGAGAAACGGGTACGGCGGATATGCTCGATGTCCGCTGGAATATTTGTCCTGGCGCAGTGCGGTATGTTAAAAGATAAAATTGTCACGACACACTGGCGTATTAGGGATCATTTCGCCAAATGTTACCCGGGTATAAAAATTGAGGAGCAGCCGATATGGGTCAAGGACGGTAAAATATACTCTTCGGCTGGCATGTCCTCCGGGATTGATTTGGTGCTGAATCTCATTGCCGAGGATCATGGCAATCTATTGGCCAGCAAAGTGACAAAAGAGCTGGTACTGTTTTTACGACGGCCGGGCAATCAGGCTCAGCTTAGTTTGTCTTTAATGGCGCAATACGCCAATCATCGAAGTATCCGCGAGCTTCAACCCTGGCTCACCGAAAATCTTGCTCAAGATTTGACGGTCGATGTATTGGCGGAGCGATTGGCTATCAGCAGAAGTACCTTTATCAGAATATTTAAGCAGGAAATGAATATTACTCCTGCGAAATACGTCGAAACGTTAAGAGTGGAAGCCGCGCAACGGTTTCTCAAAATGACCTCGATGAACCTGGATCATATCGCCGCCAAATGCGGTTTTGCCAGCGCGGATGTCTTTCGGCGCTCATTTCAACGGAATCTCGGTATCACGCCGTTAAGCTATCGTAAGCAGTTCAAACCGGGAAATTAATTCCCAGTGATGCCGGAAACGGACCGGGTTCAATTGAATGCGCGGATGGGCTCGCTTATGGTTATTGGCGAGACCTTGGCCATATCCGGTATGGGCGACGGGCTGTCATCGGCAGGTTGCATATCAAGATGCTGTTTCCGGATCCAGTCAGCGATGATCTGATAGGGGACAAATATACTCTGATCCCGCTTAGGGTGTGTTGCGGTGAATACGCCGACCACCGCGCCGTCGGCGCCATAAACGGGGCCGCCGCTCATTCCCTGGATACCGCCGGCATCGGTCAGCCCCACCAGGCAACTGGTCCGGGGCTGGCCCCACCAGCCGAATTGTTCGAGACGGCCGGACGATGATGTCGGCATAGCCGTGTAGGCGTTGAATCCATAGAGGCGTAGCCCTTCGCCTAACGTGGCCGGCTCCAGTTTCGGCAATATGCGTCCGGTATTATCATGATAAATAATTGCAACATCACAGAGTGGATTGTAAGCTTTCACTTTGACCAGCATAATCTTGGCCACATGCCCGGCCGTCAAACTGTAATGCCGGGTAATGGGAAAACTTGTACCTATCGCGCCCGCAAGGACAGGGATCCCGATAAAATGCATGTCCGCTTTTTGGCTGGCGGTGGAATCGATTTTAATATGTCCAACGGATTGGCAGCCTGATAAAGTTAGCCAAATAAAAAGCATCGTCGCTCTCATCATATCCTCTAATAAAAAATGCAAGAATGAATTTTGGGCGGCAGACGACCTCACCGACGAGGGTTGGGCATTAAGCGGTGATTATGTATTCTGCGTGGCATCGACACGGATGGCCCGACATTTCACATTAACGTCGGATATGGAGGATGATGTTTATACTCGTCATACCTCGCGTTGCTTTTATATTGGCGGCGCTCGCCGGCCATCGTTATGCAACGTGAATTATGTAGAGCATGTCAAAAAGAATTGATTATTATGAGGCTATTTTATGGTCTTCTTCTCTTTCAATTTGATGGATTAAAATTAATTTCTTCTCGCGGTTATTATCCGACACATGATTCAACAGCCGGCCATCCGCTGGTATCTTATGTCCACGGATCCGCTTTTTCCTGGTCCTGCCGGAAAGCGAGGCCCGTCGTGGCAATTTTCTTTTCGCGATAAATTGCCTGTGCTTATAAAAGCTGAATGACATTAGCAGTAGCAACAAGAAAATAGCGATCACATCCATTCGGCAGAACCTGTGACTGCTGTTAGAAAGTAAAGAAATTCATGCGTTAAATGGCGCCGCTAAGATGTTGCAAAAGTAAATTCATAAAGCGTTCCAACCAAGACAAGCATAATGATTCTGATGTTAGGATAATACGTATTTAGGAAAGTTCTTATGTGTCAATTTTGCGATGATCTTCGCCTTTTTGCCCTTGACGGCAACCGGTCAAGAGGCGTTTGAACGAAATAGGGGCGAGTACCCTAAACCGGGAGGGATAACGAGACCGGAATACGGCCTCCGCCCGTTGGCGGGGCGGGGCCGCGTTGTGCCTGGCGGGATACGGCCGTACTTTGTTTTCCGCCGCTTCGCGCGGCGGGATGCGGCCGTGACGCGGCGGGATGCGGCCGTGACGCGGCGTTATTCGGCTTTACGGCCGCGCAGCAGTGCCATCGGGCAACCGCGCCAGCGTCCAGGAGGGAATACCGCCGTTACAAGGGAATTGCGCGGCCTTGTCTTCATCGATATCAATACCCAGGCCCGGCCGATCGCTTAAGTAGGCATAGCCGCGATCTATTTCCGGGCAGCCGGGGAAGACGCTGTGCAAGGCTTCGTTCATGGGCGTATATTCCTGGATGCCGAAGTTGCTCAGGCTTAAATCCAGATGGAGATTGGCCGCAACCCCGACCGGAGAGATATCGCCAGGGCCGTGCCAGGCGGTGCGCACTCCATGGATTTCGCTCAGCGTCGCCAGCTTTTTCGCCGGGGTGATGCCGCCGATGGTACTGACATGGCAGCGAATATAATCAATCAGATGACGGGTTATCAATGGACGCCACTCGTTGACGTGCGTAAACAGCTCGCCCATGGCGATGGGGGTCGAAGATTGGGCGCGCAAGGTATTCAGCCATTCCATATTTTCCGGCGCCACGGGGTCTTCCAGGTAAAACAGCGAATAGGGTTCGAGGACTTTGGCGAGATTGACCGCGGCGATGGGTGCCACTCTTTCATGCACGTCGTGGATAAATTCAATGCCAAAGCCCAGCTTATTACGCAGATGATCAAACAGGCGAGGGACGCTTCTGACGTAGGCGTCAGGGTCGAAATACACGCCGGCCGTGCTGGAGCGGGGAGAGCGTTTGGGCTGAATGTTCTTCGCCCTGGCCAGCCGGGTGGCGATAAGTTTCAAATCCTCGGTGCCGGCGCCGCCATACATGCCCATTTGGCAGCGAACATACTGATATCCCTCTTCCATTAGCGCGCGAATATTGTCCTCCACTTCGTGTTCATCGCCGCCGTCCGTATGGCGATACAGCGGAATGCCATCCCGGCATTTCCCGCCGAGCAGGTCATAAAGCGGCAGACCGGCCAGTTTGCCCTTGATATCCCACAACGCCATATCCACGCCGGACAGGGCATTATTCATAATGGGGCCGTTACGCCAGTAACCGCTGACGCAGGCGGATTGCCAAATGTCTTCAATGCGCGTCGGATCCTTGCCTTCCAGAAACGGCGCCATATAGTCTTCCAACGCCGTTTTGACGGCGAAAATGCGTTGGGTAAAAGTGGCGCAACCCAGACCGTATAATCCGGGCTGATTGGTTTCCACTTTTACCACGGCAAGATCGATGCCTCCCGGCGCGGTCAGTATGACTTTGACTTTGGTGATCTTAATTTGACTCATCATCTTTCCTCTGAGCATGCATGACGTTAAATAAGCGACGCCGAAAAGCCGGGCGGAATCAGTTTGACTCTTGCTGACCAGTCTGGGCGCGGTGTTTCAGTTCAACGATATTTTCACGGGCGGTGTCTGCCATCGGCGGCCTGATTTTTTGGATGATTACCGTGTTTTCCGCCATCGCTTTATCCAGGACCGCCACGGCCATTGACGAATCGCGGTTTTTGATCGCCATAAAGACTTTAATATGCGCTTCCACGCTTTCCAGAGTGATGCCGAGTGCGCGATTCAGCTCCTCCAGATAGTAGTAGTACATGTTTTTTATTGATTTCATGACGGAATAAAAAATCTTGTTCTTGGATGCCCTGGCAATGGCAAGATGAAAATCAAAATCCGCCTGGCTGTATTTTTTATAGTCTTCTTTATTACTGAGCATGCGATCCAAGGCATTCTCCAACTCGTCGATATTTTCCTGAGTGGCATGGCTGACCGCCAGTTCCATACACTTGAACTCCACTGTCTGGCGGAAAATCATCATGTCGAAAAATTCTTCCTGGCTCAGATGCATGATGGGGTGCCGCTGGGCGTTTAGCGCCTCTTTATCCAGGATGTTCGCGACAAAAGTGCCTTTGCCATGCAATGTCGTGATAACGCCGAAATCCCGTAGTCTTTGCATCGCGCTGCGAATACTGACCCGGCTGACATTAAAGGCTGCCGTCAGGGCCGACTCGGACGGTAGCTTACTGCCTGGCGGCCAGCTCCCCTCCAGGATCCGTTTTTTCATTTGCTCATACACTTCATTAACAACACTCTGTTTTTGGATGGAAGCAATGTTCATTATCATGCTATCTTGTTAGTTGTCATACAACATGCGTTATTTTTATCACGGCATGACGACAAACAAAATCAGCAAGGCATGAAAGTGTGTTCATAGTCACATTTTTAGCGTCTTGATAAAATATGTAATTGATATTACTTTATAAATACCATGCTCGGTCTCGATTAAAAGATCCTTTTTGTGATCGGAACGACAAATCGCAACACGGAATATTGATCTGTCCGAGTCTAGACAGCAAGGTATTATATAGATGACGTCATACAAGATAGTAATTAGTCATCCTTCCTAGTCGTTAACAATTTGAATCAGCATACCGAGAGAGGGTAGCGAAATGACTGCGTTATTTGATTTGTCAGGTAAAACCGCATTGATCACCGGATCCGCCCGAGGATTAGGGTTTGCCTATGCGCAAGGTCTGGCCGCGGCCGGCGCGAAGGTGGTACTGAATGACCTGCGCGTCGATCCGCTTAACGAAGCGGTTGATAAGCTACGTCAACAAGGCTATCAGGCATTGGGCGGCGCATTTGATGTCACCAGTGAATCGGCTGTGGAAGAGGCGTTCGCCCAGTGGGATGCGCAAGGCGTCGAAATCGACATCCTGATCAACAACGCCGGGATTCAATATCGCAAACCCATGGTGGAACTCGAGCTGGATAACTGGCAACGGGTTATCGATACCAATCTCACCAGTGTATTTGTCGTTTCACGCGCAGCGGCCAAACGCATGATCGCGCGTCATCGCGGCGGCAAGATCATTAATATCGGCTCCCTGACCAGCCAGGCGGCACGGCCCACGGTGGCGCCCTACACCGCGGCGAAAGGCGGCATCAAAATGCTGACGCGCTCTATGGCGGCGGAATGGGGCGAATACAATATTCAGGCTAACGCCATCGGTCCGGGCTATATTTTGACGGACATGAATACGGCGCTGATTGCTGACGAACAGTTCGATCGCTGGGTGAAGAGTTCCAACCCTTCCAAGCGTTGGGGCAAACCCGAGGAGTTGATCGGTACCGCCGTGTATCTGGCTTCTTCGGCGTCCGACTATGTCAATGGCCAGTTGATCTATGTAGACGGCGGCTGGCTGGCGGTTTTATAAAAATGTCTGTGCGGGATTTTCAAAATGAAAGCGACTAAACAACGTTTTTTCATACTGTCACTGATCTTCATTGTGACCGCCATAAACTATATGGACAGGGCTAATTTAGCGGTAGCCGGCGGCAGCATCCAACAGGATCTTGCCCTTGACTCGGCGCAATTGGGGTTGTTGTTTTCCATGTTTACCTGGACTTATGCCGCCTGTCAGATTCCAGCCGGTTACCTGTTGGATAAATTCGGCGTGAGAATGTTATATGGTTCGGCGATATTTATCTGGAGCCTGTTCACCGTTACGCTGGGCATTGCCTCGCATAAGATTTTCAATACGACCTCCGCCGCGTTTTTGCTGCTGATCATTTGTCGGGCGTTAATCGGCGCCGCTGAAGCCCCTTCATTCCTAGCTAATACCAAGATCATCTCTTCATGGTTCCCAGATCATGAACGCGGGCGTGCCACCACCGTGTATTTTAGTGCGCAATACCTTGGATTGGCATTTCTTACCCCGGTATTGTCTTTCCTGGTGGCGAATTATGGCTGGGGTATGTCATTCTATATCTCGGGCGCTATCGGCATCATTTTCGGCATTTATTGGTTAATGGCTTATCGGGATCCGCAGCATGCTGAAAAAGCAAACCAGGCCGAGCTGGAACTGATTCGCGTGGGGGGCGGGTATGGCTCGGAAAGCCATGCAAATAAAACACCAGAGATCAAATGGGGCGATATTCTCTTTTTCCTGAAAAAGAAAACAGTATGGGGATTGTTTATCACACAATTCGCCTGTTCCTCCACTCTCTACTTTTTCTTGACCTGGTTTATCGTCTATCTGGAAAAAGGCCTGCATCTCACCATATCCAAAGCGGGTATCTGGGCCATGCTGCCGTTTATCATGGCGATGGCGGGAGCGTTGCTAAGCGGTTTCATCAGCGATATGTTGTTGAAAAAAGGTAAATCACAGACATTTTCCCGCAAATTTCCAGTGGTATTGGGGTTAATTGCCACCATGTCCATCGGGCTGGTCAACTATTTTGAACAAAGCCCGGCCATTGCCATCGCGATTCTGTCCTTCGCTTTCTTCGCCAATACCTTTTCTAATCTTGGTTGGGTTGTGTGGACCGACGTCATCCCCCACGACTATATTGGTACTACCGGTGGTATGCTTAATTTATGTGGTAATCTTTCCGGTATCGTCAGCCCCATCGTGATCGGCGTATTGCTGCAACGTACCCAAAATTTCCATGCGGCCATTGATTATATCGTTTTAGTGGCGTTACTTGGCGCGTTGTCTTATTTATTACTGGTGGGCAAAATTGAAAAAATTGGGTTGCCTGAAAATAATAATACGCTCAATTCCGTCGATAACAGCAAGCCCTTTCCCAAGGTCCAGTAAACCGTAAAATTCCTTTGGAACAAAACAGAGGTTGTCAGATCATGAGTGTAACAAATGCATTAACATGCAAGGCATGTTTTGCCCATGGTGCAAAGGATGTCCGCTGGGAAGATCGCGAAATACATTTTACCGACAAGGATGTATTGGTGAAAGTGGCGAGCGGGGGCATTTGCGGATCCGATATTCATTATTACCTGCACGGCCGTGCCGGGATGTCTATTTTAAAACAGCCGATGGTGCTTGGGCATGAATTTGTCGGCGTGGTCGAATCGGCGCCGGCAGGCTCATCCCTGCGGGTGGGACAGCGTGTGGCGATAAACCCCTCGCAACCCTGCAATCATTGCGAGCAATGCCTGTCCGGGCGGCAAAATCTTTGCGCCTCCATGCGCTTTATGGGCAGCGCGCAATTCAATCCGCATGTCGACGGCGGTTTTTCGCAATATGTCGTGGCGTCCGAACAACAATGCATTCCCTATAATGCGGCGGTGCCCGCGCCGGTCATGGCCTTTTCAGAGCCGCTGTCGGTGGCGATACATGCCGTTAATGTCGCGGGTACGTTGGTGGGTAAAAAGGTTTTGGTTATCGGCGCCGGTCCCATTGGCTGTCTGATCATCGCCGCCGCGCGCAGCGCCGGGGCGGGGGAAATTGTCGCCTCTGATGTCAGCGCCCGTTGCCTTGATTTGGCGAAGGCGATGGGCGCCGAGGCGGCATTCAATCCAGCCGAGCCGGGTGGGGGGGATATTTACCGGAAAAACCGCGGCTATTTCGACGTGACCTTTGAGGTGTCGGGCAATGCCGCGGCCATTGCCTCCACCGTGGACTATACCCGGCCGGCCGGCAAAGTGGTGCAGGTGGGTATGGGAAGCGCGACGGCCGATTTCCCGATCATGCCTATGCTGGTGAAGGAAATTACCCTGACGGGATCATTTCGTTTTATCGGTGAATTCGCCACCGCGGTAAAATGGCTGGAAGATGGACGTATAGACCCGACCCCGCTGATTAGCGCGACGTTTGCGCCGGACAATCTTGAAAAGGCGCTCATTACCGCGGCCGACAAAACCCAATCAGCCAAAGTTCTGATGGCATTTTGACCGGGTTATCATCCGGCGGCGCCTGCACGGGCCGCCATCATCGTTTCGCCATGGGAAGAATTGAGGTACGGACTGTCGTCGCGCGCCTGCGACCGTGCGGCGGGCGCGGTCCTAACGGGGGGCGTTTTCGTTTGCCAGGGGCGTTTTTAAAGCATCCATATTGATCACGTTTTCCATCATGGCGTCTTTCATTACCTGGATCGCGGTTTCCGCGTCCTTGTTCTTGATGGACATGAACACCTTGATGTGCGCCTCAATGCTTTCCAACGAGATCCCCAGTGTTCGGCTTATCTCTTCCAGATAATAGCAATACATCTCTTTCAGAGCGCTTAACGCATTGAAAAACGCCAAATTATGAGAGGCCTGCGCTATCGCCAAATGAAATTCGTAGTCGGCGAGGGAGTATTTCTTGTAATCGTCTTTATTGACCAGCATACGGTTTAGCGCCGCTTCCATTCTGGCGATGTCCGCATCGGCGGCATGCTCCACCGCCAGTGAGATGCATTTGAACTCCACTGTTTGCCGGAAAACCATCATGTCGTGAAACTCTTCATGACTCAGATGCACTATCGGTCGTTGCTCTTGCAGCAAGCTTTGATGATTGAGCCCCTCGCTGACGAAACTGCCCCGGCCGTGCTGGGTAATAACGATGCCCATATCGCGCAAGCGCTGCACGGCGCTGCGGATACTGACCCGACTGACATTGAAGGAGCGGGTCAGTTCGGCTTCCGAGGGCAGCTTGGACCCTGGATGCCACGTCCCGTCCAGAATCTTGAGTTTCATTTGCTCATAGATTTCGTTGACCACATTGTGTTTTTTTATGGATTCAATGCTCATGATATTTGTCGGGAAATTTGTCTTACTCAAGGATTGCCTGCACGCTGAAGCGTTCAAGACCGTATTGTCCGCTCAGTAACCGGGACCAGGGAATACCACCGGAAAAGATGCCGCTTGAGGTATGACAAGTATATAACATGGCGGGAACCTGTTGTGAAGAACGTCCCTGGTGGTATCAGCTGACCAGGCCATCGGGGAAGGCGATAAGATAACGCGTGGCCGGATGATTTATGCGCTATAGCCGTTACGCGCTATAGCGCTTTGATGAAAATCCGTTTGTTGTCCTGACGTTGACGCATTAATACGGATGGCCGATATTCACCACTGTGCTAACGGTATCACCGAAAAAGGTCAGCCGGCTTAGCACCACTGCGGCCAAGGCGATAAGGGCCGTGACGGCCGTCGCTTTATCTCGCCGGAAGGATACCAGGTATGCCGCGATAAAGCACAATAGGCTGCCCCAGAAAAACAGCGATGTCCCCCAGCTCAGGGCGGTCATCTGCATGATGACGCCGCCGCTGCGCCAGACCAGCGGCGCGACGATCATCGCCAGGAGGAACAATAAAATGCCTTGCCGCATAATGGGCGCGCAGGATGTTTTATCGAGCAGGGGAAGGCAGGCCGCGCCCATGACCCAGGCGGTCAGGAAATAAAACACCATGGGTAGGCCGTTGGCGATGGCAACCATCGCCGGCGCGGCATAGGTCATGCCCTGTACAATCAGTAAAACGACCCCAAACAGCGCGGCGGCCAGCACCGCGGTCTTATTCCCGCGAGTGAGAAACGCCGCGGCGATGGCGACGGCGAATGCGCCGGCGGCCACAATCTCCCGACTCAACCAGGCGTGTTGGAGATTAATCAGCGCGTTATACCCCTGCAAGGGATAAGACAGGTGGAATGTGGCGCCAAACAACGACAGCAGCAAAAGGATGCCGATGGTAAGCCAGGCTTTACGCTGATCGACATAAATACCCCGCAATCGCCGCCAGGCCACGAATATCGCCATGCCCGCCGCGGTCTGGCTGAGCGAGGTGAAGATCACCAAAGGAAGTTGATAGTCTTCCATAATCAGTCTCCTATCTGCTGAGGCAGGCGCGGCATAATGAAACGGGTGCCGGGATTCAGTTCGGGCATGCGCGGATAGCCTGGCGGATATTGCACCGCATTGGCCGGTATATCCTGTTTATCGAGATCGACCAGGCTGAGCGCGCCAACCGGACAGGCTTCGACACAGGCCGGCAATAAGCCGATATCCAGCCGTTCGTAACACATGCTGCATTTTTCCGCTTTGCGGGTTTCCTCGTTATAGCGCGGCGCGCCATAAGGGCAACAGCGGATGCAGTTCTTACAGCCGATACACCGCTCGGGGTCATGGACCACGACGCCGTCCGCTCTGATGCTATAGGCTTCCACCGGACAGGCGGCCAGACAGGCCGGATGTTCGCAGTGGTTGCACGCCAGGGAATAAAACGCCCTTTCCTCGTAGGGATAGATCGCGGCGTCAAGGGGATAGACATAGCGCCAGAACATCTCCGGCTCAAGCTGATTGAAGCTTTTGCACGCCATGGCGCAACCCCGGCAGCCTATGCATTTATTGCTATCGACTAAAAATGCGCGTCTCATGCTTCAACTCCTTCCCTGGCGACCGGCGTCCGGGTAATTTCGATATCGACGAATTGGCTATGGATGGCCGAACCCGGCGCCCCGGTTTTCATTTTCCCCATGTCCGACGGGGTGTCATCCACCACATTTTGTACATTGAAGGCGCTTTTCGGGAACCAGGCCTCATACATGACCAGAAAATCCTCCGGCACGTTGACGGTGAGTTGTGCCCGGACCACGACCTCGCCCAGGGAATTGAAGACCCGCACCCAGTCCTTATCGGCGATGCCTTTTTTGTGCGCCGCGGCGGGATGGATATACACGAACGGTTCGGGGTAAAACACCCGCGTCCAGTCCAGGTTGATAAACTGCGAATGGATGCCGAACAGAACATGCGGCGTGAATAAATGGAACGGCAGGTGCTTTTCCCGACCCGGTTTGTACTCGGGCAGCGCCGTAAACCCGTGTTCCCGGCATAAATCCGATTTGAACTCATATTTGCCGGAGGGGGTCTTGAATTTGTGATCATACCAGGCGGCGCTATTGCCCAGTTTGGCTTTGACCGGCCCGTTGAGGAGTTCCTCCCAGGACGTGATACCGAACATTTTGTAAATGCCGTCATTGAATTCTTTACCGACCCATTCCCTGCTGTCCACATTTTCAGGGAAGGTGCATGATCCGGGCTCCAGTTTGTTCATGGCACGGGAAAGCGCCGCGGCGATTTCCAGATCGGTTTTGCTCTCGTGCATGGGTTTAATGGCCGGCTGATTGATGGACAGCCAGTAATGCCAGTAAGAAACCGAAATGTTCCATTCCTCAAGCAAGGTCGTGACCGGCAGAACAATATCCGCCTGTTCCACCGTCTTGTTGAAAAACTGATCCACGCAGACCACCATTTCCAGTTTCTTGAAGGCCCGCAACATCTTGTTGTGATCGAAATCCTGGGAGAACGGATTTTTGCAGGACACCCACAGCATACGGATCGGCGGGTCGTTGGCATCCAGGATTCCCTGGGCGGTTTGATTGATATTCAAGCTACGGTCGGTGTATTGCGCCGCGCTTTTGTCGGCGGAAACGAACTCGCCTTTCGGCCCCTGCTCGCCGATGTACCCCACTGAGCCGGCGGGGGGTTTTTGCGTCATGGCGGCATAATTGAACCCCCAGGTCTGCAAATGCCCATAACGGGCGCCGCCGCCTTCCAGACCGATATTGCCGGTCATGGCGACGAAGGCGTCGATGGCGCGGACATTGGCCCCGCCGTTAATGTGCCGCTGCATGCCATAGCCAATCCAAATGGTCGCCGGCTTGACCGCGGCGAATTCCTCCGTCAATTGCCGGATGGTCTGCGCCGGCAATCCGCATTGTTCTGCGGCCCATTCGACGGTGATGTTGTCGCGAAGATATTGGGCGAACTCGGCAAAACCGTAGGCGTATTGTGTGACGAAGGTGTCATCCGTTAAACCTTTGTCCAACAGGTGGCGCGCCATGCCGAGCGCCAACGCGCCATCAGAGGCGGGCCGTACCCGCAGATACCAATCCGCCTTGGCCGCGGTCTGGGTAAACAAAGGATCGATGACCACCACCTTGGCGCCCTGTTCCCGCGCCTGGTAGAGGTATTTCATGGAGTGGATCGAGCACCAGGCCGGGTTGGCGCCCCAAATGATGATATATTTGGCTTTAACCAGATCTTCCGGGTCATTGCACCACATGTCGCCCATATCATAGCTCTGGGCGTCAATGCCGGCGGGCCAGCAGGGCGTACCGACGAAACGGGTGGTATAGCCCAGCGAGCTCATCATGCCCTCCACGCCATAGTTCATAATGCCCAGATTGCCGGAATATTTGGTCAAGGCCAGCCCGAGCAGGGATCCGTCTTTTTTCTTGATCTCCATTATCTTGGCGGCGATTCGGTTCATCGCCTCATCCCAGGAGATGCGCCGCCATTTGCCTGTTCCGCGGCCGTCTTGGATCATGGGATATTTGATCCGATCGGGGCTGTAAGCCCGACGCGGGTAGGTTAAGCCTTTTACGCAGGGCATACCGTGGGTAAAGGTGGATTCCCCGGCGCCCTCCACATAAGTCACCATCCCGTCTTTGACATAGGTTTTCAGGCTGCACGTGTCAAAGCAATTGCGTGGACAGGCATTACGGTAGATCGCATAATTTTTCGGGTTGTAGGGGATGGGCGGTTGCGCGCCCGCCCGCCGGGGAACTAGGAAACCGCCCGGCAGCGCCAGTACCGCGCCGGCGGCGACAATTTTTTTGATAAACAAGCGTCTATCGGGGAATTCGGGACTATCGCTTCTCATGCTATTCTCCGTTGCGCATCGACGAACCACAGTGACAAGATCCTGGAGACGGCCGATAACGAGGGGGTACGCGCGTGTTGTTCGACGCGCGTGGTAAAGAGGGGGAGCCAATGACGCATATGTTCGCCCACCAGCCAGGCCAGCGTTTCCGCATAAACGGGTTGTTGCGGGGCAAGCTTGGCCAGCAGCAGGCTAAGTTCGATTTCGTAGGAAACATGATCATCCGGTACCCGGTTTTCCAGGGAAACGGCCAGGCCAAGTCCATGAAGGAGTTGGCGAATTTCCCCTGTGCTTTTTCCCATCAGTTGAGGTTCGGCCTCAAGGTAAACTGAGGCATACGGCGGCGCCGGCAATGCTTGCGGTCCGATGAACAGGCGATTGAATTCGTACTCGTTCTCTTGCCAATCGGTCTTAGACAGCGGTAGCGCACTATGCTGTGTTTCGCCGCGATAAGTCTCCGTCAGTGTTAATAATTGGTTTAGCGTTTCCCGACGCGGAGACATAAAGAAGTCTCGTAATAAAAAACCGATCGCTTCCCAACAGGGGAATATGTCATCGTCATGAACTGCAGTTTCATTTTCCACGGCGGATACGTCTCTGGTATTCATTGGCATAAGTTATGTTTTTGTAAAAAATAAACGAAAATATCTTTAAAATAACCTTATAATATTAATGGTTTTATTTCTTTGATCCAGTGCTCAATTTCAACACATTGAGTTATCATATTAATGATTTTGCGAAAGCGCCGCTTATTATCGTGCAGGATAGCGTGGCAGGAAAACCCTAATGCAAACTGGCAACGGGGGAATTCAACATACTGATAACAGGCTTTTCGTTATATAGATATATTTATAACGATAATCACCAAAACCGTTTTTTTATTTGATATGCTCTACCGCGGAAATAACCACCGCCACCCGCTTTTTCTCAAGGACGGTTCCCATCCCCCGCAGGGGATGGGTATTCGATGTGGGGATTCGTCGCGCCAGGCCCGTCCTAGACCAGCGTCAATTTGGGCCAACGGGTTAAAAATTTTTTTTCTTCTACCCGTGCCAAAAACATGGCATAGGTGACTAATTCGGCATTCCAGCGTAGTCGCAGATTAAACAGGTCGTTCAGGCCGAAAGGCGCGACGATGAGTAAATCATCCTCGTCGGTGAGCCGGACGCCTATGGCGGTGGCGGTTTCCGGCCAGGTGGCGATGCCGGCTTCGCTGGAAGCGAACTTTCGCAGCGGTATGCCGTGGTGTTTTTCATACCATAGGTGTACCCGGGCCTGGTTGGTGACATCCCAGGACAGCCCCGGCGTCAGTGCATGTAAACGTCGCTCAAGGCCGCGATCGTCATCGTGTTCCGTCCGCTGATCGGAAAAATAGACTAAGTCTATATCATGGCATGAGACGGCCGTGGCGTAGCCGTGCAGCTTGTCCCAGACGGTATCGCGTATTGCGCCGGCGCCGATATACCAATCGGGCAAAGCGCAACTTCTGGCCAGTCGCAACGTTGCCATTAGCCAATCTGTCGAGCGGATGAGGGTAATCAGTCTTTGCTCCAGGCCATCGCGGGCGGTGCGCATGCCAGCCCTCCTCTCAGCCATGAAATGTTCGATAATGTAGGGTAAACGCATCGGGGGATAAGATAAAGTCGGCGGCAATTTTAATGCTGCTGACCCTCTTTTAATTTTTTTTGGCTGCGTCGGCGCGCGGGAAAATATTAAGCACAGGTTGGGGTGAATATGTCAATCTGCGAAGGCTTGGCCAGTATTTTGTCCATAATAAAGAATTGGTAGAAACGGTCGACCATGATAAATTGATGAAGGTTTATGGTGCCAAATTTATATAAAGCATTACGTTTGTGTCTACTAACGGTCCGGTGGTCAATATGGTATGACTGCGCTATCTGGGTAATGGAATAACCGCGGGTTAACCAGGCCATGATTTCGGTTTCCATACGCGTGAGGCGGTTTTTAAGATGAATTGCCGGATGAGCGCCTGGCGGGTTCGGAACGGACGCGTTTTTCCATAACCAGGCCGTCAACGCCTGTTGAACATGATCAAAGGAACTCTCATAGCAAAGACAGGTAAAATTACCCGGCAAGTCCAGGTTGTGCACTAAAAATGCCGAGTAACGGTCGTAGAGCAACAACACGCCTTGGGTTTCGTGCTCTAAAAGACGCGCGGCTTTTTCGGCGCCAATACTGTAGATGCTGATTTGAATGATGGACAGTTGATTTTCCACTGTTCGCCAGGGTTGCCATGGTTCTGAAACCTCCAACCGGATATTGAACCGGTGCGACAGGAAATTTTCAATGTAGGCGAAAAGATAGTTATTATCGATATTCGCAAATATTTTTTCGATATTCATATAAGCGCCGCCCGCTTGCCGCCGAAAAGCGGCTTAATGATGTAGCGTACCGTTCGCCAATATCATGGCAGTTCTAAAAGGTTATTGAAAACTAACAAGTTAATCTAACCAGGTAAAACTATATATCTCCTATTTATCATAGGTGTTGATAATAATTCATACCGCAGCGGTAAGCCGGCAGAATCCGCCATGCCAATGGTCCGTCGCGCGCCTGGGGCAATCTGACAAAGCGTTAGCATGCAATGGTCGAAGTACGGCGCCGGGTATTTACCTTAGCCGCTGTCGGTGGCGGATATCTTTCTGGCGGCTTTTTTTTCAGGCGGCCCGGGTTGGCGCCAGAGGTGTATTTTGCAATATTCGCACATTAGGTACACGACAAGTTTCCATTATGGGAGCATAGTAGCTAATGGGATGTTATCTCTGTGTAAACGGGATGGCATGACCAGATGATGCGGCTTTATACCCTAAAATAGTTCAAGTTGCATCCACGAAGTATGACGGGGATATGCGCTGAAAAGAGTGCGATGGCCGTTCCGGACCAGACCGGGACGGCGCCCAGACCGGAATGTTTTTGATGTCCGGCCATTTCACGGAGTAGAAAAAAATGGCATACGCAACAACCAATCCTTACACCGGTGAGATTCTCAAAACCTTCCCAGACGCCACCAATGCAGAGGTCAAGCATGCATTGGAACAGGGGCATGCCGCTTTTGCGCTATGGAAAAATCGGCCGGTTGCCGAACGCGTGGCGATTTTGCAAAAAGCCGCTGATTTGCTGCGCCGCGATCACACCCGATACGCCAAGCTTCTGACGCTGGAAATGGGGAAATTATTGAGCGAAGCCGAAGCCGAGGTCGAACTGTCGGCGGCGATATTTGAATATTATGTCGCCAATGCCGAGAAACAGCTGGCGCCCGAGAAACTCCCTTCGAAAGATCCGGCCGTCACCGAGGCGATGCTGGTGCACGAGCCGCTCGGAATCATTTTGGCTATCGAGCCGTGGAATTTCCCCTACTATCAAATTGCCCGCATCATTGCTCCGCAACTGGCGGCAGGGAATGTGGTGGTGCTCAAGCATGCCTCCAATGTGCCGCAATGCGCCGAGGCTTTCGAAAAGTTGATGCTTGAAGCCGGTCTGCCGGCCGGCGGTTTCAAAAATCTCTTCGCCACGCGCGGCCAGTTGGAAAACATCATTAACGATCCCCGTGTTCATGGCGTGGCGCTGACCGGCTCGGAGGACGCGGGCGCCGTCGTCGCGGCGCAGGCGGGGAAAGCGCTGAAAAAATCCACCATGGAGCTGGGCGGCGCCGATGCTTTTATCGTGCTGGGGGATGCCGAGCTCGACAAAGCGGTCAAATGGGCGGTGTTTGGCCGACACTGGAACGCCGGACAGGTATGCTGTTCTTCCAAGCGCATCATCGTGGTGGACGCCATCTATGATGACTTCATCAAACGCTACAAGGAAGGCGTGGCGGCGCTGAAGGCGGGCGATCCGATGGACTCCGCCACCACGCTGGCGCCGCTGTCTTCCCAGAAGGCGGCCGACGATGTCCGCCAGCAGGTGAAGGAGGCGCGCGCCCATGGCGCCACCGTGACGGTTATCGGCGCGGAGGTGCCGAAAGAAGGGGCATTTGTCCAGCCGGTTATGCTGACCGGATTGACGCCGGAAAACCCGGCTTACTACCAGGAATTTTTCGGTCCGGTATCGCTGATCTTTAAGGCGAAAGATGAGGAGGAAGCCATTGCCATCGCCAATGATTCCCCCTTTGGCTTGGGTGGATCGGTCTTTACCCGGGATATCGCCCACGGTATGGAGGTCGCGAAAAAGGTTTCCACCGGTATGGTCTACATCAACCATCCCACCGCGGTAAAAGCCGATTTGCCCTTCGGCGGCCTGCGCCGTTCCGGTTACGGCCGTGAATTGATCGATCTCGGCCTGAAAGAGTTCGTTAACCATAAACTGATTGGCGTGACTGATATCGACGGGGGATTCTGATCCCACGGCAACGCCGGCGTGTCAGGCTATCCGCGCCGGCGATAAAAACTACCGGAGTTAATGGTTTTCAAATTATCAAACTTATTTTGCTGTCCAGGGCAATAAATAACGCTTTAAGGGTATCGTTAATGCGAGGCCCCAAAAAGGGTGTGCAATATCAATATATTATTCAGTTTCCCAGAAGTGCTTTATCTAAAAGGCTTGGATTGACCTCCGGTTGATGAATTTTATGCTTATACTCTGAATATCTCGAGTTGCATCGCGGTCAACAAAGAGGCAACGTTAAGTATGACGGGTATACATGATGAATAGGGATATCACCATGAATGTGTCCAATAAGGGTTCAGCCATAGCAAGTCATGGCAGCGGCGCCTCATTCAACAGCGCGTCGCAAAACTGGCGGGGTGGGGGGTATGGTGGTCAGGCTAATGGTTTGGTGGCCAATTCCTCGCCGGGAATGAGCGCATCGTGCGCCACGGGAATAGGTATCGGCGCAATTGGCGGCGTCATCAGCGGTGTGTCCGGCGGCCCTGGCGGCATGGCGAGGGGAGCCCTGGGCGGCGCTATCGCTGGGATGGGTAACTGCTTTGGCGCGGAGTCAAATGCGAATGGCGCTTCGCGCGTGGCGAAATGAATGCGCAATTTAAAAACAGACTAAATAGTCATAGAATAAACGCGCGTATTGATTCGTTATCCTTTAAACGGCCTGCGGGTGATTAGGAAAGCAAAGGATTTTATGTCATTGGGTTTGCAACGGCAGAAATTCGATTATTAAAATCAATGTCTTCATGTTCATTTTAGTCTTTATCCTGATGAGCCTCTTTATTATGCCAACCTTTTATCATGTTGGTATAATTTCCTATTTCCCTATCAGCCTGCCATTATGGGTTTCCCAAGTTTTGATTATCCTCACTCTGCCTTTGGGACTGACGAGGATTGTACTGACAGTGGGGTTAATACTTAAACGGGCAATTTTAAAATACCAGGAGTACAAAGTGTCCCATCGAAAAGAAAAATAAAGAAAAATGATTTTGACCCAAGCAGGGACTCCCAATAATGCAAGTGGCATTGCTTCAACACAGAGGCGGCCTGAAGGTTAGCGAGTATAAACTGACGGGAACAACGTTGTCCCTTGCCAAATGACTTGCTAATCTGAGCTATCGTTTACGCGCCGGAGGCTTGCCTGCGGTGCCGCCACAGGTATTCATTCACAGGTTACACCATGCCGTCTTCACACGCCTGCGCTGCGGAGTCCTTGTTGCAGCACCGTTCTTTTGCGGCGTTCTGGCTGGCCCGCACCTTTTCCGGGTTTGGTTTCCAGATGCTGTTTATTGCCGTCAGTTGGCAAATTTATAGTCTGACCGGTCGGGCGCTGGATCTCGGTCTGATCGGCCTGGCGCAGTTCCTGCCTTCCGTGTTGCTGGCGTTGCCGGCCGGCCATCTGGCTGATCAGTTTGATCGCCGGCGCATCGCGCTGTTCGGTCAAATGGTCGAGTGGCTGGCCATCGCCGCGCTGGCGGCATTGACCGTTACGCATCATATCCATGAATACAGTATTCTTGGCCTGGTGTTTATGATTGCCGTGGCCAAAGCGTTGGAATCCCCAGCCATGCAATCCATGATCCCCACGTTGGTGCCGCCGTCGATACTGGCGCGCGCCACCGCGGCCAATGCCTCGTCCAGTGGGGCGGCAACCCTGGTCGGCCCGGCGCTGGGCGGTTTTTTATATGTGATCGGTCCCGGCGCGGTGTACTTGTCCGCCAGCATATTATCGTTGTCGTCGCTGCTATTGATCAGTCGGCTGCGCTACGAACAGGCGCCGGTCCCCCGCGTGCCCGCCACGTTCGCGACATTGTTTGCCGGCGTGCGCTTTATCCGGGCCAGGCCCGATGTGCTCGGTGTCATTTCACTGGATTTGTTCGCCGTGTTGCTGGGGGGCGCCACGGCCTTATTGCCGATTTTCGCCCGGGATATCCTGCATACCGGGCCATGGGGATTGGGATTGCTGCGTGCCGCGCCATCGGCCGGCGCCTTGTTGATGGGCTTCTGGCTAAGCCATCGCGCGTTGCAACGGCGCGTGGGGATGACCATGTTCGCGGCGGTAGCCGGCTTTGGCGCCGCCACGTTGGTTTTCGCCTTGTCCGGCCGGTTATGGTTGTCGCTGCTGGCGCTGTTTGCGTTGGGCGCGTTCGATATGATAAGCATGGTGATACGCCAATCCCTGGTGCAATTGGATACCCCCGACGACATGCGCGGACGGGTTAACGCGGTGAATTCAATATTCGTTAATACCTCCAATCAGTTGGGGGAATTCGAATCGGGTATGCTTGCCGCCTGGCTGGGCGCGGTGCCGGCCGCGGCGCTGGGCGGCATCGGCACGCTCTTGGTGGTGGGGCTGTGGATGCGGTGGTTTCCGGGTTTGCGGCGCCGGCAAGGTTTACAGAACGAATCGGCAGTGGATGCGGCGGAAACGGGCTAGACGGCGTTGCGGCGGCGGCGTGGGAACCGCCGCCGTTGCGATTCCCGAGGTCTGACAATGGACCGTAAAGCCAGCGGAGCGAAGAATTTCTTGTGGAAAAAAGCTTGCCAACACTCGGCCGCTGGTACATAATGCTGTCCGTCCAATAACGGGATATACGCAAAAAGCTCCATTTAATCAAAGAATTAGACAAGAAATTTCGGATTTTTCCTCTTGTTTTGGATTTTATGGCGGCTTGACAAATTCGTATTGTATCGGTCGGCGCTTATTTTGCCGGTCGTTATTGGATAGTGCTTTTCAGATGCGGGAATAGCTCAGTGGTAGAGCACAACCTTGCCAAGGTTGGGGTCGCGAGTTCGAGCCTCGTTTCCCGCTCCAATTTATGATCTACAGACATCCGCTGACGTCTGTAAGTCGTTGAAAAAAGGACCTTCGGGTCCTTTTTTCGTTCCAGCGAGGTCTACTGGAATCCACCCACATCCGGGACTTTTTAGTCCATTTTTTAGTCCATAAATACGGGTGTGCGGTTTCGCTTTTTTACGGGTGAAGGTCGAACGGCTGGACATCAATCCGGCATCTGATTTGGATGTGGTCGCGGTTCCACCGCCGCCCGTTGTTCACGATCCCGTCCTGCGCATGTCTGAACTGCCCGTCCTCCTGCATAGCGTTCGTCCGGGGCGAGAGCCGGCACCGCAAATCGACTTGGCAACGAAGGGGCAATTCGCCCTGAATCAACAGGCCGAGCGGGATAAGGGGGTCACCGGCAGGTATTCATACGTCATAAGACCACCGGCAACCAGCGGCAGCGAGCCGAGTATGCCCTTGGCTTTATCAAGGGTGGCGAAATTCATCAGGAAGATGGGCCCTTTATTATCACGGTACCAGAATTGATCAACCTTGCCGTCGAGATAAAGTTTGAGCGTTGCCGGCACTTCATCCGGCAAATGCCTTTTGATCTCATCGCGGGCGGCGGTTGAGGGGACATCGGCGATAGCGAACACTTTCATTGGCGGTCTCTTAACGTTCAAGGTGGGTCATTGGGGCCGCGTAATCCTGTTTTGCAACGTGCGTAACCGGTTAAGCAAACCGAAGGGAGCGATTAAAAGCCCAATCGGTTCTATGCCTGCCAGGCTGACGGCCGCGCCCGGCCCGCAATGCGAGCGACATCTGCATTGGCCCGAAATAGTTCACTGCCATTTCAAGGCGGGCAGTGGCCAGATCCACCGCCGTCAGCGGGCCGGAAAAGCTCGCGACACCGACGTAAAGCCTGGCAACGCCACGATTAAGCAATTCATTGACAAATGCGCGACCGATGCTGCCATTAGCGCTGGTCAAAAGAACGGTTGAACCTTGGACTTTCATGCTATTGACACCTGAGTGGCTTGGCCCCGTCGCACCGCGCTAAGGGGGATTATCATCGCGTCGTCTCTACTTCGGCCGGTTCAAGGCCAGAGTCATGGAAGCGTGCGATCCGGCGGTTTGCTTGGCGCATGCTCTGTTCTTGCCGGTTGTCTTTGGCTTTCTGATTTCATTTGAGAGCTTGCGCGGGATGCCAATGGCAACGGCGGGTAGCCAGCATGGTCCAACGCCAATTCCCCGCCAGGATAGAAACGGGTATCTTTATCCCAAAAAAAACCGGAAAGCCCTATCTGTGAAGAGCGAAGACTTGGCTTTGCGCTCAGTCATTCTTTGCGTCAATGCCAAAAAATAGTTTACCGTGGCAATAAAATGAAGGAATTCGTTTATCATATACAATAAAATAAAAGGTTTTAATTAATGATGCCGTATTGATCATGAATTAATAGGTCTGTGAAAAGCGCTAGGTAATATATCATCGACAGTGTTCAGGTTGTCTCTCTGTTAGCCGCGCTCGCTCGCTGCTGCGATGTCATTAGACGTATTTAGTCTATAAATACAGAATAGGGGGGTAAAGCGCAATTTTTCTAAGTTTTTCGATTGTGCCGGGTTCCGTGATGGCAATAAATTCCAATTTTCAAAAAGGGCTGGCCGCCAGGCATAATACTCTGTGATCAAGATAACAAAATTCTTAATCAGAGAATCAGTATTATACAAAAACACCATCATTATTTTAGTATAAATATCAGAGGGTAACGTAAGTGGCCTATCATAAAACCGCGCGCTGTATCACCGATAACAACCAGACCGTCGACGATATCTCTGCCGTTGCAACGATAGGCGGCAATGCTGGACGGACTTGCCTGGGCAATGTGCCGTTGAATTAGAGTGTCAGGTTTTATTGAGACCATTATCCGTCATGAACCTGGCGTTTTCTCCTGACAACAAGGATTAAATTATGTCAATGCTCGCCGCAAACAGGTCCGCTTATATACGGATGAGTACGTGCTTGTTTCTGTATTATTTTTCCTGGTCGATAAGTTGGTCGTTTTTGGCTATTTGGTTAGGTGATAAGATCGGTTTTACCAGTACCCAGATAGGGTATACTTTATCGGTTAATGCCCTCTTTGCCCTGGCGATAAAGCCGGTATTCGGCGTCATCATGGACAAGCTAGGTCTCAAAAAAACGCTTTTAATGGGGGTGGCCGTCCTCTCCGCATTGGCCGCTCCCTTCTTTATTTATGTTTATCAGGTATTATTATTAAGCCATAGGGTTGTGGGGATTATCGCCGGCGGTCTTTACCTGGGTGTCGCTTATTTGGCCGGTGTGTTGGTATTTGAGTCCTACTCTGATCGTTATGCTCGCGCTTATAATTTTGAATTTGGTCGCGTGCGGATGTGGGGGTCCCTTGGTTGGGCCATTGCTTCAATATTTTCCGGCCAGCTTTTCAACATCAACCCACATATCAATTTCGCCATAACCTCGTGTGCGGCGGTGTTAGTGCTATTGACACTGGCGACTCTGAAAACCAGCGGCGAAGGTATCAACTGGCAGGCTGTCAATGCGGCTAAAAAAGAAAAAGTGAATAGAAAGGATATCAAACTGCTATTTCAGTACGCCAGTTTTTGGGTGCTAATGCTGTTTTATGGCGGCATCATCTGGATGATGCAAAGCGCTGAGCAACAGTTTCCACGCTTCTTCGTTACTTTTTTCGCCACGCATCAGAGCGGTAATGCCGTGTTGGGATATCTGGGGTTCGTCCAATCCGCCTTTGAATTCGTGCTGATGTTTTCTATTCCGTTTCTGATAAATCGTATCGGCGCGCGAAACGGCTTGTTGCTGGCGGGGTTCGTTATAGGCTTAAGGCTTGTGCTTTCCGGATTGGCGACGGATTCATGGATGATTGTGATTATCAAACCGTTTTATGGATTGGAAATGGCACTGCTGCTCGTCTCCATTTTTAAGTTCCTGGCTGAGAATTTCGACAAGCGTTTAACTGGAACCCTATATATGGTATTGGGATGCTTCAATTACCTGGGCATTACCGCCATCAACCCGCTGGCCGGTTATTTTTATGATAAACACGGCTTTGCCATGACCTATCTGGTCATGGGGATCATCGCCTGGCTGATTACCCTGATAGGTATCAAGGTCCTGGGCAAGCAGGCCAAAATAATAGGTGTGAGGGCCGATGATGATGAATTGAATCCGATGGCGGGTAAACGTTAGCCCACCCATAGCAGCGCATTCCTGAAGGACCGGACGGTTTACACTCTCCGCTTAACGCCGTCATGGTCCATTCCCCTGACTGACATTTCCTGGTAACTTATGTGACTCTTGTCACATAATCGCGATTTGATGTGATTGCGGCCGGGATGGATGGAGGAGAGGCTATGCCTGTTGCATTACTGGCCCTGGCGCTTAGCGCCTTTGCCATCGGTACCACTGAATTCGTTATCATGGGGCTGTTGCCGGAGGTGGCCGATAGCTTACGGGTAACCCTACCTTCCGCGGGCTGGCTTATCAGCGGATACGCGCTGGGCGTGGCCATCGGCGCCCCGATTATGGCGTTGCTGACCGCGAAATTGCCGCGTAAGCGCACATTGGTTTTGTTGATGGGTATCTTTATCGTCGGCAATACGCTGTGCGCTCTGGCTTACAGCTACCCGATGCTGATGCTGGCGCGGGTGGTGACGGCGCTGTGCCACGGGGCTTTTTTCGGTATCGGCTCGGTGGTGGCGGCCAGCCTCGTCGCGCCCAACCGCCAGGCTTCGGCGGTGGCCTTGATGTTTACCGGACTGACGCTGGCCAACGTCCTGGGGGTGCCGCTTGGGACCTGGCTCGGCCAAATGCTGGGCTGGCGTTCAACCTTTTGGGCGGTCGCCGTTATTGGCGTTTTGGCGTTCGCCGCGCTGATCATCAGCCTGCCGACCAATCGACAGGAAAAACCCGTGCATCTTGCCAGCGAAGTCACGGCGCTGGCCAACGGCACGCTGTGGCTGTCGCTGTTAATGACGGTGTTCTTCGCCGCCGCGATGTTCACGCTCTTCAGTTACATCGCCCCGCTGCTGTTACAGGTAACCGGCGTTGATGAACATGGCGTCAGTCTGACATTGTTCCTGATGGGCATTGGGCTGACGGTGGGGAACGTTGTCGGCGGCAGGTTGGCCGACTGGAAAGTCTCGTTCAGCCTGCTGTTGAGTTTCGCGCTGATAGCGCTGTTTTCCCTGGCCCTACGTTGGACCAGTCACGGCTTGTGGCCGGCGGAGGTCACATTGTTTTTGTGGGCGATGGCCACGTTCGCCACTGTCCCGGCCCTACAGATCAATGTGGTGCGTCACGGCCAGGATTCACCCAATCTGGTCTCCACGCTGAACATTTCCGCGTTTAATGTCGGCAACGCGCTGGGCGCCTGGATTGGCGGCGATGTGATCGACCGGGGCTTCGGCCTGATAAGCGTTCCGCTGGCGGCGGCTTTGCTGGCGGTGGCGGGGTTTTTTGTCGTGCTGCTGACATTCGGCGGGCTGCGCGGACAACGGAAACGGCGCGGACCTGACGCGCGTTGCGAGGCATAGCGGGTCGGGTCGGTATTCAGAGTAGACAGGTGTCATACGAGCCGCTTCCATAGCGGCGATTTCATTTGCCAGGTCATCCCAAGGACGCATTTATGAACGCCACCCCCCGCCCAAGGCCTTATACAAGGTAATTTGTTGGTTCAACCGGCCCAGCCGGGTGGTGATTAGCGCCTGTTGCGCCGTATACAGATTGCGTTGCGCCACCAGCACATTCAAATCGCTGTCGATGCCGGTACGAAAGCGCAACAGGGCGGCATCGTAGTAGCGCTGGTTGGCCGCCACGTCCTGCCGCCGCGCTTTCAGCTCATCCCGATAGGTGTCCTGCCCGGCCAGCGCGTCGGCCACCTCCTTGAATGCCGTTTGGATGGCCTTTTCATAGTCGGCGATCTCAATGCGCTTTTCCGCCTTGGCTATCGCCAGGTTGGCCGAATTCACGCCGCCATCGAAAATCGGCAGCGTTATCGAGGGCGAGAATGACCAGGCCGCGGTACCGCCTTCCAGTAAGTGTCCCAGGCTGCTGCTGGAAGAACCGCCCGCCGCCGTCAGGGTAATACTGGGGAAGAAAGCGGCTCGCGCCGCGCCGATATTGGCGTTGGCGGCTTTCAAGGTATGCTCGGCGGCGATGATATCCGGCCGGCGGGTAAGCAGATCGGAGGGCAGTCCGGCCGGCGTGGCCGGGAAATGCCAATCCTGCTTCAAACGGGCCTTCGCCGCCAGATCGGCCGGCAGCTCGGCGCCCACCAGCAGCCTAAGGGCGTTGACATCCTGGCGCGCCTGCCGCGTATAGCTGGCCACATCGGCCTGGGCGCTGCGCACCGAAGTTTCCGCCTGGGCCAAATCCTGATCGCTATACACCCCGCCGTCATAGCCGCGTTTGGTCAGATCATAAGAGGCCTGCTGGCTTTTCGCCGTGTCCTGCGCCAACGTCAGCAGTTCATTATCGGCGCACAACGTCAGGTAATCCGACGCCACTTCGGCGATAAGGCTTATCTGGGTGGCGCGCTGGGTGGCGTCAAGAGAAAGGTATTTTTCCAGCGCCTGATCGCGCAGGCTGCGCAAACGGCCGAAGAAATCCAGTTCCCAAGAGGTCACGCCGAGATTGGTATCCAGCTCGTGATAGGTGACCGGCCCGCTGCTTTTCGTATCGTAGAGCCCGCCCGGCAGATGGGCGGATGTCTGGCTGGCGTTCAGATCCACCGTGGGCAGGAGCGCCGCCCGGTCAATCTGTATTTGCGCGCGCGCCGTCTCGACATTCAGTGCCGCGACCCGCAGATCGCGGTTGTTTTCCAGAGCGAGCGCGATAAGCCGGTGCATGGTCGGATCGGTGAAAAAGCGCTGCCAGGGTAAATCGGCGCCGGTACCCGGCGTCGCGGCGTCGCTGTAGTCATAATGATTGGCGACGGGCAGGGCTGGGCGCTGGTATTTCGGCTCCAACGTACAGCCGCTCAATAAGACGGCCAGGGCCAGCGGCGCCAGCGCCGGCCGGAAAGTGTTACTGATCATCATGATGTATCGCCTGTTTATGCGCATCGTTAGCGGTTTTTTTGCCGGCGAAACGCTGCGCCACCACAACGTAGAACATCGGCACGAAGAAAATGGCCAGGAAAGTGGCGGTGATCATACCGCCCACCACCGCCGTGCCGATGGAATGTTGGCTGCCCGCCCCGGCGCCATGGGAAACGGTCATGGGCAGTACGCCGAGAACGAACGCCATGGAGGTCATAATAATGGGGCGGATACGCATACGCGCCGCGGTGGTCACCGCTTCCACCACGCCTTTACCCTCGCGTTCATGCATCTCCTTGGCAAACTCGACAATCAGAATGGCGTTTTTCGCCGCCAACCCCACGGTGGTAAGCAGTCCCACCTGGAAGAACACATCGTTTTCCAGTCCGCGCATTAACATGGCCGCAATGGTGCCCAACACGCCCAGCGGTACCACCAGAATCACCGAGAAAGGCACCGACCAGCTTTCATACAGCGCCGCCAGACAAAGGAATACCACCAGGATCGAGATGCTGTACAACGCCGGCGTCTGCGAACCCGACATCTGTTCTTCATATGAGATGCCATGCCATCTAACCTTGAAGCCTTTCGGCAGTTTGGCGGCGATGTCGTTAACCGCTTTTACCGCGTCGCCGGTGCTGTAGCCGGCCGCCGGCGAACCCATGATTTCCATGGAGGACAGGCCATTGAAGCGCTCATAACGCGGCGAGCCGTAGACCCACTTGCCGCTACCGAAGGCGGAAAATGGCACCATGGTGCCGCTGCTGTTACGGAAGTACCATTTGTTGAGATCTTCCGGGGTCACCCGCGAGCCGGCGTTGCCCTGCACATAAACGTATTTTACCCGGCCATGGTACATAAACTGGTTGACATAACTGGAACCCCAGGCCGCCGACAGCGTATCGTTAATGTCCGCCAGACTGAGTCCCAGCGCGCTGGCCCGTTCGTCATCAATGATCAATTGATATTGCGGTTCATCGTTCATACCGTTGGGCCGCACCGCGGTCAACCGTTTATCCTGCGCGGCCAACTGAAGAAATCGGTTGCGTGCCGCCATAAGCGCGCTATGGCCTTTGTTCAGCGTATCTTGCAGATAGAAATCGAAGCCGGTGGCGTTGCCCAGCTCCATCACCGCCGGCGGCACCAGGGCATAAATCTTCGCGTTCGGATAGTTGGCGAAGTGCGCCATGGTCCGTTTCGCCAGGTTCTGAACGCTTTGCTCGCTCTTGCCGCGCACGCTCCAGTCTTTCAATTTGACGAATGCCATGGCGCTGCCCTGGCCGCGGCCGGCGAAACTGAACCCGTTGGCGGCGAAAACCGAACTGACGGTGGCGCTTTCGTTTTTCTGCAACCAGGCATTGATATCGTTGATCACTTTCTGGGTGCGCTGTGACGAGGCGTTGTCGGGCAGGGTGATCTGCATCATCATCACGCCCTGATCCTCGTCGGGCAAAAATGAGGTGGGCAGACGGGAAAACAGCAGGCCGGTAACTATCACCAAGGCGAGATACACCAGCAGAAACAGGCCGCGCCGATGGATAACCTCGCCGACGCCGCCGGTATAAAACCGCGTTCCCGCCTCGAATTTGCGGTTAAACCAGTGGCTGAAGCCCCGGGTTTTATGCTCAATGGCACTGTGTTTTAGCAGGGTGGAGCACAGCGCCGGCGTGAAAATCAGCGCCATCAGCACCGACAACGCCATGGCCGACACGATGGTAATGGAAAACTGGCGGTAGATAACGCCGGTGGAGCCGCTGAAAAAAGCCATCGGCAACAACACGGCGGACAGTACCAGCGCGATGCCGAATAGCGCGCTCTGGATCTGCTGCATGGATCGCACCGTGGCTTCCTTGGGCGGCAACCCCTCCTCGGCCATGACGCGCTCGACGTTTTCCACCACCACAATGGCATCGTCCACCAGCAGGCCGATGGCCAGCACCATACCAAACATGGTCAGGGTATTAATCGTGTAGCCAAAGGCGGCGAGCACGCCGAAGGTTCCCAACAACACCACCGGCACCACCAGCGTGGTGACCAGCGTGGCCCGCAGGTTTTGCAAGAACAACAGCATCACCAGGAACACCAGCACGATGGCCTCAAACAGGGTTTTCACCACCTCTTTGATGGATGCGCTGACAACCGGCGAGGTGTCATAGGGGAACTTCACTTCCACGTTGTCCGGCAGGGAATCCTTGATACTGTCCACGGTTTCCCGTACGGCTTTCGCGGTATCCAGAACGTTGGCGCCGGTGGCCAGACGCAAAGCGATGCCGGCGGAGGGCCGACCGTCATAAGTGGAGTCGACGGAGTAACTTGACGGCCCGAGGGCCACCTTGGCCACATCCTTAAGCCGTACCTGAGAGCCGTCGCTATTGACCTTAAGCAGGATATTTTCGAATTGTTTGACGGTGGTAAAGCGGGATTTGCCCAGGATGGTGGCGCTGGTCTTCACCCCCGGTATCGTGGGTAGGCCGGCGAGGGACCCGGAAGAAACCTGAACGTTCTGGTTGCTGATGGCGGTGGTGATATCGCTGGGAATCAGTTGATATTTATAGAGTTTGGCCGGATCCAGCCAGATGTGCATGGCATACTCGGCGCCCATGACCATAAAGTCGCCCACCCCTTTGGTGCGCGAAATAGGATCTTCAAGTTTCGAGACCAGTAAATCCGCCAGGTCGCCGTTGCTAAGCTTACCGTCTTTGGAGATCAGGCTGACCACCATCATAAAGTTGGACTGGTATTTACGGATCCGCAGTCCTTGCTGGGTGACTTCCTCCGGTAATTGCGATTCCGCCAGCGACACCCGATCTTGTACCTGTACTTGAGCGATATCGGGATTGGTCCCTTGATTGAACGTCACGATAATCTGCGCGCTGCCGTCACTGCTGCTTTGCGATTCGATATAGCGCAGATTGTCCAAGCCATTAAGCTGCTGTTCTATCACCTGTACCACGGTGTTTTGCACCGTTTCGGCGCTGGCGCCGGGATACGTGACGGAAATGGACACGGCCGGCGGCGCGATATCGGGATATTGACTGATGGGCAGATTAAAGGCGGCGATGGCGCCGACCAGCATCACAATAATGGCGATGACCCAGGCGAAAATCGGGCGTTCGATAAAAAATTTTGACATAACGCCCCCTTTATTGCGCCGCGGGGTCGGTCATAGACAACGAGACCCCGTTATTGCCGGGCACATCGTCGGCCTTGCCTTCCGTCGCCTTCACCTTGCTGCCGCTGCGCACTTGTTGCAGACCGCTGATAACCACCCGGTCGCCGGCCTTCAATCCTTTGTCCACCAGCCACTTATCACCCTCCATTTGCCCGGTGACCACCGTGGTCTGGGCAATGGTGTTATTGTTTTTCACCAGATAAACGTAAGGCTGTCCGCTGTTATCGTGCATGATGGCTTCTTGCGGCACCAGAATGCCCTGTTCCTGTATGCCCTGCGGGAAACTGGCGTGAACAAACATGCCCGGCAGCAGGATGTTATGGGGATTGGGGAAGGCGGCGCGCATCGTGACGCTGCCGGTGGCTTCGTCCACCGTGACTTCCGAAAATTCCAGACGGCCCTGCTCGGGATAAGTGGAGCCGTCCTCCAGCGTGAGCTTTACCGTGGCGGCGTTGTCGCCGGCTTTTTGCAATTTACCCTCGGCCAGCGCCCGGCGCAGACGCAGCAAATCCAACGAGGATTCGCTGACATCCACATAAATCGGATTAAGTTGCTGAATCGTGGTGAGATAGCTGGTCTGGCCGTCGGTGACTAATGCCCCCTCAGTGGAAAGGGACCGGCCAATACGTCCGCTGATGGGCGCGCTGACCCGGGTATAATCCAGATTGACCCGCGCGGTTTCCAAATCGGCCTTTGCCTCATTGGCGCTGGCGACCGCATCCTCATAACTTTGCTGGCTGACGGCGTGGGCGGCGGCGAGCGGACGATAGCGTTTGGCGAGCGCCGCCGCGTTAGTATAGGTCGCCAGGGCCTTATCGTAGGCGGCCTGATAACTGGCGGGATCGATTTGATACAAAGGTTGGCCCGCCTTAACCTGCCCCCCTTCTTTAAACAGCAGTTTTTGGATAATGCCGCTGACCTGGGGACGAACTTCGGCGGTTTTGACCGCCGTGACGCGGCCGGGCAATTGGGTAAACAGCGTCACCGGCTGGGTTCTCAGCGTCACCACCGTGACGGCCGGTAATGGGGGCGTTTGTGTTGTGGCGGAGTGCTGGTCGCAACCGACCAGTAATATGAACACGCCGACGGAAAGAACGTTTATGCGCATAGTCAATCTCATTAATCGAACATCATCCAGCAAGCGGCGTCCGCGATTGAACATCCCTATCCGGTAATCGCTAAAAAGGCTGAAATTCCCGAGATTTCCGAGGCGTTATTCTTTGAACCCTTTACCGGTCATGTTCCTCGCTGCCTTTACGCTGGGGGTACCTGCTCATGGCGCCGCCGCGATGCAACTCGATTTATTCGGGGTAAGGGTCGATAACGTATTCACGGAGATGGATTCCGCATTGGCACGGAATGCCGGCAAATTCCTTGTCTGCCGCGGCCGTCAGCGAGAATCGGACGATGAAATCCGCCCCTCGCCGCGCTACCAACACCGAAAGGGGCGGACGGTATCAACGGAATGCGGATTGATACCGTTCGAGAACCTTATATGAATGGCGTGAATAAAAATATCCAGATGACGTAAGCGGAATGCTAAGAGGTGTGAAGTTTAATTTATTTTTTAATATATTTAGGGGGCAATAATCCACCTCGCCGTAAAAATCAAGTTAATCACGTGATACTTTCAGCAACAAAAAGTGATCGCGGGAAAATAAAAGAAATGGAATACCTCATTACAACGGATAAACGCGGTATCGGCGGGTGGCGAAATTCATCGGTTTTTGCGCCGGCGCATTGGCGCCGGCCAGTCAGCGATTGGCGGAATTTCCGGGTGGGCGCCCCTAATCGGCCTCAAGCCGATTCGACGGTAAGCCAGATGAGGGATTTGTTATCGAAGGTGCTGGCCCATACCGCGGCGCCTACCGCATCCAGGCGGCTGGTATGTTCCGGCGCCACTTCCCCCAGTACCGGCTGGGCCAGATCCTCGGTAGTGGGACCGTACTGGACGATAAATTTCTGCCCGGTGGATTGAGAGAAGCGCAGCCGCCCTTTGGGCGCATCGCAGATCCGTTCGCGAACATAAATGGGCGCGGTGGAAACCAGGGGAGACCAGGCATACATGGATTCGCCGGTGACCACCGCGTGATCTTGCAAAACGGTGAAGGGAAGCGCAGCAATAACATCCTGGCACAACTCGGGATTTTCATTGACCGCAAGATAAGCGTCTACGCTGATATTCAGCGGCTGCCAGGTCAGGCGGATCTTCCGGCCGCCAGCGATTTTTACGCGCCGGGCGGGATCGGCGATGGATGGGGCGGCGCTTTCCTCGCCGGCGTAAGTAAATGACGTGCCCAGTCCCCAGGGAAAATAATGAAAAGACCACGCGGCCATCTGATTGGTGTAGAGGCAAAAAGCGCGGATGGCCTCAATGGCTTGTTGGCGCGAGAGTGCCTTGGGCAACCACTCTCGCAGTGCGAAGGCCAGTTTGCCCAGAGTGGGAAAGCCGCTGTAGCGCAAATAGTTGCTATAGGGATGATCAAAACTGTCAAGAACAAACGCGAATTGCGTCAGAGAGATTTGGGGGTTTTCGACAATTTGTAATAACGGGTAATAGGTATACATGGAGTAGTCGCGCATCATTCCGGCCGCGATATCCCAGGTACCGAAATATTGCCCATAGCTGCCCGCCTGATTTGCCAGCGCGCCGGTGCGAAAGGCATGAATTTCTTCGGGTTCTTCATTGGCGATGATGGCGGTATGGCGGCGGATATCGCTGATGACCGCGCCGAGGCTGGTGTAACTCATTCCACTTACTCCTGTCGTCGTTAAGTAACCGGTTCATCCCGCCGCGAACGGATGGGGGAAGATAACTGAAACAGGGTTATTGTATATACAATAAAATATTATGTATATATATAATGGAAGGGTTCGTGTCCTTTGTGATGCGATCTCCACCGCAAGCGACTGGCGACATCGGCGATGTGCCGCCGATGGCGACCCCACCCTTATCACTCCGGTCACCCAGGGTTGATCAGGGGTACTGCCGAAGCAAAACGGTCGGAAACAGTCTGGATGGGTTTCCTTGGTATAGACAATATTATAAATTGTCTTTAATGAGACGAGCGTCAACTGAAATCCCCCGCCGGGCCATACGAATATCCTATGCATGTCTGTCCGCGCGCGCCCCGGACCGAAAAGCGCTTACCCGAGTCCACACCAAACCCGGTAAAAGATGGTAGGATAGGGAGGTTGAGCTGAATCGCTTGCGGTTATGTATAGACTTAAAATGCATGTAATGAAAAGGGATATCATGAAGCAGGTAAAATCCATTGAGACCAAAACCCGTCTAGCGGAACCCGAGCTTAAAAACCCCATGGCCAGGCGCTCGCGGGGCAAACCTCTGCCTATTCATCAGGAAATCCAAAGCGATATTAAAAACAAAATCCTGAATAATGAATGGCATCCGGGGGATCGCGTCCCCACGGAGCAGGAATTGATGGAAATTTACAGCTGTTCGCGAATGACGGTGAACAAGGCGTTATCGACGCTGGTAGCCTCCGGCATGATTATGCGCAAGCGCCGTAAAGGATCGTTTGTGGCGATGCCCAGGGTGGAAGAGCCGTTACTGGCCATTCAGGATATTCGCGCAGAAGTTCTGGCCACCGACAGCATGTACAGCTTTACGGTGCTTTATCGCGGCGTCCGCACTATTGCCGATCCGGTGGAGGCCGCGCATATCGGTATTCCCGTGAATGCCCGCATGTTGTGCATCGACGTCATGCATTTTGCCGATAATCTGCCGTTTGCCCTGGAAGCGCGCCAGATCAATCTGGCGGTGGTACCCGACGCCGCCGAGGAAGCATTCGCTGAGATGCCGCCGGGAAGCTGGCTGTTAAGTCATGTCCCCTGGTCCGAAGGGGAACACTCCCTGCGCGCTATCGCCGCCGATGACGTCCTGGCCCGGCAATTGTCCATATCTCCCGGCACGGCTTGTTTTTCCATTGCCCGCCGTACCTGGCTGTCCGGCGCATTGATCACTTTTGTGCGCCTTATCTATCCCGGCGAGCGCCATCGCTTCCTGGTGCGCTTCGGACCTAGCCCCGCCACGCCCCAGTGATCGCCCCATTAAACGCTCGCCGCCAATGGCGGTCGCGTGCCGGCCGATTTCGGTCCACGCGGCCTGCACGTGCCCCTGGCCGGCGGTGTTTCCCCGCCATGTTGGCCTGCCTTTGACACCCCTCTGACAATGGAAATCCTTGCGGCATCAGGGCTTTCTGAATTTATTTCAATATGTTAATAGGAGCATCCCTCCTTCGTTTCGTACATTGCCATACAATAAACTTATTTGTATATACATATATTGACGAGTGATTACGCTGGTTGTATTTTGCTTGTAAAAGGAGTTATTGAAGTGTTAACAGCCTGGATGCCGATCCCGTGAAAACGTTACACAGCGACCCCTTATGTCAGGAGATCATGGTGAATAAAAAGCAATTAATCAGCGGCGCACTGTTGAGCTTATCGTTGGCCGTTGTTCCTCATTTCGCTTTCTCTGCCGTCACTGCGCCCGCCGATATCAAGGCTCGCGGGCAATTGACTTTTTGTTCCGACCTGGAGAATCCCCCGGCGGAAGGCATGGCGGACGACGGTAAAACGCCAAGCGGCGTCGCCGTCGATATCATGAATCGGCTGGGGTCGCTGATGGGCGTGAAAACCCGTATCGATAACTACCAGTTTTCCGGCATTTTCGCGGCGCTGGATACGGGTAAATGCGATGCGGTCATGGCCAGTCTGGGTAAAACGCCCGAGCGTGGCGAACGCTACGGTCTGGTGGATTACTGGCGGGTGAAATCCGGCCTACTGGTGGCCAAGGGCAATCCGCTGCATATCACCACATTCGAGGATTTATCCGGCCGCCGGGTCGCCGCGCTGCTCGGCAGCCGTAATGAATCGGTGGTCAAACAATTCAGCGATAAGCTGGTGGCCGAGGGCAAGCCCGGCATCACGCTGGTATCGCTTGGCACCAATGTCACCGCGTTCCATGATTTGCTGCTGGGGCGGGCGGACGCCATGGTGGGCGATACGGTTGTGATTAACTATTACATGTCCAAGGCGCCGAACAAGTTCCAGACCGTCGACATGCCGGTGCCGGCCAAAACCTGGGTCATCGCCGTCCTGAAAAAGAACGTCGCGTTGCGGCAGGCGCTGCAATCCGGCATGGATGAGATGAATGCGTCCGGCGACATGCTAAAAATCGTAACCAAATGGGGCATCGAGAAAGGCGTAGGTTTGTGTAACAGCAGCCACCCCTGCGAATAAGCGAAGATTACCGAACCGGCGAGGATGACAACGTGCTAACGCATATCCAGTTGCAATTTAATACGGCATTTTTTCTGAACTTCGTTTTTCATCCGCAGCCGGTTTTGTTGCAGGGACTGGCGGTGACGGTACTGGCCGCCGTGCTGGCCCAGGTGATCGGCACGATCCTGGGCATGTTGCTGGCGGTGGCCGGCATGAGTCGCTTTCTTCCCTTACGGGCGCTCAACCAAATTTATATCTGGTGTTTTCGCGGTACGCCGGTACTGGTGCAACTGGTTTTGATCTATTTCGGCTTGCCCTACCTGCTGGGCTTCGACCTGTTTCCGACAGAACTGACGCTGGGGCCGCTATCGGTACCGGGCGCGCTGGTAGCCGGTATTTTGTCGTTCGGTTTGCATGAAGCCGCCTATATGAGCGAGATAACCCGCGCGGGCATCATCTCCATCGACATCGGCCAGACCGAGGCGGCCAAAGCGCTGGGCATGCCGCCAGCGTTATTGATGCGTCGGGTTATCCTGCCGCAGACCGTGCCGGTGATCTTCCCGGCGTTGGGGAACCAGTTCAACAACATGCTCAAGACCACCGCGCTGCTCAGTATTATCGGCGTATCGGAGATGTTTCGCGTCGCCGAGCAATTGCAGGCCGCCACATTCATGACGTTTGAAGTCTACCTGGGCGTATCGGTTTACTACCTGCTGCTGACCGCGGGCTGGACATTCATTCAGATGCTGATGGAGCGGAAACTGGGCCGGCATCTTGCCGGCCGAAGAAAGGTCAAGCGCGGCAAAACCGCCCCCCTTAACCACATAGCGGAGTTGGCTGATGAATCCCAATGAAACCCCTGCGCCGACGGAGGTGGTGGTGTGCCGGGATGTTGTGAAATCTTATGGGGACACGCCCGTGCTGCGCCAGGTTTCGCTAACGGTCAAAACCGGCGAGACGCTGGTGATTATCGGTCCGTCAGGTTCGGGGAAAACCACGTTAATCCGTTGTATTAACCATTTGGAAAAAATCCAGCAGGGAACTATCCATGTTGGCGGCAGCCTGATCGGCTATCGGTTGAAAAAGGGCAATTTGGTTGAAGACAGCGAAAAAAACATCGCCCGGGTCCGTCGCAGAATCGGTATGGTGTTTCAACGGTTTAACCTGTTCGCCCATATGACCGTCCTGGAAAATGTCATGGAGGCGCCGCTCAGCGTACTGCACCAGGACAAAGCGTCCACTGAGCGCCAGGCGATGGAATTGCTGGCTCGGGTGGGACTCAAAGACAAACTGGCCCACTACCCTTCGCAATTATCGGGCGGACAGCAGCAGCGCGTGGCCATTGCCCGGGCGCTGGCGATGAATCCGGAAGTTATGTTATTCGACGAGCCCACCAGCGCGCTGGATCCGGAAATGGTGGGGGAAGTGCTGAGCGTCATGAGGGGGTTATCGGCCCAGGGCATGACCATGATAGTCGTGACCCACGAAATGGAATTCGCCCGGCATGTCGCCGACACGGTGGTATTTATGGACGGCGGGGAAATCATTGAAAAAGGACCGCCACAGAAAATATTCACCGAGCCGGAAAACCCCCGCACAAAATTATTTTTAAATAAAGTCTTGCATCGAATGTAAATAGGGCGTTAGCCCTGAATAATTGAGTTGCTGCGTGGCGGCCACTGAAAAACACATCCGTCGGGGACGAATTATCCCCGCCACCAAAGAGGCAACTTGAATTATATCGGGATAAGCCCGTGAATAAGATAGTGTTGTCTTGACAAACGAGGAATGAAAAATGGGACGTTTGATTGATATAAGCTGGCCAAGTCTTGGCGTCACCGTGGTTGCCGAGCTGAATGACGAGCGTAATCCGGAACTTTGCGAAGAATTCTGGCAGCATCTGCCATTTAAAATATTACAGGCCCATCCTGTGGTATCGGGAGCGTCGATGTATGCCTGGACGCCCATTGTCAGCAGCGCGCCGGTGCATCACCGGGAAATGATAACCGATTGTCCGGTCGGCCGGCTGCGTTATTCCCAATCCACCGGCAATAAAATGTCCATCCAATATGGCGTAGGTTTGGAGCCCTTGGCTCAACCGGTTTTGGGACAGGTGTTGCCCGAATATTGCCATTTATTGCCTGACGTGGGTAAAGCGGTTTGGAATAATCTTTTTTGGCAAAAAGACCTTATCTTCGTTGAAGTCTCGGCTCACGATAAATCGGCCCATCCCGGCGTGCCTAAACAGATCGATACCGCTTCAGCCGTGGCGCGGCGGTTTTTGGAGGAAGCCGAGCGCATCCAACTGACCGAGCCGGAGGATTTACGCAATATACGTCTGGGACGCATTGAATCCACTGGAACATATGGACAATATTTTACTGCCTGGGATTTTGCTAATGGTATGCTGCGCGATTATATTATGTATACGCTGTATCCATTATTAACGCTGAGCAAAATATTGTCGGTGGATGATTTCATCAAAACGCTGAACGAATTCGATGTGCCGTATTCCAGCTACCTCGGTGTAAGTGGACTCTATCAGATGGAAGAATATGCCGGTTTACTGCGTAACGCTGTCGCCGAAGCGAAAACGCGGAAAGAAATTCAGGAGCTCATGCGTGCCTTTATTAAATACGGCAACCGGATGTGCGCCTGGTCTTATCACTATTTCCCGTGGTATTTAGGCATGTTTTTCAATCGGCAATTGGGTGGGCAGGAATTTCCCGGCCGCTGGAATCCGGAAAAGGTTTAAGGGATTGGATCCGACGGCTCGCAGCGCGGCGGCAGTGAGCGACGCCTTGGTCGGAAACGAAGGTGAACCGCCCACGACGGGCCTTTGGTGAGAGACCCACTGTCTCTCATCAGCCCCAAATCCATTGCCGACGCTGTGATTGGGGTGACGATCGCTGCGATACAGCGGCAATGTGAAGTAAGAAGGGGTGGGATTGGCGAAAAATCATTGTGTTTATCCATGGAGCTAACATGTTTGACATATCCCAGCGGGATAAGGACGCTTTTGCGCGCGACGGCGCCGTTATCATCCGCGGCGCATTCTCGCGCCAGTGGCTGGACAGCGTCGCGCAAGGTATTGCGGAGAATGTCTCGCAGCCCAGCGATCACGGACGGTATACCGATCCCGAAACTAACCTGTTTTTTCAAGACAGCGATAACTGGCGCAGGATTGCCGCGTTTCGCCAATTCGTTTTCGATTCGCCGGCGAAATACATCGCCGCCGCGCTGATGGGGGCGCATACACTTAATTTCCTGCACGATCACGTCCTGTATAAATTACCCGGCGCCACGCAACGTACGCTCTGGCATCAGGATCAACCTTACAGCCCGGTGGAAGGGAACGATTATTGCACGATATGGTTGCCCGTGGACCCGGTGGACCAGCAAACCGCTTTGGAATTTATCGCTGGGTCCCATCGCTGGGGCAAATGGTTTCGTCCGCAAGCTTTCGCTACCGGTCAACTGCGCGACGGCGATGATGAGCAATGGGCGATTCCGCCCGATATCGAGGCGGCCCGCGCCGATTACCCCATTATCAGTTGGCCGCTTGAACCTGGCGATTGCCTGGTATTTCATGGTTTGACACTGCATGGCGCCGCCGGTAATCCCTCCGCGCGGCCACGTCGGGTGCTTTCCACCCGGTGGACCGGCGATGACGCCGTATTTCGCCGGCGTAGCGGGAAGATGTCGCCGCCGGAACCGGCGCATAACGCCCCGGAAGACGGCGGCGTGTTGGATTGCCCCGCATTTCCGGTGGTCTGGCGGATGCCCTGTGCTGAATAATCCCCAGCCGCATGAATCATACTGCGACCGGGGTGAGCGGGCGTAGCCAACAAGGGCGCATCGTAAAGGATAACGAGTATGAACGGACTACTCGCGAAGGGGGGTATCTATCGCCATTCAATGGCCCTTTTTGCGATTTACCCTGGCTGGGCGGTGGATTTTTTCTCCCGGCCCGGCGTTAGTAAATACCAGAGACGCTTATATGATGACGGGGTAAATCGCTGTCTCATGGCCTCATGGCGGCGACTTCTGCCTATCTGGCCTGCCCGTGGCCCCCGAGGGTGGGATAAGGCACGGCTCCCTGGAAGGCTGAAAAAAAAACCGCCTAAATTCAATGAAGTAAAATGCCAGGATTTGCCGTCAATTAACCTGGGTATTGAGAAATATCTGATTGATAATTGCAGCGAAATTTGAAAACTGTCAACGACCGATGTCGCTCGGATAATTTTTTTTGAACAGAGTTATCCACAGTGCTTGGCGGCAATAACCTGTTTTCCGAATTTGCGTGCCATAGGTTGAAACATTTTATCTTTATGATAAACCGCGTTTTTTATATCGCAAAAACATGATTGTCACATCTTGTCTTTTTTGTTTCAATTGATTGTCAAAGGATTTTTTATTTTATCCACAGGCTTTGCGAGTTGACCTTTTCTTCGCCGTTATCGGTCGTTTTTCACGCGTCCCGGGGCAACCCTTTTTCAATGGATCTTATCAATCGCTTATGACCGGCCGGCTGGACCTCAACGCCTGATGCGCCGCGGCGTTGCCTTTGCTGGCATAAGGCCCAGACAATGTGCTCGTCCACCATAGGGTCGCCGCCCAGCCGGTTTTGCAAAGCCAGGACAATGTGATCTTCATAAGGCGCATTACCCAGCGCGACCGCGATATTGCGCAACCAGCGGCGATGGCCGATGCGCCTGATGGGCGAACCCTCGGTCGTTCGCAGGAAGGTCGCTTCGTCCCACGCGAACAATTCGAGCAGTCGGGATGACTGCAAGACGACGCGCGGGCTGAAATCCTTTTCGGCGGTAAGAGGAGCGAAACGGTTCCAGGGGCAAATCAGCTGGCAGTCGTCGCAGCCGTAAATCCGGTTGCCCATCAGGGGGCGCAAGGCCTCAGGAATACTGCCGTCCAGTTCGATGGTCAGATAAGAGATGCAACGGCGCGCGTCGACGGTATAGGGCGCGACAATGGCGCCCGTGGGACAGGCGGTCAGGCAGGCGACGCAACGCCCGCACCCTTCGGCCGCCGGGGCGTCCGTCGGTAGGGGAATATCAATCAGCAGTTCGCCGAGAAAGAACCAGGAGCCGGCTTCGCGATTGAGCAAAAGTGAGTGTTTACCTACCCAGCCTAGCCCCGCTTTGGCCGCCAGCGGGCGTTCAAGGATCGGCGCGGAGTCGACAAACGGCCGGAAATTCACCTCGGCGCACCATTCGCGTATCCGGTCGCCCAACTGTTGCAGGCGGTGGCGTAATACCTTGTGATAGTCGCGTCCCAGCGCATAGCGACTAACATATCCCAGACGGGGATTTTTCAAGGTGCGGGCGAACGCCGCGTCGGCGGGCAGATAATTCATCCCGGCGCTGATGACGCGCAACGTGCCGGGCAGCAGTTCCGCGGGGCGCGCGCGCAACATGCCGTGACGGGCCATCCAGGCCATATCGCCGTGGTATTGTTTGTCCAGCCAGGCTTGCAGTTCGGGCTCATGAGCGGCAAGATCGGTGTCGCAGATACCGATGTGTTGAAAACCCAATGCCAGTCCCCAATGCTTTATGAGCCGGGCTAATTCCATTAAATCGAAAGGGTATGACATGGCGGACCGTATCAATAAAACAAACCAATCCAGTTTACCATATTCCGTTTATTCGTCCCAATGGCTAAGGACATGGGAACAGGAAGCCGCCGGTTTGGCGGGCCTGTCGTTATATCAGCTTATGCAGCGGGCCGGCGCCGCCGCTTTCCATCTGACGCGCTGGCATTATCCCTCCGCCCGGCATTTCCTGGTTTTGGTCGGGCATGGCAACAATGGCGGCGACGGCTATGTATTCGCCCGGCTGGCCCGTGAACGCGGCCAACAGGTCACGCTGGTGGAATGCCCAGGGCGCCACCCGTTGCCGGATCAGGCCGGGCAGGCCAGGCAGGCGTGGCTGGACGCCGGTGGCAGGTCCACCAGCGCGGACCAGCCATGGCCGGAGGACGCGGATGTCATCGTGGACGGCCTGCTCGGCAGCGGCCTGCAACACGCGCCGCGCGAGCCCTATCGCGGCCTTATCGAGCAGGCCAACGCCCACGGCGCGCCAATCGTGGCTTTGGATATTCCCTCAGGACTGAACGCTGAGACCGGCGCGGCGGCCGGCGCGGTGATCAAGGCGGCGCATACCGTGACTTTTATTGCCCTGAAACCCGGCCTGCTCACCGGCAAAGCGCGCAGCGCCGTCGGGCGCCTGCATTATGACGACCTGGGACTGGGTACCTGGCTGGCAAGCCAAACCCCGCGGTTTACCCGTCTTACCGCCCATCAACTGCCCCATTGGCTGCGACCGCGCGATCCCTGCGTCCATAAAGGCGATAACGGGCGTTTGCTGATCATTGGCGGCGACAGGGGGCTGGCGGGCGCCATTCGCATGACCGGCGAGGCGGCATTGCGCGTCGGCGCCGGATTGGTGCGAGTGCTTACTCGCGAAGAAAATCAGGGCGCACTGCTCACCGCCCGCCCGGAATTAATGGTGGACACACTCACCGACGCTTCGCTGCGTCAGGGTATGGAATGGGCCGATGTGATTGTGATAGGCCCGGGGCTGGGACAGGAAGAATGGGGAAAAAATGCGCTGCGGCTGGTGGAAAATTCGGATAAACCCATGTTATGGGATGCCGATGCGCTGAACTTGCTGGCTTTACGTCCGCAGAAACGTCACAATCGTATCATTACGCCGCATCCCGGCGAGGCCGCCCGGTTACTGCGCGGCGACGTCGGCACGGTGGAGCACGATCGTTTCCAGGCCGCGGCGGAGCTGGTCGCCAGGTATGGCGGGGTGACGGTGCTGAAGGGGGCCGGCACCCTGATTGCCGGCGAGGACGGGCGGACCGCCATCGCCGACGTGGGCAATGCCGGTATGGCCTCGGGCGGCATGGGTGATCTGCTGTCCGGCATCATTGGCGGTTTGCTGGCGCAGAAGCTGCCGTTATATGATGCGGCTTGCGCCGGCTGCGTCATTCACGGCGCCGCCGCCGACCGGCTGGCGAGGGAAAAAGGCACCCGGGGCATGCTGGCCACGGATTTGTTGCCCGTTTTATACCGATTTGTCAACCCTGAGCGTATCGCATAGAAATCAGACATGGAAAAATGTGTTATTCCTTTACCGGACGAAGCGGCAACCATCGCCTTAGGCGCGGCCTTGGCCGCCGCCTGCCCGCCGGCCTGCGTGATCTTCCTTTATGGCGATTTGGGGGCCGGGAAAACCACGTTTTGTCGGGGATTCCTGCAAGCGCTGGGTTACCGCGGCAATGTCAAAAGCCCCACTTACACGCTGGTCGAGCCCTATGAGCTTGAGAATCGCACGGTTTACCATTTTGATCTTTATCGGCTGGTGGACGCGGAAGAGCTGGAATTCATGGGTGTGAGGGACTATTTCGATCAACAGGCGATTTGCCTGGTGGAATGGCCGCAAAAGGGGGAGGGAATATTGCCCCGCGCCGATATCGTCCTGACGCTGAACTATGCCGATGCCGGTCGTCTCGCCGCGGTGGAGTCCCTGTCCGGCCGGGCGCGGGCGATTGTGGGCGGGCTGGCGGCGCGGCGGGATTGTCCCAAATGATAAACCGCTTACGAACCCTTCTGGCAATGTTCTGTTTGTGTCTGGCAGGCCATGTCCTGGCGGCCAATCTCTCCGATCTTAACGTCAGCAATGGCGCCGAACGGTCCGTCGTGACGCTGGGATTCGGCGGGAAACCGGATTACGCTTTTTTCAGCCTGCATAATCCCGAGCGGGTAGTGGTGGATATCCGCAAAAGCGCGGCGGTGCAAGGATTACCGTTGGAATTCAACGGCCAGAATATCATCCGGCGCATTCGCACCAGCCGCCCCGTCGATGCCCAAAGTCTCCGGCTGGTGCTCGACCTGACCCGTAAGGCGCGGGCCAATGCGGCCGTGAGTGCCGCCAACGGACGGCAAAACGTCGTGATAACCCTGGTGAGTCAGGCGCCGCCGCGGCAGTCCGCCGCGCCGGAAACCGCGGCGAACACCGCCCGCCCGCGCCCGACTGCCGCCAATCCGTTCGGCAAGTCCGAGGCGGCGAACAATCCCCTTATCAGCCGCGACACCCGCCCGGCGCGGGGCGTCTCGACGCGGGGCGAACCCGTGGTGGTCGCTATCGATGCCGGCCACGGCGGCCAGGATCCGGGGGCCATCGGCCAACACGGCTTGATGGAAAAAAATGTCACCATCGCCATCGCGCGTAAACTGAAGGCGCTGCTGGATCAAGACCCGATGTTCCGGCCGGCGCTGACCCGCACCGGGGATTATTTCATTTCGGTCATGGGCCGCTCGGAAGTGGCGCGCAAACAGGGCGCCAATCTGCTGGTCTCCATTCACGCCGATGCGGCGCCCAACCGCAGCGCCACCGGCGCCTCGGTGTGGGTACTTTCCAATCGCCGCGCCAACAGCGAGATGGCCAATTGGCTGGAACAGCATGAGAAACAATCGGAACTGCTGGGCGGCGCGGGGGATTTGCTGGCCAACAGCCAGGCCGATCCCTACCTGAGCAAGGCCGTGCTGGACTTGCAGTTCGGCCATTCCCAGCGGGTGGGTTACGATGTCGCGACCCGGGTCCTGCATCAGTTGCGCATTATCGGCGATTTGCACAAAACGCGACCGCAATACGCCAGCCTGGGCGTGTTGCGCTCGCCGGACATTCCTTCTTTGCTGGTGGAAACCGGTTTTATCAGCAACGCACGGGAAGAACGGCTACTGGGCAGCGACGCTTATCAGGATCAGATCGCCAAGGCCATTTACCGGGGATTGCGCGCGTATTTTCTGTCCCATCCGTTGCAAAACGGCCCGAAGTTGGAAAATCGTCCGCGACAAGGCATCGCCTCGGCGGCGGACGCCGGCGCCAGCGGCGCCCAGGCCGTATCCCAGTCCACCGCGGCGGTGGTGCAACCGGCCGCCGCCGGCCGACATGTCGTACAGCGCGGTGAAACCCTGTCCGGCATCGCCAGCCAGTATGGCGTGAGCATGGCGGATTTGCGCGAACTCAACCATCTGAAAAAAGATGGCGTGTGGGTGGGCCAGCGGTTGAGAATTCCGTCCGGCGCGGTGGCGCAGCAAACCCAGTCGCTGCGCGCGCGAAAACACAAAGTCGTGGTCGGCGACTCGTTGTACGGCATCGCCGCCAAATATGGCGTGAAAAGTGATAGCATAAAACGGATAAATCATCTGAAATCCGATAATGTCATGTTGGGCCAGATTCTCATTATTCCGCCCGCTTAATTCCAGAGGATAGTCGCCGCCATGCCGATTCAGGTTTTGCCGCCGCAGCTTGCCAACCAGATCGCCGCCGGCGAGGTGGTCGAGCGGCCCGCGTCGGTGGTGAAGGAACTGGTGGAAAACAGCCTGGACGCCGGAGCCACGCGTATCGATATCGATATCGAACGGGCCGGCAGCCGGCTTATCCGCATTCGCGATAATGGCTGCGGCATCGGCAAAAACGAACTGTGTCTGGCGCTGGCCCGCCACGCCACCAGCAAGATAGCCACCCTGGACGATCTGGAGTCCATTATCAGTATGGGGTTTAGGGGCGAGGCGCTGGCCAGCATCAGCGCGGTCTCGCGCCTGACCCTGACGTCGCGTACCGAGGGGCAGAGCGAAGCCTGGCAGGCCTACGCCGAGGGACGGGATATGGCGGTGGCCGTTAAACCGGCGGCGCATCCGGTGGGGTCCACGGTAGAGGTGCTGGATCTCTTCTATAATACGCCGGCCCGCCGTAAATTCATGCGTACCGATAAAACCGAATTCGCGCATATCGACGAGGTGGTAAAACGGATCGCGCTGGCGCGTTTCGATGTCGCCTTCACGTTACAGCACAATGGCAAACAGGTACGCCATTATCGTTCCGCCACCGAGCCGTCCCAATATGCGCGGCGTCTCGGCAACTTGTGCGGCGCGGCATTCGTCGAGCGGGCGCTTGAAGTGTCCTGGCAACATGGCGATCTGGCTATTCACGGCTGGGTGGCCGATCCCTCCGTGGACGGCGATTTGCCGGAGATGCAGTTTTGCTACGTCAACCGGCGCATCATGCGGGATAAACTGATTATCCACGCCGTCCGTCAGGCCTGCGAGGAACGTTTGCCCGACGGCCGGCCGCCGGCCTTCATTCTTTATCTTGAAGTCGATCCCCGCGAAGTGGACGTCAATGTCCATCCCGCCAAGCAGGAAGTCCGCTTTCATCAATCACGGCTGGTGCATGATTTTATCTATCAGGCGGTCGTGGCCGTCTTGCAGCAGGCCGGCCGGCCGGAGTTGCCCATGGCCGACGCCCCGCCCGCGCATTATGCCGCCGAAAACCGCGCGGCGGCGGGAAAAAATCTTTTCGATCAGCCGCCGAAGCTGTCCTCGCCGCCGATTCCCGGCGACGGGGGGACACCCTCGCGCCGCAGCGAATGGCAGACGGGCCGGGCGCGGGAATCGGCCGGCGCCTACACGCCCGCGGAAGGCTTTCGCAAAACGGAAGGGGAACTCTACCGGCAATTGATGCAGACCGCGCCAGACGATGGCGCATTACCAGTGGCCGCGGCCGAAGAACCCGCGGGCGAGCCGGCGCCGACCGATGTTCCCGCGGGGTTCGGCCGGGTACTGGCCATCTATCCGCCCTGCTACGCGCTGGCGGAATATCGCCGCCGTTTGGCGCTGATTTCCCTGCCGGCGGCCGAACGATGCCTTAAACAACGGCAATTGACGCCCGAAGGCGGCGCGCAGCGCTCCCAACCGTTGCTGATTCCGCTGCGTCTGACGTTGCGGGATGCCGAGGTCGAAGCGTACCGGCGCTATCAGCCCTTGCTTGAGCAAATGGGCGTTCGATTGCAGCTAAACCAACGGCAAGGCACACTTAATGGCGTACCTTTACCATTACGCCAACAAAATTTACAAAACTTGATTCCTGAACTGTTAGGCTATCTGGCAGAGACCGAAGCGGCGACATGTCATGAGATTGCTGAATGGATTGCCCGCCAGTCAGACAGCGAGCAGCGTGCGTGGAGCCTTTCCCAAGCGATACAACTCCTTGCCGAGGTAGAACGGCTGTGTCCGCAGTGGGTGAAAACCCCTCCCGACGGACTGCTGGTTATGCTCGACCTTGAGGCCGCTATCGAGGCCCTGAATCATGACTGAAAATGTTCGCCAGGATTTGCCCCCGGCTATCTTTCTGATGGGGCCGACCGCATCGGGTAAAACCGGACTGGCCATCGCGTTGCGCCAGCGGTTGTCGGTGGACATCATCAGCGTGGATTCGGCGCTTGTTTACCGCGGCATGGATATCGGCACGGCCAAACCCGGTAAAGAGGAACTTGCCGCGGCGCCGCACCGGCTTATCGATATTCGCGAACCGGAAGAAACCTACTCGGCGGCGGATTTTAGCCGCGATGCGCTGGCCGCCATGGCGGAGATCACCGCATCGGGACGTGTGCCGCTGCTGGTGGGCGGCACGATGCTTTACTTCAAGGCGCTCCTGGAGGGATTATCCCCCTTGCCCCCGGCGAACCCTGAAGTACGCGAACGCATCCTGCGGGAGGCGGAGTCTAAGGGATGGGATGAACTTCATCGGCAGTTATATGTCGTTGATCCCGCGTCGGCGATTCGTATTCATCCGAATGATCCCCAGAGACTCTCCAGAGCACTGGAAGTTTTTTTCGTTTCAGGTAAAACTCTAACAGAACTGACGAAAACTTCTGGCGAAGCTTTGCCTTACCGTGTTCATCAGTTCGCGATAGCACCGGAAAATCGCCAACTGCTGCACCAACGTATCGAACAGCGCTTTCGTCAGATGTTGGCGGCCGGTTTCGAGCAGGAAGTCCGGCGGCTTTTCGCGCGCAAGGGCTTGCATACGGATTTGCCGTCCATGCGCAGCGTCGGTTATCGCCAGATGTGGTCATACTTGTCAGGTGAAATCGATTACGATGAAATGATTTTCCGCGGGATTTGCGCAACCCGGCAGCTCGCCAAGCGCCAGATGACCTGGCTGCGCGGCTGGCCCTCGGTTCACTGGCTCGATAGCGACAAGCCCCAGGCCGCCCTGGACAGGGTATTACAGGTTGTTGGTGCATAGGTTGGTTGATTGTGTACAATTGGTAAGTACTGAACGCGCTTTTTTTACATCGTTTATTTTGAGCCACATGGTTCTTGTTACAAACTACAAGCACATAAGGAAAAGATAGAATGGCTAAGGGGCAATCTTTGCAAGATCCGTTCCTGAACGCATTGCGTCGGGAGAGGGTTCCGGTTTCTATTTATTTGGTGAATGGTATTAAATTACAGGGCCAGATTGAGTCGTTTGACCAATTTGTCATTTTGTTGAAAAACACGGTGAGCCAGATGGTTTATAAGCACGCTATCTCCACGGTAGTACCGTCGCGCGCAGTATCGCATCACAATAACAATCCGGCCGGCGGCGGTGGTTCCAGCAATTACCATCATGGCGGCAATCCGGCAGCGCCTCAGACGCCACAGGAAAGCGACGACGTCGAATAAGACGCGTCCGGTTTAATCCATCGCGGTGCTTTGGCGCGTAGTGGCGCCGGGGTACCGTTAACATTGCGGTTTATCCGTTGAGAGGTTTTTCGCTTGTTTGACCGCTACGATACCGGTGAACAGGCCATACTGGTTCACATATTTTTCTCGCAAGACAAAGACATGGAAGATCTGCAAGAGTTTGAATCGCTGGTGGCTTCCGCCGGAGTAGAGGCTTTGCATGTCATAACCGGAAGCCGCAAGGCTCCGCATCCCAAATATTTTGTCGGAGAGGGAAAAGCGGAAGAGATCGCCTCGGCGGTCAAAACCAGTGGCGCGTCTGTCATATTGTTCGATCACGCTTTATCCCCGGCCCAGGAACGCAATCTCGAGAGCTTGTGTCAATGTCGGGTGGTCGATCGCACCGGACTGATTTTGGATATCTTCGCACAGCGCGCCCGTACCCATGAGGGTAAGTTGCAAGTGGAGCTCGCCCAACTGCGCCACCTTGCCACACGGCTGGTGCGGGGATGGACTCACCTGGAGCGGCAAAAAGGCGGCATCGGTTTACGCGGTCCGGGCGAAACGCAGCTCGAAACCGACCGGCGCCTGCTGCGCAACCGCATCACGCTGATTCTGTCCCGGCTGGAGCGGGTGCAAAAGCAGCGGGAGCAAGGGCGGCGCGCCCGTAGTCGCGCCGAGGTGCCCACGGTATCGCTGGTGGGGTATACCAATGCGGGCAAATCCACCTTGTTCAACCGTCTGACCCGGGCGGGCGTGTATGCCGCCGATCAATTATTCGCTACCCTGGACCCGACCCTGCGGCGAATCGTGGTGGACGATGTCGGCGACACCGTGCTTGCCGATACCGTAGGCTTTATCCGCCATCTGCCCCACGACTTGGTGGCGGCGTTCAAGGCAACGTTGCAGGAAACCCGCGAGGCCACGCTATTGTTGCATATCATTGACGCCTCCGACGGGCGCAGCCGGGAAAACGTCGCGGCGGTGACCGCGGTGCTGGCGGAGATCGAAGCGGATGAGGTGCCGGTCCTTGAGGTAATGAATAAAATCGATATGCTGGATGATTTCGTCCCGCGCATTGATCGGGATGAAAACCAGCGGCCGGTGCGCGTCTGGCTGTCCGCCCAGACCGGCGCTGGCGTTCCGCTGCTTTTTCAAGCGTTGAGCGAGCGTCTCTCAGGTGAAATCGCCCTGCATGAGCTGCGCTTGCCGCCGCAGGCCGGACGTTTACGCAGCCGTTTTTACCAGCTTCAGGCGATTGAAAAAGAATGGATTGAGGACGATGGCAGCGTCGGGCTGGTGGTCAGAATGCCCATAATCGACTGGCGTCGCCTTTGCAAACAGGAAAACACGCTGGCGGACTATTTGGTCTGACCGTACTTTGATATTGAAAGTGAAAGCCTGAAGAAATCACATTAAAAATGGAGCTAATACATGGCGTGGAATCAGCCCGGTAACAACGGACATGACCGCGACCCGTGGGGGAGCAGCAATAACAACAGCGGCAACTCCGGCGGAAATAACAATAAAGGCGGCCGCGAACAAGGGCCGCCCGATCTGGACGATATTTTCCGTAAACTCGGCAAAAAGCTCAGTGGGTTGGGCGGAGGCGGCAAAAACACCGACGGCGGCAGCAGGGGACCCGCCCATAGCGGACGTTATATCGGACTGGCGGTGGCGGTTCTGGTGATCATTTGGGCCGGCAGCGGTTTTTATACCATCAAGGAAGCGGAGCGCGGCGTTGTCACGCGCTTTGGCAAATTCGATCGCCTGGTGCAACCGGGGTTGAACTGGAAGCCCACCTTCATCGATCATGTGACGCCGGTGAATGTTGAATCGGTTCGCGAGCTGGCCGCCTCGGGCGTCATGCTGACCGCCGATGAGAACGTGGTGCGGGTGGAAATGAACGTTCAGTACCGCGTTACCGACCCTGAGCGCTACCTCTTCAGCGTCACCAATGCCGACGACAGCCTGCGTCAGGCCACCGACAGCGCCTTGCGCGGGGTTATCGGCAAGTACACCATGGATCGCATCCTGACGGAAGGCCGAACGGTGGTCCGCAGCGATACCCAGCGGGAGTTGGAAGAGACCATTCGGCCCTACGATATGGGCATCACTCTCCTGGATGTCAACTTCCAGACGGCGCGCCCGCCCGATGAAGTGAAAGCCGCTTTCGATGACGCCATCGCCGCCCGCGAAAACGAGCAGCAATACATTCGCGAGGCCGAAGCCTACGCCAACGAAGTGCAGCCAAGAGCCAACGGACAGGCGCAACGCATTCTGGAAGAGGCCCGCGCCTATCAAACGCGTACTGTGCTGGAAGCCCAGGGCGAGGTACAGCGGTTCGCCAAACTGCTGCCCGAATACAAGGCCGCGCCGGAAATCACCCGCCAGCGTCTGTATATCGATTCGATGGAGCGCCTGCTCAGCCATACGCGTAAAATTCTGGTCAATGAGAAGAATGGCAATAACATCATGGTATTGCCGCTGGAACAAATGCTGCGCAATGCCTCGGCGAGCAAAGCGGGTAATAAATCTTCCGCGAACTCTCTCCTGAAACTGCCGCCGTTGTCGACGCCGAGCGCGACCGAACCCACGCCGTCCTCCGATACCGGCAGCGCCGGCTCCGTCATGGACCAGCGCAGGGCCAACGCCCAGCGCGACGACACCACTCGCGTAGGGAGGGAATAACCGATGCGCAAGTCAATCATTTTCATTCTCGTCGTGGTGGCGTTGGCGCTGTATGCATCGATGTTCGTCGTACAAGAAGGCCAGCGCGGCATCGTACTGCGTTTTGGCAAAGTGCTGCGCGACAGTGACAACAAGCCGGAAATCTTCAATCCCGGCCTGCACTTCAAAATTCCGTTCATCGAAACGGTGAAAACCCTGGATGCGCGGATTCAAACCATGGAAAACCAGGCCGACCGGTTTGTGACCATGGAGAAAAAGGACCTGATCGTCGATTCCTATATCAAATGGCGTATCAGTGATTTCAGCCGTTATTACCTGGCGACCGGCGGCGGCGACATCTCCCAGGCGGAAGTGCTGCTTAAGCGCAAATTCAGCGACCGGCTGCGTTCCGAGATAGGCCGCCTTGACGTGCAGGGCATCGTTACCGATTCGCGCAACCGTCTGATGACCGATGTCCGCCAGGCGCTGAATACCGGCACCAGCGGCGAAGCGGAAACCTCGGCGGCGGATAGCGCCATCGCGTCGGCGGCGGCCCGGGTTGAAAAGGAAACCCATGGCGCCCAGCCGGCGGTGAATCCCAACAGTATGGCGGCCCTGGGCATTGAGGTCGTGGATGTGCGGATAAAGCAGATCAGTTTGCCGGCGGAGGTGTCCGACGCCATCTACCAACGCATGCGCGCCGAGCGCGAGGCGGTAGCCCGTCGTCATCGCTCGCAGGGGCAAGAGCAGGCGGAAAAGCTGCGGGCGGCGGCCGATTATGAGGTCACGCGCACGTTGGCGGAAGCGCAGCGCACGGCGCTCATCATCCGCGGCCAAGCCGACGCGGAAACCGCGCAACTGTATGCCAACGCCTTTGGCGCGGATCCGGCGTTCTTTACCTTTATCCGCAGCCTGCGGGCGTATGAAAACAGCTTTAGCAGCGGTAACGACATCATGGTGCTCAGTCCCGACAGCGATTTCTTCCGTTATATGAAGTCGCCGGACGCCACAAGTCCCGCCGCTCCTCCCGCCGCCCGTCACTGACGGCGGGGAAACGCTTCTCAAGGCCCGTTGATGCGGGCCTTTTTTCGAGGTAAACATGAATCCGACAATCTGGATGGCTTTGGGGCTGGTGTTGGTTCTCGAAGGATTGGGGCCGATGCTGTTTCCCACGGCCTGGCGCAAAATGATTGGCGCCATTGCGATGCTGCCTGACAAATTGCTGCGTCGTTTCGGCGGCGGCCTGGTGGTGGCCGGCGGCGTCATCTACTACATGTTGCGAAGCAGAATGGGAGGATGATCGCAGTGCCGAAAAACAATGCAGTTTGCTGTTAAAAAGTACTGAAAGCCTCAGACTGAGATGGTAGAATCCATTTTTAAGCAACCTGGTATAGTGAGAGATGGGCAAGAACGTCGTAGTACTGGGCACCCAATGGGGTGACGAAGGTAAAGGCAAGGTCGTCGACTTGCTGACTGAACGTGCAAAGTATGTGGTTCGTTATCAAGGCGGACATAATGCCGGCCACACGCTGGTCATCGACGGTGAGAAAACCGTCCTTCATTTGATTCCCTCAGGTATTTTACGCAAAAATGTAACCAGCATTATCGCCAATGGCGTAGTGCTGTCGCCTGAGGCATTAATGAAGGAAATGACCGAATTAGAAGCACGCGGTATCCCGGTACGCGAGCGCTTGCTCATTTCCGAAGCCTGCCCGTTAATCCTCCCCTATCATATCGCGTTGGACATGGCGCGGGAAAAAGCCCGTGGGGACAAGGCCATTGGCACCACCGGCCGGGGTATCGGCCCGGCTTACGAAGATAAAGTCGCCCGCCGCGGCTTGCGTGTCGGCGATTTGTTCGACAAAAAGACCTTCGCCGCCAAACTCAAAGAGATTGTCGAATACCATAATTTTCAATTGGTGAATTATTACAAGGTCGATGGGGTCGATTATCAGATCATTCTGGATAATATTCTGTCTATCGCCGATATCCTCACCGGTATGGTGGTCGACGTCTCCGAATTGCTGGATAACGCCCGCAAACGCGGCGATCTGATCATGTTTGAAGGGGCGCAGGGCACGTTGCTGGATATCGATCACGGCACTTATCCCTACGTGACATCGTCCAACACCACCGCCGGCGGCGTCGCCACCGGTTCGGGCATTGGTCCGCGCTACGTGGATTACGTGCTGGGCATTGTCAAAGCCTACTCCACTCGGGTGGGCGCCGGTCCATTCCCCACCGAGTTATTCGACGATGTCGGCGAGCATCTGAGCATCAAGGGCAACGAATTCGGCGCGACCACGGGCCGCCGCCGCCGTACCGGCTGGTTGGACGCGGTTGCCGTCCGCCGGGCCGTGCAAATCAATTCATTGTCTGGTTTTTGCATGACCAAGCTGGATGTCCTGGACGGTTTGCAAGAGGTCAAAATTTGCGTCGCTTATCGGATGCCGGATGGCCGCGAGGTAAAAACCACGCCGCTGGCCGCCGAGGGATGGGAGGGCATTGAGCCTGTTTACGAGACATTGCCGGGCTGGAGTGAATCCACTTTCGGCGTCAAGACAGTGGACAAGCTGCCGCCTGCCGCCCGCCACTATATCCGCCGGGTGGAAGAAGTCACTGAAGTGCCGGTGGATATCATTTCTACTGGGCCGGATAGGACCGAAACCATCATCCTGCGCGATCCTTTTGATGCCTGATTCGATGCAAAAGGCCTGTTTCTGAAAAATGTCATAAACCGGGCAAAGCTCGGTTTATGATTAAATATCAATGAGTTAATTTGATTCACGTCTCTTTCCCCCACCGCCGGGCCTCAAGTCATATAGCCTGTTCCTTTCCTAAAGGTTACTCTTATTGCATCTGTTCTTATCCGCAGCAGGGGACTCATCGTGTCCCTGATAAGCGGAGGGGGCGCGTCATGAATCTGCGGCCCTCATCTCTTGCAAAGAGGCAGCGTGAAGTATGACGGAGATATCCTCGGTATGGCGGCCGGTTTTAGACAATGGAGGTAGCGTTAATGTCTCAAGATCCTTTTCTTGAACGCGAGGCGGAAAAGTATGAGTTTCCCGTGCCAAGCCGGGAATATATTCTGGCCCAACTGGCCGAAAGGGAGACGCCGGTCAGTCGCGAAGAGCTGGCCAGAGACCTGGGGATCACCGGGGAGGATCAATTGGAGGGGTTCCGTCGTCGCTTGCGTGCCATGGAGCGTGACGGCCAGCTTGTCTTTACCCGGCGGCAATGCTATGCCCTCCCTGAGCGGCTGGACTTGCTGCGCGGTACGGTGATAGGCCATCGCGACGGATTCGGCTTCTTACGGGTCGAGGGTCGCAAAGACGACCTTTATCTCTCCGCCGAACAAATGAAAATGGCGATTCACGGCGACATCGTATTGGCGCAGCCCCTGGGCGCCGATCGCAAAGGTCGGCGGGAGGCCCGGATTGTCCGGGTGCTGGTGCCGAAAACCAGCCAGATTGTCGGCCGGTTCTTCACTGACGCCGGCAGTGCGTTTGTGGCGCCGGACGATAGCCGGCTGAGTTTCGATATTCTTATTCCACCGGAAAACACCTTAAGCGCCAGGATGGGGTCGGTGGTGGTGGTAGAACTGACCCAGCGTCCCACCCGGCGCACTAAAGCGATAGGCCAGGTGGTGGAAGTGCTGGGCGAAAATATGGGCACCGGCATGGCGGTGGATATCGCTCTGCGATCCCACGATATTCCCTATGTCTGGCCGCCGGAGGTAGAAAGTCAGACGGCCGGCCTGAAAGAAGACGTGCCAGCGGGCGCGTTGCAAGGGCGGGTGGATTTGCGGCCGTTGCCGCTGATGACCATCGACGGCGAAGATGCGCGGGATTTCGACGATGCGGTTTTTTGCGAAAGAAAACGCGGCGGCGGGTGGCGCCTTTGGGTTGCCATCGCTGATGTCAGCTATTATGTCCGTCCCGGCGAGCCCCTGGACAAAGAAGCCCGCAGCCGGGGGACCTCGGTCTACTTTCCGTCGCAAGTTATCCCGATGCTGCCGGAAGTGTTATCCAACGGGCTATGTTCGCTCAACCCCCAGGTGGATCGCCTGTGCATGGTATGTGAAATGACGGTTTCCGCCCAGGGACGGTTGTCTTCCTATAAATTTTACGAAGCGGTGATGAATTCGCACGCCCGGCTGACCTATAACAAGGTCTGGCAGATCCTGCAAGGCGATCAGGCATTGCGCGAGCAGTATTCGCCGCTGGTCAAGCCGTTGCAGACCCTGCATGAAATGTACCGGACGCTGGACCAGGCCCGTATGCAGCGTGGCGGCATCGCTTTTGAAACCGAGGAAGCCAAATTTGTCTTTAATGCCGATCGACGTATCGAGCGCATAGAGCCGGTGGTGCGCAACGACGCCCATAAGCTGATTGAAGAATGCATGATACTGGCCAACATCGCCGCGGCGCGATTTGTGGAAAAAAACCAGGAACCGGCGCTTTACCGTATCCATGACCGGCCAAGCGACGATCATATCACCGCGTTGCGCAGCGTGCTGGGCGAACTGGGGCTGGTCCTGGGCGGCGGCGCCAAACCGGATCCGAAGGATTATGCCGAGCTGATGAACCGTATTGCCGGCCGGCCGGATCATGAGATGCTGCAAACCATGCTGCTGCGTTCGATGAAGCAGGCGGTATATGATCCTGAGAATCGTGGCCATTTCGGGTTGGCGCTGCAAGCTTACGCCCATTTCACCTCGCCTATCAGGCGCTATCCGGATCTGTCTTTACACCGGGGCATTAAATACATCCTGGCAAAACGAGAGGGCGAAGTCGAAGGCGAAGGCCGCGCCACGCCTACCGGAGGTTGGCACAGCGACATGGCGGAAATGCTGCAACTGGGTCAGCATTGCTCCTTATGTGAGCGGCGGGCCGACGAAGCGACTCGGGACGTGGCCGATTGGCTTAAATGCGACTTCATGCAGGATCATGTGGGAGGAAAATTCAGCGGTATCATTTCCAGTGTGACCGGATTCGGCTTTTTTGTCCGTCTGAACGATTTGTTTATCGATGGCCTGGTGCATGTGTCTTCACTGGACAACGATTATTATCGTTATGACAATATCGGTCAGCGGTTGATCGGCGAGTCCGGCGGCCGGGTCTACCGTCTGGGCGATGTCGTGGAAATCCGGGTTGAAGCGGTACACATGGATGAACGGAAAATCGACTTTTCCCTGATTTCCAGCCGGCGCCAGCCGAGGGGCGCTGGCAAGACCGATCGTCGCCGGGAAGCGCTGTCGGCCCGAGGCGCGGAGGGCGGCGATAAGAAACCGCGTCGGCGGCGTTCGGCAAAACAGGCGGGTAATTTCGAACCGGACAGCGCCTTTCGGGATGGCGAGCGCGCCGAAAGCAAAGCCAAGTCGGGTAAATCCAAAGGCAGAAAGAACAAAAAACATGCCGCAGCGGACAACGCGGCTTCGGCCAAGCCGAAACGCAGCCGGAAAAAAGCCGCCGCCGAGCAAAAGGGCTGACGTCCGACGGTTTGGCGGCGTTATTGTCCGGTACGCGGCGGGACAGGTTAACGCGGGCGTTTGGCCCGCCGGGAATATGTTAATACATGAGCGAAATCATCTACGGTATCCATGCCGTTACAGCATTGCTACAACGCGATCCGCAGCGTTTTCTGGATGTGTATATCATCAAAGGCCGGGATGATCGCCGGTTGCACAATCTGGTGACTGAATTGGAGGCGGCCGGCATCCCTGTGCAGGTTGCCAATCGTCAGTTTCTCGACCAAAAAGTCGAAGGCGAGGTCCATCAAGGGATCGTGGCGCGCATCAAAGAAGGCCGGCAATATCAGGAAAACGATCTCGCCGGTTTACTGGAACGGCTGACCAGCCCACTCTTGCTCGTGCTGGACGGCGTTACCGACCCCCATAACCTGGGGGCCTGTCTGCGCAGCGCCGACGCCGCCGGCGTCGATGCGGTCATTGTGCCGCGGGATCGCTCGGCCCCCCTGAGCGCCATCGCCCGCAAAGTGGCCAGCGGCGCGGCGGAGAATGTGCCGCTTATCCGGGTGACTAACCTGGCGCGCACCCTGCGATTGCTGCAACAGTACCGGATTTGGATTCTGGGTACGGCGGGAGAGGCGGATCATACCCTCTATCAAAGTCAACTGACGGGGCCGCTGGCGTTGGTCATGGGCGCCGAAGGCGAGGGAATGCGCCGGCTGACCCGCGAACATTGCGATGAACTGGTCAGTATCCCGATGGCGGGTACGGTCTCCTCGCTGAATGTCTCGGTGGCCGCCGGCGTATGCCTGTTCGAGGCGGTCAGGCAACGGCAAGCGGTCTAAAACGCCGGGTACGAGGCCGTCTTTCGACTTATCGGCGCCGTCGGCCGCGCGATCAGGCCCGGCCAGGCGGCATCAGCGGTACAGGATCGCCTCGGCGCGCCATATCCCGGGGGTGATCATTTCCGAGAGTGCGATAATCTGGTAGTAAGTGGCATGGCGGGCATTCGCCTGATCGCGTATCGCCTGCTCGACATCCATCGGACTGCCGCGCTCTTGCGCGGTGACTCGGCCGATAGGCGTCAGCGTGCTGGTCTGGTCGCGCTGGATTTCCTGCGCGTGATCGGCCGGCGGCGGCGGCGGAACCGGTTTACCCTGCAACACGCTGCATCCGGCCAGGGTCAGCAGCATCAGGGCCAATACCATACGATTAAACGATATCATAGGGGTGCGCCTGTTAAGGGAACCCGGATAGTATATCGCACTCTCCCGCTCCGCGATGCCCTTGCGCATAAATTAGCAAAGGGGCCGGCGGCGGGTTGGCGGTTATCGCCGGTCATCCCGGCCGCCGCCCCGATAAAGCACAAAAGAGGGACCCGATGGTCGAAATGCATCAGGAAATCTTGGACGGCATCGACGTTATCCATGCCGTGCCGGCGGGGCGTTATCAGGATCCGCTGCCGACCGTACTGTTCTACCATGGCTACACCTCTTCCAAAGAGGTCTATAGCTATTTTGGTTATGCGCTGGGCAAAGCCGGTTTCAGGGCTATCCTGCCGGACGCGGACATGCACGGCGCCCGTTTTGACGGTGATGAGCAGCGGCGGTTGACGCATTTTTGGGACATTTTGCGGCGCAATATCGACGAGTTGCCGGCGCTCAAGGATGCGCTGGCGCGGCGGGGACTGATTGCGGACGCGCGTATCGGCGTCGGCGGCGCGTCCATGGGCGGCATGACCGCGCTTGGCGCCATGGCGCGCTATCCCTGGCTGCGGGCGGTGGCTGAATTCATGGGCTCGGGGGATTTCCGGCGTTTGCCCGAAACGTTGTTTCCGCCGATACCGCCCACCTCTCCCGCCCGGCGCCGTGAGTTCGAACGCCGTCTGGCCCCCTTGGCCGAATATGACGTGTTCCATCAACTGGCAAAGCTCGGCGATCGGCCGTTGCTGCTCTGGCACGGCGAGGCCGATCCGCTGGTGCCGGAGGCGGAAAGCCGCCGGGTGTATGCGGCGTTGGCGGCCGCGGGTCTGGCCGGACAGGCGACCTATCTGACCGAACCGGGCATCGGCCACAAGATAACCGTGACCGCGCTGGCGGCGGCCGTCCGCTTTTTCCAGGGGAATTTGTAAATGCGCCAAGGCTGGCGTCCGGTGGGGCTTTCGTGGTTTGCGGCAAGAAAAAAGCCCCCGCGGGGGCCAAAAAGGATCACGATGTCGTTATTCTTATGGTATCCCTGGTGCCGGGATAGTCAAAAACGGATTGGCGCGGGCCAGTGGTGCTGCCTAATTAGCAATCAGTATATGCCAGCCTGTCTGTGCAGGAAATATGACTTTATTGATTGACATTTTCAAATTTTTTGATTGAAAACTTCAATGTCAATTAATTAATTTGCATATTAATTTTTATGTCTTAAAGCCCCCTGGCAGCGCAACGGCGATTTTTTGCTTGCCCGGCTCTTGTATTCCCGTCGTCATAAATGTACTATTGCGCGTCATTTTTCGACCGCACCTAAATCACGTTCCTTGCCTCCATGGGCCGCGGTTGACCCGGACGGGAGGCTGAATAATCCGTAAGGAGCAGTTCTGTATGCGTCATTACGAAATCGTTTTTATGGTTCATCCCGACCAGAGCGAACAGGTCGCCGGCATGATCGAGCGCTATACCGGTCTTATCACCAATGCGCAAGGCACCATCCATCGCTTGGAAGACTGGGGGCGCCGTCAACTGGCATACCCGATCAATAAACTGCACAAGGCTCACTACGTTCTGTTGAACGTCGAAGCCCCCCAGGAAGTGATCGACGAGCTGGAAACCAACTTCCGCTTCAACGACGCCGTTATCCGCAGCATGATCATGCGCGTTAAGCATGCCGTTACCGAAGCTTCGCCGATGGTGAAAGCGAAAGACGAACGCCGCGAGCGTCGTGAAGATTTCGCCGCCGAAGCCAGCGATGACAATGATGCTGGGGATTCTGAAGAGTAATCAGTGATGGCGGCTAACCGTCTGATGCTGTCCGGCACCGTGTGCGGGACACTCATGCGCAAGGTCAGCCCGTCAGGCATTCCTCACTGCCAGTTCGTGCTAGAGCATCGCTCGCAGCAGCAGGAGGCCGGCTTTCCCCGACTAGCATGGTGTCGAATACCCGTGGTGGTCAGCGGAAAACAATCACAAGAGATAACTCGCAGTATAACGGTCGGCACGCAACTCATCATTCAGGGCTTTCTGTGTTGCCATCAATCGCGCAACGGGTTAACCAAAATGGTGCTGCATGCCGAGCAGATTGAATTGATAGATTCTGGAGACTAGCCTTATGGCACGTTATTTCCGTCGTCGTAAATTCTGCCGCTTCACCGCGGAAGGCGTAATCGAGATCGACTATAAAGACATCGCTACGCTGAAAAACTATATCACCGAAAGCGGTAAAATTGTCCCGAGCCGGATTACCGGTACTCGTGCCAAATACCAACGTCAGTTGGCCCGCGCGATCAAGCGTGCGCGCTACCTGTCTCTGCTGCCGTACACTGATCGTCATCAGTGATCGGTCTTTGTCCAATAAGACTTTGAGAGGATAAGGTAATGCAAGTCATTCTGCTTGATAAAGTCGCCAACCTGGGCGGCTTGGGTGAACAAGTTAACGTTAAAGCGGGTTACGCCCGTAATTTCCTGGTGCCGCAAGGCATGGCCGTACCGGCGACCAAGAAAAACATTGAGTATTTTGAAGTGCGCCGCGCCGAGTTGGAAGCCAAACTGGCCGAAGTACAATCCGTCGCGCAAGCCCGCGCGGACAAGATCAATGCGTTGGTCAGCGTCACTATCGCCTCGAAAGCCGGCGATGAAGGCAAACTGTTCGGTTCAATAGGCACCCGCGACATCGCTGACGCCATTACCGCGGCCGGCGTGGACGTCGCCAAGAGCGAAGTGCGTTTGCCGAATGGTGTTTTGCGCACGGTCGGCGATCATGACATCAGCATCCAGGTACACGGCGAAATTTTTGCCCACCTGAACGTCATTGTTGTCGCTGAAGCCTAATCGTTCCGCTTAGGTTGCTATCAGGACGCCGGCAAATTGCCGGCGTTTTGCGTTTCGGGGCGCGGGACGGGGAAGACCCTCGCCAGACATCCCGTCGGCCGGGATGCATTCATCGGCGCAGGTAAGCACCGTCAGGCTGCCGGATGAACTTGATGCTGGCGGTGGGACTGACCTCGATCTCCAGCGACGCCACCAGACCCTGGGCATTAAGATCAATCACCACCTGTTGCCCGGCGTGCAGGTTGCTTAACGGTTTATCGTCTCCTTCCGCCTGAGCCATGGCGAACACGTCCGCCACCGGCAGATTATGCTGCCGAAACAACTGCGCCAGCGTCTGGCCCTCCACGATACGGTATTTCCGCACCTCATCCGCCGCGGGGGGCGCGCTATGGCCGGCGGTATCGGTATCCGCCAGTTCGGCTTGCATGACATCGCCCGGACCGGCCTGATTTTCCGCATTCCGGCCGGTGGCAACGCGATCATCGGGAGAATAAGGCCAGAGCAAGGCCAACATAATGAGCGCCGCCGAAATCAGCAGCCCTCGCCGATGAAACAACGGCAACGGATGCATCCAGTGCAATTGCTCCGGCCAGTACCAGATTTTTTTCAGTAAGTTGAGCATCGGACGGCCTATTGCTTGGGATTCATCTCCGGGACGGATAGATTTCGCCGGCGGCCATTGGAATTTGCCGAAAGCCGGCAAGATCCCGCCCGGGCCTCTGTGTTTCCCGCGGGCAATTCTGCCCATGCTAACCTCTCTTGCACTATTTTATTGCTTACACCGGGAAGTATAGAGCGCTGCCAACCTTTCCACCATGCCTTATCAACCCGGCCGCCGATATCGTATATCGCGCATTGTCGCACACATTCCCTAATTAGGAGGATTTTACCTCAAACGCTGGCGCTGATATGCTGCGCCTTTCGCTTTTTATCAAATCAAGGAAAAATGATGACGACAACCTCTTTAGATAGCGTCGAGGCGCAGGCCAGTTACGGTATCGGTCTGCAGGTAGGGCAGCAACTTCGGGAATCGGGCCTGGAGGACTTGTTGCCCGAAGCCCTCTTGGCCGGGCTCGGCGACGCATTGGCGGGACGTCCGCCGTCGGTGCCGGTGGACGCTATCCATCGGGCGCTGCGTATCGTCCATGAACGGGCCGATACGGCGCGTCACGAGCGTCAGGAGCAACTCGCCGCCGAAGGCCGGCGCTTCCTGGAAGACAATGCCGGCAAAGAAGGGGTCCGCCAAACGGAATCCGGTCTGCAGTTCAAAGTGCTGCAAGAAGGGCAGGGCGCCATTCCCGTGCGCCAGGATCGGGTACGGGTGCATTACACCGGCCGTCTGCTGGATGGATCGGTTTTCGACAGTTCCGTCCAGCGCGGTCAACCCGCCGAATTCCCGGTAAACGGCGTTATTCCCGGTTGGATCGAGGCACTGACCCTGATGCCGGTCGGTTCGCGCTGGGAATTGTTTATTCCTCATCATCTGGCCTATGGCGAACGTGGCGCCGGCGCGTCCATACCCCCTTTCAGTACATTGGTTTTTGATGTCGAACTGTTGGAGATTCTCTGACGCCGTTATCGTTAAACTGCCGCCCCGGCGTTGTGGCGCCGTATTCGAATGGCTTTTCGAAGGAAAAAAAACTAGTCTTTTTATACGCGGGTGCTTTCAAACGTCGCGGCGGATCCCCTAAACGGGATGGCCGCGTCTGGCTGGCTGAGAAGGCCGCTTGAAGGATGACGCGCAATGTAAAGCAGCAATTTGTCCGAGGTGCGTAATGATTGAAGAAATAAGCCAATTGGCGCGCGAGGCGGGGGCGGCTATTATGCGGGTGTACGCGGGCGATATTCCGCTGGGTCTGACGCATAAGCAGGATGATTCGCCGCTGACCGCCGCGGATTTGGCCGCCCACCGTACCATCGCCGCCGGTTTGGCGAAACTGGCGCCGGAAATCCCGGTGCTGTCCGAGGAAGCCCCGCCCGCCTGGGAAATCCGGCGCGGCTGGAGCCGCTATTGGCTGGTGGACCCCCTGGACGGCACCAAGGAGTTTTTACGGCGTAACGGCGAATTCACGGTAAACATCGCGCTGATAGAGGATGGCGCGCCGGTAATGGGGGTCGTTTATGCCCCGGTTGGCAATACCCTCTATGCCGCCGCCGATGGCAGGGCCTGGAAAACGGCCGCTGAAGGTGAACGATTGGCTATTCACTGTAAAGAAGCGCGTCCGCCGTTGGTGGTCATCAGCCGTTCCCATAGCGACGACCAGGAATTACAGGATTACCTTGGCCAATTGGGCGAGCACCAGACGGTGACCATAGGCTCATCGCTGAAGTTTTGCCTGGTGGCGGAAGGCAGCGCCCAACTCTATCCCCGTTTCGGGCCAACCAATATCTGGGATACCGCCGCCGGTCATGCGGTGGCCCTCGGGGCCGGGGCTGTGGTCAACGATTGGTCCGGGCGCGCGCTGGACTATCATCCGCGGGAATCCTTTCTCAATCCGGGGTTCAGGGTATCGTTGTTCTAAGTCCCTTCAGCGTGCGCCCCTGGGCAAGAGACGGCGCACTAAACCGGTGACCTGCTGGACATCCTGGAGGGTCAGAGGGCCTTCCTTCACATAGCGCACCCGTCCGCGGTCATCCGTCACCACAATCGCCGAGCTTTTGGCCTTAAGGCCCCAGGCCCGGCGCGCATTACCGTGCCCATCCAAGATAAATTGCCATTGCGGCGATTGCTTTTTGTTGTTTTTCAGCCAATTGCCCGCGTAGGTACCGTCACCGAGCAAGGTGTCGTCGCCGTTCATGATTGTCGTCGTCTGGTAATATTTTAACGGTAGATTGGCCTTGCGGATTGACTCAATCATGGCGGCGTTCATTTCGCTTGCGGAAGTGCGGGCGGCGATATGCTGAATGAGATGAATTTTTCCGGTGAGCTGCGCGCTATTCCAAAATTTGTAGCTAAACTCATTATCCTGGTAGAGCAGTTCACCCTGATAGGCGATACCCACTTTGGGAAGCGGCGCGCCTATCCGGAGATTTTGGGCCTCAAGGCCGAAGGAGATAAGCCATAGCAAAATGATAAGGACATAACGGCGAAACATGGAACGACTCCTCATGGGACCTGACCAGCATAACGCACTGCGTTAAATGACAGAACGAATATGCCATTCTGTCAAATTATGTAAATACCGCGTAGCAGTCCTGAAACTGCGTGAACTAAAGCACATATCTTCGCTCTTAAAGAAAGTAGTGTTGATGCACAAGCCGAAAGGCAAGCGCAGGGCAGGACGAAGTCAATCACGGGAGCAAAGTAAAAAAATGAGAATCTTCCATCGCTTTAACGCTCTTAAAGTAGCAACTTATGTAAAGACCTTATTCCGCGGCAGAATCTACATCAAAGGCTTCGGTGCCTTTGAATTCGATAAAGGCAAGATTTTACCCCCTAAGGTCCGTGATAAGCAGCATTACCATGTGATGTCCGAAGTCAATCGTCAGATCATGCGACTACAGTCCGAATTGGCCTGACGGCCCCGCCTCTGCGGGCGATAAGCCGGCAGAGGCAATCCGCCCACGCTTCCGCTCACCCATCCACGCGTTCGACCGACGTCACCCCAGCGCCCGTCCCTTAGGCCACATGGCTGGAATCGCTGGTTTGCGCCAAAATCAGCGTGGATTTCTCTTCCAGGCGTGTAACCAGCAACTGATCGATTTTGTAGCTGTCGATATCCACTACTTCAAATTTGTATCCGGCATAGCGGACAAAGTCGGTGCGCTTGGGGATTTTGCGTAGCATGAACATCATGAAACCGCCGATGGTTTCATAATTGCCGGCCTGGGGGAATTCCTCGATATCCAATACCCGCATCACATCGTCAATGGGCGTGCCGCCCTCGATAAGCCAGGAATTTTCGTCGCGGGCGACGATCTGCTCTTCCAGTCCCTGACCCACCAGATCGCCCATCAACGTGGTCATCACATCGTTTAGCGTAATGATGCCGACCACCAACGCATATTCATTGAGGATAACGGCGAAGTCCTCGCCGGCGGTTTTAAAGCTTTCCAACGCCTCGGACAGTGTCAGGGTATCCGGTACGATCAATGCCGAGCGGATCTGCACCCCGCTGTTGAGCGCCAGGCTTTGATTGCCCAGCACGCGGTTAAGCAAGTCCTTGGAGTCCACATAGCCGACGATATGGTCGATATTGGCGTCGCAGACCAGAAACTTCGAGTGGGGATGGGTGGCGATTTTTTCCTTGATGCTGTCTTCGGTTTCGCGCAGATCGAAATAGATGATGCTTTCGCGCGAAGTCATGGAAGACGGCACCGTGCGCGATTCCAGCTCAAACACGTTTTCGATAAGCTCATGTTCCTGCTTGCGCAGCACCCCGGCCAGGGCGCCGGCTTCCACTACCGCATAGATGTCGTCGGAGGTGATGTCCTCTTTTCGCACCATCGGCAGCTTCAATAGCCGGAAGATGACGTTGGCCAAACCGTTGAACGCCCATACCAGCGGGCGGAAGACCAGCAGGCAGAAGCGCATGGGGTTGATGATCCAGACGGCGCAAGCCTCGGGAGAAATCATACCGATGCGTTTCGGGGTCAGGTCCGAGAACAGGATGAACAGACCGGTAACCAGGGTGAAGGAAATGATGAAACTGATCTGATCGGCCAGCTCCGGCGACATAAAGCGAACCAGAATGGCTGAAAACGCCGGCGAAAAGGCCGCGTCGCCCACGATTCCGCCGAGTATGGCCACCGCGTTCAAACCGATTTGAATGACGGTAAAAAAAATACCGGGCGTTTCCTGGAGTTGCAGCACGCGTTGGGCGTTGATGTTGCCCTCGTCGGCCATGACCTTAAGCTTGATCTTGCGCGCGGCCGCCAGGGAAATCTCCGAAACGGAGAAAAAGGCGCTCACCGCGATGAGGAGCAAAATAAGCAGGATACTGTTTAACATAATCTGACCACTTCGGGCTGGATGATTTCAGCGCGCCTTCGCCGGGCAATGATTTGACAACCAGGAATAGTGCAATGGTCGCCGGCTTGCGCCGGCGACCCGTCTAGTATAACAGCAGCCAGGCCAAGGCCGCTAATGATTACGCCTGCGCCGGCAGGCAAACGCCGATACCGCCGAGGCTGCAATACCCCTGCGGGTTTTTATGCAGGTATTGCTGGTGTTCGTCTTCGGCATAATAAAAAGGCGTGGCCGGTTCTATCTCGGTGGTAATGTTCCGATCATCGCCCGACTGTGCCATCGCCGTCTGAAACCGCCCCTTGCTTTCCTCGGCGGCGGATTTCTGGGCGGGCGTCACCGCGTAGATGGCCGAGCGGTATTGCGTTCCGATATCGCCTTTTTGCCGCATTCCTTGCGCCGGATCGTGGTTTTCCCAGAACAGTTGCAACAATTCCTCATAGGAGACGGCCGAGGGATCGAACACCACCCGTACCGTCTCGGCATGGCCGGTCTGACCGGTACAAACCTCGCGGTAGGTGGGATTGGGGGTATAGCCGCCGGCATAGCCGGCCGCCGTGCTGTAGACGCCGGGCAACGCCCAGAACAGCCTTTCGACGCCCCAGAAACAGCCCATCGCGAATAACGCCACCTCCATGCCATCCGGGACCTGCGTCATGGAGTGGCCGTTAACGCTATGCGTGGTCGCCACCGGCATCGGCGTTGTACGGCCTGGTAACGCGTCATGCTGCGCTACCCTCTGGTTTTTCTTGAAAATGTCCATCGGGGGACTCCTGTATGAGCGATTTATCGTAAAAATGGGCGATAGTCTGTTGTTTAACACATTTACTTTACAGACAATAAACGCCAATTTTACGTTGAGATATCTTTGTAAGACTGTATTTTAGGGCAAACGGATGATAACAATCACCGAGGCCGGTTATCATCTGAAACGATGGCGATCCAGCGCGTATGGAGTTCCATTTCTGGGAAAGCAAATTCAGGAGCCAGTTTGCCAAAAAATCGCCTTGTCTGCCTGCTTTGTGTGTTAGCGGTAACACCCTGGTCCCATGCCGCCAATGTCCGGTTGCAGGTTGAGGGACTAAAGGGGGAACTGCAACGCAATGTCCGGGCGCGGCTGTCCACCATAGGCGCGGACGAAGTCACGGCCGACGCGCGGTTTCAAACGCGGGTTGACGGCGTCATCCGCGAAGGGCTGCGCGCGCTGGGCTATTATGAGCCGCAAATCGTTTTCACCTTCCGTCCGGCGGAACACGGGGGGCGGGATGTGCTATTGGCGAAAGTCACCCCCGGGCAGCCGGTCAAAATCGCCGGTACCGATATCCTTCTGCGCGGCGGCGCCAGCCGCGATGCCGCATATGGGCGGTTGGTCCGCCGCAGCCGTCCGGCGGTCGGCACCGTTCTCAATCATGGCGATTATACCGCATTCATCGATGGCTTGACGGGGCTGGCCGTGCGCAACGGGTATTTTGACGCCCGGTTTCTTAAACGGCAACTGGCGGTGTCGCCCAGCCGGCATCAGGCGTTCTGGAATGTCGATTTCGACAGCGGCCCCCGTTACCGTTTCGGCGAGATTCACTTTCAGGGTTCGCAAATCAGACCGGACCTGTTGGCCAACATCCCCTCCATAAAACCCGGGGATCCTTACGACGCCACCGATCTGGCGGAACTGAACCGGCAGCTGTCCGCCACCAACTGGTTCAACTCCGTGGTGGTCTCGCCGGATTTCGCCAGCGGCAAGGTCAGTAAAACGCTACCGCTGGACGTCGTGGTCACGCCGCGCAGCCGCAATATTATTGAAACCGGCGGCGGATTCGCCTCGGATATCGGGCCGCGGGTCAGGACCACCTGGAATCGTCCCTGGCTAAATGCCAGCGGTCATAGCCTGCAAACCGGCGTAAGCCTGTCGGCGCCGGAACAAGACCTCGACCTGAGTTATAAAATCCCGGTGTACCGAAGCCCGTTGGAACAATATTACCTGGTCCAGGGCGGATTCAAGCGGCAGAATTTGAATGACACGAATGCCGATTCCACCACATTGAATGTGGCGCGTTTCTGGAATTTCTCCAGCGGCTGGCAACGGTCGGTCAATTTGCGCTGGAGTCTTGACCATTTTACCCAGGGCACGGTAACCGACACCACCATGCTGATCTACCCTGGATTCACCGTCAACCGAACCCGGCAGCGGGGCGGCACCATGCCCACCTGGGGCGACAGCCAGCGATATTCCGTCGATGTCTCGAGTACCGCCTGGGGCTCGGATGTGAATTTTTACATCCTCCAGGCGCAAAACGTCTGGGTTCGCACATTGGCGCGCCGGCATCGGTTCGTGGCCCGCTACAATCTGGGCTGGATCGAAACCAGCGACTTCGAGCGGGTTCCCCCTTCGCTGCGCTTTTTCGCCGGCGGCGATCGCAGCATCCGCGGCTATCGTTTTCAGTCCATCTCGCCGCGGGACGACGACGGCAAGCTGACCGGCGCCTCCAAACTGGCGACCGGCTCGCTGGAGTACCAATACAACGTGACCGGCCGGTGGTGGGGCGCGGCATTCGTCGATACCGGCCAGGCGGTCAATGATATCCGCCATACGCATTTGAAAACCGGCGCCGGGGTGGGCGTGCGGTGGCAATCGCCGGTGGGGCCGATCAAACTGGATGTGGCCGCGCCGGTGGGCGATCCGGATACCCACGGATTACAGTTTTACATAGGCCTGGGGACCGAGCTATGAGCCTGGCGAGAAAAATCGGCTTGGGCGCGGCGGCTTTGCTGTTGGTGCTGTTGTGCGCCGTGGCGCTGTTGCTCGGTACCGCCCGCGGCCTGCATCTCTTGCTGACCGGCGCGGCTCGCTGGGTGCCGGGGTTGGAAATCGGCCAGGTTGACGGCGGCTGGCGGGATTTAACGATCCGGCGCCTGCGTTACCGTATGCCGGGAGTGACGGTCGGGGTAGCGCGTTTTCACCTGGCGCTGGATCCGTCGTGCCTTCGTCATAGCCAGCTGTGTTTAAATGATTTTTCACTGGATCAGGTGGATGTGCGGGTCACCACCGGCGAATTACCGCCGGCGGCGGAGAGCCGGACCCCCGCCCAGGAGACGGGCGGCCTTATCAGCACGCCGTACCCGCTGATTTTGCGCCATCTGGCGATAAATGGCGTACAGGTGCGTATCGACGATACGCAGGTCGCGCTTGGCAGCCTGCAAAGCGGAATGGCGTTTCGCGGCAATACCCTGACCCTGACGCCGACCCGCATCCGCAATCTGCTCGTCGCGTTGCCGAAGACCGCCGCGGCGGCGACCGAACAGGCCGTTGCCGCGGCGCGGGATACCCATCCGCCGTCGGATGCGCCGCCGCCATCCCTCCAACAAACCCTGCAAGCCTTTTTCGCCAAACCCCTTCTGCCGGCGCTGCCGGAAACGGTATTACCGCTTAACCTGCGGCTGACCGATTTGACGGGCGAAAACTGGCGACTGACCGGCGATACCGATTTACAACTGAACAGTTTCGCTTTACAGGCCGAGGCGAACGACGGGCAAGTCGTTTTGCGGCGATTGCGCGTCGACGCGCCGCAAGGACTGCTCAACGCCAGCGGCCAGGCCAGGTTGAGCGGACAATGGCCGCTGACGCTGACGTTGAATACCGCCGTGCGAATGGCTCCGTTCGCAGGGGAAAAGATCAAATTGAACCTGGATGGCGCTCTGCGGGATCAACTGGCCGTCGCGGTGAACCTTTCCGGTCCGGTCAAAACGCGGCTGAACCTACGCACACGTTTGGCGGAGCCGGGGCTGCCGCTCGCCCTGACCGTGGAAAGTCCCGGTCTGCAATGGCCGACGACCGGCCAGCCGGAGTACCAGGCCCGCGATTTGGCGTTGCGGCTGGACGGCAAAGCGACGGATTACAGGTTGGATATCCGCGCCTCCCTGAGCGGCGAAGGGTTGCCGTCGGCGGAAGTCACCTTGCAAGGCAAGGGCGATACCGGGCAATTCACCCTGTCCTTGCTTCGTATCGCGGCCCTGCAGGGGCATGCGGATCTGACGGCGCTGGTGGACTGGCGCAAAGCGGTTAGCTGGCGCAGTCAACTGGTGCTTAGCGGTATCGATACTTCCCGGCAATGGCCGGAATGGCCGGCCCGGCTGGCGGGCAAGCTGGCGATGACCGGTAGCCTGTACGGCGGCAATTGGCAATTGCGCATACCGGAACTGGCGCTGGACGGCGTCGTCCGGCAAAACGCCGTCAGTGTCCGCGGCTCTCTCGCCGGCAATGCCGCCGGGCAATGGGAGGTTGACGCGCTCCGGCTGGCGTTGGGGCGCAATAACCTGACGGTCAACGGGAAGATAAACGACCAATTGGCGCTGGACGCCGTTATCGACGCCCCTAACCTGAATGGCGCGCTCCCCGGACTGGCCGGTACCATTCGGGGCGCCCTCAAAGCGCGCGGTAGCCGGAACGCGCCGCAAATCACGGCCGACCTGGCCGCGTCCGGTCTGCGTTGGCAAGCCCTGACCGTCCGGCGTGTCGCGCTTAACGGCAATGTGCGGTCAAGTGATAAGGTGGGCGGCGATCTACGGCTGGAAGTGGATGACCTGCGGCGTGACGCCATGACCGTCAGCCGCCTGACCCTGGCGCTGACCGGCGACGAACAGGCGCATCGGCTGCAACTTAATATCCGGGGCGAACCGGTATCGGGCCATCTGACGTTACAAGGCGGCTATGATCGCGCGCAGCAGCGCTGGCGCGGCAGCCTGAGCCAAACCCGGTTCGCCACGCCGGTGGGCGAATGGCTGTTGACCCGTCCCATGACCATTGATTACCAGCAACAGGCGCAGACGGTCATAATCGGCCCCCATTGCTGGCAAAACCCCAATGCCCGTCTTTGCGTCCCGGCCGATATCCGGCTTGGGGCGAGCGGACAGGCGGCGGTGCGGCTTGAACGTTTTGATTTGGCGATGCTTAAACCGCTTCTGCCGCCCGATACGGCCCTCAGCGGGACGTTCAGCGGCGACGCCAATCTGAGCTGGCAGCCGGGCGGCGCTCTCCCTCAGGGCAAAATTGTTCTGACCGGCTCCGGAATCAAAGCGCGACAGACGCTGCAAGGCGGCGTCCTGCCGGTGGACTTTGACCGCTTCACGGTTTCAGCCGGCCTGGAGCATGACCGGGCCACGCTTGATTGGCAAATCGGCATTGCCGGCAACGGGCGTTTCAACGGGCGGGTTCAAGTCGCCGATCCCCGCAATGTCCGCCGTTTAGGCGGGGAGGTCACCATTGAAAACCTGTCGTTGGCCCTGCTCAACCCCGTGTTGTCCCGCGAAGAACATGCCGCCGGACAGGTCAACGCCTCGCTGCGCCTCGGCGGCACCGGCGCCCGGCCGTTGCTCTATGGTCGTTTGGCGCTGGAGCGGGCATGGGTTCGCGCCAACTGGATGCCGTTTGCCATGAGTGAAAGCCAACTGGTCATGAACTTCAACGGCAGCGGTTCCACCCTGCAAGGCGTGGTTCACACCACCAGCGGTCAGCTTAACCTGAGCGGCGACGCGGATTGGAGCCGTCTCGACGATTGGCGCGCCCGGATCGCCGCACAAGGTAGCCGGGTCAGGATCACGTTGCCGCCGATGGTCCGGCTGGATGCCTCGCCGAACATTACCCTGGAAGCGTCGCCGCAAATGCTGACCCTTAACGGCAATGTCGACATTCCCTGGGCGCGTATCACAGTACAGGAACTGCCGCCCAGCGCGGTGGCCGTCTCCCCCGACGAAGTGATCCTGGACGAGAATCTTCAGCCGGTCAGCGAACCCGGCACGGCGATGGTTATCAACAGCAACCTGAAAATCCATGTGGGCAATGATGTCCGGTTGGACGCTTTTGGCCTCAAGGCGCGGCTAGGCGGCGACCTGAATGTCGTCCAGGATAAGGAGGGGCTTGGGCTGCACGGACAAATCAATATTCCCTACGGCCGTTTCAGGGCTTATGGCCAGGATCTGATCATTCGTCGCGGCCAATTGATCTTCGCCGGTTCGCCTTCCCAACCGCTATTGAATATCGAGGCCATTCGCAACCCGGATTCCACCGCCGATGGCGTCACCGCGGGGGTCCGGGTGACCGGCATGGCCGATCAGCCAAAAGTGGAAGTGTTCAGTGATCCGGTCAAATCGCAGCAGGAAGCGCTGTCTTACCTTTTGCGCGGCCAAGGGCTGGATACTCCTGGCGCCGACAGTAGTATGATGACATCGATGTTGATCGGTATGGGGGTTGCGCAAAGCGGTCGACTTGTGGGTAAAATCGGCGCGGCCTTCGGCGTGAGCAATCTGACGCTGGATACCCAGGGGGTCGGCGACGAATCCCAGGTGGTGGTGAGCGGCAACGTCACCCGTGATCTTCAGGTCAAATACGGTGTGGGTATTTACGATTCATTGGCAACGCTAACGCTACGTTACCGTTTAATGCCGCGACTTTACCTGGAAGCGGTGTCTGGTCTTAATCAGGCGCTGGATTTGCTTTATCAGTTCGAGTTTTAACGATGCGAATAATTGTTTACGGCAGTCTGCGACGCAATCAGGGCAACAGCCACTGGATGACCAATGGCCAATGGTTGGGCGACCATGTGATATCAGGCTACGAATTATATGATCTCGGCCATTATCCGGCGGTGGTGGCTGGCGAGGGGACGGTCTATTGCGAAGTTTACCGCATTGACTCCACCACCTTGGCCGAACTGGATGCGCTGCGCACCAAAAGCGGCGAATATAAACGCGCTTTGGTCGATACGCCTTATGGCAGCGCCTGGATGTATGTTTATCAACGCCCGGTCAAGGGATTGCGGCAACTCAAGGGCGGCGATTGGGTAAAACGCTCCGACGAGCCTTAGCTCGCCGGAGGCGGCGAAAGGGGGGATTATTTATTTTTGGCGCGCTCGAAGGAAGCGATGATTTCCGCCTTGGCGGCTTCGGCGTTGTCCCATCCTTCCACTTTCACCCATTTGCCCTTTTCCAGGTCTTTGTAGTTTTCAAAGAAATGGGCGATTTGCGCCCGCAGCAGCTCCGACAAATCGTCGACGTCCCGGATATGATCGTATTCTTTGGTCATTTTGGTGTGCGGTACGGCGACGACTTTGGCGTCTTCACCGGATTCGTCGGTCATTTTCAGCACGCCCACCGGACGGCAACGAATGACCGAACCCGGTTGCAGCGGATAGGGGGTCGGCACCAGCACGTCCACCGGGTCGCCATCCAGCGACAGCGTGTGATTGATGTAGCCGTAATTGCAGGGATAGAACATGGCGGTGGACATGAAACGATCGACGAACAGCGCACCGGTTTCCTTATCAACTTCATACTTGATGGGGGATGCATTGGCCGGGATTTCAATGACCACGAAAATATCTTCGGGAAGATCTTTACCCGCCGGTACTTGAATCAAACTCATGTCGGTTTCCTTAAACACGTCGAAATGTGATGTGGCGGCTATTATAACTGAAATTGCGGTATATCACGATTGTTTGCGCCGGCCTCTTCCGCCCCTGCTTTTTTGCCCGTATCGTTCGGATCATGTGATGGAAATCACATAACTCATTAAAATTACGCGAATTGTTAAAGCATCATACTGCCGGACCGATAACCGATACAGGGCGAAGAACCCCACTTCGTTCGGGCGAATTTTTGCAAGGATCTTCTGAATTGCAGAGGCAGCGTATGTTAAAAAATATCACCGTAAAGGCGGGGCTTTTCGCCTGGATGGGACTGGTTGCAATAATTATCTTTATTATCAGTGGCATGAGTGTCCACTCTATTCGGCAAAGCGTAAATTCCCTACACAAAGTCAATCAAATACAAGGGGTTGAACTGGGATACCTCAATCGCGCTTACAATGCCTCGCTGAGGGCGCGCACCGAGGCTTCTCTGGCAGTGAGAAAATATGAAACCGGGCTGACCGACGAAGGAAAAGCGGCGACAGTCCAAGCCGCCGCGCTGGCGCAAAAGGCCGATGAATCCATGAATGCCTTTTTGGCGGTCGGCACACTGACCCCCCAAGGGGCTGAACGCGCCCGGCAGATGCGGGATGCGTATCGGCGTTACGACCATCAGGGCCTTAAACCGGTATTGGCGGCGCTGAACGACGCCAATACCGCCGCATACTTTCATCTGCTCGAAACCACGCTGACACCGCTTAGCAACGAAATGGATAGCCAATTGGACAAGTTTCAGCAGTTGGCGTTGCAAACCGGACAGGACATCCAGAAAACGGCGGAACGCGCCGCCCGGCTACAGCAGATCCTGATCCTGGCGGCCTGCGCGGTGACGTTGGCGCTCGGCCTGGTGGCCTGGCTGGCGGTGCGGCGTTTTGTGTTACGTCCGCTGGATGGCGCCATTGAACATCTCGAACAGATAGCCGCCGGCGATCTTTACCATCCCATCAGCGCGGGACGCAATAATGAGTTGGGGCGGTTGAGCCGGGCCATGTTGCAAATGCAGGATGCGTTGGCCGGCGCGGTGAGCGAGGTGCGCGAAGCCGGTTCGCAAATCGATATCGGCACCCGGGAACTGTCGGCGGGCAATACCGACTTATCCCGGCGAACGGAAGCTTCCGCCGCCGCGCTGGAAGAAACCGCCGCCAGCATGGAGCAATTAACCCAAACCGTTAAACTCAATGCCGAACACGCCCGCAAGGCCCACGAGCTGGCGAAAGAGGTATCAGATATCGCCGATAAGGGCAGCGAGGCGGTATGTTATATGATTGAGAAAATGCAAGCCATATCCGCCAGTTCCAGCCGAATCGCCGATATTCTGGGCGTGATTGACGGTATTGCCTTTCAGACCAATATCCTGGCGTTAAACGCGGCGGTGGAAGCGGCGCGGGCCGGCGAACAGGGGCGGGGTTTCGCTGTGGTCGCCGGCGAGGTACGCAGTCTGGCGCACCGTTGCGCGCAAGCGGCCAAAGAAATTAAGGCGCTTATCCAGGAATCCCAGGGAAGGGTGGGCGAGGGGTCGGAAATGGCGCAAACCGCTGGCGAAACCATGGATGAAATCTCCGAAGAAGTCATGCGGGTAACCCGTTTGATGCGCGAAATATCCAACGCCACCGATGAGCAAAGCCGTGGTATAGAACAGGTTAGCCTGGCGGTATCCCAGATGGACGCCATGGCGCAACAAAACGCCTCGCTGGTGGAAGAGTCCAGCGCCGCCACTGAGTCGTTGCAATCGCAATCCCGGCAACTGACTCACAGTATGGCGTTGTTTCATTTGGAAGAAAACGTCGAGGAAGCGGAAATCGTCGAAATCGAGGAAGCGGCGGCCTGATCACGTTCCGGCCGGTTTGACGCAAGAGCCGGCTAAACAGCCTAAAAACAACGCCCCGGAGGGAACCCACTCCGGGGCGTTCCATATCAGGCCGCGGACGGATTATTCGTCAGGATAATCGCGCATAAAACGTTCCGCGTCTTCCACCATGGATTGCGTACCGACAAAGAAGGGGCTGCGCTGATGGATGCTCTCGGGCATGATATCCAAAATCCGGTTTTTGCCATTGCTCGCTTTGCCGCCGGCCTGCTCGGCCAGAAACGCCATCGGATTGCATTCGTACAGCAGGCGCAGCTTGCCTTTCGGGTGGGTCGCGGTGCTGGGATAGATGTAAATGCCGCCTTTGATCAAATTGCGGTGGAAATCCGACACCAGCGAACCGATGTAGCGCGACGTGTAAGGCCGATGGGTGGCTTCGTCCATTTCCTGGCAGTACTTGATGTATTTTTTCACCCCATTGGGGAACTTGATGTAATTTCCTTCGTTGATGGAGTACATATTGCCGCTTGGCGGGAAATGGACGCTTTCATGGGATAGGCAGAAGACCCCGATGGACGGATCGTAGGTGAAGGCATGCACACCGCAGCCGGTGGTATAAATGAGCATGGTGGACGAGCCGTACACCACATAACCCGCCGCCACCTGCTTACTGCCCGGTTGAAGAAAATCCGCCTCGGTAATCGGCGTGCCCACCGGCGAAATCCGACGGTAAATGGAAAAAATGGTACCGACCGAAACGTTGACGTCGATATTGGAAGATCCGTCCAGCGGGTCCATCAATACCACGTATTTACCGCTTGACGAGCGGCCGCCGTCGAAAATGACCAGTTCGTCCTCTTCCTCTGAGGCGATACCCGCCACTTGCCCGCGGGCCTTCAGCGCCGCTTTAAGCTTTTCATTGGCGAACAGATCGAGTTTCATCTGGACTTCGCCCTGCACATTGTTGGCGCCACTGGTACCCAGTATGTCCACCAATCCCGCAGTATTGATGTCGCGATGAATGATTTTCGCTCCCAATTTAATCGCGGAAAGCAGTGAAGTCAGTTCACCGGTGGCATGCGGAAACTCATGCTGCTTTTCAACAATAAATTCGCCTAACGTTTTCATAACACTTTCCCTGACCAAAGAAGACGAGATGCCGCGGATAAAAAGCGGTATTTGTGCACTTTACCACGACATAATTATTAACAGTTTAGCTTAAGCGAATGCAAGCACATCATTAAATCCGTTTATCACAAACGATCGCAGCGGTAGAATGGATGGCAGTACGTTGTTAAAAAATGGAAAACTTATGCGCATACACATTCTCGGCATCTGCGGCACATTTATGGGCGGCCTGGCAATGCTGGCCCGTTCCCTGGGACATGAGGTGACCGGGTCCGATGATAATGTCTATCCTCCCATGAGTACACTGTTGCAGGAACAGGGCATTCAACTTATCCAGGGCTACGATCCGGCGCAACTGGAACCGGAGCCGGAACTGGTCGTTATCGGCAATGCCATGAGCCGGGGAAATCCGTGTGTGGAGGCGGTACTGGAGCGGGGAATCCGCTATGTCTCCGGCCCTCAGTGGCTGCATGACCAGGTCTTGCAGCAACGCTGGGTTATCGCCGTCGCCGGCACCCACGGCAAGACCACTACCGCCGGCATGGTGGCCTGGATCCTCGAAGAATGCGGCTATCATCCCGGCTTTGTCATCGGCGGCGTGCCCGGCAATTTCACCGTGTCGGCCCGTTTGGGAGACAGCCCGTTTTTCGTGGTGGAAGCGGACGAATATGATTGCGCGTTCTTCGATAAGCGCTCCAAATTCCTCCACTATTGCCCGCGAACCTTGTTGCTCAATAACCTGGAATTCGATCACGCGGACATTTTCGACGATCTCAAAGCGATTCAGCGGCAATTCCATCATCTTATCCGCCTGGTGCCGGGTCAGGGCCGCATTATCCTGCCGGAAAACGATCCCCACCTAAAGCAGGTCATGGCAATGGGCTGTTGGAGCGAACAGGAGTTTATCGGCGAAGACAACGGCTGGCGCGCCAAGAAAGTCGCCGCCGACTTCAGCGTCTTTCAGGTCTTTTTACAGGGCGAGAGGGTAGGCGAGGTTCACTGGGATCTGGTGGGCGAGCATAATATGCACAACGCCCTGATGGCGATTGCCGCGGCCCGTCATGTGGGGGTTCAGCCGGCGGATGCCTGCCGGGCCCTGGCTGGTTTTATCAATGCCCGGCGCCGTCTGGAACTGCGGGGTACCGCCAACGGCGTGAAACTCTACGATGACTTCGCCCATCATCCCACCGCCATTTTGGCGACCCTTGCGGCGTTGCGCAGTAAAATAGGCGGCACAGCCCGTATCCTGGCGGTGCTTGAGCCTCGCTCCAACACCATGAAAATGGGATTAAGCAAAAATGAGCTCGCCCCCGCGCTGGGACGCGCCGACGAAGTCTTTCTGTTCCAGCCGCAGCATATTCCCTGGCAGGTGAGCGAAGTGGCGGAAGCCTGCGTCCAACCGGCTCACTGGAGCGCCGACGTGGATACCCTGGTGGATATGATAGTGAAAACCTCCCAGCCCGGCGATTACGTCCTGGTCATGAGCAACGGGGGATTCGGCGGCATTCATGAAAAACTGCTTAAGCAATTGAACCTCAAGGCCGGCCAGGCCGTTTGATTGACCGCGCTGTGTTATGATCAAAAAAAGCCTCCGCACGCGGAGGCAAAAATTCGTCGGATAGGACGACGAGAGAATCACTAACGAAATTTATGTCATGATAAAGACACAGACTCACTGAGGGTGTTGTATGCGCCATCCTGTAACTGGCCTCTCGGGTAAGGCGATGTACGGTATGATGGCATTGATTTACCGGGGACGCCCCCTTTCCGGCTATCGGCAACCGGCCGGCAAAGGCCGGGGCCCCGAGGTCGGGCGCTTGAACCGCCTTTATTTGTACAGTTCCGCCGTGGCGTGCCAATAATCGCCGTCATGGGCTTCAACCACCCGGTAGGCGGCGGCGCCTTGGGCATCGGCGGCCTGGTTTAACGCCTGGTGCATATCCGCGGGCGAGGCATCGGTGCCGCTGACGCTGACGCTACCCATGGGTTGCAGGGACGCCGACTGGTCAAGATTAATGGATTCGGCGGCAAAAGAACCGAATGAAAGGGCGGATAAGACCCCCATCAGAGAAACAGCGGTTTTGACTTTCATTTTCCACCTCTCTTACTTGCATGAAAATTTAGCGTCATCACCCGTAAAAGCGTGATGTACTTCACGAAAATAAGTATACACTAATAACAATCGTTACTAGTAGTTTGCTCATAATTTGTTATGAAAATTTAGAAATGTTCACGCAAATTGGGGTGTTCAGCGTTTCACCCTTTCACATAACGACCAAAAATAATCATTACGGCTATGAAGAAAACACCGATTGGCCAGACTGGACTACCTGGGAAAAAATAGGCCTGAACCAGGGCAAAAACAATTGTTAGCACGGTTGGGCCGTAGACCGAAAAGAAGAAGCGCCCCTTCCTAATGTTTCAACCTGAGTTGTAACCTGCTGACCGACGGTAGAAACTGCATGGTCGAGTTTAAGGCGAGGATCCTGTTGGCCTGACAGTATCTGATAACTTCATTGTTGTTGTACATAACCGCTCCTTGCTATTTTCATTAAATCCAGTTTTTTATTTTTGTACGCGGGAAAGCGTCCGGTAAACCGTCGGCCGCGAAACGGAAAATAATTCAGCCAGATCGCTGATGGAATACTCGCCGCTTCCGCGCATCCTGCAAAGCTCTTTTTGCTGTTTATCAGACAACTTAGGTTGTTTTCCCGCAGTTTCCCTTTTCCCTGGGCGATAGCCATATTCTTACGGACATGATTAAGCGGGATCAGGATGACAACGCGTGGCAAAGCGACAGGCAAAAGTGAACGACTGGCTGTTTTAAATAATGCCCAGCAGGAAGCGCTGTAGGGTCTCCCTGATTTCGATGATGCACAGCGCCTGGAATATCTTGCTCTGGACCAATCTGAGCTGGCGCTGGCCTATTGTCGTCAGGGGCTTCACGCTCAAATTTATGCTCTTCCAGAGTGGCAATGAAATTATTGACCCGGATGCGCTGGTTGCCAGGCTGAAACTGGGGTAACGGAAATTTCGGCGGTTCCGGCGTAGAACCCCCCGCCGCAAACCCTTTTGTCAGCACGACCTACGCCTCTTAAAGCTCTTGTTCGAACAGGATCAGTATGGCTTCATATAACTGCTTGACGCTAAAGCCGCGGGCCGGTGTGGTGAAAATCGTATCGTCCCCGGCAATGGTACCCAGAATGCCTTCCGCTTTGCCGAGGGAATCCAGCAAACGGGCGATGAGTTGTGCTGCGCCGGGACTGGTATGAATGACAATGACCGCTTCGTTGTAATCCACATCGAGAACCAGGTTTTTTAATGGGCTGGTGGTGGTTGGCACCCCCAGTTCCGCCGGCAGGCAATAAACCATCTCCATTTTGGCGTTACGGGTGCGCACCGCGCCGAATTTGGTCAACATCCGCGACACTTTGGACTGATTGATGTTTTCGAAGCCCTCTTCCTGCAAGGCAAGCACGATCTCTCCCTGGGAACTGAATTTTTCTTCTTTGAGCATGGCTTTGAAAGCTTTGACCAATTCTTCTTGTTTTAATTGATTACGCATATCGAACCCGAAATTGACCCATAATTAAGGGTTAATTATGCATTTAAATGAATTTTTATGCAATACCAACCCTTGGGACATCTCACTGCGATGGGCAACGGCCGGGTTTAGCATGGGTGTTAAAGTAAACAAATTGTTATTAAAACGTCGTTGTTTTGTCCGGTAAATTGGGTGTAATGTTAATAATAAACACAGGTAACATGACTGATGCCGGCTAACGGAAAAAAGTGAATAAGGCAAATTTGGTCAACATTGCGCGCCCATTTAGCTAAATACCGGCGTCAATTCGCAATTTTGCGATCACTGATTTGTTTTTAGCCGATGATGTCACTATGATCTTAAGCAGATGATTTGTCGGCATTTAATTTTCTCTATTATAATAAGGAGATATGAATGAAAGTCGCAGTCCTCGGCGCAGCGGGCGGCATAGGCCAAGCGCTTGCCCTGTTGCTTAAAACCCGGCTACCCTCCGGTTCTGAACTCTCTCTGTATGATATCGCCCCCGTTACGCCCGGTGTGGCGGTCGACCTCAGCCACATCCCGACCCAGGTAAACATCAAAGGGTTTAGCGGTGAAGACGCCACGCCGGCCTTGGACGGCGCGGATATCGTTCTTATTTCAGCGGGCGTGGCGCGCAAGCCGGGTATGGATCGTTCCGATCTCTTTAATGTTAATGCCGGCATCGTGCGAAATCTGGTTAGTCAGGTCGCCAAAGCCTGTCCTGCCGCCATGATCGGCATTATTACCAATCCGGTCAATACCACGGTGGCCATTGCCGCCGAGACGCTGAAGAAAGCCGGCGTTTATGATAAACGCAGATTATTCGGCGTCAGTACCCTGGATATCATCCGTTCCAATACGTTTGTCGCCGAACTCAAAGGCGGCGCGCCGGAGGATATCGAGGTTCGCGTTATCGGCGGTCACTCGGGTGTCACCATTCTGCCGCTGTTGTCCCAGGTCAAAGGCGTTTCCTTTACCGAAAAAGAAGCGGCCGATCTTACCAAGCGCATTCAAAACGCTGGCACCGAAGTGGTCGAAGCCAAGGCCGGCGGCGGGTCTGCCACGTTGTCCATGGGACAGGCGGCGGCACGCTTTGGCTTGTCGCTGGCGCGCGCCCTCTCCGGCGAACCGAATGTCGTGGAATGCGCCTACGTTGAAGGCGATGGCGCCTTTACCCGCTTTTTTGCCCAACCGCTGCTGCTTGGGAAAGAAGGCGTGGCGGAGTATTTGCCTATCGGATCACTTAGCGCCTACGAACAGCAAGTGTTGCAGCAGATGCGCGATGTTTTGAAAAAAGATATTGAAATGGGTGTGAATTTTGTCAATCAGTGAGTTGCCCTAGCCCGTCCCTGATCGGGGCGGGCATTTCCGCCTGGTGTTTTTACTTTCTTGTTTCCGTCTCGCGTGGCATTGTCATCACTGTATCGCCACCGGTTACACACTCGATATACTTTAAGTCGCCTCTATGTCGGCTACGTTGACCATCCCTATATCCACGGGGCGGCATGAGGGACAGTCTGTCTCCTGACCGATCCGCCGTGGGGGCAAATGGGTTCCCGGCGATTTGTCGCTCGCTGGCCGCCGCGACGCAACATCAACCCGTCAGGGCATAGACAGGTTTTTTTGAATCTTGACCGGTTTTGGGTGAATTCCACCCGTGAACCGGCTGGCCTATTTCTGTAAGGTAGTTGCATTTAAATGAGCAAAAATGATGTCTTTGGAAACTTGAAGTTGTGGCATTATTAGATTGATTAATAATGATTATTTCTGCTTGTGTGTGTAAAAAACCAGCATTGATCTCAAATTTCAATTAGCCTGTAGCACTTGCCGCTTTTTTTGTGATGTAATGAATCGAAACCGTTAAGACTACCGGTAACAGTCTACACGGTACGGTAAATGAACGACGGAACTCCATCACCGATTCGTCCGGGGGAAACGGACAGATCGCGCGGCGGGGTATGGCGATAGTGTCAATTTATCACCATGACAAGGAGGGGGACGAGACTATGGCAAATAAAAGGGAATGGGTTGCAACCCATGAGTTGATTGGCGTCGGCGGATTGCCGAAAACCAGGCAAGGTTTGAACCGCCGGGCACGGGAAGAGGGCTGGCAAAAACGAAGACGCGAAGGCGCAAGAGGAAAGGCTGTCGAGTACTCGTGGCAAAGTTTGCCCGAAACGGTTAAAAAGACACTGACATTGCGGTCTGCTTCGCCGGAATATACATTGTCTGCTCAGGAACCGTCTTCCACCTGGATGGAAATACATCGGCAGCTTTCCGATGCTGAACGTGACTTCGTTGTGGCCTTCATATTGCGTGAAGGTGTGCTTAACCTCCTTAAGCGTCTTGATTATCCCGATGAGTTCCTTGCGGAAGCCCATCGGGATTAGTTAACAAACAACAGAGACGGGGAAATCTCCGTATGTCCGAGCCTTTCATCGCGAGCGTATCAGGCGTTTCCTGTCGATCAGAAGGTTCGTTTCGGGGTCTATATAACGGCTGGGCCAGATTTCGGCTGGATGTATCTCCAACCGGTCCGCTATCAGCCATTCGCCTTTCGGCCACGGCCGGCTCAGTGCGTTCGCCAACGTTGACGAACTCAAACCGGCGGCCCGTGAGACCGCTGCCAGGCTGGTGCCACGTTTACGCAGTGCCGCAATGATGTCTGCCGGGTGCCAATCGTCTTTCCGTTCACTCATATCACCATTCCATTGCTATGAGCTAGGGAGAACTCAATGTAATAAATAACATAATTAACCCAAACGAATTGGAAACAAGGACTCTCTATGGAAAATATATAGCATTTATTTTCCCAAAGGTTTTCAAAAATTTTCCAGAAATAGTCATTTTTGTAATGGGCATCCCCATTTTGGAATGCAACGATATGAAAAAAGCCTGGTTCAGTACCAAAGAGCTTTTAGGTGTGGCAGGGCTTCCCGACACCCGGCAGGGACTCACGGGACGTGCGCGGCGGGAAAACTGGAAACGGCAACTGCGCACCGGCGGACAAGGACGAGGACTGGAATACGCATTGGAAAGCCTGCCCCTGGAAGTCCAGCGGGCATTGACCCAGCGAGAGATGCGCGAGGAGGCCCCGCCATCTTACCGCGCCGGAAAAAAAGCCGCCGAGCCGGAAGCCGACCCGTTATCGGCCTGGATGGCCATCTACCAGCAGTTCCTGCCGGAGGAACGGGATAACGTCATCAGCCTGGTGATGCGCGAGGGAATCGAGAAGTTCATGATGCGCCTGGGAATCACGCCCAGGCGGTAAACGATGGGAAAGCGGCGGAAGGCCTTTTCCCTCAAAGCGAAGATAGCGCTTAAAACTGCCGTTGTACCGCCGAGTGCGCCAGGCTTTCCAACGCTTGGCGAAACGGGCTTTCGTCCAGATCGGCCAGGCAGGAAATCGCCTTGTCCGCCTCGGCTTCCGCGCATTGGCGGGTGTATTCCAGCGAGCCGCATTGGCGCATGGTCTCAAGCACCGACGTCAGCAGATGCCGCCCGTTGCCCCGCTCGATGGCGCCCCGGATTACCGCGGCCTGCTCGCGATTGCCATTGCGCATGGCGTGCAGCAACGGCAACGTGGGTTTGCCCTCATTGAGATCGTCGCCGATATTCTTTCCCAGGGTTTTGCCGTCGGCGCTATAATCCAGTAAATCGTCGATAAGCTGGAACGCGGTGCCGAGATAGCGCCCGTAATCGCGCAGGGCGGCCTCCTGGGCCGGCGTAGCGCCGGCCAGGATGGCGGAGGCATGCGCGGCCGCTTCGAATAGCCGGGCGGTCTTACTGTAAATCACCCGCATATAGCTTTCGATGCTGATGTCCGGATCGTTGCAATTCATCAATTGCAGCACTTCCCCCTCGGCGATGACGTTCACCGCCTCCGCCATGAGCGCCAGGACCCGCAGCGATTCCAGTCCGGTCATCATCTGGAAGGCCCGGGTATAGATAAAGTCCCCCACCAGCACGCTGGCCGCATTGCCGAACGCCGCGTTGGCGGTGGCCTTGCCCCGGCGCATATCGGATTCGTCCACGACATCGTCGTGCAGCAGGGTGGCGGTGTGAATAAATTCAATCAGGGCGGCCACGGTAACGTGCTTATCGCCCTGATAGCCCAGGGCGCGCGCCGCCAGCACGGCGATCATGGGCCGGATACGCTTGCCCCCGCCGCTAATGATATAGTGGCCGAGTTGGTTGATGAGCGCGACCTCGGAATTCATCTGTCCAAGAATGATCGCGTTGACATCCGCCATATCGCGGGCGGTAAGTTCAGTAATTTGATCGAGGTTCATTATTTTCTTTCGGGTTTATTAATTACCGTTGGGGAGAATAGTAACGCTACCCATCGCGCCAAATGGCGAAAACTGTGTTACTGATTGTACTTGAAAACGGCAAGAGATAAATGATAGACGCGTCACCCGCCACTTTTTCACGGCCTGTATGTATTCTGCTCTTGTCATAAGTCGGTTTTTTGCGTAGAATTCGCGCCCTATTGTGAATATTTATAGCGCACTGTGGACGATTTCAAGTTGAGTGCGCGGAAAGCGGAGTTTTGTATGTACGCGGTTTTCCAAAGTGGTGGTAAACAACACCGTGTCAGCGAAGGACAGACCGTTCGTCTGGAAAAGCTGGACATCGCAACAGGCGAGACTGTTGAGTTTGACCAGGTGATGATGATCGCTAACGGTGATGACATCCAGATTGGCGTTCCTTTCGTCAATGGCGGAAAGGTAAAAGCCGAAGTCGTTGCGCACGGTCGCGGCGAAAAGGTGACGATAGTTAAGTTCCGTCGCCGTAAGCACTATCGTAAGCAGCAGGGCCATCGTCAGTGGTTCACTGACGTGAAGATTACCGGCATCGGCGCCTAACAGAGGAGCACACACTCATGGCACATAAAAAAGCTGGCGGTTCCACCCGCAACGGTCGCGACTCGGAAAGTAAACGCCTTGGCGTCAAGCGTTTCGGCGGCGAAGCCGTTCCGGCGGGCAGCATCATCGTTCGTCAACGCGGCACGCATTTCCATCCCGGCACCAACGTCGGTTGCGGTAGAGACCATACTCTGTTCGCCCTGGCGGCAGGCAAAATCCTGTTCGAAGTGAAGGGACCGAAAAACCGTAAGTTTGTCAGCATCGTCGCTGAATAAATTTTCGATTTCGCTCGCTGCGATTTCAGAGTAAGCCCCGCAATACGTTGCGGGGCTTTTTACTTTCCATTCCAGTCACATTTTGTCTTAGACACCCAAAATGACGAATCAGAAAGCGGGACAGCAGGCGGGATGGGGTATTGCGCTGGCGCTCACCACCGCCATGTGTTGGGGGGCGTTGCCCATCGCCATGAAACAGGTGCTTGCCGATATGGAGCCCTATACCGTGGTTTGGTACCGTTTTCTGATGGCAAGCGTGGGATTGGCCTTTATCCTGGCCCCCCGCCGCCAACTGCCGCCGATGTGGTTGTTTTTTCGCAAACGCTGGCTATTACTGGTACTGGTCGCCACCGCCGGCCTGCTGGGCAATTTCGTTCTGTTCAGTTCATCGCTGCAATATCTGAGCCCCACCACTTCTCAGGTGATAGGCCAGCTTTCGCCGGTTGGCATGATGGCGGCGAGCGTGCTGATATTGAAAGAGCGGATGCGCATCACCCAGGTCATCGGCGCTATACTGCTGATTATCGGACTGGTGATGTTTTTCAATACCAGCCTGGTGGAGATTTTCACCCGGCTGACGAATTACACGCTAGGGGTCATTTTGGGCGTCTGCGCCGCGGCGGTCTGGGTTTGCTACGGCGTGGCCCAGAAAGTGTTGCTGCGGCGTCTGGGATCGCAACAGATCCTGTTTGTGTTGTATATTTTATGTGCATTGGCATTGTCGACGGTCACCAAGCCTTTGGCCGTACTGCATTTAAGCGGTTGGCAACTGGCCAGCCTGATTTTTTGCGGCGCCAATACCCTTATCGGCTATGGCGCGCTGGCGGAGGCCATGGCGCGCTGGCAGGCGGCGCAGGTCAGCGCCATAGTCACGCTGACGCCGTTGTTTACCTTATTATTTTCCGATTTGCTGTCCTTGTTCTGGCCGGATTATTTTGCCGCGCCGGCACTGAATGTCCTGGGTTATGTGGGGGCATTCGTGGTGGTGGCGGGCGCGATGTTCTCCGCCGTCGGTCACCGCTGGTGGCCAGGGCAAGCGAAATCAAGACCGGTGCTGCCTGTCAAGCCGCCCGGCAAATGAATGACGGAGAAACCCCATGAAATTTGTTGATGAAGCGGCCATTCAAGTGGCTGCCGGAGACGGCGGCAACGGTTGCGTTAGTTTCCGGCGGGAAAAATACATTCCCAACGGTGGGCCGGATGGCGGCGATGGCGGCGACGGCGGCGACGTTTTTGCTCTGGCCGACGAGAATCTCAATACCCTCATCGATTCCCGGTTTGAGAGGTCGTTTCGCGCCGAGCGCGGCCAAAATGGTCAGAGTCGTGATTGCACTGGCAAGCGCGGCAAGGACATCACCATCAAGGTGCCGGTGGGTACCCGGATCCTGGATCAGGATACCGGCGAGGTCATGGGGGACATGACGCGTCACGGCCAGCGGCTGATGGTGGCCAAAGGCGGTTTCCACGGCTTGGGCAATGCCCGTTTTAAATCATCGGTAAACCGGGCGCCCCGCCAAAAGACCGACGGTACTGCGGGGGAAAATCGCCAATTGCTGCTGGAATTGTTGTTGCTGGCCGATGTCGGCATGCTTGGGCTGCCCAATGCCGGCAAATCCACCTTTATCCGGGCGGTGTCCGCGGCCAAGCCCAAAGTGGCCGATTATCCTTTCACCACACTGGTGCCCAGTCTGGGGGTGGTGCGCATGGATAACGAGCAGAGCTTCGTTATCGCCGATATCCCGGGACTTATCGAAGGGGCCGCCGACGGGGCGGGATTGGGGATCCGGTTTTTAAAACATCTCGAGCGTTGCCGGGTGTTGCTCCATCTTATCGACCTGGCGCCGGTGGACGGGTCCGACCCGGCGGAGAATGCCAACGTCATCGTCCGGGAGCTGGAACGCTATAGCGAGACGCTGGCCAGTAAGCCGCGCTGGCTGGTGTTCAACAAGCTGGATTTACTCGAGGCCGGAGAGGCTGAGCAGCGGGCCAAGGCTATTGCCGAGGCGCTGGGCTGGGACGAAAAATACTATCTGGTATCGGCGGCCAATCGCGACGGCGTTAAGGCATTATGCTGGGATGTGATGTCATTTCTTAACGCGCACCCGAAAGACCGGCCGGCGCAGGATGTCGAGCCGGAAAAAGTCGCGTTCAAATGGGATGACTATCATCGTGAGCAGTTGGAAAGCACGGACACCGACGCCGATGAAGACGATCTGCTTGATGATGACTGGGACGAAGACGACGAAGACGGCGTGGAAACCTTCTATGAGCGCTGATTGGCGTTAGCCTCCCCCGGTGGGGGCCAGGGCGGCGACCGTGTGGCCGACGCCCGTGGCCCTGGTCGGGGCAGCGGGCTTTCGCTTAATAATTCTGGTAAATGTCCTTATATAAATGGCTCTCGAAGCGGATAAGCGGGATACGGCGGTTTTTCTGATCCTGCGGCAGTACCGCATAGCCGGAAAGATACTGCACGAATGCCAGATGCTGGCCGCTGGCGGTGGTGATGAAGCCCGCCAGATTATAAACCCCCTGTAGAGAACCGGTTTTCGCCGACACCTTGCCGTCGACGCCGGCCTCATGTAACCCGGCGCGATACATCAAGGTCCCGTCATGGCCCGCCAAAGGCAGCATTGAAATAAAATCCAGCGTCTGGTCGTGCTGGCCGATATATTGCAGAACCCGCATCATGGTGGCCGGCGACAGCAGATCATGACGGGAGAGGCCGGAGCCGTCCACCTGGATGGTATTGCCCAGGTCGATTCCCGCTTGCTGGCGTAAAATTTGCCGCACCGCGTCCGAGCCGGCGCGCCAGGTGCCCGGCACTTTAAAATACTCGCGGCCGATGGTGCGAAACACCGTATCGGCTATCATATTATCGGATTTTTTCAGCATGATTCTCAGCAGGGCGTGCAACGGCGCCGACGATGTTTGCGCCAGCACCCTGCCCGCCGGCGTGGGATGGGTCTGGCGCAACAAGGTGCCGCCAAGGGCGATACCCGCCTGTTGTAATTCGTCTTTCAGAATAGCGGCGGCGTAACTCGCGCCGTCCTGAATGGCGAACGCCAACGGCAGCGGTTCGGCGCGCTGAGGCATGCAGCCGGTGAGGGTATAGCGGTTCAGCTCGCCCGGCACCACGTCCAGTTCGCAATATTTTATTTCCGGCGAACCCTTCGCCAGGGTGCGTACCTGGCTGAACATATTCACCGGGTAATAGGAGGCGACGCGCACATAAGCGATGCCGCCCGGTTTCGGCGCGCTGTACAGCGAAACGGAAAAACAGTTGCGATCGACGATAGCCGCGCCGGGCGGCGCGCTAAAACACTCGGTCAAATCATTCCAGGGCCAGCCGGGCGCTTTGTCATGGCTGGCGAACACCGACGTATCAATCACCAGGTTACCGGTTATGCTGCGGATGCCTTGCTGGCGCAGTTGCGCCACCATATTGCGCAACTGCTGGCGCGTCAGGGTCGGATCGCCGACAAAGCGGGCCTTAAGATCGCCGTGTAGCACGCCGTTTTCCACGGTGCCGTCGGTTTCAAGCGTGGTGGTGAAACGGTAGTCGGGTCCCAGCTCCAGCAAAGCCGCCAGGGCGGTGAGGATTTTTTGCGTGCTGGCGGGCAAGGCCATCTGCTGGCTATGGTAGTCTATGACGGGGGTGGCAGAACCGACTTTTTGCACCACTAACGCCAAATTCGCGCCTTCCGGCAGTAAATCCATATAATTTTCAATCTGCGCCGCCTGGGCGGAAAGCATGAAAACGCTGATCAATCCTGTGAGTAAACGTAAAAAACGCATAATTTCCGGCAATGGCAAAGTAACGTGCTGCAATACTACGGTGCAAACCGGGTTAAAGTAAACGATGACCCGTGGGGAACTCTGGGTTAAAATACGTATCAAAATGCAAACGCCCTTGGCCTGAACTGTTCTTCAGGCCTGGCTTTTTTTGCTTTTCGCTTGGGTAGTGGCGAAATAACGTTGCGCCGTGACGACTGAGAACGTTATCAGAACGGCGATTTTTTACACTCGAGTTCCTGTCGAGCGCGCCGAGTCGGCGGGCGCGGGCTTACCCGTGAACGCGGAAATTTCCGCGACGGTGCGTCCGCGCGCGGCCAACGAAGCGGCGATTGGCAGGATGAAGAGTATTGCAGGATGAATCATTAGAGGTATTGCTATGACTCCAGTTCCAATGACCTTGCGTGGTGCTGAAAAATTACGGGAAGAGCTCGAATTTTTAAAAAGCGTCCGTCGCCCGGAAATCATCAGAGCCATCGCCGATGCCCGCGAACACGGCGATTTGAAGGAAAACGCGGAATACCATGCCGCGCGCGAACAACAGGGATTTTGCGAAGGACGTATCCTGGAAATCGAAGCGAAGCTGTCCAACGCCCAGATTATCGATGTCACCAAGATGCCGGCCAACGGCCGGGTGATTTTCGGTTGTACCGTCAGCATCCTCAATCTGGAAAACGAGGAACAGCAGACCTATTCCATCGTCGGCGACGATGAAGCGGATTTCAAGCACAACCTGATTTCCATCAATTCGCCCATGGCCCGCGGCCTGGTCGGCAAAGAAGAGGGGGATGTCGCCTTGATTCGCACGCCGGGCGGCGATGTGGAATACGAGATCCTGAAGGTCGCGTACCAGTAACGCGCATCTGTTGTGGACGCCGGAAATTGTAAAGAAAGGAAAAAGGCCGTAAGCGGCCTTTTCCTATATTAAACACCATGGCACCTTTCCAGCAGAATCCGCCGGTTCAGCGAGGTAGACTGACTTTGCGTTCCTCGGAGGGACGGTAAAGCACCAGGATGCTGCCGATAATCTGAACCTTGACGGCGCCGGTCTCGCGCACAATGGCGTCGGCAATGAGCGTTTTGGCGTCGCGGTCTTCGGCGGCGATCTTGACTTTAATCAGCTCATGATGCGCGAGAGCCTGCTCGATCTCAGCCAGCACGCCTTCCGTCAGGCCGTTGCCGCCCAGGATAACGACCGGTTTGAGCGGATGGGCCAGACCTTTCAGGTGCTGTTTTTGTTTGTTGTTCAGATTCATTTGTCTTTTTTACTTACACTGGGATTGAAAACGGCACATTCTACCGCCATCTCGTAGTTATCACCACATTGGTCGTGATTATAACCGGCGCATGAGAGCCTCGATCCTACAATAAGCCCTTTTTCAGGATAGTTGGAAAATAAAATGACGACCAAAAAGCGTTCCGGCAGCTCGAGTCGCTGGCTCCAGGAACACTTTAGCGATAAATATGTACTTGAGGCACAAAAAAAAGGACTGCGTTCCCGTGCCTGGTTTAAACTTGAAGAAATACAGCAAGGCGACCGTCTCTTCAGGCCGGATATGACCGTGGTGGACCTGGGCGCGGCCCCTGGCGGTTGGTCGCAGTATGTCGCCACGCAAATCGGCGGAAAAGGGCGTATTATCGCTTGTGATATCCTCCCGATGGACCCCATCGTGGGCGTAGATTTTCTGCAGGGCGATTTCCGCGATCCCCTTGTGCTTAAGGCGCTGCTGGAAAGGGTAGGCGAACAAAAGGTACAGGTCGTCATGTCTGACATGGCGCCGAATATGAGTGGTACCCCGGCAGTGGATATTCCCAAGGCCATGTATCTGGCTGAACTGGCCTTGGATATGTGCCGGGACGTGCTGGCACCAGGCGGCAATTTTCTGGTTAAGGTCTTTCAGGGAGAAGGTTTTGATGAATATCTGCGGGAAATACGCTCCCTGTTTACGAAGGTAAAGATTCGTAAGCCAGAGGCTTCGCGCGCGCGATCGCGCGAAGTGTACATTGTGGCGACGGGGCGCAAAATATAGTACCCTACGCTAATTGTTAACACCGTTGTAAAATGAGGTTAATCCCTTGAGTGACATGGCGAAAAACCTGATTCTTTGGTTGGTCATCGCAGTCGTGCTGATGTCGGTATTCCAGAGCTTCGGGCCCAGCGAGTCCAATGGCCGCAAGGTGGATTACTCCACCTTTATGCAAGAACTGAATCAGGATCAGGTTAGGGAAGCGCGGATTAACGGTCGTGAGATTACCGTTACCCGCAAAGACAGCAACCGCTACACCACCTATATTCCCGTCAACGATCCCAAATTGCTGGATATCCTCCTGACTCATAATGTAAAAGTGGTCGGTGAACCCCCAGAGGAACCCAGCCTGCTCGCCTCGATCTTTATCTCCTGGTTCCCCATGCTTTTGCTGATAGGTGTTTGGATTTTCTTTATGCGGCAGATGCAGGGCGGCGGCGGAAAGGGGGCGATGTCTTTCGGCAAAAGCAAGGCCCGAATGCTGACCGAGGATCAGATTAAGACGACGTTTGCCGATGTGGCCGGCTGTGACGAAGCCAAAGAGGAAGTCAGCGAACTGGTGGATTACCTGCGCGAACCGAGCCGTTTCCAAAAACTGGGCGGCAAAATCCCCAAAGGCGTGCTGATGGTCGGCCCGCCGGGGACCGGTAAGACGTTGCTGGCGAAAGCCATCGCCGGCGAAGCGAAGGTGCCGTTCTTCACGATTTCCGGTTCTGATTTCGTGGAAATGTTTGTGGGCGTCGGCGCTTCCCGTGTTCGGGATATGTTTGAGCAGGCCAAAAAGGCCGCGCCCTGCATCATCTTTATCGATGAAATCGATGCGGTGGGGCGCCAGCGCGGCGCCGGCCTGGGCGGCGGCCATGACGAACGGGAACAAACCCTGAACCAGATGCTGGTGGAGATGGACGGGTTTGAAGGCAACGAGGGCATCATCGTTATCGCGGCCACTAACCGGCCTGATGTCCTTGACCCGGCCTTGCTGCGCCCCGGCCGGTTCGACCGCCAGGTGGTGGTGGGGCTGCCCGATGTCCGCGGCCGTGAACAGATCCTTAAAGTGCATATGCGCCGGGTGCCGCTGGCGAGCGATATCGACCCGTCGGTTATCGCGCGTGGGACGCCCGGATTCTCCGGGGCCGATTTGGCCAACCTGGTGAACGAGGCGGCGTTGTTCGCGGCGCGCGGCAGCAAGCGCGTGGTGTCCATGGTGGAATTCGAAAAGGCCAAGGACAAAATCATGATGGGCGCCGAACGGCGTTCCATGGTCATGACCGAGGCGCAAAAGGAATCCACCGCTTATCATGAAGCGGGTCACGCCATTATCGGCCGGTTGGTGCCGGAGCATGATCCGGTGCATAAGGTGACGATCATTCCCCGCGGCCGGGCCTTGGGGGTCACTTTCTTCCTGCCGGAGGGCGACGCCATCAGCGCCAGCCGCCAGAAACTGGAAAGCCAGATCTCCACCTTGTATGGCGGCCGTTTGGCGGAAGAAATCATTTACGGGCCGCAAAAGGTGTCTACCGGCGCCTCGAACGACATCAAGGTGGCCACATCCATTGCCCGTAACATGGTGACCCAGTGGGGGTTCTCGGAGAAGCTCGGGCCGTTGCTGTATGCAGAGGAAGAAGGCGAAGTGTTCCTTGGCCGCTCGGTGGCGAAGGCCAAGCACATGTCCGATGAAACGGCGCGGATCATTGATCAGGAAGTGAAATCGATCATTGAGCGCAACTACACCCGCGCCCGGACGCTGTTGATGGAAAACATGGACATCCTGCACTCCATGAAGGATGCCCTGATGAAATACGAAACCATCGATGCGCCGCAAATCGACGATTTGATGGGCCGTAAGGCCGTGCGCCCGCCGGCTGGCTGGGATGATTCAGCCAGCAATCATTCTTCCGACAACAATAATACCCCCAAAGCGCCGACGCCGGTGGATGAGCCCACTACCCCGAATCCCGGCAATACCCTGTCGGAGCAGTTCGGTAATCGGATATGACGCCAAACGGCGGGCCGAATTCCGGTCCGCTGGCAGTACGACGATAAATCTGCCCCGGCCCTAGCGCCGGGGTTTTTATTTGTGCCGGAATGCGGGACGCGCGGCCGTTTTTTCCGCCGTCCTTTGCTAGAATAGCCGGCCAGGATCAGTTTGAGAGGGCCCTTAAGTCATGCAGCTTCAGGTCAAGCAACGTATTCTTGATCTCGGTACGCCGAACGTCATGGGAATACTCAATGTCACGCCCGATTCGTTTTCTGACGGCGGCAAATATCAGCGTTTGGATGCGGCCTTGTATCATGCCCAAGAAATGCTGGACGCGGGCGCCACCATTATCGACGTCGGCGGCGAGTCCACCCGCCCCGGCGCGCAGGCCGTGGGTCCCGACCAAGAGGCGGATCGCGTCTTGCCGGTGGTCGAAGCGCTGGCGCGGCGTTTCGATGCCTTTATTTCCGTGGACACCTCGCGGGCCGCGGTGATGCGAGACTGCGCCGCCGCCGGCGCGCATCTTATCAACGATATCCGTTCCCTTGACGGGCCGGGAGCGATGGCGGCGGCGCGCGACAGTGGTTTGCCTATTTGTCTGATGCATATGCAGGGCGAGCCGCGGACGATGCAAACGGCGCCCCGCTATGAGGACGTCGTGGCCGAGGTGGATCGGTATTTCGCCGGCCGTATCGCCGATTGCCAGGCGGCGGGCATTGACAAAAATCGCCTTTTGATCGATCCCGGCTTCGGCTTTGGCAAGAATCTGGAGCATAATTACCGTCTTCTGGCCCGTTTGGGCGATTTCCGACACTTTGGTCTGCCGTTGCTGGTGGGCATGTCGCGTAAATCCATGGTGGGGGAGTTGATTCGGGTTCCCCCCGACCAGCGCACCATCGGCAGCGTGACTTGCGCGGTTATCGCCGCCGTGCAGGGGGCGAACATTATCCGCGTTCATGATGTCAAGGAGACGGTGGACGCGATGCGAATTGTCGAAGCGACCCTTTCTGTGAAGGAATCCCTATTTGTATGATTGAACATAAATACTTTGGAACCGACGGCATCCGCGGCAAAGTGGGCGATAACCCCATTACCCCGGATTTTGTCCTCAAACTGGGCTGGGCCGCTGGTAAAGTGCTGGCCCGTCACGGCTCCAAGAAAATCATTATCGGCAAGGACACCCGCATCTCCGGGTATATGCTGGAGTCCGCCCTGGAGGCCGGACTGGCGGCGGCGGGGCTTTCAGCGGCCTTTACCGGCCCTATGCCGACGCCGGCCATCGCCTATCTGACCCGCACCTTCCGGGCGGAGGCGGGGATCGTGATTTCCGCTTCCCATAACCCTTATTACGACAACGGCATTAAGTTCTTTTCCATTGAAGGCACCAAATTACCGGATGAAGTGGAACGCGCCATTGAAGCGGAACTGGAAAAAAGCCTGACGTGCGTCGAGTCGGCCGAACTGGGCAAGGCCAGCCGCATCGTTGATGCCGCCGGCCGCTATATTGAATTCTGCAAAGGCGCTTTTCCCGGCAATAGCAGCCTGAAAGGCTTGAAAATCGTAGTGGATTGCGCCAATGGTGCCACCTATCATATCGCCCCCAGCGTTTTGCGCGAGCTGGGCGCCGACGTGGTGGCCATCGGCTGCCAGCCGGACGGAATGAACATCAACCGGGAGTGCGGCGCCACGGACACGCGGCTATTGCAACGCCGGGTACAGGAAGAAAAGGCCGATTTAGGCATCGCCTACGACGGCGACGGCGATCGGGTCATTATGGTCGATCATCTGGGCAATAAAGTGGATGGCGATCAGATCCTCTACATCATCGCGCGGCAAAAATTGCAGCATGGCGAATTGACCGGCGGCGTGGTCGGCACGTTGATGAGCAACATGGGGCTCGAACTGGCGTTGCGGCAATTGGGCGTACCGTTTGTCCGCGCCAGGGTGGGCGACCGCTACGTGCTGGAAAAAATGCAGGAAAAAGGCTGGCGCATCGGCGCGGAAAATTCCGGGCATGTCATTCTGTTGGACAAAACCACCACCGGGGACGGGATCATCGCCGGCTTGCAAGTGTTGTCCGCCATGGTTGGCAACGGGATGACGCTGCATGAGCTGTGCGCCGGCATGCGCTTATTACCGCAAAACCTGGTGAATGTGCGCTTTACCGGCGGCGATCCGCTGGAGTCGGTATTGGTCAAGCAGGCGATGGCCGACGTGGAAAATGCCCTGGCCGGCCGGGGACGGGTGTTATTGCGCCGCTCCGGCACCGAGCCTTTGATTCGGGTCATGGTGGAAGGGGAAGATCGCGCGCAAGTGGAGTCTTTTGCCAACCAGATAGCCGATGCGGTGAAAGCCGCCGGCTGAGGTCAGGCCCCGGCGTATCCGGGGCATTATCGGCGGTCTGGCGTTTTTTTCCGCAAACGGTAGGGTTGCCCAAATTTGCCCTTGCGTGTACGCAAAGCTTTCGTTAGTATTCAGACCCGCTTCAGTCGGAGATTTTAGTGGTCGAGACTGGCGCCATTGCTTAACATGCGGTAGAAACCCGCAAGGATTTTCAATTATGTATGAAGCTCTGTTAGTCATATTCCTGTTGGTGGCAGTCGGGCTGGTGGCCTTGATTCTGCTGCAACAAGGTAAAGGCGCCGATATGGGGGCCTCCTTTGGCGCAGGCGCTTCCGCCACCTTGTTCGGCTCCAGCGGTTCAGGCAATTTCATGACCCGCGTGACGGCTGTGCTGGCGACATTATTTTTTATCCTGAGCCTGGTGCTGGGCAACCTGAATGGCGATCACAGCAAAAAAGGCAGCCAATGGGACGACCTGAGCCAGCCGCAACCGGCGGAAAAAGCGCCTGTGCAAGCGCCTGCGAAGAACAGTAGCGATATTCCGCAGTAATGAGGTGGCGTTCCGTTATCGTCACCAGCATTAATGTCTGCCAGACGACATTAATGGATTTACCCAATGTTGTGCCGAGGTGGTGGAATTGGTAGACACGCTACCTTGAGGTGGTAGTGCCCGATTGGGCTTACGGGTTCAAGTCCCGTCCTCGGTACCAATAGCAAATGAATAGACGTCGTTGAACGTCTATTTTTTTATCTGAATCCCGCGAATAATAAGCAACCCCGTTGTTGTTAACTTTCCCGGGAAAGCGGGGCGGTTCACCGGGTCAGGCCGGCCAGTCCTGCGCCAGCGTCCTGCCCTGTTCAACGGTCAACTCGCCAAACAAGCCCTGAGAGGGGTCTCGCCGCGCGCCGGCATTGGTTCTCATCAGCCAGTCGAACCGCGCTAAGCGACGCCATCGGACGTCTCTTCTTTGCTCTTCGCCTCTGCGCGTTAAAGCAATGCGCAGGCGGCAGTGATGCGGCGGCAGGCCATATCCAGCAACTCATCATCCAACGCGTAAGCAAGGCGAAGATAGCCCGGCGTGCCGAATGCCGAACCGGGCAAAACGGCGACATGGGCTTGGGTCAGCAGATAATCGGCGACGGCGATATCGTCGGCAAGCCATTGCCCGGTGGGCGCACGTTTTTCCAGCAGGCGGCCGCAATTGACAAAAACGTAAAATGCGGCCGGCGGCGGCGCGGCGCAAAGTCCTGGCGTCTCATCAAGCATGGCCAATATTCGTCGGCGGCGTTTATCAAGCGTCGTCAGCCAGTCGGGAAGGAAGTCAGCGGGTTGCGTCAGCGCGGTGACGGCCGCCGCCTGCGCCAGAGAGCTCGGGTTGGATGTACTTTGCGATTGCAGTATCGTCATCGCCTTGATAAGCCATGCCGGCCCTGCCGCATAGCCCAGTCTCCAACCGGTCATGGAAAACCCCTTCGACAGGCCGTTCACCGTTAAAATCCGATGCCGCAACCGGGGTTCCACCTGTGCCAGGGTAGTGAAAGCGGTGCCGTCGTAATGCAGCGCTTCATAGATATCATCGGACAGAATAAGGATGTGCGGCGCCGCCAAAAGCACCTCCGCCAGCGCCTGCAACTCGTGCCGGTGATACAGGGCGCCGGTAGGGTTGGCCGGAGAATTCAATATGAGCCAGCGGCTATGGGGGGTAATGGCCGTCGATAAGGCGTCGGCGGTCAGTTTCCAGCCGTCTTGTTCCCGAGTGGGCACGATGACCGGGCGACCCTCCGCCAATGCCACCATATCAGGGTAGGAAACCCAGTACGGAGCGGGAATAATCGCTTCCAGACCCGCATGAAGCGTTGTTTGCAACGCATTGTAAATCAATTGCTTCGCGCCGGCCCCGGCGATGATTTCCTCCGGCTGGAACGCCAGATGGTTATCACGGGCGAATTTGCCGATGATGGCCGATTTCAGCGCGACGGTACCGCCCACCGCGGTGTATTTGGTTTCGCCCCGGGTGATGGCGTCGATCGCCCCTTGGCAAATGGCCGGCGGCGTATCGAAGTCCAGTTCGCCCAGACCGAGGCTGATGATCTCGATGCCCTGGTTTTGCAGATCTCTGACCCGATCGGCAATGGCGGCAGTGGGCGACGGGCGTACCCGGCGCATGCGCGGGGCGATGAATTCATGTGACATAAAGCTCCTTGATGACGTTAATATTCCGCTTTGCAATAAAAGAGGGGGAAGGATGGGCAATGCGGTGCAAATGCAAGATGATTGCCCATTCTTTGCGCCTTTTAAGCGCACTGGCCTATAAATGACGTAACTGACTCAGCGGGCGCAGCGCAATGCCCGCATCGGTCAGCCTTTCACGCAACCGTCGGGCGATCGCCACCCCCTGGGGGTTATCGCCGTGGACGCATAGGGTATGAACCGGCATGGGTACTTTGACGCCGCTTATGGTGCGGACGGCTTGTTCTTCAATCATTTGCATGGCGCGTTCGGCGGCGCGTTCCGGGTCGTGGATCACGGCGTCCGGCAAATGGCGCGGTAATGTCAGACCGTTTTCACCGTAACTGCGATCGGCGAAAACCTCGCAGGCCACGCGCAATCCCGCCTGGCGCGCCGCGTATTCCGTTGCGTTATGGGGCGTAGTCACCAAAATCAGGTCCCGATCCACGGCGCGAATCGCGTTCACAATCGCTTCGGATAACGCAGGGTCAGTGAACGCTTGGGTCGCCATGGCGCCATGCAACTTCACATGGGTCATGATGTGCCCGCAGGCGCGCGCCACCGCCTGCATGGCGCCCAATTGATAAATCACGGTTTTACCGATATCTCCTGGCGGAGTGCCGGTAATGGCGCGCCTGCCAAAACCCCATAAATCCATAAAACCGGGGTGCGCGCCCACATCAAGGCCTCGCGCCTTGGCGTTTTCCACGGTGCGATGCATGACCAGCGCATCGCCGGCATGAAAGCCGCAGGCGACATTGGCCGACGTCACCACGTCCAGCATGGCGTCGTCATTGCCGACGACGAATTGGCCAAAACTTTCGCCCAGGTCTGAATTCAGGTCCACTTCTTGCATAGTTCTCTCCAGACATAGTTGGTATACCAAATGCATGCAATGAGAATGCCAAATGATGAAGTTCCCCCGGCTACGTGTTGGCAAGCGTAGCGCATGTTTAAATAAGGAGTGAGTGAGCCGATGAAACCATTGTTGAAAGCAGGCTGTCTGACATTGGGCCTGTTGACCATGAGCCTTAGCCTGTCCGTGCGCGCGCAGGAGTTATACTTCGCCAGTTGGGGCGGCGCTTATCAGGACGCCATTCGGCAAGCCTGGCTTAAACCTTTTAGCCAGGAAACCGGTATTGATGTCGTGGAAGATACCGATCCGCAGGTCAGTAAATTAAAAGCCATGCAGGATACCCACACCGTTTCCTGGGATGTGGTCACCGAAAACAGTTCCCGCTTGATGCGTGGCATCAAAATGGGCGTTTTTGAGAAGATCACTCCGGCAATGGTCAATCAGCAACACGTCATTCCCGGCGCGCGTAATGACTACGGTGTTCCATCGGAAATTTTTTCCACGCTTATCGGCTACTCCACCACCGCGTTCCCGGATGGGAAACCGCAGCCAAAAACTTTTGCAGATTTTTGGAACGTCAAGAAGTTTCCCGGTAAACGGACCTTGCAGGATGAACCCGCGACGGTTATCGAGGCGGCGCTGATTGCCGACGGCGTCAAGCCCGAAGATGTCTACAAGACATTAAGCACGCCCGAGGGCGTCGATCGCGCCATGAACCAAATCAAAAAGATTAAACCCTATGTCACCAAATGGTGGAGGAGCGGCGCGGAGCCGGTACAGGCGCTGGCCAGCGGCGAAGTGGTGATGGCGCTGGGCTGGAACGGACGTTTCCAGGCGGGTATCGATGCCGGCGTGCCCATCAAAATGTCCTGGGATAACTCGATAGCCCAGGTGGGGTACTTCGCGCTGGTCAAAGGCGCCCATAACCGCGATGCGGCGCTGAAATTGCTTAATTACATCATTGACCCCAAACATCAGGCCGAATTTAGCAAATACATCGCCTACGGTCCGACCACAAGCCAAGCCATGCCGTATATCGATGATGCGCGCAAGCAACGTTTGCCTTCCACTCCCGACCGGTTGAAGAACACGCTATTTATGGATGCAAGCTGGTGGGATAAAAACGGCCCGGCGATCATCGAGCGCTACAACCAGGTGCGCGCCCAATAATGGCGGCACGCCCGCGGGCAGAGGGACGGCATCGGCTTGGGTACCGGTGCTCGCGGGGCTATGGCGATATGGCTGCGGCGTTGTCGTCCGCAGCCGCCTCAAAGGAAGTCTATAAGGTGGCAACGACGTTGACTGACGAATTCATCGCGTTACGGCGGCCGAGGTGGCCGACATTGGCCATGCTGGCGACGCTGCCGTTATCGCTCTTCTTACTGCTGTTTTTTGTCTGGCCCATCGCCGGACTGCTTAAGCAGGGTTTCCTGACGCACGGCCATTTCAGCCTGGAAAACTACAGGCATTTATGGAACACCCCGATTTACCGCATCGCGTTGGAAAATACCGTGATTATCGCTTTGGCGGTGACCGCGGGGTGTATCGTTCTGAGCTATCCTCTGGCCTGGTTGATGGCGTCTGTGCGCCGGAGTACGGCCAGGGTGCTGTTTTTCGCGGTTTTACTGCCCTTCTGGTCCAGCGCCCTGGTGCGCACATCGGCTTGGATAGCACTGCTGCAACAAAACGGCCCGCTCAATAAACTGCTGTTGACGGTGCATATCACCGACCATCCGGTGGCATTTTTGTATAATTTCACCGGCGTGTTTATCGGCATGGTGCATGTATTGATGCCGTTCGTGGTTTTGCCGCTTTATTCCTCTTTTCGGTCGCTGGACCGTTCTTTGCTGCAAGCGGCGCAAAGCCTCGGCGCGGATTCCCTGGGGCTTTTTACGCGGGTGATACTGCCGTTGACCCGTCCCGGCGTGGTGGCCGGCGCCATTATCGTTTTCATGAACGCGGTGGGCTATTACATTACGCCATCGCTGATGGGGGGGCCGGCGCAGCGCATGGTGGCGGAACTGATCTCCCACAATATCACCGACGAACTGAACTGGGGCATCGCCGCGGCGCTGGCGTGCGTATTGCTGGTGACGACCCTGGCCTCGCTCTGGTTGTTCAATCGGCTGTTCGGCCTGGATAAACTGATGACGGGAACCAACGGCAAAGGCAGCCAGGCCGCCGCCGCGCGGCGCAGCGGCGGCGGGCGCATCGGCGCCGGAATCGGCGCGCTGGTGGCGGTTTTTCTCGTTTTGCCCATTGTTATCGTTATACCCATGAGCTTCGACGCCGCCAGATACCCGACTTTTCCGCCGGCGGCCTACAGTGTGCATTGGTACGTCAATTTCTTCACCGAACACAAATGGATGGCGGCGTTGGGGCAAAGCGTTCAGGTCGGACTGATGGTTACCCTGCTGTCAATGGCCCTGGGGACCCTCGCCGCGCTGGGAATTCACAAGTGGCGTTCGTCCCGCAAAGGCTGGCTGGAAATGCTGTTTATCGTGCCGATGTCGGTGCCTTCCATTATCACCGCGGTGGCGCTGTATTATCTGTGCGGGCCTTGGGGGATCATTGATGATTCCTTCGCCCTGGTGCTGGGCCATACCGTGCTGGCGGTCCCTTACACATTCATTACCCTGTGCGCGGCCTTGAAAGGTTTCGATCCCAACCTGGAACTGGCGGCCTATAGCCTTGGCGCCGGACCCTGGCAGATGTTCCGGCGGGTGATGTTGCCGGCGCTGATTCCCGGCATACTGGCCGGCGCGGTATTTGCTTTCGTCACTTCTTTCGATGATGTCGTCATGGCGTTATTCCTGACCACCGTTCGCAACCGGACCTTGCCGAAACTTATGTACGAAGGACTGGCGTTTGATTTTGATCCCACGGTAATTTCGGCCTCTTGCGTATTGATCGCCGCCACGGCGGGTATGCTGGTCATCCAAGGCTTGTTAAAACGTAATGGAGGCAAACATGCGGCAGTTGCAAGGTAAAGACGTGGCGCTAAGCGCGATCCGTAAAACCTACGGGCCCACCGTAGCGCTGCCCGGCATCGATCTGAGCGTCGCGCGTGGCGAGTTCTGCACGCTGCTGGGCGCCTCCGGCTCCGGTAAAACCACCTTACTCAAAGTGATAGCCGGCTTTGAGCAGCCCGATCGGGGGAATGTGCGCATCGCCGGTAAGGATGTAACCCGCGCGCCCATTGCCGATCGCAATATTGGTATGGTATTCCAGAATTATGCGCTTTTTCCGCATATGTCCGTGTTCGAGAATGTGGCGTTTTCGCTGCGTATGCGCCGATTGGCGTCGGCGGATATCGAGAAACGGGTGAGCGAGGCGCTGGCGCTGGTAAGCATGGAAGCCTATCGCCGGCGTCTGCCCGGTGAGTTATCCGGCGGCCAGCAGCAGCGTACCGCGTTGGCGCGGGCGCTGGTTTTCAATCCGGATATTCTGTTGATGGACGAGCCGCTCGGGGCCTTGGATAAGCATCTTCGCCAGTCCATCCAACTGCAAATCAAACAATTGCATCGGGATTTGGGGCTGACCATCGTGTTCGTGACCCACGATCAGGAAGAAGCCATGCATCTTTCTGATCGGATCATTATCATGGACAAAGGCGCCATTGTGGCCGACGGTACGCCGCAAACCCTGTATCGGCGGCCGGCCAATCGCTTCGTCGCCGGTTTTCTCGGCGAATGCAATTTTCTGGCCTGGGACGGCGCGGAGGTGGTGGGCATCCGGCCCGAGCATCTCCAGATCGGCGATATCAGTCCTGATGCGCGCCACCGTTATCAGGGCAATATCGTTATGGCGACATTCTGTGGGTTGCACTGGAAACTGCTCCTTGAACATCAGGGGCAACATCTGGTGGCGTATGCCCCGGTGGATTTGCCGCAGGATGCGCGTACTCCCGGACAGACAGTGATCTTCGGCTTTCAAGGGGAGCATGCCTTACATTTCAAGGAGCCGGCGTGAACGACTATCCCCGCTTCGTCGCCGTCGGCGAGCAGGCGCTACTGATCGAGTTCGGCGATCGTATCGAGGATCGCCTCAACGCGCGAGTGTTGCAATTGGCCGCGGCGCTGGACGGGCTGACGGGCGTGGAGGAAATCATCCCCACTTACCGCTCCTTGACGGTGGTTTTCGATCCGTTGACGGTAGCCTATAACGCCTTGTGCGAACAGGTTTCAGCACGGCTCAATCTGTCCTGCGGCCGGCCGATATCCCGTCGCCGCTGGCGGGTGCCCGTTTGCTATGGCGGCGAGTATGGAGAGGACCTCGCGGCGCTGGCCCAATGCCACCGGATGACGCCGGAGCAGGTGATTGCACTGCATAGCGGCGCGTCTTACCGGGTCTATATGGTGGGATTTCTGCCTGGTTTCGCCTATCTCGGCGGCCTGCCGGTCCCGTTGCACACACCGCGCCGGTTATCCCCGCGGGGGATGACGCCGGCCTCCAGCATCAACATCGGCGGTCAGCAAACCGCCGTGAGCTCGGTACCGGGACCCAGCGGCTGGCATTTGATTGGCCGCACGCCGTGGCGTACTTTCGACCCGGCCCGCCGACAGGCCTGCCTATTTCGGCCAGGTGATGAAATCCGTTTCGACCCCATTTCGGCCGGGGATTTCAGCCGGCTGGCGGACGATTGCGCGTCGCCCGATTGGTTGCCCGCGCCGGAGGCCGCGTGATGGCTTGGCTGGAGGTGCTTTCCCCCGGGGTGTTCACCACTGTGCAAGACAGCGGTCGCCGTGGGTTCGCCCATCTCGGCGTACCCGCTTCCGGGCCGATGGATGCTATCGCGTTCCGGCTGGCCAATGCGGTAGTGGGCAATACGCCGGACTGCGCGGCTTTGGAGTTGACCGCGCATGGCGGCCGCTACCGTATCGGCGGCGGCGAGTGCCTGTTGTGCGTGGGCGGCGCCCTGGAGGCACAGGCGGATGGCCGGTTGCTCGCCCCTTGGACCGGACATCGGCTGCCGGCCGGTTGCGAACTGGTGCTCGGCCGGGTGCAGCGCGGCCTGCGCGCGTATCTGGCCGTGGCCGGCGGGGTGGATGTCGCGCCGGTCATGGGCAGCCGCGCAACCCTAACCCGCGCCGCGCTGGGCGGTTGGCGGGGGCGAGCGCTGATGAAGGGCGACAGGTTGCCCCTGGGCCGGGATACCGGTATCGGCCGCCGGCATTGCCCCCATGCGCTTTTGACGCCGTTCTACGGCGCCGGTCCGTTGGCCGTGGTGCCGGGACCGCAGCAGGACGCGTTCACCGCCACGGCGCTTTACACGTTTTTCCACGGGCGTTATCGCATCGGTATGCAGGCGGACCGGATGGGCTACCGCCTGGCCGGCCCCGCCCTGGCGCATCGCCAGGGCGCGGATATGGTATCCGATGCGGTGGTGCCCGGCAGCATCCAGGTGCCGGGTAACGGGCAGCCGATCCTCGCCTTGCATGATCGCCAGACGACCGGCGGCTACCCGAAAATAGCCACTCTCATCGGCGCGGAATTCCCCCGGGTGGGGCAGTTGCGCCCGGGACAGGGGCTGGGGTTCCGGGCGGTTGACGCCGAGGAAGGACTGGCGCGTTGGAGGCGTTTGCAAGAGGGCATCGCCGCTTGTCTGAAATCTATTCAATCAACAGAAGTGAACTGGATATGACTGAAACACACACCGGCGTGGAAAGTCTGTTACGCAATGCCGCGACGCCGGATCTGACCGAAGAAACCTACCGGCGCTTATTGGAAATGATCCAATTGGGGCGTATCCCCACCAATGTCCCGCTACAGGAACGCACACTGGCGGCGGCATTGGGCGTTTCCCGCACACCGCTGCGCGAGGCGTTCAGTCGGCTGGTGGGCGGCGGGTTCGCCACGCGGGTGGGGCGCGGGCAGTTAATCGTCAAAGAGCCGACGTTGCGGGAATACCTGGAAATTCTTCAGTTGCGTATTCTGCTGGAAGGGGAGGCGGCGGCGGCCGCCGCCAACCGGATGCCCGGCGAGCAGGCCGAGTCGGTTATCAGCGCATTGATCGCGCATCGCCAGGCACGCAATTTCTCCGCCCTGGAAAACCACCGCATTGATAATCTGGTGCATTTGACCGTGGCGGCCCATTGCGGCAACGCCATGCTCGAACGCATGATTTTCGATTTGCGCATCAAAGCGCGGACTTTCGACCAGAATGGCACGCCGGCCAGGTTCGACCCCGGTTGCCAGGAACACATCGCTATCATGGAGCGGATTCGCGCCCAGGATGCCGGAGGCGCCCGTGACGCGATGGTCCACCACCTTACTCAGGCTCGCGCCGGCATCGTGGCGCGATTCACCACTATTTGACAGGACCATGGGGTGACATGAACACGCTTAATGAACAAGCCACCGGTGTTTATATTATTTCCGCCACGCCGTTTACCGACCAGGGGGAACTGGATTTGGCCAGTGCCGACAGTCTCACCGAGTTTTATCTTGAAAAGGGCGTCAACGGCATCACCATCCTGGGCATGATGGGCGAAGCGCACAAATTGACTGAAGACGAAGCATTGGTTTTTATGCGGCGGGTGCTTAAACGGGTGGGCGGACGGGTCCCGGTGGTCGTGGGCGTTAGCCACGCCTCCCATAGGCATGTGGAACGGCTGGCCAAAACCGCCATGGAGCTGGGCGCGGCCGGCGTAATGCTGGCGCCGGGGCCGAACCTGGTGACCGATCCTCAGGTAGAGGGCTATTTCCTCACCGTCGCAAAGAGCCTGGGGCGGGATATTCCCCTGTGTTTGCAGGATTTTCCCCAGGCGACAAAAGTGCATACCTCGGTGCCGGTCATCTTGCGGCTTATCGACGCGTTGCCGCAACTGGTGATGCTCAAACATGAGGATTTACCGGGCATGCGCAAACTCAGTCAATTGCGCGATCAAAGCGCCGCGCGGGGGCTACGTCGCATCAGCGTACTGGTGGGCAACGGCGGTCTGTTCTTGCCGCAAGAACTGGCGCGCGGCGCGGACGGCGCCATGACCGGTTTCGCCTGGCCGGAAATGCTGGTCCAGGTCTGTCGCGCGTATGCCCAGGGAGATCCGGGCCGCGGCGAAGACATCTTCGACTGCTATTTGCCGTTGTTGCGCCATGAATTTCAGTACGGTATCGGCCTGGGGTTACGTAAGGAAGCGCTGCGGCGGCGCGGCGTCATCAAAAGCGCCGCGGTACGCCAACCCGGTCCGGTGCTGGATAAGATTGATCTGGCGGAATTGACCGCATTAATGGCGCGATTGCCGCGCAAACTGCGGGAACAGGGGCTGGCGGACTGATTTAACCCTGGGCCGGCGCAAAGGCGCGATGCGTGGCGGCGGCGGAGTGATGGACGATAGCGACGGAAGACAATATGGAAAATGAAAAGCTCATAATTCGTAATGCATTGATTTTTGATGGGGACGATCGCCCGCCGGGCATCGCCGATATCGCTATTGAAGACGAATATATCAGGGCGGTGGCGCCGCCTGGCGTGCTTGTCGGCTCCAGGGAAACCGATGTCCGCGGCTTGGCGCTGGCGCCGGGCTTTATCGATGTGCATACCCATGACGATCGGGCGCTGCTGATGGCCGGCATGATGGACGCCAAGTTGTCGCAGGGCGTCACCACGGTTATCACCGGTAACTGCGGATTGAGCCTGGCCCCCGCCGACATAAAGGACATACCGGCGCCGCTGGACTTGATCGCCGCGCCGGAATGGCTGCGTTTCCCGCGCTTCGCCGATTACCTGGCCGAACTGGAGACCCGCGGCATTGCCGTGAATGCCGCTTGTTTGGTGGGACATACCACTTTGCGCGCCAGCGTCATGACGGGGCCTTTGACGCGCAAGGCCACTGACGCCGAGTGCGCGCGGATGCGCGAATTATTGGAAGACTCGCTCGCCGCCGGCGCATTCGGCTTTTCAACCGGCACCTTCTATCCAGCGGCACAAGCCGCCGATCCGGATGAAATTGTGGCGGTGGCCGAACCCTTGGCGCGCTACCGTGCTCTATACGCCACGCATATGCGCAATGAAGCGGAAGCCGTGCTCGATTCCCTTGAGGAAACCTATGAGATAGGCCGGCGACTGGGCGTGCGCGTGCTGATTTCCCATCACAAGCTGGCCGGGATTAAAAATCACGGCCGCTCGGTGGAGACGCTGGCCAGTATCCAGGCCGCCAGAACGCGCCAGCCGGTATCGCTGGACTGTTATCCCTATAACGCGTCTTCAACCACGCTTAATCCGGCCTTTATCGCCAGAGCGGCGAAAGTCATGGTGAGCTGGTCCGAGCCTTACCCCGAATTGGCCGGCCAATCGCTGGAGGATATCGCCAGAACCTGGGATCTCAGCCCCGAAGACGCGGCGCGCAAACTCATGCCGGCCGGCGCCATTTATTTCATGATGGACGAACAGGATGTGCGGCGTATTCTAGCGTTCCCTCCCACGATGATAGGGTCGGACGGGATGCCGCATGATAAGCATCCCCATCCGCGATTATGGAGTACATTCCCCCGGGTCTTGGGCCATTACAGTCGTGAGCTGGGTCTGTTTCCGCTCCACACGGCGGTGCATAAAATGAGCGGCCTGGCGGCGGGCGAACTGGGAATTGAACGCCGGGGGCGAATAGCGCCGGGCCATTATGCCGATCTTGTGCTGTTTAATCCTGAAACGGTGCGAAGCGGCGCCAGTTTCGCCGAGCCCCGTACTCGAGCCGAGGGTATCGAAAAAGTCTGGGTGAACGGCCGGTTGGCCTATGCCGACGGCAACATTCTGCGACAGGATGCGGGGCGTGTTTTAAGACGGGTTTAGCGGCGTCACGGGCGGCCGTTGTGGCGCTATCTCGTCACAACGGCCTGTCTGGCGTTATCCTGACTCTCCGTGGGGTATTCCCTTTTCAGCGGTCGATGTCGAACCGCCTTTTCTAACATAATGTTAACTTGCTTTTTCGCTGGTATCAGCGTAGTATTCGCAACGATTTCAGACGCGGGGTGGAGCAGCCTGGTAGCTCGTCGGGCTCATAACCCGAAGGTCGTCGGTTCAAATCCGGCCCCCGCAACCACATTCCCTTAGAGTTCTTTTTCAAATATACTGTCGTTAAGCATCGTGATGGTTTTTTCGCAGCGGAGTTTGAAAAAAGATTCTTTGGAATGTTGTTAAGCCGGTCTCGGCTTACAGGGTCCCAGTCGAAAAAAGCCCCGAATTTTCGGGGTTTTTTGTTATTTAACGATAGAACTACTGGGCTGATTAGCCCTTTTTTTATGTCTTGGGGGTAGGCTTGTCCACATTAGAGCAAAAGTTGACGGAGATGCTGAGCGCGCCGGTGGAGGCCCTGGGCTTCGAGCTCGTGGGGATCGAATTTATCCGCGCGCGCCAGGCGACGTTGCGTATCTATATCGATAGCGATGAGGGTGTTACTGTCGATGATTGCGCTGATGTCAGCCACCAGGTCAGCGCGGTACTGGATGTCGAGGATCCGATTACCGTGGCTTACAGCCTCGAAATCTCATCGCCGGGCCTCGATCGCCCGTTATTTACCGCCGCGCACTATACTCGGTTTATTGGCGAGGAAGTCAGCGTGGTATTGCGTATTGCCACACAGAATCGTCGCAAGTGGCAGGGAGTCATTAAAACGGTTGACGGCGAGATGATCACGGTGACGGTGGAAGGAAAAGACGAAACGTTCGCTTTGAGCAATATCCAGAAAGCGAACCTGGTACCCCACTTTTAACGTTTTAATGAGGCAACTAGGATGAACAAAGAAATTCTGGCTGTTGTTGAAGCAGTTTCCAATGAAAAAGCCGTTCCTCGCGAAAAGATTTTTGAAGCTTTGGAAACCGCGCTGGCGACGGCGACCAAGAAAAAATACGAACAGGAAATCGAGGTTCGCGTCAGTATCGATCGCAAGACCGGCGATTTCGATACGTTCCGTCGGTGGCTCATCGTTGAAGACGTTACGCTGCCGACCCGCGAGATTACCCTGGAAGCCGCCCGCTTCGAGGATCCTAGCTCGGAACTGGGCGGGTATGTGGAAGACCAGATCGAGTCGGTGGCTTTCGATCGGATAACCACCCAGACCGCAAAACAGGTTATTGTCCAGAAAGTGCGCGAGGCCGAACGCGCGATGGTGGTGGAACAGTTCCGCCAGCATGAAGGCGAAATCGTCACCGGCGTGGTAAAAAAGGTCAACCGCGATAACATCAGTCTTGACCTGGGTAATAACGCTGAAGCGATCATCGGCCGCGAGGATATGCTGCCCCGTGAGAACTTCCGTCCCGGCGACCGTGTCCGCGGCGTGCTTTATGCCGTGCGTCCCGAAGCCCGCGGAGCCCAGTTGTTCGTCAGCCGCTCGCGCCCCGAGATGCTGGTTGAGCTGTTCCGCATTGAAGTGCCGGAAATTGGCGAAGAAGTGATTGAAATTAAAGCCGCGGCCCGCGATCCGGGGTCCCGCGCGAAAATCGCCGTGAAAACCAACGATAAGCGCATCGATCCGGTCGGAGCCTGCGTGGGCATGCGGGGCGCGCGCGTTCAGGCGGTATCCAGCGAACTGGGCGGCGAGCGAATTGATATCGTACTGTGGGACGATAATCCGGCCCAGTTCGTGATCAATGCCATGGCCCCCGCCGATGTCGCCTCCATTGTGGTCGATGAAGATAAGCACACCATGGATATCGCGGTGGAATCCGGCAACCTCGCCCAGGCCATCGGCCGAAATGGACAAAATGTCCGTCTGGCTTCCCAGCTCAGCGGCTGGGAATTGAATGTGATGACCGTCGAGGATTTGCAGGCGAAACATCAGGCCGAAGCCCATGCCGCCATCGATATATTCACCAAATATCTGGATATTGATGAAGAGTTTGCCACCGTGCTGGTAGAGGAAGGTTTCTCCTCGCTGGAAGAACTCGCCTATGTCCCGATGCAGGAATTGATGGAAATCGAAGGGCTTGACGAAGAAACGGTGGAAGCGCTGCGTGAACGGGCGAAAAACGCGCTGACGACGCTCGCCTTGGCGCAAGAAGAGACTCGCGGCGGTGGCAAGCCGGCTGAAGACCTGCTTAATTTGCCGCAGCTTGAGCGGAGTATGGCGTTCAAGCTGGCGGCGCGCGGTGTTTGTACGCTGGAAGATCTTGCCGAACAGGGTGTCGATGACCTGTCGGATATTGAAGGGCTGAGTAACGAAAAGGCCGGTGAACTCATTATGGCCGCCCGTAATATCTGTTGGTTTGGCGACAACGCGTAATAAACTGTAGCAGGAAAGGAACAGCATGACAGATGTAACCGTAAAATCGCTCGCCGCAGAAATTCAGACTCCGGTCGATCGCCTGGTACAGCAGTTTGCTGATGCTGGAATCGATAAGACCGCGGCGGATTCTGTGACCCAGCATGAGAAACAAACATTATTGGCGTACCTGAATCGCGAACGCGGCAACGCGCCGAATAAGCTGACGTTGCAGCGTAAAACGCGCAGTACCTTGAATATTCCGAGTACCGGCGGTAAAAGTAAATCTGTACAAATTGAAGTGCGTAAAAAACGGACTTATGTGCAACGCGATTCGCAGTCTGCTGAACAGGCGGAAGCGGAAGAGCAGGCTAAACGTGAGGCGGAAGAGCTGGCCCTTCGCGAAGCGCAAGAGCGTGAGCGGGCGCAGCAGGAAGCCGCTGAAAAAGCCAAACGCGAAGCCGAGGAAAAAGCAAAACGCGCGGCTGAAGAAAAGGCCAGGCGTGAGGCCGCTGAACAAGCAAAGCATACCGCAGCGGATAACGAAAAATTGACCAACCAGCAGACCAATCATATGACCAAGTCACCACAGGCGGCCGAAAAAGCCCGCCGTGAAGCCGAGGCCGCCGAGCTCAGACGCAAGGCGGAAGAGGAAACGCGTCGCAAGGTCGAAGAAAATGCCCGCCGCGCTGCCGAGGAAGCACGGCGCATGGCTGAAGAAAATGGCGATAAGTGGCTGGACGATACGCAGGAAAGCGATGACGACGACAGCGATTATCATGTCACTACCTCGCACCATGCCCGCGAGGCGGAAGATGAAAACGATCGCAAGGTTGAAGGCGAGCGCCGCGCCCGGACGCGCGGCGGCAAGGCCACCAAGCAGAAAAAGACCAGCCGTCTGTCGGAATCCAAGGCCGATCGCGAAGAAGCCCGCGCCGTCACCCGCGGCGGCAAGGGCAAGCGTAAACCCAGTACGCTGCAACAGGGTTTCAATAAGCCCGCCCAGGTCGTTAACCGCGATGTGGTCATCGGCGAGACCATTACGGTGGCGGAACTGGCCAACAAGATGGCGGTGAAAGGCTCGCAGGTTATCAAGGCGATGATGAAGCTGGGCGCCATGGCGACCATCAATCAGGTCATCGACCAGGAAACCGCGCAGCTGGTGGCCGAGGAAATGGGCCATAAAGTGATCCTGCGTCGCGAAAACGAACTGGAAGAAATGGTCATGAGCGACCGCGACACCGGGGTGGCGGCCGAACCCCGCGCGCCGGTGGTAACCATCATGGGCCATGTCGACCACGGCAAGACGTCGCTGCTGGACTATATTCGCTCCACCAAGGTCGCGGCCGGCGAGGCGGGCGGCATCACCCAGCATATCGGCGCCTACCATGTGGAAACCGAGAACGGCATGATCACCTTCCTGGATACCCCGGGGCATGCGGCCTTTACTGCCATGCGCGCCCGCGGCGCGCAGGCCACGGATATTGTGGTGCTGGTGGTGGCCGCCGATGACGGCGTGATGCCGCAGACCATCGAGGCCATACAGCACGCCAAGGCCGCCAAGGTACCGGTGGTGGTGGCGGTGAACAAGATAGACAAACCGGAAGCGGATCCGGACCGGGTCAAAAACGAGCTGACCCAATATGGCGTCATTCCGGAAGAATGGGGCGGCGATAGCCAGTTTGTGAACGTGTCGGCCAAATCCGGCGTCGGTATCGACGAATTGCTGGACGCCATTTTGCTACAGGCGGAAGTGCTCGAACTGAACGCCATCCGCGCCGGCATGGCAAGCGGGGTGGTTATCGAATCCTTCCTCGACAAAGGCCGAGGCCCGGTGGCCACCGTGCTGGTTCGGGAAGGGACGCTCAATAAAGGCGATATCGTCCTCTGTGGTTTCGAGTACGGCCGGGTCCGCGCGATGCGGGATGAACTGGGGCGGGAAGTCTCCTCCGCCGGCCCGTCTATTCCGGTGGAAATTCTCGGTCTGTCAGGGGTGCCGGCGGCCGGTGACGAAGCCACGGTCGTGCGGGATGAGAAGAAAGCCCGTGAAGTGGCGCTGTACCGCCAGGGCAAATTCCGTGAAGTCAAACTGGCGCGCCAGCAGAAGTCCAAGCTGGAAAACATGTTCGCCAATATGACCGAGGGGGAAACATCCGAACTGAACATCGTGCTGAAAGCGGATGTCCAGGGCTCGGTTGAGGCCATCGGCGATGCGCTGGAAGGCTTGTCCACGGCGGAAGTCAAGGTCAAGATTGTCGGGTCGGGCGTCGGCGGCATCACTGAAACCGATGCCACGCTGGCGGCGGCGTCCAACGCCATTATCCTCGGGTTCAATGTCCGTGCCGATGCCTCCGCGCGGCGGGTCATTGAAGCGGAAAACCTGGATCTACGCTATTACTCGGTCATCTATGATCTGATTGATGAAGTCAAACAGGCCATGAGCGGCATGCTGACGCCGGAATACCGGCAGGAAATCATCGGCCTGGCCGAAGTCCGCGATGTCTTTCGCTCGCCGAAGTTCGGCGCCATTGCCGGCTGTATGGTGACCGAAGGCGTGGTCAAGCGCCATAACCGCATTCGGGTGCTGCGCGAGAACGTGGTGATCTTCGAAGGCGAGTTGGAATCGCTGCGTCGTTTCAAAGATGATGTCAACGAAGTGCGCAACGGCATGGAATGCGGTATCGGCGTGAAAAACTATAACGACGTCCGTCCGGGCGATGTTATCGAAGTTTTCGAAACCGTCGAGATACAGCGCACTATCGCCTAAAATGCCGGACCGCGCCGGTTGTGACGTCAAGTCGCGCCCGGCTGCGTCGGTGGTGTATCCAAGGGGGCATTTTGCCCCCTGTTTTGTCTGGAGAAGTTATCATGGCTAAAGAATACAGCCGTACCCAACGCGTCGCGCAGGAGATGCAAAAAGAAATTGCCATCATCCTGCAACGCGAAATCAAGGATCCCAGGGTGGGCATGGCGACGGTTTCCGGGGTTGAGGTCTCGCGCGATCTGGCTTACGCCAAAGTCTTCGTGACCTTTCTCAACGATAATGAACCCGCGCAAATCAAAGCCGGCGTCACCGCCTTGCAGGATGCGTCGGGGTTCATCCGCAGTCTGCTCGGCAAAGCCATGCGCCTGCGGGTCGTTCCGGAATTGACTTTTGCCTATGATAACTCGCTGGTGGAAGGTATGCGGATGTCCAACCTGGTCAGCCGGGTAGTGCAAAACGACCGCGCCCGCCGCCACGAAACGGGGCGGGACGAGGATCGGGAAGACTGATGGGGCGCCCGAGTCGTCGCGGCCGCGACATTAACGGCATCGTACTGCTGGACAAGCCGCAAGGCTTGTCTTCCAACGATCTGCTGCAAAAGGTCAAACGGTTGTATCAGGCCAACAAGGCCGGCCACACCGGCGCGCTCGATCCGCTGGCCACCGGCATGTTGCCCATTTGTCTCGGAGAAGCCACCAAATTCTCCCAGCACTTGCTGGACGCCGATAAATGCTATCGGGTCATTGCCCGGCTCGGTCAACGCACCGACACGTCGGACGCCGAGGGTACTGTTGTGAGCGAACGGCCGGTGGCGTTCGACCGGGATCGGCTGGAGCAGGCGTTACAGTGTTTTCGCGGGGAAACCTTGCAGGTGCCTTCCATGTACTCGGCGCTTAAACATCAAGGGCGGCCGCTGTACGAGTATGCGCGCAAGGGCATTGTGGTCGAGCGGGAAGCCAGGCCGATTACCCTGTACCGGCTGGATTTGATCCGCTGGGACGGCGACTGTCTCGAGCTGGAAATCCACTGTTCCAAGGGAACCTATATTCGCACCGTTATCGACGATTTGGGCGAAATGCTGGGTTGCGGCGCCCATGTGGCCATGCTGCGCCGCCTGTCCGTCGCCGGTTATCCCGCCGAGCGTATGGTGACCCTGGCGCAGTTGCAAACGCTGGCCGGGGCGGATTGCCCCGACGGCGGACCGGCCGCGCTGGACCGGCTGCTGTTGCCGATGGACAGCGCGGTGGCCGCCATGCCGGAAGTCAACTTGCCGCCCGTCGCCGCCGGTTGTGCCCGCCAGGGACAAACGGTAACGGCGCCGTTGGATGCCATGCCGGGCGACGCCACGTTGGTTCGTCTGACCGAAGGGCCGGCGCGGCGGTTTTTCGGCGTGGGTGAAATCATTGGACCGGGCCGCATCGCGCCGCGCCGGCTGGTGGCGGAAGATCGCGGTTAAACCCGCTCGCGCCTTGCGATTCCGCCGCACTGAGAGTAGAATAGCGCGGCTTATTAATTGGGTTGCTGAATTAGAGATCGGCGCCTGTGTGTTTCACAATAATTTTGGAGTGTTATAATGTCTCTAAGCGTTGAAGCTAAAGCAAAAATCGTTAGCGATTTCGGCCGGAATGCCCAAGACAGCGGTTCCACCGAGGTGCAGGTTGCTCTTTTGACCGCTCAAATCAACCATTTACAGGGTCATTTTGCGGAACATAAAAAAGATCACCACAGCCGCCGTGGCCTACTGCGGATGGTGTCTCAGCGTCGTAAGCTGCTTGACTACCTGAAGGGTAAGGATGTCGCGCGTTACACCAGCTTGATAGAGCGCCTGGGCCTGCGTCGCTAAACCAGACAGATTTGGTAGAAAGGGGCCTCGTTTGGCCCCTTTCTGCTAGTAGGCAATAATAATTGTTCTATGTCAGTTATTTTTGCCATGAAGGAATCTTCCGCTGCTGAGATTCGCGCGGCTAATGAGAAGCTTTTTTCCACGGGCAAAGCTTCTCATTAGTCGCGAGGATGCAAAAGAAGATCAATGACTCAACGGCGGTTACCGGCGAGGAACCGTCCTGAAATAAGGAAACTATTTTGCTAAATCCGATCGTACGCAAATTTCAATACGGACAACATACCGTAACGCTCGAAACCGGCATGATGGCGCGTCAGGCCACCGCGGCGGTGATGGCCAGCATGGATGACACCGCGGTATTCGTGACCGTGGTAGGCGTCAAACAAGCCAAACAAGGCCAGGACTTTTTTCCGTTGACAGTGAATTATCAGGAGCGCACCTATGCGGCCGGCCGTTTTCCGGGCGGTTTCTTCCGCCGTGAAGGCCGTCCCAGTGAAGGTGAAACCCTGATTTCCCGCCTGATCGATCGGCCGGTCCGCCCGCTGTTTCCCGAAGGCTTCTTCAATGAAGTGCAAGTCATCGCGACGGTGGTTTCCGTGAACCCGCAGGTCAGCCCGGATATCGTGGCCATGATAGGCGCGTCCGCCGCGCTGAGCCTGTCCGGTATTCCGTTTAACGGTCCCATCGGCGCGGCGCGCGTCGGCTATATCAATAACCAGTATGTTCTCAACCCGACCCAGGCGGAACTGGCGGACAGCAAGCTGGACCTGGTGGTGGCCGGGACGTCCAACGCCGTGCTGATGGTGGAATCCGAAGCGCAACTGTTAAGCGAAGACGAAATGCTGGGCGCGGTGGTGTTCGGCCATGAACAGCAACAAGTGGTTATCCAGAATATCAACGCGCTGGTCGCCGAAGCGGGCAAACCGCGTTGGGACTGGCAGCCGGCGCCGGAAAACCTGTCGCTGAAATCCCGGGTGGCGGACCTGGCCGAAGGCCGCTTGGGCGACGCCTATCGCATTACCGAGAAACAGCAGCGCTACGCCGAAGTGGATGCCATCAAGGCGGAGGTGGTCGCCACCCTGCTGGCTCAGGATGAAACCCTCAATGAAGGTGAAATCCTCGATTTGCTGGGCAGCCTGGAAAAAACCGTGGTGCGCAGCCGTGTACTGCGCGGGGAACCCCGCATCGACGGGCGCGAGAAGGACATGGTCCGCGCGCTGGATATCCGTACCGGCGTATTGCCGCGCACCCATGGCTCGGCGCTGTTCACCCGCGGTGAAACCCAGGCGCTGGTCACCGCCACCCTCGGCACGGAACGCGACGCTCAGAATATCGATGAACTGACCGGCGAGCGTACCGATCGTTTCCTGTTGCATTACAATTTCCCTCCGTACTGCGTGGGCGAAACCGGTATGGTGGGTTCGCCGAAACGCCGTGAAATCGGTCACGGCCGTCTGGCGAAACGCGGCGTGCTGGCCGTGATGCCGAAAGCCGCCGAATTCCCCTATACGGTCCGGGTCGTGTCGGAAATCACCGAATCCAATGGTTCTTCTTCCATGGCATCGGTGTGTGGCGCGTCTCTGGCGCTGATGGACGCCGGGGTGCCCATCAAGGCGGCGGTCGCCGGCATCGCGATGGGGCTGGTAAAGGAAGGCGATAACTTTGTGGTGTTGTCGGATATCCTCGGCGACGAAGATCATCTCGGGGATATGGACTTCAAAGTGGCCGGCAGCCGCGACGGCGTTACCGCGCTGCAAATGGATATCAAAATTGAAGGCATCACCCGCGAAATCATGCAGGTGGCGTTGAACCAGGCGAAAGGCGCCCGGCTGCATATCCTGAACGTGATGGAACAAGCCATTAATGCGCCTCGCGGCGATATCTCCGAATTCGCGCCGCGTATCCATACCATCCGGATCAGCCCCGACAAAATCAAGGATGTTATCGGTAAAGGCGGTTCGGTTATCCGCGCATTGACCGAAGAAACCGGCACGACCATCGAAATCGATGACGACGGCACGGTCAAGGTTGCCGCCACCGACGGCGAAAAGGCACGCAACGCCATTCGTCGTATCGAAGAGATTACCGCTGAAATTGAAGTGGGCCGGGTCTATAATGGTAAAGTTACCCGAATTGTCGATTTCGGCGCCTTTGTCGCCATTGGCGGCGGCAAGGAAGGTTTGGTGCATATTTCCCAGATTGCCGACAAGCGCGTGGAAAAAGTGGCTGATTATCTGCAATTGGGTCAGGAAGTACCGGTGAAGGTTCTGGAAGTCGATCGTCAGGGACGTATTCGCTTGAGCATCAAAGAAGCGACCGTTTCCGGCCAGGATGCGGCTGTACCTGAAGTAGAATAATCGGCACGATAACAATTAAAGAGTATTATTACTTTACTGTTAGCGCATTTTACAGCTCCCGGCCCAGGCCGGAAGCTGATCGTATCACAAGGGTTGGATGCCTTGTGTAAAGCCGATGGGGGACAGGACGTTCATCCAATGTTTTTCTTCGGGAGTGGGAAATGAGGCCTTACTTGCGCTGGTGGTTCGTTGCGATGGCGATTATGCTGGCAGGATGCAGCAACATTGATTGGCGTAGTGAGAATGACGTTTTGGCTGTTCCTCTACAGCCGACGTTGCAGCAAGAGGTCATCCTGGCGCGTATGGAACAAATCCTGGCGAGCCGGGCGCTAACCGATGATGAACGAGCACAGCTGTTATATGAGCGCGGAGTGCTGTATGATAGCTTAGGGTTGCGAGCGTTGGCGCGAAATGATTTTTCACAAGCGCTGGCTATCCGGCCCGATATGCCGGAAGTTTTTAATTATCTCGGCATATATTTAACGCAGGCAGGCAATTTTGATGCTGCCTATGAGGCGTTTGATTCTGTATTAGAGCTTGATCCAACTTACAATTACGCGTACTTGAACCGTGGCATCGCGCTGTATTATGGCGGTCGCTACCGTTTGGCGCAGGATGATCTGCTGGCGTTTTATCACGACGACCCAAATGATCCGTTCCGTTCGCTCTGGCTGTATCTGGCTGAAAGGCAAATCAATGCCGACAAAGCCAAACAGGCGCTGGCTCAGCGTTATGAAAAAGCGAACAAAGGACAATGGGGATGGAATATCGTCGAGTTCTACCTGGGGGACATCAGCGAAAGAACGCTGATGGAGCGCCTTAAGGCGGACGCAACGGATAACACTTCGCTCGCCGAGCATCTCAGTGAAACTGACTTCTATTTAGGTAAACACTACCTGAGTCTGGGGGACAAGAACTCCGCTTCGGCGTTGTTCAAACTGACGGTCGCTAACAACGTTCACAATTTTGTTGAGCACCGCTATGCATTGTTGGAATTGGCGCTTTTGGGCCAAGGGCAAGACGACCTATCAGAATCGGACCAGCAATAGCTGACGAACTTAACTTATCAGCCCTTTCCTTTTTCATCACCTGCGAGGGTGAGGGTTTGTTCGTCTGTTTTTAATCCAATTTGAGCCGGTTCACACTTTTGATGAAAATAACTGAAAATTTTCACAACGAGGTATGTAGACTGGCCGCCATAATGAAATGAGGCACGTGTACATGTCTGAAGTTGAAACCTCTTTTGCTGATTTGGGATTGTCCGATCCCATTCTGAAAGCACTTATCGATCTGGGCTATGAAAAACCATCGCCAATCCAGCTCGAGTGCATCCCGCAGTTGCTGGCGGGCCGCGACGTACTGGGCATGGCCCAGACCGGCAGCGGCAAGACCGCCGCGTTCGCGCTGCCGCTGCTGCAAAATATCGATCCGAACCTGGCCGCGCCGCAGGTTCTGGTGCTTGCGCCCACCCGCGAGCTGGCGGTACAGGTCGCCGAAGCCTGCGCTGATTTCGCCAAGCATATGAAAGGATTACATGTGGTGGCGCTGTACGGCGGCCAGCGGTACGACGTGCAACTGCGCGCGTTGCGCCAGGGGCCCCAGATTGTCGTCGGCACGCCTGGACGCCTGCTCGATCATCTCAAGCGCGGCACGCTGGATCTTTCCAGGCTTAACGGCCTGGTGTTGGACGAAGCCGACGAAATGCTGCGCATGGGCTTTATCGAAGACGTCGAAACCATCATGGCCCAGATCCCGGCCGAACATCAGACGGCGCTGTTTTCCGCCACCATGCCCGAAGCGATTCGGCGTATTACCCGGCGTTTCATGGAGAACCCGCAGGAAGTGCGGATCCAGTCCAGCATGACCACTCGCCCGGATATCAGCCAGAGCTACTGGACGGTACAGGGCATGCGCAAGAACGAAGCGCTGGTCCGTTTCCTCGAGGCCGAGGATTTCGACGCCGCCATCATCTTTGTGCGCACCAAAAACGCCACGTTGGAAGTGGCCGAGGCACTGGAGCATAGCGGCTATAACAGCGCCGCCCTCAACGGCGACATGAACCAGGCATTGCGGGAGCAAACGCTGGATCGCCTGAAAGACGGCCGGCTGGATATCCTGATCGCCACCGATGTGGCGGCGCGCGGGCTGGATGTCGATCGTATCAGCCTGGTGGTGAACTACGATATTCCGATGGATTCCGAATCCTATGTCCATCGCATCGGCCGTACCGGGCGCGCCGGGCGCGCCGGCCGCGCGCTGCTGTTTGTGGAAAACCGCGAACGCCGGCTGCTGCGCAACATTGAGCGCATCATGAAGCTCACAATCCCGGAAGTGGAACTGCCGTCCGGCGAGTTGCTCGGTCAGCGCCGTCTGGAGAAATTCGCCGCCAAGGTGCGGACGCAACTGGAAAGCAGCGATCTGGATATGTACCGGGCGCTTCTGGCGAAACTTCAGCCGGAGGACGAACTGGATATGGAAACGCTGGCCGCGGCGCTGTTGAAAATGGCGCAGGGCGAACGTCCGCTGATTCTGCCGCCGGATCCGGTTATCGAACGCCGGCCCCGTCGGGAATTCCGCGATCGCGACGATCGCCGTTCGGACGGTTTTGAACGTCCCGCCCGCCGCGAACGCCGCGATGTGGGCGAAATGGATCTTTACCGTATCGAAGTGGGCCGCGACGACGGCGTTGAAGTCCGGCACATTGTCGGCGCCATCGCCAATGAAGGGGATATCAGCAGTCGCTATATCGGCAACATCAAACTGTTCGCTTCCCATTCCACCATTGAACTGCCGAAGGGCATGCCGGGCGACATGCTGTCGCATTTCACCCGTACGCGGATCCTGAACAAGCCGATGAACATGCAGTTCGTGGGCGAGGCCCAACCGCGCGGCGACCGCCGTGGCGGCGCGCCTCGCAATGGCGGCTTTGGCGGCGGCGATCGCCGCGAAGGGGGCGCATCCCGGCGCAGCTTTAGCGATCGCCGCGATAATGGCGGCAGCGAGCGCCGTTTCAGTCGCGATGGTCAGCGCGCGCCGCGTCGTGACGGCGACAACGCCGGTTCGTCTGCCGGACGCCGCCGTTTCGGCGGCGAGGCCTGACGGCAACCCGGGTATGCCGGCATATCCTGAATACGTCGGGTGACAATCCACTCGACGACTGGGTAAGCAGGCGCCGCCGGTAAAGCGTAACCCTGCGTATGACAATAATATAACCGCCGTTACGGCGGTTTTATTATCTGAACGGCGGGAGCGAAAACCCTATCCCGCCAGTTCGGCCCGCGCGGCCATGGCAAGCTCGAAGGAGCGCAGCCTGGCCTGGTGGTCGAATATCTGACCGTTAATCATGAGTTCATCGACGCCGGTGTCGGCGATCACCTTTTGCAATCTCTCGCGGATCTGTTCCGGGGAACCCACCACCGACATGCGCAGCGCTTGTTCAACGCCGTATTGCTCCCCAGCCGACCATAATGCGTCGATATGCTCTACCGGCGCCGGCAATGGGCCGGGTCGCCCGCGACGCAAATTGATAAATTGCTGCTGCATTGACGTGAATAAGAACCGGGCGTCACGCTCGCTATCGGCGGCCACGACATTGATGCAAATCATCGCGTAGGACTGTTGCAGCGCGGCGGAAGGCGTGAAGTTTTCGCGATAAATCTTCAACGCCTGCCAAAGCATTTCCGGGGCGAAGTGGGCCGCGAAGGCGAACGGCAGACCCAGCTTGGCGGCCAACTGCGCGCTATAGAGGCTTGAACCCAGTAACCAGAGCGGCACATGCAGGCCCTGTCCCGGCACCGCTTGCACCGGCTGGCCGGGCTGCGCGTCGTCAAAGTACATCAATAATTCCTGTACATCGCGGGGGAAATTATCGACATCGCCCGAGAGGTGGCGGCGTAAGGCCAGCATTGTGCGCTGATCGGTCCCCGGCGCCCGTCCCAGCCCCAGATCGATCCGGTTGGGATAAAGGGTCGCCAAGGTACCGAATTGTTCGGCGATCACCAAGGGCGAATGATTCGGCAACATGACCCCGCCAGACCCCAGACGCAAAGATCGGGTACCCGCGGCGAGGTAGCCTATCAACACCGAGGTGGCGGCGCTGGCGATGCCGGTCATATTGTGATGCTCCGCCAGCCAATAACGGTGATAACCCCAATCCTCGGCATGGCGGGCCAAATCCAGCGAGGATTCAAACGCCTGGCGGGGACTTGACCCCTGCGGCACCGGCGATAGGTCGAGAAGGGAAAAGGGAATGGTCAGTTTTGTCATAGTTGGGCTCGCATCCGTTAAACGCTTCCGGCATTGGCCGCCGGGCACTCATTTGGGATTATGCCGCCGGCGCCCCAGACGCAAGACACCAAATGTGCCGTCGGAGGAAAAAGAACGGCGCTGATAAGGCGCGGCGGCGCGATTCATGACGAAAAACCGGCCATGGCGGCCGGTTGCGGATAACGCCGTAAACACGGCCCCTTCGCGTGGCGGGAACGTCAGTCCACCAGATTCAGGCCCGCCACCCGGCGCCAATAGCCGTTGCATTCGGCCTGGCGGGTCAACTGTCCGGGGTGCAAGCCTTCCTGATTGGCGCGAAAGCGCTCCAGCATGGTAAGGGTTTCACGGCTTTGCGGCGACAGACGCACCACATCCACCAGTCCTGTCATGGAGGGCAGTTCATTAATAAGATTATAGCAATAGCCGCTCTGCGTCTGGATCCCGTTTAGCACGAACACCGGCTGGTTTTCCTGGGACAGGACTTGCCGGCCTTGAGGATAACGGATACAGCAGGTTTCGCATTCGTCTTTCGGACGGTTTTCGGAACGGGCGGTAAAGCAGCGGGCTGAATAGGCCAGCGGCAGGTGGCCATAACTGAACAGCTCCACCTCGAACTTGCCGCTTAGCCCCAGTTGCGCGCATTGGCTGAGTATGTTCGCCAGCCATTCCCGCGATAGCTCCACCGGCATGCACCAGCGGATCATGCCTTGCCGGTGCAGAATGCGCAGCGCGTAGGCGTTGTAGCAGTTCAAGGCCGGTCCGGCGACAAACGGCAGGCCCCGTTCCGCCGCCAATTGCGCCACGCCCAGATCGTTGGCTTCCAACAGAACATCGCCGTTATCCAGGTATCGCTTGAGTTCGGTCAGTTCAGAAGGGGATTGGATCAGGGCAAGGGTCGAGATGACCACCTGTTTGCCTGTTTGCGCCACGGCGGCGGCCAGTTCCAGCCAATCGGCGGTCTTCAACGCCCGGCGCTTGCTGCAAACGGTCTCGCCCAGATAGATGATATCGGCGCTGCTCCCGGCGGCCATGCCATAGAACGCCTCGATTTCCGGTTTCGGCCAAAAATACAGCACCGGACCCAATGAGAATTTCATCTCGAACTCCTGTTACTGCCAGCGGCGGTGATAGGCGCCCAGGGTGGTCTGGGCCCCTTCGGATACGGCGCCCAGCGCCTCATTCCAGGCGCTTTGCGGTTGAAAGCCTTGCGGGTCGGCCAGACAACTGTCGATGGCCTGGCGCCAGACCCGGGTCACCTGGCTGACATAGGCAGGACTGCGCTGGCGCCCCTCGATTTTCACCGAGGCGATATTCGCGGCCATCAATTCCGGTAACAGCGATAGCGTATTAAGGCTGGTGGGCTCTTCCAGTGTGTGGTAACGCTGGCCGTCCACCAGGTAGCGGCCTTTGCACAACGTGGGATAGCCGGCGTTTTCCTCAGGCAGATAACAGTCGATGAGCACCTCGTTCAAGCGTGATTCCATGCCCCGCTCGGTCTGCTGCCAGCGGACGAAACGCGCCGGCGAGCAGGCGCCCACCGTATTTGGCGATTCCCCGGTCAGATAAGAGGAAAGGTAGCAGCGGCCTTCAGCCATGATACACAGGCTGCCAAAGGCGAACACTTCCAGTGGCACGGTGCTGACCGAGGCGAGTTGCTTGACCTGATGCATGGAAAGCACCCGCGGCAGAACCACTCTTGAAACCGCGAAATTGCGCTGATAGAAACGGATGGCGGCCTCGTTGGTCGCCGAAGCCTGTACCGAGACATGCCGCTCTATTTGCGGATAACGTTCCAGCGCATATTCCAGCATGGCCAAATCCGAGAGGATCAGCACGTCGACGCCGGCCTGCGCCGCGGTGTCCACCGCTCGTTGCCAGCGTGCATAGCTCTCGGGATGGGCGAACGTGTTAATGGCCACATGCAGTTTGCGGCGGTGGCGGTGGACATAGTCCCGCGCTTCCTGTAGCCGCTTTTCGGTAAAGTTCAGACCGGCGAAATGGCGGGCGTTGGTGTCGTCTTTCAAACCGATGTACACCGCATCGGCGCCGTTTTCCACCGCCGCTTTGAGCGCCGGCAAATTTCCGGCGGGACAGAGCAATTCCATATGGCTCCCGATGGCTTAAGACGCCCTGGCCGACAGGGCGCGGGGCATAAAATGATCAAACGCCAACAGATTGTTTTATAGGCGATTGATCGCGACATAAAGGAATAATTTTAAATAAGAATGGCACGCGGTATTTTGATTTGAGGCAGCTTATGGCGTAATGGCAACAGTGAAAGCTCCAATGGGTGAATACCGGCGCGACGTGAGAGAGGTGGGAAGAAGCGCCTTTTATGTCGGAAATAATTGATATAGGCCCCTACCGGCTTTATTCACTGTGGCAGAATGATGAAAGAATTCTAGAGGAGCAGAAATCGTGTTGGATATGCTACGAGCACATATTGTGCGCCGGGGACCGTCACTATTGCGCTTGCCGATTACACTGACGCCGTTCGCCTTGCAGCGCCGGGTAATTGAACACGTGCTGCGTTGGCAATTCCATGAGGCGCTGGAGGAAGGCGATCTGGACTTTTTGTCCGGCCGGTGGCTTAAGATCGAGGTCAACGATTTGGCGCTACGCTGGTACATGACCCTGGATGGGAACAGGTTGCGAGTCGAACGACAGGCGCGGGCCGACGTCAGTTTTAGCGGCGACGCCAATGATCTGATTCTTATCATGGCGCGCAAGCAAGATCCCGACACCTTATTTTTCCAACGCCGACTACGCATAGAAGGAGACACCGAATTGGGTTTGTATGTCAAAAATCTGATGGATTCCATTGACGTGGCCAGTATGCCGAATCTACTGCGTATCGCTTTAATGCAAGTGGCTGAATTTATCGAAGCCGGAATGAAAGAGGGCGCGGACCTTGAGGGTACCCGCGTAACGCCGTCGTGCTAATCAGGGTGGAAATCCCGGTGGATGCGCCGGGTATCGATAGCCTGCTGCGGCGTGCTTTCCAGCGGGATGCCGAGGCGGAACTGGTGCATCGGTTGCGTGAGGACGGCTTGTTGACGCTGGGCATTGTCGCCACCGACAGTGAGGGCGGCGTCGTGGGTTACGCCGCGTTCAGCCCGGTATGGATCGACGGCGAGGATTGCCAGTGGGTGGCGCTGGCGCCGCTGGCGGTGGATGACGGGCATCGCGGGCAGGGCATCGGCCGCAAATTGATTTATGAGGGGCTCGACGCGTTAAACGAGTTCGGCTACAGCGGCGTGGTGGTGGCCGGGGATGACGCTTATTTCTCGACGCTGGGTTTCGTCCCCGCCGAACAACAATGCCTGCACTGCCGCCACCCGCTGGCCGCCGCGGGATTGCAGATATTCACGCTGTCGGAAGAGGCGCCGGCGGACGTCAGTGGCCGGATTGATTTTGCCGAACCTTTCGATCAGGTGAATTTTTAAGCGGGATGGCTTTAGCCGGACAGGGTTCGACGCGCAGCTTGGCCCAGATAGCCTCAAGGGATTGCGCGCCGCTGGCGATCAACTGTTCTTTTTGCCGGCGATTAAGTTGCTTGATGCGGTACTCCCACCGCAAGGCGGCGCGCCGATCGCCGGCCGGGCATTGGAAAACCAGCGTCAGCGGACCTTTGCCCCTCAGCGCCTTGGCGCCCGCGCCGCGCGCGTGCTGATCCAGACGCCGGCCCACATCGGTGGTGATACCGGTGTAAAGGATGCCCTTGCCGGTACGGATCACATAAAGATGCCAGTTGGCGGTCATTCCCCCTTCCCCGCGCTCATGGCGAATGTTCCCAAGTGTAACGCATATCATTGGCGGACGAGAGAGCCATTATGGCAACGTGCTGGTTTTTTCGGTGGCAGCCATGGACAAAATGTGATGGAGCGCTATATTCTGCAAAATAACCATATAAATTACATGGAATAAAAGTGAACACTGACACAAATCTTAACGCCATCGTCGCGTATCTAAAAAAACAGCATGTTCTGACGCTGTGCGTGGGGAACGGGCAAACCCTCTGGTGCGCCAACTGCTTCTACGCGCTGGACGAAGCCACAATGTGCCTGTATATGCTCACTGATGGGAATACCCGCCACGGGGGACTGCTGGCGGAGAATCACTCTGTGGCCGGCACGATAAACGATCAAACGGTAACGGTCAGCCGTATCAAGGGGATCCAGTATCGCGGCGATGTCCGCCGGCTGGAGGGGGACGAAGCGCAGTCCGCGCGCAAACTGTACACCGCGCGTTTCCCATTGGCGAAAATCGCCGGTACGCCCATCTGGCGCCTGCGGTTGGACGAAATCAAGTTCACGAATAATACGCTAGGGTTTGGCACCAAGATAAGCTGGCTGCGACATCCGCCGCAGGCCGATTAAAGCCGCGGCGGACGGGCCGCAACCGCCGGCCCGGTTATTTTTTGTTAAGGATCCGCAACGACTCGCGATTAAAGGCGGGCAGGTCGTCCGGGGTTCGGCTGGTTACCAATGTATCGTTATCGATAACCACTTCTTTATCGAAAAAATCGGCGCCGGCGTTGCGTAAATCCACCACTACCGGCTTAACCGTCGTCATTTTCTTGCCGCGCACCACATCGGCGCTGATAAGCAACTGCGGCCCGTGGCAAATGGCGAATATCGGTTTACCGCTGGCGGCGAAGTCCCGGGTAAACGCAACGAACCGATCGTCTCCGCGCAGCGAATCCGGCGAATGGCCGCCCGGCAGCAGCAGAGCGTCGAATTCGTCCACCGTGACGTCGTCGATAGCCTTATCAATCGTCACTTTCGCTTCGCCGTGTTTGCCAACAATGGTTTTGCCGGCTTTGTCGTCGATAGTGACGACGTGGTGGCCGGCCTGCTGATAGGTTTGCGTCGGGGAGGTGAATTCGGCATCCTCAAATTCATCGGTAATTAATACAGCGATTCTTTTAGCCATGATGTCCTCCTTCTCAATGAGTATTGGACTCACCTAAGACTAGTGCCGAAACGGGTGAGGAGCAAATGGCTCCGTCAAACTTTGAGCAGCGTCTTCGTGGACCGCGCGCATTCACTCCCATCACGAAGCCGGTCACGTTTTTAGCGGCGAAGAACGCTGTCTCGTTTTGGTCAGTGTCGCGCCATTGACGGCCGGGATGAGTCGTCAATGCAGGCGTCTCGCCTTTGCCGCCGCGGTCCGGCGCATCGGATGTAAACCCGCGACGGGGCGGATTGAAAACGACCGGGGCGGGAATCGTTATTTCTCTTGGCCCGCCGTTTGGGTCTGTGCCGGCGGAACCCTATATCGGTCATCATCCATCAAGGCAATTTCAATGGAATTTCTGCCACGGCTTTTGGCCAAATAAAGGGCGGCGTCGGCGGCGCTTAGCGATGCCGGTATGTCATGATCCAACATCAGGGCGATACCGGCGCTAAGCGTAACCGTGGTCGATACCGCTTCATTGAACTTATGGGGAATTTTCAAATCCAGCACCGCCTGGCGGACGGCTTCCGCCGCGCCTACAGCGGCGTTTTTGTCGACATCGATCAGTAACACCAGGAATTCCTCGCCGCCGTAACGCACCACAATGTCCCGGGAGCGGACGGCGTCGCGGATGGCCGCCGCCACGGCGACCAGCGCGCTATCGCCCATGGTATGGCCATAGTTATCGTTGTAGGCCTTGAAATGATCGATATCCAACAGCAGGATATAATGATTGGCGGCGCTATTCACCGGCAGGTTCTCCAGCCTGTTATGCAGGCCCCGACGGTTATACAACCCGGTAAGCGGATCTATCATGCTGAGATCACTGAATTTCTCACGTTCCTCACTGAGCCTTTTCACCCATTCGGACGTCATGTCCTCGTTGTATTTCAGCAGACAGTGGCGCAAGGCGAAACCGATTGCCACCATGGCCGCGGTAAACAGCAAGGCGACTATATGGCTGAATTTATCCAACATCCCGGCGGCAAATGCTGCGGGCAGACAGTAAAGGTAAAAAGCAAATATGTTATCCGCCAGCGTTAAGACGCCGATGAAAATAATCATCATCAGGCTATATAACAAAAAAGCGCCTTCTTGCGGTAGGTTATTATCAAATAGCAGATGGAGATGCCAGGACCATAACAGACCATTCAAAAGTGCAAAAAAATTCAATTGCTTCGCATAGCTTTTCAATTTTGAATAACAGGCCGCAAAACTTAGTCCACACATTATCACCATTATGACGGATGGCAATGTGGCGGAAAAAGAATTATGGAGGGCATAAAAGATATAAAATAGCGAGAGCGAAAAATTCAGAAATAGAAACAATAGCAACGTCAGTCGATGCTTGCTTTTACGTAATTCCTCATAACTGTAACGCGTTATCATGTCCTGACAGGTAAGCTCCAGCCGTTGTTAGACGATACATAAACAGACACCGCGAACCAGGGGAAGAACGCGTATACTCGTCATACTGCGCATTGCCGGCATGCTCCGGCCTTTTCGGCCCGTCCCGGCGCGCGGCAGGCGACGATATTTCTCTCCGCTTCCGGCGGAGCCGTCCTGGCGCATCCCGGCGACATCACTGGTGTAAACCACGGTGTTAGCGTGAGAGGCATCGTGCCTTTCACTAAAGTACCGCCCATTGGCGGGTTTAAACGATTCAGAAAAATGTGCCGCTCGCTTGCCGCGACCCGAAATCATTTCAGTGCAATTAAGCTGATATCGTTAATGGATAGGGCATGTTTGGGACGACGGGTTAATTTAACAGCTTTACGCCTTGCTGTCATCCGTCGCTATAAGATGGGGATATCACGGGGAATTATCCATAAGACATCCGCAATAACCTTAATGGGATGATGGATTAAAGCGAAAACAAAGAAAATAAAGGAAGCGCCGGAACGGCCGATACCTCGCGATAAGATGATTGGTGCGAAGAGAGGGACTTGAACCCTCACGTCCGCAAGGACACTAACACCTGAAGCTAGCGCGTCTACCTATTCCGCCACCTTCGCGTACCACATCTTTGCCTGTCTGTTTTTGACCCGCCACGGCACCTGCTGGTGCGAAGAGAGGGACTTGAACCCTCACGTCCGTAAGGACACTAACACCTGAAGCTAGCGCGTCTACCTATTCCGCCACCTTCGCTTGTTAGCCGGATACACCGACGGGTTGTGGCCGTGTGTGCTGGTACGAAGAGAGGGACTTGAACCCTCACGTCCGCAAGGACACTAACACCTGAAGCTAGCGCGTCTACCTATTCCGCCACCTTCGCCTGACACCGCATGGTTCACGCCACGCGCCACGGAGGCGAATTCTAGAGGTTTTACCGTCAAGGTCAATGATTATTTAAGCTCCAGCGGCGCTTTAGCGCAAAAAAAACGCTATCCTTCCCGCCGGGTTTATTTCCCCGGCCGGTTTTTCCTGCGAGGGGGGGTGTTTATCGCCTGGTAAACCTTGAATCGGCCGGTCTGGGCCAGTACGGCATGGCTGCCGAACTCCGCGTCCAAGATGGCCGGATACGGTAAAAAGGCATTGGCGACGATACGCAATTGCCCGCCGGGGCATAAGTGGGTCCGCGCGCCGCGGATCAGTTTCTCCGCTGTTTGCAAATCCGTTTGCCGGCCTTCGTGGAAAGGCGGATTGGAAATAATGACATCAAACAACCCCGGCAGATCGGAATAGGCATCGCTGGCGAGCACGGCGCCGTCCAGACCATTGGCCGCAAGGGTCGCGCGGCTGGCGGCCAGCGCGGGCGCATGCACGTCGCTGAGGGTCAGGTCGAGGCCGGGAAACCGTTTGGCCAGGATAGCCGCGAGCACGCCGGCGCCGCAACCGATATCCGCCAGCGCGCCGGCAACCGGTTCTGTAAAGGTGGATAACAGCAATTGACTGCCGTTATCCAGCGCGTCCCGGCTGAAGACGCCGGGGAGGGTCTCCACCGTTACGCCTTCCAATGTATAGCGGCCCCGGAAATCCTCACGTTCGAAGCGCGGGGCGGCGACTAATCTGCCATGATACAAACCGCAGCGCCGCGCGCCATCGATTTTCGCCAATGGGCAGTATTCCGCCAGCAAAGCCTCCGCGCCTCTTACACCGCTACGGTTTTCACCCACGACGAAGACATCGGCGCCGGTGGGCAACAGCGACAGCAAATTGAATAACTGGAACCGGGCTTCCGGCTTGTTTTTCGGCCAATAGTAGACCAGTGTGTCATTCGGCTGGACGAATTCCGGTTCGGCAATGAGTCCGAAGCGAACATTTTCCCCGCCCATTTGGGCTTGCAACGCCCGATAGCGGTGATACCAGGCAGTGTGCGCCCGCGCGCGCCCGGCGGCGGTTTCCGCCGGCAACGCATCCTGGATATCGCCGGCGAACAGTACCTGTTTACCGGTAAAGATGTCTTCGTGGCGAAGCAACACTTCGCTGGCCGGGGTAAATACTGACATGACACAAAGGCTCCTCATTAAGACGAGCGGGGAGTATAGTGCTTTATTGCCCGGGGTTCGATGGGTTTGATAGCATGAAAGCGATAATTTACCCGGCGGACGGTAAACATGACTGCAAGACGCGACTGGCTGTTGCAACAACTGGGCATCACCCAATGGACGCTGCGCCGCCCGGCGGCGCTCTCGGGAGAAGCGGCGGTGGCTTTGCCCCCCGGCGTCCGTTTGCTGATGGTAGCGGACGCGCCGCCGCCGGCCGACCACCCATTGGTCAAGGACGTGGCGCGCGGCCTGGGCTTGGCGCCGTCGCAACTGTATGGCGTGACGCCGGAACAGGTTCAGATGTTGCCGGGCGGCATCCCCTGCCAGGCCTGGTATCTTGGTTTGGGTCCGGTGGACCATCCCAACGGCCGTTATCTGACCAGCCCGCCTTTGGCGGCGCTGAGGGAAAATGCCGCGGCTAAACGCGATTTATGGCAACAAATTTGTCGTTATGAACAAGATTTCTTACCTGAACACCGCTGATATGCGGGCGGCCTGGCATATTGAACAGGCCAGCCATGCTTTTCCCTGGTCGGCCAAGACGTTTGCGGATAACCAGGGCGAACGCTACCTGAACCTGAAACTGGCCGTCGACGGCACACTGGCGGCGTTTGCCATTACCCAGACCGTGCTTGACGAGGCGACGCTGTTCAACATCGCCGTGCACCCCGATTTCCAGCGGCGCGGCCTGGGGCGGGCGCTGCTTGAGCACCTGATTGGCGAGCTGGAGCAACGCGACATACTGACGCTGTGGCTGGAAGTCCGCCAGTCCAATATCGCGGCCATCGCATTGTACCGGTCGCTGGGATTCAACGATGTCACGGTGCGCCGCGACTATTATCCGGCCGCCGTGGGCCGGGAAGACGCCATCGTCATGGCCCTGCCGTTGGGATAGGCGGCTTCGGCATGCTGTCAATACCCGCCCACTCCATGTAGAATCTGGCGTAGGCGAATTTTAGCCGGATTTGGTCTTGAACGATGTACCCAGCGAGAAACAAGAGATGAAGAGTGATTCTTACGCCGCGGAGGTAGCGGCTCGGCGGACATTCGCGATTATTTCGCACCCTGACGCGGGTAAAACCACCATTACCGAGAAGGTGTTACTGTACGGAAACGCCATTCTGACCGCCGGGACGGTCAAAGGCCGCGGTTCCAGCCATCACGCCAAGTCCGACTGGATGGAAATGGAAAAGCAGCGGGGCATCTCCATCACGACCTCGGTGATGCAGTTTCCTTATCGGGATGCGCTGGTGAACCTGCTCGACACGCCCGGGCACGAGGATTTCTCCGAGGACACCTACCGGACCCTGACCGCGGTGGATTGTTGCCTAATGGTCATTGACGCCGCCAAGGGGGTCGAAGACCGCACCCGTAAACTGATGGATGTCACCCGCTTGCGGGATACGCCCATCTTGACGTTTATGAATAAGGTCGACCGCGATACCCGCGACCCCACCGAACTGCTCGATGAAGTGGAGCGGGAACTGAAAATCGCCTGCGCGCCCATTACCTGGCCTATCGGTTGCGGCAAGCTGTTTAAAGGGGTTTATCATCTGCTACGGGATGAAACCTACCTGTACCAGAGCGGCCTGGGCCATACCATCCAGGAGGTGCGCATCGTCAAGGGTCTGGACAATCCGGCCCTTGATCAGGCGGTGGGGGAGGATTTGGCGGCACAGCTGCGCGAAGAGCTGGAGCTGGTGCAGGGCGCGTCCCATCCCTTCGAACTGGAGGCGTTTTTGAGCGGCGAGTTGACGCCGGTCTTTTTTGGTACGGCGCTTGGCAATTTCGGGGTCGACCATATGCTGGACGGGTTGGTGGCTTGGGCGCCGCCGCCCATGCCCCGCAAGACCGATACCCGGGTAGTGAACGCCGGCGAGGATAGGTTCAGCGGATTTGTGTTCAAGATCCAGGCCAATATGGATCCGAAGCACAGGGACCGCGTGGCGTTCATGCGCGTGGTGTCCGGACGCTACGAAACCGGTATGAAGCTTTACCAGGTCAGAACCGGCAAGGACGTGATCATCGCCGATGCGCTGACGTTCATGGCCGGCGATCGCGCCCACATTGAGGAAGCTTATCCCGGCGATATTATCGGTTTGCATAACCACGGCACCATCCAGATCGGCGATACCTTTACCCAGGGCGAGCAGATGAAATTCACCGGCATTCCCAATTTCGCGCCGGAAATGTTCCGTCGTATCCGGCTGCGGGACCCGTTGAAGCAAAAGCAACTGCTCAAAGGGTTGGTGCAATTATCCGAAGAGGGCGCGGTGCAGGTTTTCCGTCCCATCGCCAACAACGATTTGATAGTCGGCGCGGTGGGCGTGTTGCAGTTCGAGGTGGTGGTGGCCCGTCTTAAGAGCGAATACAACGTTGAGGCGCTGTATGAACCGGTCAACGTTTCCACCGCGCGGTGGGTCGAATGTCAGGATGCGAAGAAACTGGAAGAGTTTAAACGTAAAAGCGAAATGAACCTGGCACTGGATGGCGGCGATAACCTCTCCTATATCGCGCCGAGCATGGTCAATCTGAATCTGACGCAGGAACGTTATCCGGACGTGCAATTCCATAAAACCCGCGAGCATTAATCATCAGCGCCGCTGATATATCCCGCTCCGTCCGGTGTTCGCCGGCGGGGCGGCATGATGCCGGCGGGCGCCGCGGCCCGTATCCCCGCTTGCCAAACAACGGATTGTTCTTAAATCCTTGCTAATTCTTCTTTTATGATGATTTTTCCCCCGCCGGGCAGGCAATCTGACCATTCTGGACTATAGTTAAGGTGTCGCTGGTAAATAGCGTAAAAATCTCCGCGTACCGAGTGAATCGGTGTGAATATCTGCCGGTTTCGCCAAGAGAAAGATAACACTCTGTTTATGCCAAGGCATAACACAAACACTTCATCCTGAATATCACATAAGCCGCTGTGATGTCACGGCGCATTGATGGTTTGGATACCGTCGTTCGCCTTTGGCGCGATGACGGTTAGGCAACCCGCAATTGCGGCGTCCACACCCCGTTCGGGTGGATAGCTAAAAAGGAAAAATCGATGAAAAACAGTCAAGTTTCACAAACCATTACGGCTTTGATTATCAGTACGGTATTGGTTGGCGCCACCAGCGCCCTGGCCAACGACACGATCAAAACCGAACCGGGCAGTACCGCTGCGAAAATCGATAACACCATGAAAAGCGCCGCAAACTATATGGACGATAGCGCGGTGACCGCCAAAGTGAAAAGCGCGTTGGTCAGCGATAAGGGTATCAATAGCAACGATATTTCCGTGACCACCGTGCATGGCGTGGTGACGCTGAGCGGATATGTCGCCGATCAGGAGCAAGTCGATCACGCGGTGACCGCGGCCAAAGGGGTCGAAGGCGTTTCTTCCGTGGATAACCAACTGCATCTGAAAGAAGGGCAGGCCTCTTCGGTTAAAGGCTACGTCAGTGATTCGGCCATCACCAGCGAAGTTAAAGCCAAATTCCTCGCCGACAAAATAGTGCCGTCGCGCTTAATTAAAGTCAGCACTGAGAGCGGAGTGGTGCAACTCAGCGGCCAGGTGAAAACCGAACGGCAGGCGGCCCGGGCCGAAAGCGTGGCCAAAGCAGTGGACGGGGTGAAAAGCGTCAAAAATGATCTGACGGTCAAATCATAAAAGTTTAGGGATCGAGGCGTCTTATGGGCCTCGATTCCGGGCCAGGCACCGTAACGACGATGTCATTCCCAGTATTTCACGACGCGGCCAGTCGGCGGTTTTCCGGGGCTTCAATTCCGCGGAGTCGGAGGCGGTAAAACCGCCGATACGGCAACGAGGTGAAAAACGACGGGTACCGGCCTAACCGGGGACAGCCGTTTTCCTGGGCAGGGCAGACTTGACACAACTTTCCATTATTGGGGTGAGGAGAGACTTATGTTTCGATGGGGCATCATATTTCTGGTTATCGCCTTGATCGCGGCGGCTTTGGGTTTCGGCGGCCTGGCGGGCACAGCCGCATGGGCGGCCAAAATTGTCTTCGTGGTCGGCATTATAATCTTCCTGATAAGCTTGTTCACCGGCCGCCGGGGAGTATAGCATCCCGCTATAATCAAGAATATTCCCGTTTCCCGCGGGAATATTACTGTCAAAATACTCCTGTAAGATGGTGGCCTAGACGGGTTGAATTCCGGGGAGGGGGTATGAATAGCGACATCTTTGTTGGCAGATTAAAGCAGTGGAAGAGCCAGATGTGGTTATTATGGGCGGAATGGTTTGACAGCGATTGCGCCTGGGTCGCCGGCAGTAACGATTACCTCTCTGGCGTGATTCAGGAAGATTACGGCAAATCGGTGCAACCGTCCGCCGACACGGAATCCAAACGCGTGCATTGAGACGCCGCGGTTGGCCGGACAACGCGCCGGCGCGAGTGACCGCCATCGTTGTTCGCGTCCATACCGGGCATCACGGGTTGCCTTTACCGGCGGCGCTTCCTTCCTCGCCAAGCCGCCTGGCTTGCATTACACTTCCCCTTTCAATACGCATTTCTTTCTTACCGCGACGTGGCGGCTGGACGTGTGACCCGGATAAGGGAAATGCCGCATATCGTCGGAAAAGTGTGGGGAGGTGATCGTTTTTGCATAGTGGGATCCGCGACGAAAATTAAGCGAAAAGCCTTATAGGATGCGGTTCTCGGAGGTGCGGGCCGATTTTGCACGACACGCTTCAAAATGAGAAATTTTAGGTAAAAACGCGATTATTTTTGCATTGTTTTGATAAGAAACTGCAAGCGTTTAGCATATCTTTAAGAGCTTTTTAAATCACTCTGCCATACCAAACTACTTTTCCAACCACATCGAAATCACTAGGAATGTCGTTAAGATTGATTACAAAGGGCTCATAGACAGGATTGGTGCTCGACACGCGCAATGAGGCGCCAGGAAATCGTTGGACTCGTTTAACAAGAAGTTGACCATCTATGCGTAAAACATAAATACCTTCGCGTGGATCCTTATCTTCATGGTTAACAAGGATAATATCCTTATCGTTCAATACCCCCTCCATTGAATCTCCACAGACACTAATGACAGATAGTTTAGCCGGATCTGCTTTAAGATGATGGGTAACCCAATATCGTCTAAAAGATACCGTAAACATCGGTGTTTCATCATCATTCCAGGCCCCGTAACCAGCAGCGGCTGAGACGTTGTAGCGTGGCACAAAAACGAACTCACTGAGATCGACTTCATTACCCTTTACATCAGTAATAGCAGTCGAATCGTTTGTAAGGATTTGATTTTTAGTAGTTAAGCTATTCCCTCCTGTAGATAGCCATTCGACAGAAACACCGCCCGCCTTCGCTAATGCAAGCAAAATCGGCAAAGTAGGATAACCCCCATCCAGTAGCCTGTTTATTCCTGAAGGAGATACCCCGGCAGCGGAAGCAAAAGCACTTGTGCTCTTGAATTTTGCAACCAATTCACGCAAACGAGAATGGAACCCTTCGCATCCGAGTTGATTTTCTTCTTTGGGATGTTCTAGCAACATTAATTCACCTCATCTGAGTTAATTATAATCAATTGAAATATATTACTTTTTATTTAAAGCAGCCCAAAAGAGTGAGATGTTCATCTCGGATACGAAATTTAATTAACTTATCCGAGTTGATTTTCAGCGCATTTGCGAATAATCTTTGTTCATGACTTCAGTAAATGAGCAAAAAAGATGAACAAAAAAAATCCGCAAACATCTCAGGACTGGCATCGTGCTGACATAGTAGCGGCTTTGCACAAACGCGGCTGGTCTCTTCGTGGGCTCTCTAAACATCATGGTTACAAGACACCTACTGCCTTGAACAATGCTTTGGATAGAAAGTGGCCAAAGGGACAAATGATTATCGCAGAAGCGATAGGCATTAGCCCAGAGGTTATATGGCCTAGCCGATATGAATGTGATTTTAACGACTCTTTTGTACATGTACATAAGTGATTTCGCGTTTGAGGATTTTTCTTATGAGTATGAAATCTCACTATAGCGCGGAAGAATTGGCCCAAATGAGTCTGCCAGGCTTACCAAAAACATCACGAAACATACGTGAACGCGCAAAAAAAGAAGGTTGGCTAACTCAAAAAAGGAAAGGGGTTGGCGGTGGCTTTGTTTACGAAATAAATTGTTTACCGAAACAAGCCCAAGACGTATTGAGAGAGAAAATCTATCAGTCTGTTCTGGCTGAAAAACCTAAAGAAATAGAGTCAATGACCACCAGGGTTAAGAGGTCGAAACCGCGTAGCGAACTGGAGATCCTGCGCCAGTGCCCGGCATTGCTCGACCGTGAAGTCGGTAAGTTGACTGCCCAGCAAAAACAAATTGCCGACGCCCGGGCGGCTCTGTCCATGGAAGTGGAGCGGCTCCGCGATCATGGCATGTCACGTACCGCCGCTGTTCACTATATCGCGACCGCATCACGCAACGGCACCCTGCCGGCGCACCTTAAAACTTCTGCCGAGCTGGCCAACGCTCGCAAGGGCGGACGTATTGGCGTGGGCGAACGCAGCTTGCAGGAATGGCTGAGTGTTTTTGAATCAACTAATCCAGGTATAGAGCGTATGACCATGCTTGCTCCCGGCTATCTCAAGGCAAAGAAACCGGAACAAATTAAATGGTTACCTGATTTTTTGGCACATTGGCGAAACTTGAATGGCCCCTGCTTGCGAGAGGCTTACGCAAAATTCAGTACGGAATGGGAGCGTATTTACAACGACCAGCCCGCAATGATTGACGCTCGCCCTTCTTATGATGCTGTCCGCCGTGCAATGGCGAAACTACCGCGCCGTGAGCGAGTAAGGGGACGTGTTACAGGTTCAGCTGTGTTGGCATATGAGATTTACCAAAAGCGCGATTGGTCACAAATGCCGGTTAACGGCTGCTGGATCACCGACGGTAAATCACTCGATATGAAAGTGGCGCATCCGATACACGGGCGGCCCTTTACTCCCGAACTGACCCTGGTACTCGATGGCCGGACGCGTTATTGCGTTGGCTGGAGCCTTGCCTTATCAGAAAACGTTGTAGCCGTCGCCGATGCTTATCGGCATGCCATGAAACACCATGGGAAACCGCTGATTGCCTACTCCGATAATGGGGGTGGTGAAGCCAACAAGACATTTGACGCGGAAATCACCGGTATTTTCGGCCGTGTCGGAATAGATCACCCTACCAGTATTCCCGGTCGGGCCCAGTCTCGTGGTCTCATTGAACGGCTTAATAAAGTTATTCCCCGGCGCATCGCAATGGAGTTCGAAACATTTAATGGTTCATCGGCCGATAGAGAAAACCTGCGCATAACCGAACGGCAAATCAAATCGGCCATCAATGCAGTGGACAAAGGCTATGAATTGTCGCCCGTTCAGCGTAACGCCTTGCGCATGCTGCCCTCCTGGCAGCGACTGTTAGATGTCATTTCTGAAGAGGTCGAAAAGTACAACCATCAACATGAGCACAGCGAGTTACCTAAATACAATGGCCGCCATTTGACCCCTGCCGCCTATCGAAAAATGGTCTTGGAACAAGAAGGCGACGAAATAGAGTATTTGACCGACGTCGAACTTAACGAAATGTTTATGCCGGAAGAAATAAGGGTGGCTCAACGCGGATGGTTGAGCCTTTTGAATAATGATTATTTCTCTAAAGACCTGACCATGGTTGATGGAGAAAAGGTCCGCGTAGCATTTGATATTCACGATGCATCAGAAGTTATTGTGCGGAAAATGGACGGCACCTTTGTTTGTAAAGCCATTTACAACGGCAATAAAGTCGCCGCTCAGCCAATCAGCAAAGTGGAAGCCCTTAAGCAGCAGCGTACCCAGCGCCGCTTGAAAAGGCTTGATGACATGCGCGATGAAGTTCATGCCGAAGCCCGGCCGTTACTGGGCGGCAATACCCTGCCGGACTTTGGCGCCTTTATGCCACCTGAACCAAAAATTGATGACGAGCCGTTCTTTTTTCTGGAAACGGATCGCGATGAGTATCTGAAAAAGAACGGCGGTCGCCGGTAAATGCGAGGAAATAAAATGAGTAACCAGCAGGACTTAAATGAATTAATGCAACGGCGTGGTTATAGCCAGACTCAAGTTGCCCGCGCTATCGGCAAAAGCCCCGCAACCATTAATCAGTATTTGCAGGGTAAATATGCCGGTGATACCTCAAATCTCGATGCGCTGGTGGAAAACTTCCTGACCCGCGAACGGGAAAAGGACCGGTCTCAGCGGGTGGAAATAGGTTTTATCGCCACCATCACCGCCCGTAAAGGGATGGAAGTGATGCGGATGGCGCATATTGACGGCGATATCAATGTCATTTACGGCGATGCCGGCATGGGTAAAACCATGATGCTGCGCGAATACGCGGCGCGCCAGCGCGATGCCATTCTGATTGAGGCCGACCCAGGCTATACCGCCCGCGTCGTCCTGGAAGAGCTGTGCGCCCGCCTCAATCTGACCAAGCGCGGCAATATGCATGAGCTTAGCGAGGCATGTATCAGTGCGTTGCGTGACTCAGGCCGGCTACTGATGATTGATGAGGCTGAAAACCTCCCATACCGAGCCCTTGAGACGTTGCGGCGTATCCATGACAAATCAGGTGTGGGCATCATTCTTGCCGGCATGCCCCGCCTGATTATCAATCTCAAGGGGCGACGCGGTGAATACAAGCAGCTTTATTCCCGTGTGGGTTTTGCGTTGCAATTGGGGGATGCATTACCGCCGGAGGACATTACCGAAATCGCGGCCAGCCTTATACCCGAAGCCGAGCAAAAAGACATTAGCGAAGCCTTTTATAAAGCGTCGCATGGCAATGCTCGGAGGCTGTTTAAATTACTGCGTGGCGTGATTCGCTCCAGTTCGATTACTGGCGTGAAGCCTTCCGCTTCCGCTGTTCACAAGTGTGCTGAAATGCTGATTAATTGAGGACCCCATGAATACTATGCCAATTAATAGCCCGTCATTAATGCGGCCCATTAACCGCTTAATGCAGCGCGGCTTAAAGGTCTTGAACGTCAATACCAAATATAAACGCCCGGTCATTGTTGTCGACCGTCCTTTTTCAGCGTGGGAAAAACGCGCGGTGGAAATCACCGAAATTGAAAATGGCGTTCACCGTACTGTGAAAATGGTTCATTGGCGCGATTTTCGCGTTATCTGGAGGTGATGGCGATGAGTAGTTTGTTTCTGTCTATGGCATGTGCCGAGCCAAAGTATTTTTACCTGCAATATATTGCGCGTGCCAGACAAAATGGCACCACATTGTTGCAATATTCTTGCCCACGTTGCCAGAAAGTGATTGAAACCCCGGCCGCTCCGTCCGGCGACGTCTGGGATACGATGGCGACCTGTCCGCATTGTAATGGTTTGTACTTAAAGGTAGTGACGGATACGACGGTAGAAACTTATATACCCCCAGAGGAGTAACGATGGCGAATATCATTATTTCCATTAAGCGGCGCGGGAATGGCTTTGATGTGTCGTGCCAGGTCGATATTGATGATCGGGACGATACCTTAGCCAATGAACTGGCCTACCGCACGTCTGCCAGCGTGGCCACGCATGCCATGTTGAAAGTTAATCAAATGCTGAACGCAAAAACCGAAAAGGAACAGAAATATGTCCACTGAAAATAAACAATTCACCACTACCGCCGCGCCTGCCGGTTATTGGGTCGACGCCAAAGGCGTTTTAATTCCGGAAAAGCTGTTAAAGGATATCGATAAATCCCGTGACGCCTTGGTCGGGGAGATTGTCACCAAGGCTATCGAGCTTAATAAGCTGATGGCCAAGTTCAAGGAAGACGTATTCGCCGATGTGGCCGCGTTCGTTGACCTGTCGGCCAATGAATATAACGTCAAATTAGGCGGTAAAAAGGGCAACGTGACACTCTATACGTTCGATGGACGTTATAAAGTCCAGCGGGCCATGGCTGACCGCCTCGCCTTTGACGAACGCCTCCAGGCGGCCAAGGCGCTGATTGATGAATGCCTGGCTGACTGGACCGAGGACGCCCGCCCCGAATTGCAAGTCTTGATTAACCGGGCGTTCTCGACCGATAAGGAGGGCGAGGTCAGCACGTCGGCCGTCCTGGCGTTGCGCCGCTACGAGATTGAGGACGGGCGTTGGTTGATGGCGATGAAAGCCATTGGCGAGGCCATCCAGGTGGTGGGCAGCAGTTCTTATATCCGGGTCTATGAACGGATTGGCGATTCAGACCAATACCGTCCCATTGCCCTTGATATGTCGGCGGTGTGATATGAAGGCAAAGGAATTCAATCAGCAATATGCTGTCGGGCAGAGCTTTATCTATAAACCACCATCTCCGTTACGTGGAGGTAAGGCGGTTAGAACGGTGGATGTGGCTCGGGATTTGAAAGAATCCACGATAGTGGAAATCAATCTGGAGCCCTGGTTTGCTAACGTGAAATCGTTAACGCCCGCCAGTTAATTAAACGGAATTTAATTCACTTTTAAAAATGGCGTAATTGCGTCACGGGCACACTTACGCCTAAATTCTGCGGAATCTGTATATGAAAATAAATGATGAAGTTAATTACCGGCTCAGGTCAGAAGTGCTGCTCATTATTTTTGTGCTGTGTTCGTTGTTTTGGTGTGAGGTTATTTATCTGTATCTGGCTGTCTGTGAGGTGCTGAAATGATAAATGACGAAGCAAAGCGTTATTTGCAGAAAATCAAAAAATTGCTGAGCCTCGCGCAGCGCTCCACCAATCCGCATGAAGCCGCCAGCGCCATGAGTAAGGCACAGACGCTTATGCAGGCCCACGGCATAACGCGAACGGATGTGGGTCTGGCGGATATCAACGAAGTGAACAGCCAGGGCGCACCCTCAAATGCTAACGCCATTCCGAGCTATATGAACAATCTGGCTCGGGTTATTGCGAAGGCATTCGGAGTGAAATATTTCTTTTCGCGCAACAATGTCTACCGCAGCGGCATGCCGAAACGAGTAGCTGTATTTTACGGACCGCATGAACGCCCGGAAATCGCGGCTTATGCATTTGATGTGCTCACCCGGCAATTGAAGGGGGCCAGGAATAATTTTATCAACGGCCTGCATGGTAATACCAAACGGGGAAACAAGGCTGCCAGGGCCGACCAATTCTGTGAGGGATGGGTCATAGGGGTACATAAAATTGTGACGGAATTTGCCATTCCCGAACAGGAAGAAAAATTGATTATTGCGTATTTAACCTGGATGGAGGAATCAGGTCGAATTAAAACTTTTGAATCCAGAGGAGCCAAGAAAGCGGGCAATGATGATCGGGCACGCACAGAGGGCTATTTCTCGGGCCTTAACGCCAAACTCAATCAAGGCGTTTCCGGACAGGAACAAACCAAAATTGCATTCAACTCTCGGGGTGAATAATGGAAACGGTAAACAGAACTCAATTACTGCTGGCGTATTTGAAAACACATGGCCCGGCGACGTTACCGGAGCTGTCTCATCATACCAGCGTGGATAAAACAAAAGTCGCCGCATTGCTCGCATACCATATCAAGAATGGTTCTGTTGTTAAGCAAGGTATTAGAGGCTCTCGCCTTTATGGTATGGCCGGTGATGACCTTTCAGCAGCAGCGGCCAAACGGACAAGCCAAGACACATTGGAACAGCCAAAAAATAAGCCTGATAAAGATATGTTTAACTTGTTGACGCATGAAGCCGTGAATAAGGAAACCTTGGGCTTTTATATCGAGTCGGCAAATCTCTGGTTTCACGCGCATCGCACGACGGGCAATCCGGAAAATATTGCCTCTTGTCTGAACCGGGCTAAATTTTGCCAGCGTTGGGGGCGGATATTATGCGCGCATCAGTAGTGTTTATCTCCGGCCCGATGACCGGACACCCTGATTATAACCGGCCGGCGTTTAATCATATTGCCGACGGCTTACGGAAGCATCACGGGTACATTGTTCTTAATCCGGCCATATTGCCGGACGGCTTAGAACATCATCATTACCTGAAAATTTCCCTGGCCATGCTGGAACAGGCTGACGCCATATACCTGCTCAACGGCTGGGAACACAGCAAAGGCGCCGTCGAGGAATTCGACCGCGCTAAATGCCGGGACTTGCATTTTTTATTCGAGACCACCGAGGCATTCAATGCGGCGGTTGCCCGCTCTCGTCTTCAAAGAGGGGAAAGAAAAGAATGATAAATGTCACTGCTGTTGAATATCAGAATAATGGGGCGAAGCGTATTTATCATCTTAGTGATGATAGCGTCCTGATTGACGATGCGGCCTATCCCTTCAAATTGCGCTTTCAATTTTATGACTCTGCCCGCGCCACGATTTATAGCGCAAACATACGCCGGGCAATGAAACAGGCGGTCGAGCGCTATAAAGCCAAGTGGAGACTCGCGTAATGAAAAGACTACTCAGGAACGTTAGCGCCCGGCGGTTTAACCAACAATATCCCATCGGTAGCCGATTCAATTACTACCCGCTTCCAGGTGTCCCTGATAGCCAGGACGTGGTCACCCGTTCGGAAGCGTGGTGCATGTTTAACGGCAATGTCGTCGTGCGCGTTGTCGGTCGCATGGGCGGCGTGTCGGTCAATAAATTAGAGCCTAAGGAGTGATTATGGAAACGAAAAGCTATGGACCTACGGAGGCTCAGGAGGCGGCCGTTAAAACCCTTTCCCGGAATGGCTGGACGTATTCAGGTGGGGAATATTGGAATAAGCCCGTTGTAAAATGCACCTGCCCCAGCGGTAGCGGCGGACTGGAATGGCCTTGCCCTGTTCATGCGCCGGGAGAAATGCCGGATTCAAAAGAGTTGCAGTTTGAAATTGACCACATGGAAGACTGGGAAGGGAAAGGCGAAACAGACTTTTCTCAGTTGATTTGCTGGCTCAAAGAATTGCAGCGCCGCCGCGCCGTAATGGCCGCTCAACCCATTCAGGTAATGTCAGATTTGGATGAAATGACACCCGATCCAGATGCTGATGTCATTGACCCAGGATTTATTGCCGGCTGGAACGCCCACCGAGCGGCTAAGCTCGGCAAGCCGCCAGCCCATCCAGACGACGCAGCAATTGACCGTTTCGCTATCGTGATGAAACGCAAGATGAAAGCATCACGAGCCAAGGGCCGAAGAGGATGGGAAGTCCCAGCAGAGGTAAGCGGTGAACAATTAGCTGACATGCTTATTCACCACCTGACGAAGGGAAACGACGGCACATTCGTTGATGTAGCAAACTTCTGCATGATGCTGGATCAGCGGGGCGAGTCGCCGTTACTGCTACAGGATGCGGCTATTAGTGCGTGCCAGGCGGCTATGCAGCCAGCCGCGTCTTTGCCGGCTGGGTGGAAATTGGTTCCGATTGAGCCAACTGCGGAAATGCTCGTAGCGGGTACATTGGTCAGTGAATTTCAAGAAGACCCCGGTGGCATGTATAGGGCCATGCTCGCCGCCACCCCATCATCCAGCACGGAGGGCAATCATGAATAAGCCCGATAAATTCATTGAAGACATGAAGCGCGCCCGTGGCATTGATTTTGCCCGTATCGGTATGATGGTCGAGGTCGACGGCGATTTGGGTACCATCATCGGGATGAACAGCAGCGCTAATCTCGATGTGGTTTTTGCCAATCAGCTCAAGTACGGCAAACAAGCCTACAATTGTCACCCCACTCATCAGATACGGTATTTCGATGCCAAGGGCCGCGTTATCGCCGATTACACCTCGGGGAGGGCTGCGCTATGACGCCCAATACCAAGGCGCTTATCGGCGCCATCAAGGCCGGTCAGGCGTTTTTGCAATGGGATGACGATACCTATCGCCATGTGCTCTATCGCCTGACCGGGAAAACATCCTCGACTCGTTGCAGCCTGGAAGAACTGCAAAAACTCAGAGAATACATGCATGAACAGGGATTCCCTCGCAAGGTTGCAAAGCGCCATGGACGGCGCCCCAACCCAGGGCTGAGTAAGCGGCAGGTTCTCGGCAAAATAGAGGCGCTGCTTGCGGACGCCGGCCGGCCGTGGGATTATGCTCAGACAATGTGTCAGCATATGTTTCAGGTTCAGCGCCTGGACTGGTTGACGCAAGAGCAGTTCACAAAGCTGATGCAGGCCCTTATTATCGACGCGAAACGTCGAGGCAAACGGGAGAATAATCATGAATCTGGAGCAGGTAACTGAACTCCTGCCGCCGTCGGTCATTCAGATAGCCGACCTGATTGGCTTCCCGGCCACCGAGCGCCTGCTAGCGGCGTTCGGTGGCACCACCTTCCCCATCAGCAAAGGGCTGCGCGCGCTTGGCGCGGCCCGGGCAGCTCTCCTGCGCGATACCATTGGCGATGAAAATACGAAATTGCTGATTAAGGCATTTGGGGGTGAGGAACCGTATCTGCCGCGTTGTGATCGGGCTTTACGAGAACTGCGCAACCGCCGGTTTCTGGCCGAGTTCGAACAGGCTAAAAACCAGGGTACCTCGTCGTTGATGGCCTTGACCTTCCTATGCCCGAAGTATGGATTTAGTGATCGCTTTGCTTGGCAATTACTTTCCCAAAAAAAATAAAGAATAATTCTCATCAAGGGGATTTATTTTGAAAAAGATTATCTTAATTAGTTCGTGTTTAGTTTTTTCAGTTCATGCGGCATCTAATTTTGAATTAGGTCTCGCACAAAAGGCTCTTTCTGGGGATTATCAATCACAACGAAACCTTGCATTCATATATGGACAAGAAAAAGGACAAGGTAATCCTGGCGATAAAGATTATGTCCCACAAGATGATATAAGGGCTTGTGCCTGGAGAAAGGTAATTCTTATGTCTAATGCAAAAATAGCTGACTCAACAGATTACGCCAATGAATCAATTGATTGCAAAAAGGTTTCCCCCACGGATAATCCACAAGTTTGGAATGTTGTTTGGAAAGCTCTGAACGCATTGCCTCAATAATCCCACTGAACCCCTTCACCTTATTCATAACCCTCCCTCTTGCGATACTGACACCACATTTTAATCGTGTGGTGCCAGTAAATGAATTCCGATGAGTTCCGCCGCGCCGCCGGTATCACCGCTGAGTTGGCGCAAAAATGGTTTACCCCTATCACCGCCGCTATGGCTGAATTCGGTATCGATACCCCGCGCCGCCAGGCCGCCTTTATCGCGCAGACCGCGCACGAAAGCCAAGGTTACTCAGTCCTGGCCGAAAGCCTGTATTACACCGACCCCAAGCGCATCGCCATACTGTTCAAAACCGGCTTTGACCTGGACCATGATGGCCTGGTTGACCCGGAAGAAATCGAGTTCGCGAAAGGCTATGCGCGTAATTCCCAAAAGCTCGCCAATCGCGCCTACGCCAACCGGAGCGGCAACGGTCCGGAAAGTTCCGGCGACGGTTATCGCTATCGCGGCCGGGGCCTGATTCAGATCACCTTCAAGGACAATTACCGCGAGTGCGGCAAAGCCCTGGCGCTGGACCTGCTGTCCACGCCAGAACTGCTGACCGACCCCTTGCAGGCGGCGCGTTCGGCGGCCTGGTTCTGGCAGCGTTGGGGCATCAATGCGCCGGCGGACAAAAGCGACATGATCGCGGTTACCCGCAAAATCAATCCCGCCCTGGTGGGGCTGACTGACCGCGTTGCGCGTTACCAGGTGGCCGTGGGGGTGTTATGTCCATCAAAGAGCTGATCACCAATCCGGCCGGCAAGTTGTCGACCAATGACTGCATGGTGCTGGGCTGCTTTATCACCACCACCGGCGTGGTGGTGTGGTACGCCTTCAAGTTGGTCCTGCCGGATTGGATGTTTTGGGCCTATGTCCTGACCTGGGGCGGCCATAGCGTCGCCTCCAAGTTCGTCGCGTACAAGAACAATATCGGAGGCGGTAATGGCCAGCCTGCTGCTTAGTTTCCTCAAAGCCAATTGGCTTGTCCTCATCATCATTTTGCTGATGCTGGCCATCGGCGCCGGCGGCGGTTATCTGGTCACCAAACGGCTGGACCAGTCCGCCATCGATGCGGCCAACGGTGCGACCGCCACGGTGCAAAAAGATTTCGCTGCGTTCAAGCTCGACACCCAAAAGGCGGCGACCGCCGAGGCGCAACAGCACGCCGATGAACTCACGGCGGCCAACGCTCTGGCGGCGAAATACCAGCAGCAGGCCGATGAACGGTCATCAGAACTGCTGGCGAAAGAATACGAATTATCCCGTGCCCGCGAGACCTTCCAAAGGAGCATTGCGAATGTTATTGCACAAGATGGCGCTCACTATAACGGCATTGGCCCTAACAGCCTGTGCCTCTACCGTTCAGCCCTTGGTTACCCCGAATGTGATAAGCGTCTGCCAGATACCACCGGCGGCCATGCTGACGATACCGGACATGCCGGCGCCGCCGGAGGCGGACTCAGCCCCGCCGGACTCCTCAACCACGCCAGCAGTTACGGCGCCTGGTGCCAAACCCTGAAGAGCAAGCTTGATTCGATAAAAGCGCTGTACGCGACGCCGGCGGCGACGGGAGGCAAATAATGAGCCTGGAAATGGCGTTCAACATTGTTTTGGCCATTTGCGGCTTCCTGGGCGGTTTTGTCCTGCATGGCCAGCAACGGGAGATTAACGACCTCCATAAGGCCGTGGAAGACATCAGGACCGAATATCAGCGCCGCGACGATGCCCGCCATGATTTAGCGGCGCTTAAGGATTTGCTCAACGATTTGAAAAAATCGATTGAGCGTATCGATATCAAGCTCGATAGGAAGGCGGACAAATGACGGCAGCCACCACCACCCGCAAACGCCGGCGCACGCGCCGCGCCGCGCCATCTGTGAGCCATTCTGAACTGTCCGAACTGCGACGCATCAGCGCCCAGTTGGATGATATTCAATTGCAAGCCTGTGCGCCGGCGGTACTGGATGGCATCGCCAGCCAGTTGGACCAACTTAATAAGCGCATGGACGTCATCGATACCGCCGCCATGCGGCGCGGCGGGATAGCCGGCGCGTTGTCCGGCGGTATGGTCACTACAGTGGTGTTGCTTATTAAAACACGTTTAGGAATCTGATATGGCGCATCCGCAGGAAGTCAGGGACCGGCTTCGTCGCAGTTACATTTTTAACCAGCTCTCGCTGGAAATCGCGGCGGCCCAGGCCGGCGTCGCGTTCGCGACCGCCAGCCGCTGGAAAAAAGAGGCGCGCGAGAATGGGGATGACTGGGACAAGCTGCGCGCTGCGCACATCATGGCCAGCAATGGATTGGAAGATATCGGCCGCGCCGTGCTGACCGGGTTGGTGACGCAGTACCAGGCCACGCTGGAGGCCATTAACTGCAACGGGGGAGACATTTCTCCCAAAGAGCGCGTTGAGCTCCTGGCCAGTCTGGCGGACGCCTTCAATAAGGCGGTGTCGGCCAGTAAAAAAATCTTGCCGGAAACCAGCGAGCTGGCCGTTGCGCTCGACGTGGTTCAAAAGCTGGCCACCTTTGTCGGGGAAAAATACCCGCAGCATCTGGCGGCGTTCGTGGAAATCCTGGCGCCCTTTGGCGCCGAGATGGAACAGTTATATGGCTGATATCGAGGGCCGAAACCATGATTTCTTTCACCTGGCTTAAACGCCTCTTTAGCAAAGCGAGTACGAAAATGAGCGAAATTCAATCTGATGTGTTGCAAAGCACGCTTCCGGCAGCGGGAGCCGCCACGCCTGTGGTCGACCCGAATGCCGCAGGCGCGGCGCCGGGCCAGGTTGCCCAGACCGTGACGGTACAGGACAGCAATGCCGGCGCAGTGACGGAGGTTGTGCCGCCGCAGCCAGCCCCCGCGCCGGCCGCGCCGGAAGCCGCGTCCGAGAAGGATGTCATGTTTAACCGCGTCAAGGTGCTGCTCAAAGTGGCCGACCATGCCATTGATGAGGTGTGGGACGATTCCGTAGCGTATGTGAAAAAAGCGGCCAAGACGGAAGAGGAAATCGCCGACAAGCTGGAAACCATCCTGTTGGTCGCCGGGCACGACGTCAGCGACGTACTGGCCGATGCGATTGCGTTTGCCAAGAAATATTGAGTGGTGTTTCTGAACCCGAGTTTCGCCCGAACGGGCGTAACTCATTGAGAAGATTCACCACCCGCTTTTTAGCCTTGGGACGACAGGTATTTTTAGGGGCACTAGCTCGCTGAGAATCTCAGTTTGGCATCGAGGGCATTGGAGGGTTTTATGCGAATTCTTATAACCACCAAATTGCAATATGGATTTGATGTGTTGACCGTAGCAATTGGGACAAAGGTCATGCACGGGTTCGGTGGCGCGATGTGCTTCGTTAAGACGATATACGAACGTTCCCGTGGGAAGCGCGCAAAGCGAATAGCGGGACTCGTCCACTATCTGTTTTTTAAGTGCCATGAGTTCAGCTTCAATCGTGTTTTTAACGCGAGAAATCGCCTCATAATCCGTTCGTAATTCAAATAGCTGTTCTTGAAGGGCGTCTAGCTGGGAACGAAGGTTAAAGACAGCGGTAGCTACAGCCACATCTTCTTTGGTCTTTAAGGCTGTATTTACCATATCGATTGAGGTTTTGAGTCCAGAAATCGTTGTAACAATGGCTGTTAAATCCATGTTTGTTTCCTTTAGAAGTGAGCAACGCGAGGGGAGCGATTTAACGATATGCCCCTTCGGTTCGACTGAAAAGACGATAACAAAGATATCTTGGAGAAGAGTTGGAATGGCCGATCAGCTTATCAAAATCAGTCAAGAAAATTGGGTTATGGCCAGTGCCATCACCCGTGTAGAAAGCGGGTCTTATGGCGACGTCTATATCTGGGCCAATGGCGTGAAACTCTGGCTTGAACCCGGTTACGGTGAATCGTCCTGGCAAGCCAAAGACCGCATCATCAATGCTATTAATGCGGCCTTAAAGGATTAATATGGCTAGCCGGAAGAAAAGTAACCTTACTAAAAAGGAATTTGGCGCCCAACTTGAAGAGTTGGCCGCCTCGTTGCGTCGGTCGATTGAAGCCGAACAGGTCGGGTTCGACCCCTCGCCCGACGCCGTGCGCGAGCGCGGTGCGAAGGTCAAAGACCGGGTGACCGGGTTTCGCTATTTCGTGCAAAACTACTTCCCGCACTATATTCGCCATCATGATGAATCGGAGCTGCATAAGTTCCTGTTCCAGCGCTTGCCCGAAATCGTCAGCAATCCAGTCAGCCAGCAAGACGCCATCGCCGCACCGCGTGGCGAGGCTAAATCCACCATCGTCAGCCAGCTGTTTGTACTCTGGAATATTATCCTTGAGCTGAAACATTACCCGGTCATCATCATGGACAGTATCGACCAGGCCTATCCGATGCTCGAAGCCATCAAGGCCGAGCTGAGCTGGAATCCCCGCCTGAAGATGGATTTTCCCAATGCATGCGGCGCGGGGCGGGTCTGGCAGATGGGGACCATCCTGACCGCCACCGACATCAAGGTGCAGGTCGCTGGCAGCGGTAAAAAACTGCGCGGTCTGCGTCATGGCCCTTATCGCCCCGACCTGGCGGTACTGGATGATATCGAGAATGACGAGCTGGTCCGCAACCCAGACCAGCGCGACAAGCTGGACAACTGGCTGAAAAAGACCGTCCTGCCCCTGGGCGAGGCCGGCGGCAAGTTCGATGTGATCTACATCGGCACCATCCTGCATTACGACTCGGTGCTGTCCCGGACGCTAAAAAACCCGCTCTGGCGCCGGCGGCGGTTCAAGGCGATGATCCAATGGCCCTCGGACATGACGCTGTGGGAAAAGTGGGAAGAAGTGCTGCGCAACAACGAGGAGGACGGCGAAGTCCTGGCCCGCGCCTTCTATGAGCTGCATCGCGACGAGATGGACGCCGGCGCGGTGGTGTCCTGGTCGGCGCGCCCGCTCTATACACTGATGTTGATCCGCGCCCGTGACGGCCATTCGACTTTCGATAGCGAATACCAGAATGACCCGGTCAGCGGCGAAGATGCGCCGTTTGCGAATTGCATTACTTTCTGGGTAAACAGGTTAAGTGAATGGGTCTTTTTTGGCGCCATTGACCCGAGCCTGGGCAAGAACGGCAACAGTCGCGACCCTTCGGCGCTGCTGGTCGGCGGATTCAACCGGATGACCCGCGTGCTGGACGTGGTAGAGGCGGCCGTCAAAAAGCGCCTACCGGATAAAATCATCTCCGACACCATCGAATTGCAGCGCGAATATCGCTGTCTGTGCTGGTCGGTGGAGGCGGTGCAGTTCCAGGAATTCCTGCGCACCGAGCTGGTCAAGCGCTCCGCAGAATTAGGCGTCCCTGTGCCGGCCATGCCGGTTATCCCGCATTCGGATAAGCTGTTGCGTATCGAGTCCCTGCAACCGCATGTCTTCAACAAGCTGATACGGCTGCATCCGTCGCAGACCACGCTTATCGAGCAATTGCGCCATTTCCCCAAGGCCGATCACGATGACGGCCCGGACGCCCTGCATATGCTCTGGGCGCTCTGTAATTCCTTCGGTTCAATGGACGGATTTCGTCACGTACCCAAACGCCCTGACAATGAGAAAGACGATGATGACAGCAGACATTCTGACCGGGCCCGCAAATACGGCCGCTTTGGCAGTGGAGGATGGTAATGGGTAAGATTGTAGATCAGTACGGACGCCCGTTTGACAAAGCCGTCACCCAGGCGCCGCAAACCACCCGGTTGATTCAGTTAAACCGGCAATATCCGGATCACCCCTCCCGGGGTCTGACCATTCGCCGGCTGCCGCGCATTCTCCGGGAGGCCGAACAGGGTTACCTTTCCGCCCAAGCCGACCTGTTCGATGACATGGTTGAAAAGGACGGCCACATTTTTTCCGAGATGGCCAAGCGCAAAAACGCGTTGCTGGGGCTGGACTGGAGCATCGAGCCGCCCCGCAATCCTTCGGCCGATGAGAAAAACAGCGCCGCGATGGTCCAGGAGTGGTTCGACAGCCTGGATAACCTGGAGGACATCATCTTGCAGGCGGCGGACGCCATCGGCCATGGCTTCAGTTGCCAGGAGCTGGAATGGGAGCTGGAGGAAAATATCTGGCTGCCGTCGGCCGCGTATCTGCGTCCGCATCGCTGGTTTGAGGCCCGGCCGGACCTGGGCGATCATATCCGACTATCGGATGGAACCATCGGCGGTGCGGAACTCTGGCCCTTCGGTTGGATGGTGCATAAGCACAACGCCAAAACCGGCTTTACCGGCCAATCGGGGTTGTACCGCGTGCTGGTCTGGCCCTATCTCTTCAAGAATTTTGCTTCTCGCGACCTGGCGGAATTCCTGGAAATCTACGGCCTGCCGGCACGGGTCGGCACTTATATGCCGGGCGCCACGGACCAGGACAAGGATGCGCTCTATGAGGCCTTGATCATGCTCGGCCATAACGCCTCGGGCGTCATCCCCCAGGGAACTCAAATCGATTTCAAAAGTGCCGCCAGTGGCCAGGTTGACCCGTTTGTGGCCATGATCGACTGGTGCGAACGGACCGAGTCCAAAGTCATTTTAGGCGCGACGCTGACCAGCCAGGCGGACGGTAAAACGTCGACCAATGCCCTGGGCAATGTGCATAACGAGGTGCGTCATGACATCCTGGTGGCCGATGCCCGGCAGCTTGAAGGATTTTTTCGCGGCATGATTGATATGCTGCTGCGCATCAATGGGTATGAGGTCCCACGCCGCCGCTTGCCCAGCCTGTTGTTTGATACACGCGACATCGAGGATATTGAGTCGTTTTCCACCGGCGTGAAAAACCTGGTGGATGCCGGCCTCAAAACCATGCCGGCGTCCTGGGTGCATAAAAAGCTCGGCATCCCGGAGCCGCAGAATGGGGAAGAGGTGTTGCAGGTCGCCGCGCCGCCGGCCGCCGCAGCATCCCCGGCCGCGCTCAACCGCACCTGGCGCAAGCTGGTCGCACTGACCAGCGCCAATGAACTGGCCGACCCTGCCCAGGACGCGCTCGACAATGGCCGGCCGGTGCCGGAGGCCATCGCCGGCGCCATGGAAAAACTCACCGCGCCGCTGGTCAACGCTCTGCAAGCCGGCCAGACGCCGGATGACGCCTTAAACATCATCGCGGCCAGCTACCCGGACCTGGACGACGCCGAACTGCTGACCCTGCTGGAGCAGGCCATTTTCGTCGCCGACATCTGGGGGCGTCTCAATGCCGACCGCTGACGGCGTTGATCTCAGTTACGCCCTCGGTCTGCGTCCCGAGGCGGCTATCGAGTATTTCCAGTCAAAGGGCTATGCCATGGGCTTTAACTGGCATGACGTCGAAGCCCGGGCGCACGCCACCGCGTTCACGGTGGCCGGCGTGCTCAAGCAGGACATCTTGGAGGATATCCGGGGAAGTCTGCAAGACGCACTGGCCAACGGCAAAACGCTGGAGCAGTTTCGCCGCGATCTCACCCCGACTTTGACGCAAAAGGGCTGGTTGGCCGATAAAGCCAAACTGGTTGCCGATGACGACGGCGTGCTGGAAGGCAAGCAATTGACGCCGCGCCGGCTGCGCACCATCTTTGAAACCAATATGCAGGCCGCGTACGGCGCCGGGCGTTACGCCGAGCAAATGGCCAATGTCGCCGACCGGCCGTTCTGGACGCGTGTGGCGGTGATGGACCTCCGGACTCGCCCGGCGCATGCCGCCCTGAACGGACTGACCGCCCGCTATGATGACCCCATCTGGCAATTTTCCTACCCGCCCGACGGCTATCATTGCCGCTGCCGCATCCGCGCCCGGACGCAAAAAGACGTCGACCGCAACAACATCACCGTCTGGTCGAGCGAGGGTCATCTCGAAACCGTGCAGCAGGCCTGGGGCCCGGACGACACCCGCGAGGTTCAGGCGTTCCGCTACAAAGACCAACTCTATACCCCCGATGCCGGCTTTGGCCACAACCCGGGCCAGGGCTGGCTGGCCGGTCTCGGTCAGCGGTTGATGGACCGCTCCGCCTCGGCGCCGCCGGCGCTGGCCGTCCAGGCGGTGCGCGAGACGCTCTCCGAGCCGCAGCTGCTGGACGCGCTGACCGGCGACATGCGCAAATTCGTCGACCAGACGCTGCTGCGCGAGCCGACCGGCTCGTTGCGCCACACCGGCGCCATCAGCCAACGCGTACTGGATGGGCTGAACCGAAGGGGTCTGGCGCCCAGCTCCGCCGTGCTGACGGTCACCGACAGCGCGGTGACGACCGCGCCGGGTCCGGTCTGGGAGACGCTACCGGCGCAATTGCGCGAGCCGGTGGCGGTACTGCTGGACGATACCGACCTGGTCTATGTCATCCGCGCCGAGGACGCCCTGCACGCGGTGCGGGCCACGGCGGGCGATGCCGTCACCGGCTACACCCTGCAACTGTCCGACAGCGGCCGGGCGCTGACGCCGGCGGCGCTGGAGAGCCTGAACACGCTGCCGGTCCTGGAAGGGGCGTTATAATGGCGCAACATGAAATCGTCTTTGACGTCACCGACTTCGCGCATTCGCTCGGCGAACTCATCAACAAGCTGGAGCACCGCCAGCCACTGATGCGCGAGCTGGCGGGCTTGATGTGGGACGCCGTCGAGGAGAACTTCGCCCAGCAGGGCCGTCCGAAATGGATGGGCTGGAGCCCACGCTATGCCAAGCGGCGCGGTCCCGGCCAAATCCTGCAACGCTCCGGACGGCTGGCCACGTCTATCATGCCCTACAGTGATAACGACTGGGCGATGGTCGGCACCAATGTTGTCTACGCCGGCATCCACAACAACGGCGGCAAAATCAATATCCCGGCCCGCAGCCAAAAGGCGTATTACAAGAACGACAAGGAAGGGAAACGCATCAATCGTTTCGCCAAAAAGGACGGCGCCGATCATTCGACCTGGCACACGCTGCCGTCGTACACCATCAACATGCCCCGGCGCGAATTCATGCGTCTGACCGAAACGGACGTGGAAGACATGGAAGAAAAAGCGCAGGACTATTTCAGCCAGATTTACCGGTAATTCTCCCGCAATCATAAAACGCGCTAAACGGCCCGCTACGCCGTTGACGCCGCAAACGGCCATGATGGTGCGTCTAAACCCCCTCCGTGCGTTTTTAAAAGCAGTTTAAAAACGATTAGCGCTATTGCCACCCACCGTTCATGAGTGACATCATGATCCGGCGATATATTCCCTCCCTTCAATCCGGACTGAACCCCTTCACCTTATTGCGCGTGCCGCCCTTTGCTACTGTCAGCGGCATGAAAACGCGCATCGCTTCACTCTCACTTGCCATCAACGCCGCCAGTCGCGGGGTCATCCAGCTGTTGCCGGCCGGTACCTTCCGCGCCGCCGACGGCCGGCCGGCGGAATGCGATGCCTGGCATATCGATGCCGGCAGCGCGGCCGTATTGATTGCCCAGGCCAATGCCCGGCAAACGCCCTATGTCATCGACTACGAGCACCAGACGCTGCTGGCGGCCAAAAACGGCCAGCCGGCGCCGGCCTCCGGCTGGTTCAAAACGCTGGAATGGCGTGAGGGCGAAGGGCTGTTCGCCGTTGACGTGGACTGGACCGCTGCCGCCGCCAGCGCCATCGATGCCAACGAGTACAAGTTTATTTCCCCGGTTTTTCAGTACGACACCACCGGCCAGGTGACGGCGCTCATTAACGCGGCCCTGACCAATACGCCCGCCCTGGACGGCATGGACGAGGTGATGCTTGCCGCCGCCTCGCTCCTGGCCGTCGCCACACTTGAGGATTCCGTAATGGAAGATTTGCTGGAACAGCTGCGCTGGTTCCTGGGTTTGCCGCTGTCGTCGACCAAGGACGACATTCTGGCCGAGCTGACCAAGCTCATCGCCAAAATCAAAGCGGCGGATGACGCCACGGCCGCCGCCAGCGGTCTGGCCTGGATTGCGGCGCAGGAAACCCGCATCGTCGCGCTCACAACCCAACTCGACAGCCCCGACCCGACCCGGTTTGTCAGCGTCGAGACCATGAACCAGGCCATTGCCGAAGCCCGCGCCACCGGCGAGGAGCGTCTCGCCGAGCTGTCGCTCAAACAGTCCGAGCAGACCATCACCGCCGCACTGTCCGACGGCCGGTTGCTGCCGGCGCAAAAAGCCTGGGCGCATGCCCTGGCGAAAACCAAGCCCGAGGAGCTCCAGGCCTACCTGGACAAGCAACGGCCGGTCGCGGCGTTATCCCGTACTCAAACCGCCGGCCAAGCGCCGTCAGGCTCTCGCCCCAAGGATGTCTTATCCGAGGACGGTGAACTCAATACGGCGGTATTGAGCCTGATGGGCATTGATCCCGCCACCATTAAAGAGGAAGCCCAGTAATGGATCGCAATACCCCCTATCGCAACGGCGAGATTGTCGCCGTGCCCGTGGCGGCGGCCACGATGATTTATGGCGGTCATATGGTGGCCGCCAATGCCAGCGGCCTGGCCGTACCGGCAGCGGCTACCGCCGCGCTAACGGTTCTCGGCGTGTCCGATGAATACGCCGACAACACCGCCGGCGCGGCCGGGGCCACCTCGGTGAATGTCCGTCGGGGCAAGGCGTGGAAGTTCGCGAATTTGTCGAGCGATGCCGTTTCGCAGGCGTCGGTCGGCAAGCCGTGTTATGTCTCGGACAGCATTACTGTTGCCGCGACCAGTGATGACGATGCCCGACCGGTTGCCGGCACGGTCATCGCCGTCGAATCCGATGGCGTCTGGGTAGAAATTTAAGGAGACCGCCCGTGTTAGTGAATAAACAAAACCTGCGCACCATCTTTGTCGGGTTGAAGTCGACCTTCCAAAACGCCTTCAACCAGACGCCGAACGACTGGCAACAGGTGGCGATGGTCGTGCCCTCCACGACCAAAGAGGAAAATTACGCCTGGCTTTCGCGCTTCCCGAAAATGAAGGAATGGATCGGCGAAAAAATCGTTAAGGCGCTCGAAGGGTTCAGCTACACCATCCGCAATAAGGATTGGGAAGCGACCATTGAGGTCGACCGCAACGATATCGAAGACGACACCATGCTGGGCTACGCCCAACAGGCGCAGGGCGCGGGGCAATCGGCCGCCGAACTGCCGTCCGATATTATCGGTCGTCTCATCAGCGGCGGGTTCACCAACCTGTGCTATGACGGCCAGTATTTTTTCGATACAGATCACCCGGTCGGCGCCGGTGTCGCCTCCAACAAAGGCACCAAAGCCTTGTCTTACGCCACCCTGGCCGCCGCGCAGGCATCCTATGGTGTTGCCCGGGCCGCGATGCGTAATTTCAGCGACGACGAAGGTGAAAGCCTGCGCATCAATCCGGGGGTGCTGGTCGTTCCGCCGGCGCTGGAGGATGTGGCCAACTACCTGATGACGGCTGACCGTTTTCCGGACCAGACCCCGAACATCTACAAAGGCACCGCCAAGGTATTGGTGTGGCCGGGACTGGCCACCGATACCGAATGGTACCTGTTCGATGTCACCAAGCCGGTGAAACCCCTGGTCTATCAGGAACGGAAAAAACCGGTCTTTGTGGAGCAGACCAACATGGACAGCGACGACGTCTTCATGCTGAAAAAATATAAATTTGGCGCCGAGGCCCGCTCGAACGGCGGTTATGGCTTCTGGCAAATGGCGTATGGCTCAACCGGGGTGACTGCATAATGCCTGTGATTACGATTACCGCGAAACGCGACGGTTTCCGCCGCTGTGGCAAGGCCCACAGCGACAAGCCGGTGACCTGGCCGGACGGTTCGTTTACCGCCGAACAGATTGCCATCCTCAAGGCCGAGCCGATGCTGGTCGTGTACGACGGGGAAGCGCCGTCCGATGGCGACCTGCAAAAGCAGCTCGATGCCGTGACGGCCGACAAGGCGACGTTGCAGTCCCAGGTTGATGCACTGACGGCGGACAAAACCGCGTTGCAGTCCCAGGTCGATGAATTGACCGCCGCCGCTGCCACCGCGACCAAGGCCAGCAAATAATGACCTACGCGACCCGGGAAGATATGGTCCGCCAGTTCGGCGAGCGCGAGTGCATAGCGCTCTCCGACCGTGAATTTACGGGCGAAATCGACGACGACGTGCTGACCGGTGGTCTTGAGCGGGCATCGTCCCGCATCGACAGTTACCTGGCCGGCCGTTATCCGGTGCCCTGGCCGGACACGCCCGGGATCTTGGTGGGCATCTGCTGTGATATCGCTCGTTATGAACTGACGGGCGCCGAAACGCAGAATACCGAGGAGATCAGGGAACGTTATGAGGATGCATTGCGTTATCTGGAGCGGGTGGCCGATGGCCGTATTACTCTGGGCCGTTTACCGAATGGCCAGGTGGCTGAAGGCGCTAGCGTGGCCCGGTTTACATCGTCGGGTCGTGTGTTTGGGCGTAATGAGACGAATGGGGGTGCGTTTTGATTATCACGCAAATCGAATCCGCCATTATCGCCAGGCTCACCCAGGGGCTCGGCAAGTTGGTCCAGGGGGTGCATTCCTACAGTGGCGAACTCGATGGCGAGCCGGCTGACGTGGTGCGCCGGTTGCCGGCGGTGTGGGTGACGTTCGGCGGTATCCAGAAAGCCGAACTGGTCAGCACCGCCCGCAACAAGTGGCGCGATACCGGTCGGTTCGTGGTCATCGTCGGCACTCACAGCGTGCGCAGCGACGAGGCGACCCGCCAGGGCGGGCCGGCGTTCGGTGAGATAGGTTCGTATCAGTTGATTTATGCGGTGCGCCGTTTGTTGGCCCGTCAGGACCTGGGACTGGGCATCGACTATCTGATGCCGGGCAAGGTCCAGACGTTGTTCAACACCAAGGTAAGAGCCGCCGCGATGTCGGTATTCGCTTGCGAGTTCGAGACCCGGTTTGACTCGATGGCGCTTGAGAACGGCAAGTTTCCGCTCGCGCCGGCGGATTTACCGGCGGACGACCCGGACCGACTGTTCGGCCAGTACGGCGGCGCCAGCAGCCCGGACGACCCGGACTGGCTCACCACCGATTTGCAGTATTTCCTGAACGGCCAAGACCCGGCCGCAGCGGAGGACATCATCAATCATGAAAGTTAAAGCCAGGACCGGTATCAGCGTGCCGCGTGAGGACAATCCCCGGCGCTACATCACCGACGCCGAGGCGCTTGAAGTCGCCGAGAGCGCCTATTATCTGCGCCGGTTGGCCGAAGGCGACCTGCTCCGGGTGACGGAGGCAGCGCCGGCCGCCGCCACTTCCCCCACGGCTGAGACGGCCACCGCCCAGACCGCCGCCGATGCCGGCAAAGGAGACAAATAATGTCGAGCCCGAACATTTCGTTTAACACCATCGGGTCGAGCATCCGCAAGCCCGGGCAATACCTGGAATTCAATTACAGCCTGGCGGTACGCACCTTGCCGGCCAACGCGCAAAAGGTACTGCTACTCGCCCCGATGCTCGCCGCCGGCAGCCAGGCGGCGCTGACCCCCATCAGCGTCTTCAGTGCCGACGAAGCGGCGGTCTATTTCGGCTATGGCTCGGTGGCGCACCTGATGACGATTGCGGCCATCAATAGCTATGCCTATCTGGATTTGACGGTCATCGGCGTGGCGGATGCCGAAGCCGGCCTGGCCGCCAGCGGCACGGTGACCCTTACCGGGCCGGCCAGCGCTCAAGGCGTGGTCAGCCTGTGGGTCGGTAATACCCGGGTCGATGTGGCCGTCAGCGCCGCCGATACGGCGACAGCGATTGCAGCGGACCTGGTGACGACTATCGGCAATCTGCCGGGCCTGCCGGTGACCGCAGCAGCGGCTGCCGGCGTGGTGACGTTGACGGCCAAAAACAAGGGGACGGTCGGCAACGATATCAAGCTCAGAGCGCAGACCACCGCATCCGGTACCACGGTGGCGGTAGCGGCTATGGCCGGCGGCGCCACGGACCCGGATATCGCGCCGGCGCTGGCCGCCGTGGTGGCCGCAGGCCACAACATTATCATTTGCCCGTTTTCCAGCCAGGCGGCGCTGACGGCGTTGCGCACCCATCTGGATTTTGTCTCGGGACCCATGGAGCAGCGCGGCGCCATTGGCGTGGGCGGCTGGCCCGGCACCTTGGCGGCCGGAACAACGCTCGCCGCTAGCCTCAACGGCGGGCGTATTACGCTGGGCTGGCATAACGGCTCGGTACTGTTGCCGGCGGAAATCGCCGCCGCCTATGCCGCCGCCATCGCCAGCGAGGAAGACCCGGCACGGCCGCTCAACACGCTGACCATGGCACTTGACGTGACGGACATTACCAGCCGCCCGGGGCGCACCGAGCAGGAAAACGCCCTGAAAAATGGTCTGACGCCGTTTGAAATCGGCTCGGGTGATGTGGTCGAGATCGTCCGGGCCATCACCACCTACACCAAAAATGCGAGCGGTGTGGATGATGTATCGCTTTTGGACCTTACCACCATCCGCACACTCGATTATGTGCGTAAAGCCTGCCGCGAGCGGATTGCGTTGCGCTTCCCGCGCAGCAAGTTGTCCAGCCGGACCCCGCCGCTGGTGAAAAGCGAGCTCTATGATGTGCTGCTCAAGCTTGAAGAGCTGGAGATCATCGAAGAGGTCGAGGCGAATAAGGACGGTCTCATCGTAGAGCGCGACAGTCAGGATGTGGATCGGCTCGATGCGCGTATCCCGTCGGATGTGGTCAATGGCCTGCATGTGTTTGCCGGCGTCATCGATTTGCTTTTATAAGGAGCCTTTAAATGGCACTTGAAGAATATGTGGGGCCGATTGTCCTGTATATGGATGGCCAGGAAATCGAAGTCACCGATGTGCGCACACAGACCAATACCGGACGCAAGTTGGTCAAGACGATGAACAGCACCGGCCGGGCGAAAGGTTTTGCACAGGGCATTGCGGATTACCAACTGACCGTCACGGTGGTTATCCCCAAAGACGTGGCCGAGCCGGATTGGGATGCGATGGAAGGCTCGAAACTGACCATGATGGACCTTGAGGGCAATCCGCTCTACAGCTATCTGGATTGTTTCACCACGCAGACCGGTGAGCAATACACGGTCGATAACGAAGCCCGCCGCGACCTGACGGTACAGGCACTGCGTAAGGTGAAAGGCTGATGAACGCGTCCGGAAAATTGCTCTACGGCGTCCAGGTGGGCGACGTCATTCATTATGACTATACCGTCACATTGCCGGTTATCCGTCATACCGTCGATGCCCTGGCGGCCACTATGGAAGCCCGGGGCGAGACCAATAGCCCGGCGGCGTCGATGTATTACCGGGTGGCCGTGATGGCCGAGGTGCTGCAATCCCTGGGCACCCTGACAAAAGAGGAGATCACCGCCGAGGTGCTGCTCGCCGGCTTGACCGACGAGGATATGGATATCCTCGATGCGGAACTGGCCGGCCTTAAAAAAAAGCGGATGCGCGCAGTGCCGGCCTTGACGGACTCCGCGTCGCCACTCTCGCCCTCGGACGCTACGGCATCAGCCCTGACCGTGTCGCAGGAATGACGTTATCCGAGCTCGAATCCTGGCTTGAAGCGCTGGCCCGGCTGCATGGCAAAAAGCCATCCCGGGCCACGCATATCAAGTCACGGCGGCGCAATAAACCCCAGACGAGGAAACGGTAATGGCCCGTGATCTACAGCTTGCGATGACATTGCTGGCCCGCGATCAGGGTTCTAAGGTCATCCGCAAGGCGCTCCAGGACACCACCACTGACGTCAATAATGCCCGCAAAGCCGAGGAGCAACTCGGCCGCACCCGTGAGCAGACCAGTCAGACCAGCATCCGTGCCTCCCGTACTTTGCAGCAGGAATACCAGCGGGCGGCCTCCGCCCGGGAGACGCTGGGTGTGCGCTCTGAACGCTCTATCCAGCACGAAATCGCCCAGACCCAGGCCGCCTATAATCGGCTGCTGCGCACCGGAACCATGACCGCCAATGAGCAAGCGCGGGCATTCAGCGCCATGACCAACCAGGTGTCAAGGTTACGCACTGAGCTCAACGGCGCCGGACAATCGATGTCGCGCATGGAGCGCATGCGCATGTGGGGCGGCAACGTCACGGCAGTCGCCGGCGGACTCGCGGCGGCCGGCGCGGTAGTAGCTCCCACCATTCGCAATCAGATGTCTTACGAACAGCGCCTGGCCTATATGGCCAATACAGCCTTTAGCGACCAGAATACTGCTGGACGTCGCAAAGGAATGCAGTCGATGGACCAGCTTATCCGCCGTTCGGTCTCTGTTGGAGGCGGGACAAAGGAAACAGCGGCCGAAACACTGGATACATTACTGGCGTCAGGTGCAGTGGATTACAGTTCAGCTGAAAAGTTGTTGCCTATGCTTCAGAAATATTCAACAGCGACCGAAGCTGACCCTAAAGAGCTGGCCCAGATAGCAATCAGGCTTAAACAATCTTTTGGTATTTCTGACTCACAAATACCCACAGCTCTGAATATGGTAATTAAATCAGGGCAATTGGGTTCTTTTGAAATAAAAAACCTGGCCAAATGGTTACCCCAACAACTTGCAGCGGCTAATGCACTTGGGATGAATGGTCTTGGCGATCTCGCGGTCTTGCTAGGTTTTAACCAGACTTCAATGATAAGTGCGGGCACTCCTGATGAGGCAGGGAATAACGTTGTTAACTTGCTAACAAAAATTAACAGTCAGGATGCGGCCAATGCTGCCGCAAGAATTAAATATAACGGTAAAGGAATTAATTTACCTGGAACTCTTGTCAGAGCCCGGGCGAAAGGGATGAATGCCCTTGAGGCATTCAGCGGTCTTACCGATAAAATCGTGGCTAATAATCCGGAATATCAAAATCTGGAGACACAACTCAAAGGTACAACCAGTGATTCGGCTCGCCGGGAAATAATGGAATCTCAGGCCAAAATTCTGGAGGGTTCAGCTATCGGACAGATTATTGCTGACCGCCAGGCATTGATGGCTTTGGTCGCGTGGCGCGCAAATCGTAAATACGGAAGTGATGTAATTAAGGGTGTGAATCAAGAGCGAGAACTACCCGCTAATCAGCAGGCGGGTGAGCAAAATTTTGATTTGATCCAAGGTACCAATCTTTACCGCGTCAACCAATTCCAGAACACCAAAGACTTCGCCGAGATGGATTCGGTAAAATCGTTATCCGATGTTCTGGGTAAATTGGCTGGGGACCTCACCGAATATGCCGGCGCATATCCCGGCTTGACCAAGGCCATTGCCGGCGCTGAGATAGCCATCAAAGCCATGACAGTCGCCGCCTGGGCGTTTGCCGGTCTCAAATTTCTGACTACTGCCGGGGGTGCAGCAGCGGCTGGGGCTGGAGGCGCAGCGGCTGGCGGTGCGGCAGCATCAGGACCCGCAGCCGGTCTGTTAAAAATGCTCGGCTTAGGGATGTCGGCTACCGCTGCCGCGACATTTACCACCCGCGACGATGATGAAGAGCTTGCCAACGGCCCGGCTCAGTGGAAAGCATTGCATGCTCGCTACAGCCAAGATCGGATTGATAAGGCCCGTAAGCTTTATCAGCCCTGGTATCAATTCGGTCCGGGCTACGCCAAAGAAAATCAGGATTGGCTGGACAGGTTAGACCACGACGAGGCTAACGGCACCGTGCCCTGGTGGACGCCACCCACCTATCTCCAAGCCCCCGCCGCGAATGGCTACGCCAGGCCGACTTACCAGGAACGTTCCGGCTATCAAACGCCCATCAACATCACCACGCAGCTTGTCCTTGACGGCAAGGTGGTGGCCGAGGCGACCAACGAATACAACAGCCAGGCTGCCGCCCGGGGACCGCAGGGAGGGCCGCACTGATGGCCTGGGCTGACTCTCTCCTGGACGCGTCGTTTCGGGGCGTTCAGTTCGACATTATCAACACCCGCGACAGTGTTCAGCGCGACATTGCCCAGCACGAATATCCGTATAAGAACGGCGCCAACATTGAGGACCTGGGCGCCAAGCCCCGCAGTCTCCAGGTGCAGGCGGTATTTTGGGGCGATGATTACGAGTCACGCTTGCAATCGTTCCTGGCGGCGCTCGACACCCAGGGCGCCGGCGAATTGATCCACCCGGTATTCGGCTCTATGCCGAGCATGCAGTGCTTTCTCTACCAAGTGAACCACGAAGCCGAGAGCCCGGACTATTGCACCATTGATATCCAGTTCTTGCAGTCCGGTCTCGACATCAAATTCTTCACGCGTGATTGGCCACTCAGCCAGGCGGATGCCATTTTCAACCAGGTGCAAAGTCTCCTGGATAGCACATCGACCCTGCTGGAAAACGCCATGCAGCCGCTTCGCACGGTGCGCCAGCAGTTGGCCAGGGCAAAGGCGCTGGGCGTCGCCGGCCTCAATATGATGTCGATTTTACGTAGTGATGTGGTCGGTTTCGTCAATAGCACCACGGATTTTGTCAACTTTCCGTCGGCATTTATGACCGATTTACAGTCATCCTTGAGTCTGCGCAGCAACGCGGCGATGTCGTCCATCAGCGGCGATTCGACGGTGTACGCCAGTGCGCCGGCGGTCGTTATGGCCGACTGGGCGGCGGTGAAGACCCAGACCGATGAAGTGGCCGCCATGCCGTCCGGGTTGGTGACGGGTGATACCACCGCGCCGGTGGCCATGCCGGCGAACGTGACCACCGATGACATCAAAGAGCTGATTGTGACGGTGCACATCAGTGTGGCCATCGAGCTGGCGCAACAGGCGTCCGACCTGCTGAGCGATGAAACGCTGACGGCTGTACTGACGCCCAATGACATCGAGCTCATCGCCGGTAACACCCGCCAGGCCATCCAGGATGCCATCGATTTGCTGCGCGATACCTGGACCGAGGAGATGGAAACCGTCAGCAGCGCATCGACGTCCATCGCGCTGGAGTACCAGCCGGTCATCGACGAACTCAAAGACATGGCGTTATCGGTGCAGACCATGGCGCTAGCGCTGATTAACGCCAAGCCGCCGCTGATACAGCGGACCGTCACCAGCGCCGGCAACCTTCACCTGGTGGCGCATTTGTGGTATGGCGATTATACCCGCGCCAGCGAGCTGCAATTGCTTAATCCATCGTTACGTGACCCCAATAACGTGCTGCCGGGAAATGTCCTCTATGGCTACGCAGAATAAGCAGCAGGCGGAAGACTTAGACGAGGACAAAATTTCGGTCATCGTCGGCGGTAAAGTGCATTCAGACTGGAACAGCTATAGCATCGATAGCGATTTCCTCATCCCTGCCGATGCCTGGTCCATGCGTCTTGGCTTATCGACCGGTATTTTCCCGGCCGACGTGGTGCGCGGCGCCCCGGTCCAGGTGCGCGTCGGGCCGGATGTCGTCATGAGCGGCCGGATAGACCGGGCCGGCCGCCAAGTCGCCCGTGACCAGGTGTCGTTGAACCTGGCCGGCCGTGACGGCGCGGCCGTGTTGGTGGATTGCGCCTCGCCGATTTTCACCAGCCGCCAGGTCAGCCTGGAAGAAGTGATCGCCCAGGTCGTCCGGCCGCTGGGTATCAAGAACATCGAGCTGCATGCCGAGAGCTCGATACGCAATGACAAAATCACCGCCGAGCCTGGCGAGCGTGCCTGGGAAACGCTGCTGCGTTCGTGCGCCGGGCGCGGCCTGTGGCCCTGGTTTGCCCCCGACGGCACGCTGATTATCGGCGGACCGGACTATACCGCCGACCCGGTTGCCACCCTCATCATGCGTCGCAGCGGTGAGGGCAACAACGTGCTCAGCATCAGCGATGACAGCAGCATCGAGCGGTGTTTCTCACAGCTCACTGTCCTGGCTCAAGGGCACGCGCATACCACCAATTCCAAGCAGTTGGGCATCATTGATGTGAGCGATAGCAGCTCGGTAACGGTCAGCGACGACGTCATGACAACCGGCGTTGCTGAGACCGGCCAGCATGGGCTGCGTTATACCGTTCAAGACCCGACGGTCAGTTACTACCGGCCGCAGATTGTTGTTATGCATGACGCCGACGACCTGGCGCAGGTCCAATACCGCGCCCGTAAGTTGATGGCCGACGCCCGGCTTGCGGGTTACAGCCTGGTCGTTCGCGTGCAGGGGCATCGTACCAGCGACGGAACGCTCTGGCAGCCGGGGCAGCGCATTCACGTCATCAGCGAGCCACACGGGATTAACGCCATCTATTTTCTGATGGGCCGGGAATTCTCCGGCGGCCGGCCGAACGGCACGGTAACTACGTTGCGCCTCAAAGAGGACGGCGTCTGGATCCCCGATGCCTATCCGAAGAAGAAAAAGGCCCGCAAAGGCAAACGTCAAAAAGACTTGGGAATAATCGATGTGGGACCAAATTGATTCACGCATTCGCGCCGCCTTGCGCGGTATTCGCTTTGCTTTTAGGGGCCGTTTAACTCGCGTTAATAGTGCCCTTAAAATTCAGCAGGTGCAGCTTAACGGTTTTGCCGGCGAGCAATTACAAGACGCCGAGATGTTCCAGCATTTCGGGTTCACCAGTTGCCCGCCTGCCGGCACCCAATGCATTATTTTGCCGCTGGGCGGTCAGACGTCGCATTCAATTATTATTGCGACTGAAAACGATACGCTGCGAATTGCGCAGTTGGCCAGCGGCGAGACTGCTATTTATTCCGCCGAAGGCGCCTATGTGGCCATCAAAAAAGGGCGCGTTGTTGATGTCGATTGCGACGAGTACCATGTCAAATGCAAAAAATACACGGTCGAATCGGAAGATTATAATGTCGCGGCAACTAATGGCGCGGAATTTGATACGCCGCTACTCAAAGGGACGCAAGAAATAGCGGACGGCAAATCGACGATTGACGAAATCCGTGCTATTTATGACGAACACACCCATCATCACGATGATCCGGCCGGTGTAACAGACCCGCCGAATCAGCAAATGTAATCCACTGAACCTCTTCATCTCTTCATTTCCCCTTCGCGCTGCCACCATGGCAGCGTGGACAATTTATTAGACCCGACAACCGGCGATTACACCGGAACCAGCACCCAAACCCTGGCTAACGCAGTGTATCTGCGTTTGACCATCCCGCTCGGCTCCTGGTGGGCCCAGCCGGCGGTCGGGTCAAAACTCTACTTGCTGAGGAGAGAGAAAGATGTAACCCGCGTCCAGAAACTCGCCCGCCAGTATGTCGAAGAGGCGCTCGCACCGCTCACGGCTGATACCGACGGTCGGGCAAAGAGCATCACGGTTGAGACGTTTTCCGGGCAGCCAGGATGGCTGCTTCTTTTAATCACCGTTATCCAGGCAGACGGCAACACCGTCGAATACCAGCACCAGGTGAGGGTCGCGTAATGCCGTATATCACGCCAACGTTTGATGATATTCGCAGCGATTTTCTGCGCGACATCAGCAATCAACTACCGAGTGCGGATACTGGCGTCGATAGCGATTATTATGTCCGCGCCAGCGCGTTGGCCAGCCTCGCCATCGGCATTTATCAGTATCAGGGCTGGATAGTCCGGCAAATATTTCCAGACACGGCGGATACGGAATATCTCGAATGGCATGCGCGTACGCGCAATCTGTTTCGCAAATCGGCCACCACCGCAAACGGGAATATCACTGTCACCGGCGAGCCAGGCGCCAGCGCTGACGCGGGTCTTATCATCACTCGTGGCGACCTGTCCTATACCACTACCGCCGCCGTAACCCTGGACAATGGCGGCAATGGGACGGTGGCCGCCAATTACTCCACCGCCGGCGCGGCCGGCAATACCACGGCCGTCGCGTCGGGCACGTTCAACAGTACCCCCACGGGGTTCGACAGCACAGTGGCCATCGGCATCATGTCCGGCGGAACGGACAAGGAAAGCGATACCGAGTTGCTGGCCCGGTTGCTCGACATCATCCGTCGCGCGCCGGCAGGCGGCAATCAATACGATTATCGCCGTTGGGCGATGTCGGTGGATGGCGTGACGGCGGCCTATGTTTACCCGCTGCGCCGGGGCCTGGGGACGGTGGATGTGGTTATCACGTCTGCCAGCGGACTACCGTCCGATGACATTATCGCCGCGACACAAGCCTATATCGACGATGTGCGGCCGGTGACGGCCAAAAATTGCCTGGTATTGGGACCGACCATTAAAGCCGTGGACCTGGAAATTCAGGTCTCATTAGACGGTGTCACGCTGGATGCGGCAACGACCGCAATTATCTCGGCCCTGGATGATTACATCAATAAGCTGCCGCCGGGCGACCCATTTATCCGTTCACAGGCGGAGGCATTGGTATCAAATATCACCGGCGTGGTCGACCGGGTTATTGTTACGCCTACGGGTAATGTGTCCCCCACTGTCAACGATACCGTCGTCGAGTGGATCCGCGCCGGAAATATTACGGTATCGCAATTATGAGTAATAAAACTCTATTGGCCGCATTGCTCCCGCCCGTGGCCTATGACACTGCCCAGCCCCGCCTGGCCGCTGAAATCAATGCCGAAGCCGATATGCTCGATAATGTCGACAGCTCAGCCAATGCCGCGCTGGATGGCGTTACGCCGTTTTATGCCGGTGATTTATTGCAGGATTGGGAGCGGGTATTAAATATCACGCCCAAAGCGGACAGCGGCTATCAGGAACGGCTGGACATTATCTTAATCAAGCTCTCGGAAACTGGCGGCCTAGATATTCCGTATTTCATCAATTTAGCCAAGAGTATTGGCTACACCATTACCATTGATGAATTGCAGCCGTTTCGTGCCGGCACAAGCCGGTGCGGCGATACGCTTTATATCGACGACATTATTTTTACCTGGCGCGTCAATGTATATGGATTACAGGTACCGATTTATTATTTTCGTACCGGAACATCGCGGGTCGGTGAACGGCTAATGACATTAGGCGACAAGATATTAGAAAGCACCTTTAACGACCTGAAACCCGCGCATACGTTGTGTTATTTCCGTTACGCGTCTGAAATTCAAGACCCGCTTTATCTCGATGGCACTGCCTTGTTGGATGGCGAACAGCCCTTAACGGGCTATGTCGAAAAAGATACCGATTAACTGGAGTCTGTATGCAAAGCCTTATGCCGCCGGTCGATGCACCGAATAATGAGTTTAGTGATGGGAACCCCGGAACAGGGGCATTAGGTACTGCCGTTCCCGCGTTGTTTTTAAATAATGTTCAGTCGGCACTCCGCGCTGTCGAAAGTGAATTGCTGTCATTGTTATCAGCCGCCAATATCAATCCTGACGGTGATAATAATACCCAGGTACTCCAGGCGATTAATGCGATATTGGTGAACGCCAATATTTCAGTTCCTTATGGCATTCCGCTTCCGTGGCCGACCAGCACGCCGCCATCGGGTTATCTAATTTGCAATGGCGCGTCATTTAGCGCCGCTGTTTACCCCAGTTTAGCCGCTGTTTATACCAGTGGTGTATTACCTGATTTGCGCGGCCAGACGATTAAGGGGTTGCCAGCGTCCGGTCGAACGTTGCTCAGTCAGGAAGCCGATGGCGTAAAATCGCATACCCATAGTGCGTCAGCATCGTCGACCGACCTTGGCACGAAACAGACCGATACCCAGGGTGATCACAATCATGGCTGGGGTAGCTCGATGCAAAAATCCGGCGGTAGCGATCAGGCGGTGGGCTCGAATATGGGCACGGATTTCGGCACGACGTCAAATAGCGGCTCTCATTATCACAATTTAACACTGGGCTCGCATACCCATACCATTACGGTGAATTCAACCGGTAATTCTGAAAACACTGTAAAAAATATTGCCTTTAACTATATCGTGAGGGCGGCATAATGTCTGACCAAAAGAACGCGGTTTTTGACGATAATAAAATCGCCACCCAGGCGGGGATGGTGACAGTATTTCATTTTGATACATCAACGGGAGAGTTTCTTTGTCAAAGTGAAGAATATTGTGCATTAGGCGTCGGTATTCCTGCGTGTTCGTGTCTCGATGCGCCCCCAGGAAAAGTGGACAATCAGGCCATCGTCCGTTCCGATGATAATTCCAGCTGGTCTGTCATGGCCGATTATCGTGGGGTAACAGTATATAATACTCAAACGCTGGCGACCGAGATTATCACGGCCATTGGCCCATTGTCCGATAATGTTACAACATCATCTCCTGCCACGCCTTACGATAAATGGGACGGTTCGAAATGGGTAACGGACACAGATGCACAGCGCGCGGCAGACATTGCCGTCGCTGACACCCAAAAGACAGCCCTAATTGCGTCTGCCACAGAACAAATCTCTATTTTGCAAGACGCGGTCAATTTAGAAATGGCCACGGATGCTGAGAGAGCCCAACTAACCGCATTGCAGTCCTATCGGGTTTTATTGAATCGCGTTGATACATCGACTGCACCTAATATCCAATGGCTTGCTGTGTCTGTCCCCGCCACCACATCCACGACTGACACCACGACCGAGGTGAATAATGGCTGATTTACCTGAAACACCGTCATGGGAATCTGGCGTTCATCAATTGGAAGAAACCGAGCGGGCTAAAGCTGGCCCTGGTGGCGTATTAAACGTACCAGCTAATCAATTGGCTAATAGGACGCAATATCTTAAGGCTCAATTGGAAGCCTATAATGGACTTATTAAGTCTGGTGAACTTCCTTTCGCCGATTTAGCTACTGCTCAGACGGCAATTGATGCGGGGAAAATACCAGAAGGTGCATCTTTCTCTTACCGTTCTGATGATGATACTGTTTGGGCCGTTGAGGGTAAAAACGTTTCCGGGGTGGCCACGCCTGTTCTCGATTCTAACGGAGCGCTGAAAACGTATCCGTCAGGGGCGGCGATTGATGCGAGCATTGAGGCGGTGGATGCGGTTTATGCCATCATACCAGAAATTCAATCTGCTCCCGGCATAGCGCATGCCTGGGCTGATGAAGACGGCAATCCCACCCTGGTTATTCTCACTAATGGGCTCGCGCGCATCGCCAGCCTAATGTTCGGGTACTCGGTTAAAATCGTTGGCGGGAGCAATTACTACCAGGTGGTCAAAGACGCTGACAGCTCCGTACTGGCGACGTTTTATGATGATGGGTCGGTATTACAAAATGGCGTTATGTCCTATCAGAGCGACGGGACAAAAATATCTAGCGTACTGCGGGCCTGGGCGGATGAAAGCGGGAACACAGCCCTGGCGTTGATGTCCAGTGGTCTTTTACGTGCCGCGTCGATGATGTTCGGTAGTTCCGTCAAATTAGTGGGCGCAACCAATTTTGTGAATATCGTCAAAGACGCTGACAGCTCCGTACTGGCGACGTTTTATGATGATGGGTCGCATCAAATTGGGAATATTTTCACGTATTATAGTAACGACCCCGAATTCGACGGCATCGACTATATTCGCGCTGACAGTGAAGGTAATGCGAATTACATTCAATATATAGACGGTACGATAAAATCGGTTGAAAGCAATAGCGCATCTACGGCCGCAGCATCAAACCCTCTGGTCTTTTCAAACAATAATAACCTGTATTTGCTACAGAACGGCAAAACCCTTACTCAATTAACAAATGATTCATTTCTTAATTTAAACCCCGTTGTGGTGGATAACGGCGACGGTACATTTTATATAAAGTTCGCTTCGCAGCAAAATGGGGATGATTTTGTTGCTGCCAGAATGGCAGCGGATGCGTCAAATAGGATGAATGAGAATGACGGCTATCTTTACCATGTGGTAGGTGATGGGCAATCATTATCAGTTGCGGGTGGTACGGTATCGGTTCGTAATCCCATTACGGTGACGGCTCCGTATCCCTATGATGCATTTTGTTTCAATGGCGGCGCTAAATTTGACGCTGCCGCAACAGATACCACTATGGTGTTATCCGATGCTCAGTATTTAGTGCCGATGCGGGAAAACTTCGGCAAGGGCTCCACGCGGGAATCTAATTTATCGGGTATAGGTTACCAGCTCCATACGATTAACGGCAATACCGTATTGGTTTCTTCAACCGGGGCGTCGGGTAAAACCATTGTGGACCTTTCGGCGGGGACCGTCTCATACAATACAACTCTAATGGCAATGCAGCAGGGTTATGCGATTGCCAAGCAAATGGGCTTAAAATATCATCCCATCATGGTCTTTACCCATGGTAACCAGGATGCTGCGGGGGGCACCTCGGCATCTGTTTATAAGCAACGCCTTTTAACGTTGAGAAGTAGTTTTGAAATATATATCCAGGAGTTGATGGGTAGCCCGTCATTTGTTCTAAAGATGGGGATATGCCAGTTTTCAAATACCAGGGCCTATGGGGGAACAGCCGGTAATTCCGTCAATAATCCAATTGGAAACGCCCAGTATGAAGTCATCCGGGATAATCCCGCTTTATTTTTCTTACTCACCACCCAGTATAGACGGCACTACCAGGACAAAGACCATTTAACCGATACCTCTTATCGGACTGAGGGGGATGTAGCTGGGATACAATTGGCTGCGGTTTTAAATGGGGCAACGAGTAGCGGCTTGATGCCGAATAATTTTTCCCAGACTGAGACGGAAATTACTTTTGATGTGCCGAACGCTGTCGGGGACTTGGTCATCGATACGACCTTTTTGACTGATCCCGGCAACTACGGCATAACGTCAGACGCTGTTATTTCGGCGGTGTCGGTATCAGGAAAAACTGTTACCGTGATAAAAACCGGAACCGCAACTTATGTTGCTTACGCCTATACGGGTATAGCCGGGAATTCCCCTCAAGACGGCCTGGCGTCGCGCGGCAATATCCATGACTCAGAAACCCGGGTTTCGCCCTTAACCGGCGAAAATCTCTACAACGACTTAGTGGTGTTCTACCACGCATTTTAAGGGCTTAATGATGGCTAAAATTGATATTCACACCGATTCGGTTTTTACCGCCGGCAATTACTTGACCGATATTAATTTGCATTACCCTAACGACATTACCAAAGTTCCCTCATTGTTTGCCAATTGTATTTTGCAGGCGGATTTCGACTCTGGGGATAGCGCATCGTTAACCCGTAACCGGGTTGGCTCGTCAATGACCGTTGTGGGCTCTCCGGCATTGGGAGCTTATGGGGCAACGTTTAGCGATGCTGCTTATGTTAATACGGGTATAGAAATCAGTAACTACAATGCCAGTGATATGACCATGATTTCCATCGCTGGGGCAAGTACTGGTCAATTCCCCCTATTAGGCGTTATACAAGTGGCTAGCCCTCAGCGTTCAAAAGGCGTCCGGTGGTATGACGCTACACATGAAGGTTCCGTTTGGTTAAATTCTAGCGGCAGCTCTTTATCTACTCAGATTGTCCCAACCGCCTTGCCGTCCGGACAAACCGAGGACTTCTTTTCGTCGCGGTTCATTTTGAACAACAATAATTCAGGACTCATTGCGGTCAACACCCTAATACCACGAACGCTTCAATCTGCTATTGCGCAAGGATCCGCCGCACCCTATAACGTTACCGGTAGCATAAAGATTGGCGGGTCGGTGGATGGTAATTTAACCACCACATGCTTTATTAGAGCGGTTCTGGCTTTTTCTCGGGCGCTTACTGATGCTGAGATTGTATCGCTCTATAAACTGTATCAAAACTATTATTATTTCAAAGGGATAACTATCTAAAGCGGTCTGCGGATGGCTTAAGCGCATCTTCTCCTCTCTGGCCGCATACAAAAATGCCCGCTCATGGCGGGCTGAAATCCGATCAATAGAGAAATGCATTATTGTCTAGTATGGTGGTCTAGACGATTCATGCTACTGCTGAACCATATCGTTGTCGATGGACAAGTCTGCCGTTTTACCGAGACTGGTGATTAACGATATGCGATTAATTTTGCATTATGCAAAATCTTAACTTTTTGCGTTGCAAAAAAAATCGCGTTTTAATGCAAAAAAAATCGCCGCGCTACAAAAGTCTATGAAATTTCCATTTATCGATTCCCATTGTCATTTCGATTTTCCGCCGTTTCAGGGCGACGAGGACGACAGTCTGCGTCGGGCGGCCGAGGCGGGCGTCGGGAAAATCATTGTGCCGGCGGTGAGTGCTGAGCATTTTGCCGGCGTGTTGGCGCTGGCGCGGCAACATGGGCCGCTTTATGCCGCGCTGGGAATGCATCCGCTCGCTATTCGCCGACATAACGACGAAGGCCTGGCGCAGCTTGAGCGCTATTTGCGCCAGGCGCCCGACAAATTGGTGGCGCTGGGGGAAATCGGATTGGACGAGTATATGGACGACCCTTGCACCGCCCGCCAGACGGCCTTGCTGGAGGATCAGCTGTATTTTGCCAAACAGTATAATTTGCCGGTGATTTTACATTCCAGGCGCACCCACGACCGGCTGGCCGCCCTGCTGCGCCGTTTCAATCTGCCCCGTACCGGCGTGGTGCATGGTTTCGCCGGCAGTTATCAGCAGGCGCAGGCATTTATCCGGCTCGGTTATTATATCGGCGTAGGCGGCACCATCACCTACCCGCGCGCCAGCAAAACCCGCCAGGCCATAGCCCGGTTGCCGGCGGAACGCTTGTTGCTGGAAACCGATGCGCCCGATATGCCGCTATGCGGTTTTCAAGGTCGGCCGAACCGGCCGGAACGGGTGCGTCAGACATTCCAGGCGTTATGCGAACTGCGCGATGACCCCCCGGAACACCTGGCCGAGGTGATTTATCACAATACCTGCGCGTTATTTGGTTTACCGCATTAATCGGCGGTTTTTACTCCAATTGACGCGATCAAACGCATAATTTTCACAGCCCGGGCAGCATATTCGCGTCAAATATGAAAAAATACACTCGCGCGTAAGACGGGGCGGTGCCGTCCCGTATGTCTGGTAAGGCTTATGCGGTGAGAAGGATCTCTGATGCCTGGCGGGTACGTATGGCCGGGCCTTCTTCAAGGAACCAAGTCCGCTCGCCAACATGCGGAGGGTCGCGTTGGATGCCCCCTCCTTTTATGGATTCGGTTACCTGCCAAGGAACCGGAACGTTGGAGAGTACTATGAACGAATTAACCATCGCGGCTCGCCGCGCCCTGGGTCTCATGGACCTGACCACTCTGGGCGACGACGATTCCGATGAAAAAGTCGCGGCGCTCTGCGCCCAGGCCAAAAGTCCGGCCGGCAATACCGCCGCCGTCTGTATCTACCCCCGTTTCATCCCTATTGCCCGTCAAACCCTCAATCAACAGGGTACGCCGGGGATTCGCGTCGCCACCGTGGTCAACTTTCCCGCCGGCGGAGACGGTATCGAGGCCGTGCTGGGGGAAACCCGGACGGCTATCGCTGCCGGCGCCGACGAAATTGACGTGGTGTTCCCCTATCGGGCGCTGGCGGCCGGTGAAACACAAGCGGGCTACGACCTGGTCGGCCGCTGTAAAGCGTTGTGCGCCGAACACGGCGTACTGCTGAAAGTCATTCTCGAAACCGGGGAATTACGGCAGGCGGCGCTTATTCGCCGGGCCGCCGATATTGCTATTGACGCCGGCGCGGATTTTATCAAAACCTCCACCGGCAAAGTGGCGGTCAATGCGACGCTGGAAAGCGCCGAGATTATGCTGACGGCGATTCGCGCCAGCCATGCCGGGGAAAGAGTCGGTCTTAAACCGGCCGGCGGCGTTCGCACCGTGCAGGAGGCGGCGGCCTATCTGGCCCTGGCCGATCGCATGATGGGACCGGACTGGGCCGATGCGCGCCACTTCCGTTTCGGCGCCTCCAGCCTGCTGGCCAGCCTGCTCCAAGCGCTCGGCTATGACGCGCCGCGCGCCGGGCAAGGTTACTGATCGGCTCACGCGCCTGTAACAAATACGGCGGATACGCCGCCGAATCCTTTTTACCGGTTGATGGCCGATAGGGCCGCGCAGGGGGCTATTGTGTATCTCGCTCAGGAAATCATACGCAAAAAACGCGACGGTGAAACGCTGAATGAAGACGAGATTCGATTTTTTATCAACGGTATCCGGGATAACACCGTCTCGGAAGGCCAGATCGCCGCGCTGGCGATGGCCGTTTTTTTTCATGACATGACGCTGCAAGAACGGGTGGCGTTGACGTTGGCCATGCGCGACTCCGGCCATGTGCTGGATTGGCGCGACTGCCGTCTGAACGGCCCGGTGGTAGACAAGCATTCCACCGGCGGCGTGGGTGACGTCACCTCGTTGATGCTGGGCCCCATGATAGCCGCTTGCGGCGGTTATGTGCCGATGGTGTCGGGTCGCGGGCTGGGCCATACCGGCGGGACATTGGATAAACTGGAATCCATTCCCGGTCTGGACATCTTCCCGGACGATGAGGCTTTGCGCGGTCAGATCAAGACTATCGGCCTGGCGATTATCGGCCAGACCAATTCCCTGGCCCCGGCGGATAAGCGCTTTTACGCCACCCGCGATATCACCGCGACCGTGGATTCCATTCCGCTTATCACGGCCTCCATACTGGCGAAAAAATTGGCGGAAAGTCTGGACGCCCTGGTCATGGATGTGAAAGTCGGCTCCGGCGCCCTCATGGCGGACTACCGGCAATCGGTGGCGTTGGCGGAGGCCATCGTCGGCGTGGCCAATGGCGCCGGTTGCCGGACGACGGCGCTGCTGACCGATATGAACCAGGTGCTGGCTTCCAGCGCCGGCAATGCGCTGGAAGTCCGCGAGGCCGTGCGTTTTCTCACCGGCGCGCAGCGTAATCCCCGATTGTTCGAGGTGACGATGGCGCTGTGCGGCGAAATGTTGGTTTCGGCCGGCCTGGCGGATGACGAAGCGCGGGCGCGGACGCGGTTGTTGCGCGTCCTGGACAACGGCGAGGCGGCGGAACGCTTTGGCCGGATGATCGCCGCGCAGGGCGGACCGGGGGATTTCCTGGACCGGTACGACGATTATTTGCCCGCGGCCACGCTGAGCAAGCCGGTACTGGCCGAGCAAGCCGGCTATATCGAGGCCATGGATACCCGGGCGCTGGGGATGGCGGTGGTCGCCCTGGGCGGCGGCCGCCGGCGCGCCAGCGACGTCATCGACTACAGCGTCGGCTTAACGGAAGTGGCGCGGTTGGGCGATGCGGTGGAGATCGGACAGCCGCTGGCCGTTATCCATGCCGCCAGCGAGGATAGCTGGATGCAGGCCGCCGGGACGGTACGCTCGGCAATGGTCATCGCCGCGAGACCGCCGGCGTCGTTGCCGGTGATCTATCGCCGTATTGAACGCCTTGACGGATAGTCCGATGTCGCCACCTTTCATCGCCTTGGCGCATACCGGCTAAGCCTCGGCGGCGACAATGATTTTACGGCGCGGCGCCCTAATCGGGCGTTGCGCCGCAAGCAGGAGAACGTATGAAACGTACTTATATCATGGTGCTCGACTCATTTGGTATCGGCGCTGCCGCGGATGCCGACAAGTTTGGCGACCGGGGCGCCGATACGCTCGGCCATATCGCCGAATGCTGCCTGCGCGGCGAGGCGGACCGGGGCCGGCGGGGGCCGTTGACGCTCCCCAACCTGTCCCGGCTGGGATTGGGCAAAGCCGCCCAGGAGTCCACCGGCCGCTTTCCGCCGGGCCTGGATGAACATGCCCGCATAATCGGGGCATACGCCTATGCCAGCGAGCTTTCCTCCGGCAAGGACACGCCTTCCGGCCACTGGGAAATCGCCGGCGTGCCGGTGATGTTCGACTGGGGATATTTTCCCCGGACGGAAAACAGTTTTCCGCCGGCGCTGTTGCAGCAACTGGTGCGTTCGGCGGACTTGCCGGGGTATTTGGGCAACTGCCACTCATCGGGCACGGTTATACTCGACGCTTTAGGTGTCGAGCATATGCGGACCGGCAAACCTATATTTTACACCTCGGCGGATTCGGTGTTCCAGATTGCCTGCCATGAGGAGACCTTTGGTCTGCAACGGCTGTATGACCTGTGCGAAATCGCGCGTAGACTGCTTAATGAGGGCGGTTATAATATCGGCCGGGTCATCGCCCGGCCGTTTATCGGCGACGGACCGGGCCGGTTCGCGCGAACCGGCAACCGCCACGATCTGGCCGTGGCGCCGCCTTCGGCCACCGTCTTGCAGAAACTGATCGAAGAAAAGGGCGGCCAGGTGATTTCCATTGGCAAAATCGCCGATATTTACGCTCAGGTGGGCATCAGCAAAAAAATCAAGGCTACCGGCCTGGACGCGCTGTTTGATGCCACGTTGCGGGAAATGGCGGCGGCGGGAGACAAGACCATTGTCTTCACCAATTTCGTCGATTTCGATTCGTCTTACGGACATCGACGCGATGTGGCCGGTTATGCGGCGGCGCTGGAGCTATTTGATCGGCGCCTGCCGGAATTAATGGCGCAGGTCACGGGAGAGGATATGCTTATCCTGACCGCCGATCATGGCTGCGATCCTACCTGGACCGGCACCGATCATACCCGTGAGCATGTGCCGGTCCTGATCTACGGTCCCGGGGTCAAAGCCGGTTCCTACGGGCATCGCGCCACATTCGCCGATATCGGCCAGACAGTGGCGCAGTATTTCGGCCTCTCGCCGATGCGGTATGGCGCGGCGATGTGGTAGACCGGTCCCGGTGGGCCGAACGTTTCTGATAAAAATAAGGAAAAATATATGGCGACGCCGCATATCAATGCTGAACCAGGGGATTTTGCCGATGTGGTTTTGATGCCGGGGGACCCCCTGCGAGCCCAGTATATCGCAAATCATTTTCTTACCCTGCCGCGCCAGGTAAATGATGTGCGCGGCATGTTGGGCTATACCGGCCGCTATAAAGGTCGTTCCGTTTCGGTGATGGGGCACGGCATGGGGATCCCCTCCTGTTCCATTTATGCCAAAGAGCTTATCACCGAATATGGCGTGAAAAAGATCCTTCGGGTGGGGTCCTGCGGCGCCCTGCGCGGCGATGTGAACGTCCGTGACGTCGTGATCGGCATGGGCGCCTGCACCGATTCGCAGGTCAACCGCACCCGTTTCAAGGGGCATGATTTCGCGGCGATCGCTGATTACGCCATGCTGCGCAACGCAGTGGACGCCGCGCGGACCGCCGGCGTGACGGTCCGGGTCGGCAACCTGTTTTCCGCGGATCTGTTTTATACCCCCGATCCGCAGATGTTCGATGTCATGGAAAAATACGGCATCTTGGGTGTGGAAATGGAAGCCGCGGGTATCTACGGGGTGGCGGCCGAATTCGGCGCGCGCGCCTTGACAATCTGCACCGTATCCGATCATATCCGCACCGGCGAGGCGCTGGACGCCGCCGCGCGCCAGACCAGTTTTAACGATATGATCCGCGTGGCGCTGGAATCGGTGCTGCTGGACGATGATGCTTAAAACGCCGGGGATATGCGCCGCCGCTGTCGAGCATGCCGGGATTATCGGCCCGATTGCATAACGCCGCCGCCATCCGCGACGGCGGCCCTAAGGGTGCTTATTGCCCGGAGGCGGGTCGTCGGGCCGTTCTTCCTCGGGTTTATGTTCTTCCACCGGATGATTGGCGGTCAGTAAAAACGGCGATTGCTGCCAGCGGCTGCGTCGGTTTTGCAATAGCGTGCGCGCCAGAATGATCCCGATGGCCAGCGCCAGCAAGATCATCAACCGCAGCAGGTTGGTGGTGTTATCCACCTGCTTGTCCTCGGTTTTGAGGATATGGGTGTCCAATGTCAGCCTGACAAAGCCGCAGGGGCCGTCCTGGTTGGTAATGGCCCGCACCAACTGATGGTTGAAATAACCGCCGGCGCGGGGATGGCCGATAGCCAGCCTGTCCCGGACGCTGACGTTTTCTCCCGCCCGGGCGACCAGACTGCCGTCCATGGCGTAGACGCCGGCGTCGAGGATCCGGCTATTGGCGGTGAGTTTATCGAGAATCGTCTGGATGGCGGCATTGTTGCCGTCGCTGTCGTCCATCAGCGGCGCCAACTGATCGGCAAGCTGGCGTACCAGGGTATCGGCCAGTTCGTCCACCTGGGCCGAGCGGGCCATCTGCTGGCTCAAGCTGAACCAGGCGGCGCCTTGCATCAGCGCCACCAGCAGCGTCAGGCAAATCAGGACAATGACGGTGCGGTGTAATCGGAACGACAATTTGGCGCGGGTCATGGCATACCTATGCAAGTAAAGACGCTTTATGTTGCCAGAAGCCCCGGCGATAGGATAGCTTGATGCGCGTCGTTTTATCTTGCCGTTTATCGCGAGTATGCCTACAACAGGAGTAGCGAATGCCAATCAGTCTGACATACTGCGGATTGCCCGACACCCTCTCGCAATGGTCCGGTTTGCCGCTGTCGCTTAGCGGCGACGAGGTGATGCCGCTCGACTACTGGGCGGGGAATACCGGCTGGCTGTTGTATGGCAAACACCTTGACAAGGCTTCCCTGAGCCATTTTCAGTGCGCCCTTGGCGTCCCCATGGTCATCGTTTCCGCCTGGCACGTTGAAGATTACCAGGTGGTGAGGCTGGCCGGCGCGTTTAATCCGGCGGCGCTGCCGCTCGCCCACCGACAGGGACTGGATGTGGCGCCTTTCGGCAAAACGCCCCGGCTCAGCGAACCCGGACTGCTGGTTATGGATATGGATTCTACCGCAATCCGGATAGAGTGTATTGATGAAATCGCCAAACTGGCCGGAGTGGGGGAACAGGTCGCCGCCGTCACCGAGCGCGCCATGCGCGGGGAATTGGATTTCGCCGCCAGTCTGCGACACCGGGTGGCGACGCTTGAGGGCGCCGATGCGGATATTCTGCGTCAGGTGCGCGAGGGCCTGCCGCTGATGCCCGGCCTGACCGGGCTGGTGGCGAGGCTCAAGGCGCGGGGCTGGCAGGTGGCCATTGCTTCCGGCGGTTTTACCTATTTCGCCGATGAACTGCGGGACAGGCTGGGTCTGGTATCGGTGGCGGCCAATGAATTGGAGATCGTCGACGGTAAATTCACCGGCCGGGTGACCGGACCTATCGTCGACGCAAATTACAAGGCCCGTGAACTGTCCCGGCTGGCGGACGCGCTGTCCATACCGCGCCATCAGACCGTGGCGGTCGGCGACGGCGCCAACGATTTATTGATGTTACAGTCGGCGGGATTGGGGATTGCCTATCGTGCCAAGCCTAAAGTCAACCAACAAAGCAAGGTGGTGATTCGCCATGCGGATCTGCTCGGCATCCTGTGCATTCTGAGCGGCAATCTCAAAAGCGCGGATCGTCAGGCGCGCCACACGCTTTAACCGTTATGCGAGGTATCTGTGGCCAAAGCGGCAAAACGGGCGTTTGTCTGTAACGAATGCGGGGCGGACTATCCGCGCTGGCAAGGGCAATGTACCGCCTGCCAGGCCTGGAACACCATAACCGAAATCCGGCTGGCCGCCTCGCCCGCCGCGGCGCGCAATGAACGGTTCAGCGGCTACGCCGGCGAGGCCGGCGTCAGCCGGGTGCGCAAGCTGGCGGATATCAGTCCGGAGGCGTTGCCCCGTTTTTCAACCGGCTTTCGCGAATTTGATCGGGTGCTGGGCGGCGGCGTGGTGCCGGGCAGCGCCATCCTTATCGGCGGTAATCCCGGCGCCGGTAAAAGCACGTTGTTGCTACAGACCTTGTGCCGCCTGGCCGGACAGATGGAAACCCTGTATGTCACCGGCGAGGAGTCGTTACAGCAAGTCGCCATGCGCGCCCAGCGGCTGGCGCTGCCGACCGCCGGCCTGAATATGTTGTCGGAGACCAGTATCGAGCAAATCTGCCTGGTCGCCGCCGAAGCGAAACCCCGGCTGATGGTGATTGATTCCATCCAGGTCATGCATATGGCGGATATTCAATCCTCGCCCGGTAGCGTGGCCCAGGTTCGGGAAACCGCCGCCTACTTGACCCGGTTTGCCAAAACCCAGGGCGTGGCCATTCTGATGGTGGGTCATGTCACCAAAGACGGCACGCTGGCGGGCCCCAAAGTGCTGGAACATTGCATCGACTGTTCGGTGATGCTCGATGGCGATGCCGATTCCCGGTTTCGCACGCTGCGCAGCCATAAAAACCGTTTCGGTGCGGTGAATGAACTGGGGGTTTTCGCCATGACGGAGCAGGGGTTGCGGGAGGTCAGCAATCCGTCGGCCATTTTCCTCAGCCGCGGCGACGAGCTGACCTCGGGCAGCAGCGTGATGGTGGTATGGGAAGGCACCCGGCCGCTACTGGTGGAGATCCAGGCGCTGGTGGACGGGTCGATGCTGGCCAACCCGCGGCGGGTCGCGGTGGGCCTGGACCAAAACCGTCTGGCGCTGTTGCTGGCGGTGCTGCATCGCCATGGCGGTCTGCAAATGGCTGATCAGGACGTGTTCGTGAACGTGGTGGGCGGCGTCAAGGTCAATGAAACCAGCGCCGATCTGGCTTTGATGCTGGCCATGGTATCGAGCCTGCGCGATCGTCCCTTGCCGGCGGATCTGGTGGTGTTCGGCGAGGTGGGACTGGCGGGAGAGATTCGGCCGGTGCCCAGCGGACAGGAGCGTATCGCCGAGGCGGCCAAGCACGGTTTTCGCCGGGCCATTGTGCCGTTTGCCAATGTACCGAAAAAAAGCCAGGAGGGCATGCAGGTGTTCGGCGTGAAAAAGCTGGCCGACGCACTGGCCATCCTGGATGAATGGGACTGAACCGCGCGTTGCGCCGTCAAGGGACGCCATGCCGACCGGGGCGGCGCCCGGCGGGGCCGGGCCTTTGGGGCCGGCAGGTCCCGTCCCGCCATGAAACAGGGTTATGAGAGAGAGGTTTATGTCGTCATTCGATTACCTCAAGAGTGCGATTAAACAGCAAGGATGCACATTGCAGCAGGTCGCGGAGGGATGCGGCGTTACCAAGGGCTATCTCAGCCAGTTGCTCAACGCCAAAATACAAAGCCCCAGCGCCCGCAAACTTGAGGCGATCCATCGCTTTCTCGGGCTGGAGTTCCCGCGGCGCGTCAAGAAAATCGGCGTGGTGTTCGGCAAGTTCTATCCACTGCATACCGGGCATATCTACCTTATCCAGCGCGCCAGCAGCCAGGTGGATGAGCTGCACGTGATCCTGGGGTTCGATGAGTCGCGCGATCGGCGGCTGTTCGAGGACAGCGCCATGTCGCAACAGCCGACGCTAAGCGATCGGTTGCGCTGGCTTTTGCAAACGTTCAAGTATCAGAAAAATATCCATATCCACGCTTTCAACGAACAAGGCATGGAGCCGTATCCCCATGGCTGGGATGTCTGGAGCCGGGGCATCAGGGCTTTTATGGCGGAAAAAGGCATTGAACCGGGAATGGTGTATACCAGCGAGGCGCGGGATGCGGATCAATACCCTGAGCACCTGGGCATCGAAACGGTGCTGGTTGATCCTAACCGTTCATTTATGTCCATTAGCGGCGAGCAGATACGTCAGGATCCGTTCCGCTATTGGGAATATATTCCCACCGAGGTCAAGCCGTTCTTTGTGCGGACCGTCGCGTTGATAGGCGGCGAATCGAGCGGCAAATCCACCATGGTCAACAAGCTGGCCAACATCTTCAATACCAGCAGCGCCTGGGAATATGGCCGCGAATATGTATTTTCCCATCTGGGCGGCGACGAAATGGCGTTGCAGTATTCCGACTACGATAAAATCGCCCTTGGACAGGCGCAATATATCGACTTCGCGGTGAAATACGCCAATAAAGTGGCGTTTATCGATACCGATTTTGTGACGACCCAGGCGTTTTGCAAACGCTACCATGGCCGGGAGCATCCGTTCGTGCAGGCGATGATCGACGAGTACCGCTTCGATTTAGTGATTCTGCTGAAAAACAACACCCCCTGGGTGGCGGACGGCCTGCGCAGCCTGGGTAACCCTTCGGAACGCCAGGCTTTTCAGCAATTATTGGAGACGATGCTCGAAGCCAACAACATCCCCTATGTGCGTATCGATGCGCCCGACTACGACCAGCGTTTTCTGAAATGCATTGAATTGGTGCGCAGCCTTTTGGGGCAGGACTGATCGCGTCGCCGGCGTTGGACGGCGGGGGAAGAGGGGACGGCATAAATGCCGTCCCCTGGCGGGAATCATCAGGCCATCTTTTTGTATTTGATGCGGTGGGGCTGCAAGGCGTCCGCGCCGAGGGTCCGTTTTTTGTATTCTTCGTACTCGGTAAAATTACCCTCGAAAAATTCGATGTTACCCTCGTCCTGATAATCAATGATGTGGGTGGCGATACGGTCCAGAAACCAGCGGTCATGGGAAATGACCATGGCGCAGCCGGGGAACTCCAGCAAGGCGTTTTCCAGCGCGCGCAGGGTTTCCACATCCAGATCGTTGGTGGGTTCATCCAGCAGCAGCATGTTGCCGCCCACCTGCAATAGCTTGGCCAGGTGTACGCGACCCCGCTCGCCGCCCGATAATTCGCCGATGCGCTTGCCCTGATCCACGCCCTTGAAATTGAACCGGCCGACATAGGCCCGGCTTGGCAACTCGACATTCCCGATCCGCATAATATCCTGGCCGCCGGAAACTTCCTCCCAAACGGTCTTGCCATTATCCATACTGTCGCGGAACTGGTCCACCGACGCCAATTGCACGGTCTCGCCCAGGGTAACGGTGCCGCTGTCCGGCCGCTCTTTGCCGGAGAGGATTTTAAACAGGGTGGATTTGCCGGCGCCGTTGGGACCGATAATACCGACAATGGCCCCCTTGGGAAGGGAAAACGACAAATCGTCGATCAGCACCCGATCGCCATAGGCCTTGCGCAGACCGGCGACATCCAGCACTTTGTCTCCCAGCCGCGGTCCGGGCGGAATGAAAAGTTCACTGGTTTCGTTGCGTTTCTGATATTCAACGCTGTTGAGTTCTTCAAAACGGGCCAGGCGGGCCTTGCCCTTGGACTGACGACCTTTGGCGTTGGAGCGCACCCATTCCAGCTCTTTCTCGATGGATTTACGCCGTGCGGCCTCTGCCGAGGCTTCCTGCGCCAGGCGTTGATCTTTTTGTTCCAGCCAGGATGAATAATTTCCTTCCCAGGGAATGCCCTCGCCCCGGTCCAGCTCCAGAATCCACCCGGCGACATTATCCAGGAAATAGCGGTCGTGGGTGATGGCCACCACCGTTCCTTCATAATCGTGCAGGAAGCGTTCCAACCAGGCCACCGACTCGGCATCGAGATGGTTGGTGGGTTCGTCCAGCAGCAGCATATCCGGTTTTTCCAGTAACAGGCGGCAGATGGCGACACGGCGGCGCTCGCCACCGGAAAGGGCGCCGATTTTGGCGTCCCACGGCGGCAGGCGCAGCGCATCGGCGGCCCGTTCCAACTGGTTATCCAGATTATGGCCGTCTTGGGCCTGAATGACGGCTTCCAGCTCGCCTTGTTCTTTTGCCAGTTTATCGAAATCCGCATCCGGTTCGGCGTAAGCGGCATAGACCTGATCCAGCCGGCTCAAGGCGTCTTTGACATCCTTTACGGCCGCCTCGATTTCTTCCCGCACGGTTTTCTCGGTATCCAGGCGCGGCTCCTGGGGCAAATAACCGATTTTGATGCCGGGCTGAGGCCGCGCTTCCCCTTCGATATCGGTATCGATACCCGCCATGATCCGCAGCAGGGTAGATTTGCCTGCGCCGTTCAATCCGAGCACGCCGATTTTGGCGCCGGGGAAGAAACTCAAAGAGATATTTTTCAGAATATGGCGTTTCGGCGGCACGATTTTTCCGACGCGATGCATGGTATAGACGTATTGAGCCACGTTGTTATAAGCCTCTTGCTGTCTGGGTTTATCTATGTCCCACTTTGTTTGTGGGGCATGTATGGGGCATTTTTTCCGAGTTTAGCATTTAATAAAGTGAGCTGTTCGGTATTCTGATCGGGTATCCAGCCGCCATATACATTGAATACCCTCTGCGCGCTGGCATGGCCCATCTGGTTTGCGATGAATACCGGGTTAGCCCCGGTCGACAAGAGCCGACATGCATAAGCATGTCGGGATTGATAGGCATTCCGATGGCGCAGTTTAGCCCGTTTTACGGTTCGATCCCAGCTATCACCAATGGATGTAGGCGTATAGCGGTCACCGGCGCCTGTTCCCTTGGCATTAATGGCTGGGGCAAAAACCAACGTTCATGGATCTTTCCGCGTTATGCCATGTTCCCGCAGCAAAACAGAGACCATTTTCAATGGACGAAAACCTGTCATGGCTTGCTGCCGTTTCAGCGCGGCTTTGGCCGATTCAAGCAGTTGAACGACCCTATTAACGCCGGCATCTGTTTTGGAAAGGGTATTAAAGCCTGTAGACCCGTGCTGGCAGTTTAGTGTACTGGTCCGAAGAGGTATCAGTATTTGATACCTCTTCGGCGCTTAAAAATGAAACTCGTGAAATGGGGCGGTAAAAATCACAGAGGCGGTGTTTTCAATTTCTGATCACATCCTGTGCTAAACAGTCAATATCACGCTTCCTGTGGTGCGGCCAGCTTCAAGGTCTGCGTGCGCCTCAACGGCATGAGTCAGAGGATATTGTGCCCCGACAGGGTTTATAAGTCCGTTCTGAAGGGCCGATATAAGATCTCTCGCTCCCTGCGCGTAAAGTTCTGCGTCATCAGCATAAGCCATGGAGCTTGGCCTCATCAGTGCGATTGAGCGGGCGAACCCCAGTTCTTCAACGCGGACCGGAGGAATGGGACCAGCCGGTTGGCCCAGACTTGCCACCGTGCCAAATGGGCGTACCACGCCGAGCGTTGCGGAGAGCAGGGTTCCGCCGATCCCATCAATGGCAAGATGTACGCCACGACCATCAGAAATTTCACGTGCCTTATCCGCCCATGCGGCGTCGGTATGAAGGAGAACCTCTTTCGCCCCTGCTGCCTGCGCAATTTTAACTTTATCGGCAGAGCCCGTTGTGCCGATGACGCGTGCGCCTTTCATTGTTGCCCAGCGCGTAACAATCTGGCCAAGTCCCCCGGCAGCAGAATGTACCAGAATCCAGTCGCCCTCTCTGACATTTCTCACTTTATGAAGAAGCATATGTGCGGTAAGTCCGCGTAACATAGAGCTTCCGGCGGTTCTTATATCGATACTCTGGGGAATGCTAACAAGGCGACTGGCCGGGATATTCCTTATTTCGGCATAGGCTCCCATCGGGTTGCCGGTATAGGCAACCCTGTCACCCGGAGCAAAGCCCCGGACGTTATGCCCGATTGCCGTTACTGTGCCGCTCCCCTCAAAGCCGGGTATAGCTGGCGAAGAGTGCAGGGGATAAAGGCCTGATCGATAGTAAATATCAACAAAGTTAACGCCTATCACTTCATGCCGGATCTGAACTTCATCAGGGCTGGGGGCTTTGATTTCTATTTCAGTGGCGTGGAGTACTTCGGGTCCACCTGGCTGGCTGATAATGATTGCGGTTGGCATATCCTGTCCTCACTGTTAAGTGAGAAAAATTATAAAGTCGTTTACATGCAGAAAAATACGGGTATAAAAGCGCTATGCATGTGCGGATATGCACAAGGTGGGAATGAATGGACTGGCAGGATTTAAATTGTTTTCTCGCGCTGGCGCGTAAAGGGTCCATGTCGGCCGCGGCTAAAGAACTTAATGTGGATCACGCAACGGTAAGCCGCCGTATAACGGCGCTGGAAACTTCGCTCGGACTTCGCCTTACCGAACGTTTACCCCGGCAAACCCGCCTGACTGAACAGGGAAAAGTGATTGCCTCGGTAGCGAATGAAATGAACAGGATCGCAGACCGGATTCATATACGGGCAAAATCGTTATCAACTTCACCTGCGTTTAGTATCAGGATCAGTGCATCTCCCGCTGTGGCCGCACAGCTGATTGCGCCTGCCATAGCAGGTTTTACGCAAAGCCATCCTGACATCGCGCTCTCGTTGGCAGGCGTCTCACATCATGCTCAGCTGAGTAAGGGTGAAGCGGATATAGCGGTACGCCTGACGAGACCCGATGACCCCGGTTTGCTGATCCGCCGGATTGGTACAATGCATTTTGGCCTTTATGCTTCCCGTTCCTGGCGGGAAACCCCGCCTGAAGACTGGGTATTCATAGCTTATGAGCGCTCTCTTGAACATATTACGCAGCAAAACTGGCTGGAATCACTGCTGGAAGGAAGGCGTGTAATATTCAGGGCCAGCGATCTGATGGCACAGCAACAGGCCGCCAGAAGCGGCCTGGGTCTTGTCACCTTACCCTGCTTTATGGGAGATGCTGACAGTTCCCTGGTAAAACTGGCCGTCAATTCGCGCCCACCTGTCAGAGATATCTGGCTGGTCGCTTATCCGGAGTTAAGACGCGATCCCTCGGCTGCTGTCGTTATGGAATTTCTTGCCGCCACCATCAGCAAAGCGTGTCCGTCAGACTGACTCTCCCGGCATGTTTACCTGGATCCTGTTTTCTGTATGTATGAGACGATAATAACTCAGTCCGGTTGGCGCTGATGATTCTGGCGCGTGCTGAAACCGGTGGGTAGCCTGTACCTGTTTTTCGGATCACGGTTGGCAGCGGACACCGAATTGCTGGTACGCCAGCGTTTTGATGTACTGAATCATATTATCCGGGCAAAACCTTCAGGCCCCTGGCGGCGAATGCGCAAAGAAGACCTGAGAACCTACTTTCCAGCCACTGAGCGGATCTTGTTCGCTGGACATGATGGCTCTGAGGGGGTCGCCAAGGGCGCGATTGGCTACGCAACCCAATGCCGAGAATTGAAAGCGCAGGTATTCAAGCCCCTAATTGACTATTTTCGCGACGCGCGTGCGCTGCTAGGCGTGTCGGCGGCTGAAATCAATGTCGCCACTGGCACGCAGATGTGCTCGCATGGGTTTTCCGAGAGCCAATGGCCGTTGCCGAACCTGGCGCAGTACGCTGCGTTGCGAAAGCTGTTCGCTGAAAAGGCCGCTGCCGCCGGTATTGATAGTCTGCTGGTGGGCCGGCACTCAGGATTGGTCGAACAATATGACGCCCTGAGCAAAACCTATGCCGGGCTGGTGGTGGAATATGACGAGTTGCGCCAGCAGTACCCGCGATTGCGCCGGCCGTTCGCCGTTAATGCCGAGGTTCCGTATACCGATGTATGGACATTCCCGCCGGTCCGGCATTACCCCGGCAAACATCCATGCGAGAAATCGGCGGTAATGATGCGCCATATCATCCAGACCAGCAGCCGGTCCGGCGACACAGTGGCCGATTTTTTCATGGGGTCCGGCAGCACAATAAAAGCCGCTTTGGAACTCCGGCGCAGCGCAATAGGGGTTGAGCTGGAAGAAGAGCGTTTCCAGCAGACTAAAGTAGAAATCGCAAGGACTCCGCCGCAAGCTTAAGAGCGGCCCCAGATAGGGGCCATGCTAATCACCCTCTGGCTATTTCTTTTCGAGCCAGATCCGCAAGAAACGCCGAGCGGTTTTTGTAATGCCCGTTTGTTTTGATATAGCGGTCAATGGCCGTGATAAGATTGCCGGGCATAGTAAGGTTAAACTTGACGGCTTTGGTTTCGTACTTTGTCGGATCCAACTCAACGAAGCCCAAGAAACCGTCATCCTCAGCCAGGCGCTCATCGTGAATGTAGGCTGAGGGATCGGCAGGCGCGGGAACGTGTTCGCCACGCTCTGTCAGCGCTTCGGCGTGGACACTGAATGCCTTTTCGGCATCACGGACGGCATCTTCCAATGTGTCACCGGCAAAAAAACAGCCGGGGATATCGGGAAAATAACCGTCATATTCGCCGCTTGCAGTGCCGAAAATGAAAACTGGATAGATCATAAATACCTCGCTTGACTATTTATTTGAGGATGGAAAGCGCGATTAAGGGCAGCTTGCGCCGCCCCGTGAGTTAAATAACCTTCAATCCTGAAATTTTCTTAACTTGTCGTAAAATTCCTTTTGAGGTTTCTTTTCTGGGATGCGGGATGGTGATGATTTCCCTTACCCCTTCCTTTTCAAGTGTGATGTGGCTGGCGGCTTTTTGTTTCCTTGCTATCCATCCATCATCCATCAAGAGTTTGATTAACTTAGCGCTTTCCATCGTGACCTTATCTTGTCTTGATGTGGGTATAATACCTATAATTAAATAGAGTGTCGATGTTTTTATGGGTATAGAACCCACTTTATTTTAGCTGCCATCAGGTGGCTTCTCCCTTTCGGCCTCGTTGCCAAATCTGACGAACAGATAAATGATCCCGCGCCTACGGCATCGGGGCTGATCCTCTCATCACCATGGACCTCGGAACATCGAGGAGGTCGGAGTATGAAAATGCCTGAAAAAATATCGACGGCCGGGGCGTATTCGTCATCCGGCCTGCTGATCGCGCTAGGGAAAATCATGGACTGGTTTAATTACATCGACTGGAGCCAGGCGGCGGTCATTATCGAGATCGTGGTGGTCACCGCAACCTCTATCACCAACGTTTATTTCCAGCGTCGCCAGACCCGGGCAATTGCAGCGGCGGCCCGCGACGTCAAAACCATCATCCCGAGGTCTGAGTAATGGTTATGTCACCGGCCCTGAGAAAAAAGCTGATCTCGGCGTCGGCGGGCGGGCATGTCGACGACGCAGTGTATCGGGTTTCGGCGAGCGATCCCAGCCGTTGCCGCGTCAGCATCCGGACAGGAACGACCATAAGGGCGTTATCACCGGAAAAGTAAATAACATGGATTTACGCCGTCGCCGCTGGCATAGACCGGGCCGCTTAGCTAGCATGGTGACAAGAGACGGGTTTTACGCCCGGCCGGTCGGACCGGCATCCGTTTTCGGACGGAAACAAGACTTACGTTGAGGAAAAAAATTGATGTTCAAAGTGGACGGATGGCGATATTTCGGCGTGGGGATATGCCTGTTGGCCAGTGTGGGTTTCGCCAGGGCGGATTCCATTGACGCGCAACGTCAGCGTTATATGCAGATTAAACAGGCATGGGACAATAATCAGATGGATGTGGTGACGCAGCTCATGCCGACCCTGCGTAACTACCCTCTCTACCCCTATCTGCAATATCGGGCGCTATCGCAGGATTTGTCGCAGGCGAGTATGGGCGATGTTCAGGCATTCATCGCCGCTAATCCCACCCTGCCGCCGGCGCAATCGCTGTCGTCCCGATTTGTCAACGAACTGGCCAGGCGTCAGGATTGGCAGAGCCTGCTGGCATTCAGTCCCCAGCCGCCCAAGCCGATCGCCGCCCGCTGCAATTACTATTACGCCAAATGGGCCACCGGCGATGCGCAAACGGCCTGGGACGGCGCCAAGGAAATCTGGCTGAACGGGCATTCCCTGCCGGACAGTTGCAATAAGCTGTTCGGCGCCTGGGATGAGGCGGGAGAACGCGGGCCGCTGGCCACCCTTGAGCGCATGCGGTTGGCCATGCAGGAGGATAACACCGGCCTGGTCAATTATCTGTCCAAACAATTACCCCTGGAATACCAGACCATGGGCAGCGCGTTGGCGGCGTTGCAGGACAATCCCGCGACACTGGAAGGTTTCGCCCGCAGTGTCGGTCCCACCGATTTGACTCGCCAGGCTACGCTTATCGCCTTCGCCCGCCTGGCGCGCAGCGATGTGGAAAACGCCCGCGCCATGCTGCCGGTCTTGGCCAGGTTACAGAAAATGAGCCCGGATCAGCAACAGGTGATGCAGGAGAGGGTCGCCTGGCAATTGATGGGCGCCAATGTCACGCCGGAGCAAGCCGCCTGGCGGGACAATGTCATTCTGAGCGGGCATTCCACCGCGCTGCTGGAGCGCCGTATCCGCATGTCGCTGGGGCAGGGCGACATGAAGGACGTGGCCGTCTGGCTGGCCCGCCTGCCGGAAGCGGCGCAGCAAAAGGACGAATGGCGCTATTGGCGCGCGGTACTGCTGCTTAATCAGGGGCGGCGGGACGAGGGGGAGCCTATCCTGCGCGCGTTAATGCAGGAACGGGGATTTTACCCGATGGTGGCGGCGCAAAAACTGGGCGTGAAATATATGATCAATGTGGCGCCCGCGGAGGCGCCGGACCCGGCATTGTTGCAGCGGCCGGAAATCGCCCGGGTACGCGAGTTGATGTACTGGCAGATGGATAATCTCGCCCGCCGGGAATGGGACGGGCTGGTGGCCAGCCTGAGCCGCCCGCAACAGGAGGGCCTGGCCCGTTATGCCCTGCAACAGCAGTGGCCGGATATGAGTGTCCAGGCCACCATTATCGGTAAGCTCTGGGACCATCTCCAGGAGCGTTTCCCGCTGGCCTGGGCCGACGAATTCCGCCGGGACACCGAAGGCAAGGGCATCAACCAGAGTTACGCCATGGCCATCGCCCGCCAGGAAAGCGCCTGGAATCCCAAGGCGCAATCGCCGGTCGGCGCCGCCGGCTTGATGCAACTGATGCCGACCACCGCCAGACATACCGCGCAAATGTTCAATATCGCCGCTTACATGAATCCGGTTCAACTGTTGGATCCGCAAATGAACATTCAGCTTGGCACGCAATATCTGGAATATGTCTATCAGATGTTTGGCCGCAATCGCATTCTCTCCAGCGCCGCATACAATGCCGGGCCCGGACGGGTTACCGCCTGGTTGGACAATAGCGCCGGACGCATCGACGCGGTGGCGTTCATTGAAAGCATGCCTTTTGCCGAAACCCGCGCTTATGTCAAAAATGTCCTGGCTTACGATGCATTTTATCGCTATTTCCTGCGCCAGCCGGCCAAGGTGCTGACCGACGCCGAGTGGTTGCGGCGCTATTGAATCGGCGAAAAATAAGGTAGACTGCTGTACTCGTTAACGAGTATGGCGGTTAATTATGACGGATACAGCGCACACCGAGACCGGCGGACCCAAAGGACGCGATGAGGACTGGCAGTACTTCGCCGCGTTGCTGGGACAGGCTTTCACCGACAATCTGCACATTCCCTTGCTGCAATTGATGCTTACCGCCGATGAACGGGAGGCGCTCGGTATGCGGGTGCGTATCGTCCGGGCATTGCTGGCCGGGGAGATGAGTCAGCGGGAAGTGAAAAATGAACTTGGCACCGGCATCGCCACCATCACCCGCGGCTCCAACAGCCTCAAGGCGGCGTCGCCGGCGCTTATCGACTGGTTGCGGCACCAATTGCTCAATGCCCCCGCGTCCTAGCGGCGGTGATAAATGTTGTTATGGAAAGGCGCCAGCGCCAGGACCAGCGCCTGGTAATAAACGCTGCTGCGGGTCAGCAGTCCGTGGGTGAACACGCCGATGGCGCCGCCACGGCGCTTGATATCCTCAATACCGGTCAATCGCGCCATTTCCTGGCCCAATTCTCGCCCGGCGGTGATTCCCTGTAATAGACTTTCTGGTAATATTAAACCTGCAGAGCGCGATTCACCCCTGATTTGCGCATTTTCAATCACCATCCAGGCGAAGGTCATATTATCTTCAATACCAGCCTCGACACCGACCCAGAAATCCGCCTCGGGACAGGCTTGACGGGCGGCGGCCGCCCGATTGCGCGCGCCGAGGCGTGTTTCGGCATTGCCTATGGGCTGGGGCGGCACGCCGCTGTCCACTACAATGCCGTCCACTCGGCAGCTGTCCGGGCCGAACGTGTCGATAAAGGCCTGGAGGATGGCGTCGATTTTAGCCGGATTGGTGGTTGCGGCCGCGATGAGATACATTTTTTTTTATCACTCCGAACAATTTCATGCAGTATAACGGAAAACCACCATGTTACAGGTTTATCTTGTTCGCCATGGCGAAACAGAATGGAATGCCCTGCGTCGTATTCAGGGACAGTCCGACAGCGCGTTAACCGCCAATGGCGAATGCCAGGCGCTACAGGTTGCCGAGCGCGCCAAGGCCCTTGGCGTCACCCATGTTATCAGCAGCGATCTCGGTCGTACACGACATACCGCCGGGATAATCGCGCGGGCCTGCGGCTGTGATGTCGCGTTGGATGCCCGCCTGCGCGAGCTGGATATGGGGGTGCTGGAGAGGCGCGATATTGATACGCTGACGACGGAGGAAGAAGGTTGGCGAAAGCAATTGGTGGACGGTACCCCAGATGGACGAATCCCTGGGGGCGAATCCATGACCGAGCTGTCGCGGCGTATGCACGCGGTATTGGACGATTGCCGGCAATTACCGGCGGGCAGCGTTCCCTTGCTGGTCAGCCACGGTATGGCGTTGGGCTGCCTTATCAGCACCGTGCTGGGTTTACCGCCTTATGCCGAACGGCGGCTGCGGTTGCGCAATTGCTCGCTCTCGCGGATGGATTTCCAGCAAAGCCCATGGCTGGCGCCGGGATGGGTGGTGGAAACCGCGGGCGATATCTCTCACTTGGACAGGCCCGCGTTGGATGAATTACAGCGTTAACGCCGCACCGGGATCAGATATTCGCAGCGGATAATCTGGGGTATCGATCCATTCGGCGCCCCCTCTTTTTGCACTTTCTCTTCAGGAAAGAACCGCTCGATATCGTGCCCTTTGCGGCGGGTCATATTCAGCGTCGGCAGACTGGTGCCGTAGAGCGACAAAATAAAGCTTTGCAGGCCGTCTGGCGGCCCATCGTAGATGAACTGCGCATAGTCGCCGCCCTCCAGTTCCACCGGTTGGCCTCCTTCGATGTTATCCGGCACATTGCGGGGTTCGATCGCGGTGGTATAAAACACTTCCTGTTCGTCGTCCTTCTCATTGCTGGGTTGCGTGTAGCTCAGGCCGTAGAGAACAGGGGGAATGCGCTTGGCTTCCCCAAGATACTGGCGCCAGAAATGAACCCGCATTTCAAAGCGAAAAGAGCTGATTTGCTCCAGCGTACAGGAATAGCTCTGGGTGGTTCCCACCAGATGCATGGAGGGCAGGGTAATATACCGGGGAAGGGGCATGTCCCATTTTCCCAGCCGTATCGGCGGCCGAATACCGGTGGAATCCCACTCTTCCGAACGGCGATACAGCGCCGGCGTCTGGTTGAATTGTTTTTTAAATGCCCGGGTAAAAGTCTGCTGCGAATCAAAACGATATTGCAGGGCGATATCCAGTATCGGCCGACCGGTAAGGCGCAACGCCACCGCCGCTTTAGATAGCCTGCGCGCCCGGATATAGGCGCCGATGGCATGGCTTGTCACTTCCTTGAACATTCGCTGCAAATGCCACTTGGAATAACCTGCCTTGGCGGCGACATTGTCCAGGGACAGGGGCTGGTCCAGATGTCCTTCCAACCAACTTAACAGATCACGAATGATACCGGCTTGATCCATAGATCATCCTCAAAAAGCGTTTATAAGCCTTGCGTGTTCAAGCCGCAGCGTTGTCAGCGATATCCGGCCCATCGTCGGGCCTTGCCCCTGACGGAACCGCGACAAGTCGCGCTCAAATTCTGCTTGCGCAAATTTGCCCTCGCGCATCCCGGTCATAAAGCCATCCGTGCATCCGGAGATTCGCTTGGCCGCCATGGCGCCGCGGCCTGAAATCCATTAGTGGTGTACTCGTCATGCTTTACGTTGCCTCTTTGGATACCTGCGCCGGCGGTTTACCTGCGCTCCCGATGAAGACATCCCCGACTGGCCGCCGCGATGCAACTGTCGGATTTTGCCGTAGAGCATCAATATTCAAAATCTGACGCATAATACCAATTTTTCCACATGTAGATCGCCAAAGATTTATTAGCTTATTATTGTGATGAATGCATACCCAAAACAATACGCGTGGCATCGCGACGGCAAAAAGTGAAAAATTCGCCGCAAGCGAATGAGGCCCGCCTACGGCGGGCCTTAATGAGAAACCGGCTGTTTCCCAATCAATCCCAGGGGTTACGGCCGGGGAGAGAGGGCGCCGCCGGCCGCGGGGCCGGCGCGGAGCATATCGGGGATAAGCGGCTATCGCGCCTGTCGACAGGAGGGGTACTTTAGCCGTAATTTCAACAAAAAAAGAAGCCATAATCTATGAGAAAGCATACCGTTTTGCTGCTATTTATTGGGGTGCTGGGCACGGGAATCGCCCACGCCGAGGAAATCGGTTCGGTTGACACAGTCTTTAAGCTTATCGGCCCGGATCATAAAATTGTCGTGGAAGCGTTCGACGACCCGGATATCGCCAACGTTACCTGCTACCTCAGCCGGGCGAAAACCGGCGGCATTAAAGGCGGCCTCGGCTTGGCGGAAGATACCGCCGACGCGGCGATTTCCTGTCATCAGGTGGGGCCTATCGTTTTGACGGACAAAGTCAAAAACAGCGGGAGTGACGGCAGCGTCGTATTTCAAAAACGCACATCGCTGGTGTTCAAACGGCTGCAAGTGGTCCGTTTTTACGATAAGAAACGCAACGCATTGGTTTACCTGTCCTATTCAGATCGGTTGGTGGAAGGCTCGCCGAAGAACGCGTTGAGCGCGGTACCGATTATGCCCTGGCCTGAAAACCACTGATGAAATCCGGCGAGAAAGCTCCCGCCGGACCGTGATTATTCTTCCAGATCGCCGCAGAAGCGATAGCCTTCGCCATGGATGGTGGCGATGATTTCCGGCGTATCCGGCGTGGATTCGAAATGTTTGCGTATGCGCCGGATGGTGACATCCACGGTGCGGTCATGGGCTTTCAGTTCGCGTCCGGTCATTTTCTTCAGCAACTCGGCGCGCGACTGGATTTTGCCCGGATTTTCGCAAAAATGCAGCATGGCGCGAAACTCGCTGCGCGGCAGCTTATATTGTTCGCCGGCGGGGCTGAGCAGCGAACGGCTGTTGATATCCAACTCCCAGCCGTTGAATTTGTAGCTTTCCACCAGCTTGCGTTCTTCGCCGCCGCTGCCGAGGTTCATGGTGCGAGACAGCAAATTACGGGCGCGAATGGTCAACTCGCGCGGATTGAACGGCTTGGTGATGTAATCGTCGGCGCCGATCTCCAAACCAAGGATTTTGTCCACTTCATTATCGCGGCCGGTGAGAAACATCAGCGCGACACTCGCATGTTCACGTAATTCTCGGGCCAGCAGTAAGCCATTTTTACCCGGCAGGTTGATATCCATGATGACCAGATTAATGTCGTTTTCCGACAGGATCTGGTGCATCTCTGCGCCGTCGATGGCTTCATGAACCATGTAGCCCTCGGCTTCGAAAATACTTTTGAGGGTATTGCGGGTGACTGACTCGTCTTCAACGATAAGAATGTGCGGGGTCTGCATGTTTGCTACCTAAAATTACCAACTAATTGAAAGAGGAAGTACAAAAGCCGCAGTCATCTGCCGTACCGCGGGGGACTATGCCTTTCCCCCAGCCCATGAGGCTCAAGTACCTAAATGCGCTCCAGGTGCTTATGGATAACCTTGGCACCACTGACATTATTCAGGGCCGCCTTTCTCAAGCTCAAATGCCCTACAGCTTACCCTTATTAACAACACTATAACAGCGCTAACCGAATTTAACACTCAAGAAAATTTCATTTTGCTGACATATATCAAATTAAAGGCAGCCCTAAGGCACGCAAAGAGCAATTCCCTTATATACCAGCATATTTTATCGCATTCAGCGCCAAACTATCCTCGATTCAGCGCAATTTATCAAGGCCGGTGAAAAAAAGCGGAAAAATTTGAATGGTTGATTAATAACTTAATGAATTTTAATACAAACTTAAGGCCAATCCGATTATTGGACCGTTCGGCGTCTTACAGGGTCCGAGGGGGCATTTTGCCGTTTGCGGCGCAATCCGGCCGTGTTAATTTTCTGTGACCTGTTTCCGGCAATGGCCTTGGACCGCGAATGCCGGCGACAATGCCCATCGCCGCCGTGTCGCGACACTGTGTCTCATATCTGGCGGGTGACATTACGGCGACCGGCGACCGGGTTACCCGTGGCAAACGCGTGCGGCCTTTCGGCGCAGAAAATGCGCTTAGCCAATGCTGCCTTCAAAATCATCCATGACAGATTAAAAGACTGGTATTGCGGTAGCCTGCGGATTTTTTAATTGATTAACCCTGTTAATGTAACGAAATATATGGGTTTTTAAATGGTTTAAAAAATAGTCAGCCAAAAAATAACATTGACTTTCATACCCATTTGCTTTAACCAATAGCCATTGGAAAAAAACAGCGATACGTTAAACATGCTTTTCGTCGGCCAGCACACCATTATTATTACCACCACCGGTACTCCTAGTAGCGGTGCGGGCTGACGCATACCGATAAACAGAAAAAAGCCCGCACCTTGACAGTGCGGGCTTTTTTTTAAGCCTAAATTCAGCAAAAGGAAAACCCATGCGAGTCCTAAAGTTCGGTGGTACGTCGGTCGCCAACGCGGAGCGCTTTCTACGCGTCGCCGATATTATTGAAAGTAATGCGGGGCAGGGACAGGTGGCCACCGTGCTGTCCGCGCCGGCGAAAATCACCAACTACCTGGTTTCCATGATAGAGCGCACGCTCGGCAATAAAGATATTCAGCCGGTCATGAGCGACGCCGAACAGATTTTCGCCGATCTCCTCCTCGGTTTGTCCCGCGCCCAGCCGGGATTCGATTATGCCGGGCTGCGTTTGCTGGTGGATCAGGAGTTTTCCCAGCTCAAACAATTATTGCATGGGATCGCACTGCTCAAACACTGTCCCGACGGCATCAACGCCGCCATTATCTGCCGGGGCGAAAAATTGTCCATCGCCATCATGGAGGCCGTTTTTAAGGCACGGGGATATCCCGTCACGGTCATCAATCCGGTGGAAAAGCTTTCGGCCCAGGGCGGCTACCTCGAATCCGCCGTGGATATCGTCGAATCCACCCGTCGTATCAAGGATGCCGACATTCCGTCGGATCATGTCATCCTGATGGCCGGGTTTACCGCCGGCAATGACAAAGGCGAACTGGTCGTTTTGGGCCGCAACGGATCGGACTATTCCGCCGCGGTGCTGGCCGCCTGTCTGCGCGCCGATTGCTGTGAAATCTGGACCGACGTGGATGGGGTTTATACCTGTGATCCGCGCCAGGTGCCCGATGCGCGTCTGCTGAAAACCATGTCCTACCAGGAGGCGATGGAGCTGTCTTATTTCGGCGCCAAGGTGTTGCATCCGCGCACCATCGCCCCTATCGCCCGGTTCCAGATTCCGTGCCTGATTAAAAACACCGACAATCCCCAGGCGCCCGGCACGCTTATCGGCGGCACCGATGCAGACAGTAGTCATCCGGTAAAAGGCATCACCCATCTCAATAATATGGCGATGATCAACGTCTCCGGACCGGGCATGAAGGGGATGATCGGTATGGCCGCCCGGGTGTTCGCCGCCATGTCCCGCGCCGGCAGCTCGGTGGTGCTGATAACCCAATCCTCCTCAGAGTACAGCATCAGTTTTTGCGTGCCCCATAACGAGCTGAACGGCGCCCGTAAGACCCTTGAGGACGAATTTTATCTCGAACTGAAAGACGGTTTGCTGGAGCCCCTGGATATCATGACCGACCTGGCGATCATATCGGTCATTGGCGATGGCATGCGGACCCAGCGCGGGTTGTCGGCCAAACTGTTCGCGGCGCTGGCGCGAGCCAACATCAATATTATCGCCATCGCCCAGGGATCGTCCGAACGGTCCATTTCGGTGGTGGTGAACAACGATTGCACCACCACCGGCGTGCGCGTTGCCCATCAGATGCTGTTCAATACCGATCAAGTCATCGAGGTATTCGTCATAGGCGCCGGCGGGGTCGGCGGCGCCTTACTGGAGCAAATCCGCCGCCAGCATCAATGGCTCAAGGCGAAGCATATCGACCTGCGGGTGTGCGGTATCGCCAATTCACGGGCGTTGCTCACCAACGTACATGGCATCGCGCTGGACAGTTGGCAACGGGAACTGGCGGAAGCGCGCGAGCCGTTCAACCTGGGCCGGCTGATTCGTCTGGTCAAGGAATACCATCTGCTCAACCCGGTGATCGTCGATTGTACCAGCAGCGCGGATATCGCCGAGCAGTATGCCGATTTCCTGGCGGACGGCTTCCATGTGGTAACGCCCAATAAAAAGGCCAATACCGCCTCAATGCATTATTACCAGCATATGCGGGCGGCGGCGGCGGGATCGCGCCGTAAGTTCCTCTACGACACCAATGTCGGCGCCGGCTTGCCGGTTATCGAAAATTTGCAGAATCTCCTGAACGCCGGGGATGAACTGGTGCGGTTTTCCGGTATTCTGTCCGGGTCGTTGTCTTTTATCTTCGGCAAGCTGGACGAGGGGATGCCGTTATCGGCCGCGACCCTGGCGGCCCGGGCGGCCGGATTTACCGAACCGGATCCCAGAGACGATTTGTCGGGCACCGATGTGGCGCGTAAATTGTTGATCCTGGCTCGCGAGGCGGGTTATCGGCTTGAGTTAACCGATATCGAGGTGGAACCGGTACTGCCTGAATCCTTTGACGATAGCGGCGAGCTGGAGGATTTTCTCACCCGGTTGCCGACGCTTGACGACGCTTTCGCCGCCAGGGTGGCGAAAGCGCGCGATCAGGGCGGGGTATTGCGATACGTCGCCAGTATCGAAGATGGCCGCTGCCGGGTCAGTATCGCCGAGGTGGACGGCAATGATCCTTTGTATAAGGTGAAGGATGGTGAAAACGCCCTGGCCTTTTATACCCGCTACTATCAGCCGCTGCCGCTGGTGTTGCGTGGTTACGGCGCCGGTAACGATGTGACCGCCGCCGGCGTTTTTGCCGATCTTTTGCGTACGCTGTCATGGAAGTTGGGAGTATAAGATGGTTAAGGTGTATGCGCCGGCCTCGATAGGTAATGTCAGTGTCGGTTTTGATGTGTTGGGCGCCGCGGTTTCGCCGGTGGACGGCACCCTGCTGGGCGATTGCGTGACGGTGGAGGCCGCGGCGCAATTCAGCCTGACCAATGCCGGCCGATTCGCCGTCAAGCTACCGGCGGATCCTCGGGAAAATATCGTCTATCAATGCTGGCAGCGGTTTTGCCAGGCGCTGGATAAACCCCTTCCGGTCGCCATGGTGCTGGAAAAAAATATGCCCATCGGCTCAGGGTTGGGCTCCAGCGCCTGTTCCGTGGTAGGCGCGTTGGTGGCGCTTAACGCCCATTGCGGCTATCCGCTGGACGAAAATCAGATGCTGACGCTGATGGGCGAGATGGAGGGGCGAATTTCCGGCAGCGTGCATTACGACAACGTCGCCCCCTGCTATCTGGGCGGCATCCAATTGATGCTGGAGGAAAACAGCATCATCAGCCAGCAGGTTCCGGGTTTTAGCGAATGGCTGTGGGTCATGGCCTATCCCGGCATCAAAGTCTCCACCGCCGAAGCGCGGGCCATCCTGCCCGCGCAATATCGGCGGCAGGATTGCATTAGCCACGGCCGTTTTCTGGCCGGGTTCATTCATGCCAGCCATACCCAGCAGCCCGCACTGGCGGCCAAACTGATGAAAGACGTCATAGCCGAACCTTACCGCACCCGGCTATTGCCGGGGTTTGATGAGGCGCGTCGGGCGGCGGCCCAGATCGGGGCGCTGGCCTGCGGCATCTCCGGCTCCGGCCCGACGATGTTCGCGGTGTGCGATCGCGATGACACCGCGCAGCGCGTGGCCGACTGGCTGGCGCGACACTATCTGCGGAACGACGAGGGTTTTGTTCATATCTGCCGCCTGGATACCACCGGCGCGCGAGTGATGGAATAACGCATGAAACTATACAATATCAAGGATCACAACGAGCAGGTCAGTTTCGCGCAAGCGATCAAACAGGGGCTCGGCCGGCAGCAAGGGCTGTTTTTTCCGCTGGAATTGCCGGAATTCGCGGCCGTGGAAATCGACGAACTGCTTGAATTGGATCTGGTTGCCCGAAGCGCCCGCATTCTGTCGGCCTACATCGGCGATGAGGTTTCGCCGGAAAAGGTTCTCAAACGCGTCGGCGCCGCCTTTGAATTTCCGGCTCCGGTCGTCGGCGTAACCGAGGATATCGCGGCGTTGGAGCTGTTCCATGGCCCTACGCTGGCCTTTAAGGACTTCGGCGGCCGGTTTATGGCGCAAATGCTTACCGAAGTGGCCCAGGGCGAACCGGTCACCATTCTCACCGCCACCTCCGGCGATACCGGCGCCGCGGTGGCCCACGCGTTTTACGGGCTGAGCAATGTGCGGGTGGTTATCCTCTATCCTCGCGGCAAAATCAGTCCCTTGCAGGAAAAACTGTTTTGTACGCTGGGCGGCAATGTTCATACCCTGGCCGTGGAGAGTGATTTCGATGCCTGCCAGGCGCTGGTAAAACAGGCGTTCGACGACGATGAACTCAAACGCCGTTTAGGACTGAATTCCGCCAATTCCATTAATATCAGCCGGCTGCTGGCGCAGATTTGCTATTATTTCGAAGCGGTGGCGCAATTGCCGCAGGACGCCCGCAATCAACTGGTGGTGTCAGTGCCTTCCGGCAATTTCGGCGATTTGACCGCCGGCCTGCTGGCTAAATCGCTGGGCTTGCCAATCAAACGGTTCATCGCCGCCACCAACGCCAACGATACCGTGCCGCGCTATCTGGAGCGAGGGCAATGGCTACCCCATCCCACGGTGACCACGTTGTCCAATGCCATGGATGTCAGCCAGCCGAACAACTGGCCGCGGGTGGAAGAGCTGTTCCGCCGGAAAAACTGGCGGCTGGACAGCCTGGGCTACGGCAGCGCGGACGACGAAACCACCCGGCAGACCATGCGGGAGCTGGCCGGGCTGGGGTATGTTTCCGAACCTCATGCCGCCATCGCCTATCGCCTACTGCGCGATCAGCTGCAATCCGGCGAATTCGGCTTGTTCCTTGGCACCGCCCATCCGGCCAAGTTCAAGGAAACGGTGGATGCGGTGTTGGGCGATACGCTGCCATTGCCAAAAGCCCTGGCCCTGCGCGCCGAACTGCCGCTGCTGTCGACGACGCTGCCGCCCGATTTTCAGCAGCTTCGCCGCTTCTTGCTGGACCTGCCGGACTAAGCGCGGCGCCTGGTTCAGGGCCGGTTCCGGCCCGGGAACACAGGCGCCGGTGGTAAGCAGCGGTCGCGATGCGGCTCGACGAATCGGTTATCCCGACATCGGACGCTTAAACACCAGCTCGGTTTCGCTGGAGGCGTTCGCATCGAAGCGGTAACCGCCCTCGTTAAAGCCTGTCAGCTGCTCGGGACGCGACAGCCGTCCAGTGATAATGTAGCGGCTCATCATCCCGCGCGCCTTTTTGGCGTTGAAACTGATCACCTTGAAACGGCCGTTTTTCTCATCGAGAAAAACCGGCTTAATGATGTCGCCCGCCAGGCGCGCCGGCTGGATCGCCTTGAAATACTCTTCCGAAGCCAGATTGACCAGAAGCGTGTCGCCTTGGGCCGCCATGGCCTCGTTTAACTTGTCGGTCAGAAGGCCGCCCCAGAATCGATACAAATCAGAGCCGGCGGGGTTGGCCAGCTTGATGCCCATTTCCAGCCGGTAGGGCTGCATCAGATCCAGCGGCCGTAAAATGCCATAGAGACCGGAAAGGATGCGCAGATGCGATTGGGCGAAATCGAAATCCCGCTCGTCGAGGCTGTCCGCCCGCAGGCCGGTATAGACATCGCCTTTGAACGCCAGGATAGCCTGGCGGGCGTTATCGGGCGTGAAGTCGGCCTGCCAGGCTTGGAACCGCGCGGCGTTCATATTGGCCAGTTTGTCGCTGATACCCATCAGCGAGGCTATCTGCGCCGGCGATAGCCGGCGGCACAGCGCCATGAGTTCCTGTGACCGATCCAGTAACTCCGGCTGGCTGTGGCGCCGGGTGGCCAGCGGGCTTTGGTAATCCAGCGTCTTGGCTGGAGAAATCACAATGAGCATAAGGTAATCCTGTATCCAAGCCTATTTCCGCGCCGTCGGACGATCCCAGACGCCCGGCGACAATTGAACGGCGATGGCGGGGAAATTGGCGGCATAAAAGGTCGGCAATTTGCCGATGGTGCGCTGGCTATTGTAATCGCGCGCCAGCATCATCGCGATACGCGACAACAAGAGTAACGCGATAAGGTTGGTAAAGGTCATCAAACCCACCGCCATATCCGCCAGCCGCCAGAGTATCGGCAAATCCGCCAGACAGCCATAGGCCACCATGGCCAGTGTCAGCGCCCGCAACAGCGGCACCAGCAGTCGGACACGGTTACGGAAAAAAACCAGGCTGCTTTCGGCGTAGGCATAGTTACCGACAATGGCGGTAAACGAAAACACAAAGATTATCGCCGTCATAAACCCGGCGCTCCAGGGGCCGCCGACCGTGGCCAGCGCCTGCTGGATCAGATCGAAACCCTGGCGCACGGATTGCCCGGCGCGGGGCAGGCCGGATGTCAGGATAATCGCCGCGGTGGCGCTGCAAATAACCATGGTATCCAGAAAAACCGCCAGCATTTGAATATAGCCTTGCGAGGCGGGATGGGGCGGCCAGGGGGCGGCGGCGGCGGCGATGTTGGGTGCCGACCCGGTGCCGGCCTCATTGGAAAACAGGCCGCGCTGCACGCCGAGAAAAATCGCCTGTGATACACCATAACCCAACGCGCCGGAGGCCGCCTGCCGTAAGCCGAACGCATCGTCGAACACCAGGGCGGCCACCTCGGCCAGGTGATCAACATGACGCAAGACCACCCATCCCGCCAACAGGACATACAGTAGCGCCACGATCGGCACCAGCCATTGGGATAGCCGGGCGATGGCGCGCACTCCGCCGCATATCGCCAGAGCGGTCAGCGCCGTTAGCGCCAAGCCCATCTGGTATGGCGCGGCGCCGACGGTCGTTTCCAGGGACCGCGCGATGGACCCGGCCTGCACCGCATTGAAAATGCCGCCATAACCCACCAGCAAAAAACAGGTGAACAAGACGCCCATCCAGCGCAGCCCCAGGCCCTTTTCCATGTACCAGGCCGGGCCGCCGCGATAGCGCCCCTGGCTATCGCGCGCCTTGTATAATTGCGCCAGCGTGCTTTCCGCAAAGGCGGTGGCCATGCCGAGAAACGCCGCCAGCCACATCCAGATAATCGCGCCGGGGCCGCCGAGCGTCAATGCGAGCGCCACACCGGTCAGATTGCCGCTGCCGATGCGCGCCGCCAAGGTCACGCACAGGGCCTGGAAAGGAGACAGCCCGGCGCGGTCGCTTCGGCCCGAGCCTCTCAAAATGGAAAAGATGTGCGGGAAATGGCGAAACTGGATAAACCCGGAACGCAGGGTAAACCAGCCGCCGACGCCGGCGAGCAGGTAGATCAGCACGGAATTCCAGATCAGATCGTTAATGAAGTTGACGAGTTCAGTCATGACGGATCCGATGTCCCAGGTTGCCGCGCTTGCCGGAGAATCCGCCGGCCGGAGCCTTGCGCCGGCCTCTGCGCGTGGTATTATCGGGTAAGGCAGTGCAACGCCATGGGATATGCACACCCTTCAAAACGAGAAACTTCATCATGACTGATAAATTAAGTGCCCTACGCAAGATGACCTCCGTTGTCGCCGATACGGGTGATATCACTGCTATCAAACTGTACCAGCCGCAGGATGCAACCACCAACCCCTCCTTGATCCTGAATGCGGCGCAAATCCCCGAATACCGCAAATACATTGATCAGGCGGTGTCTTGGGCCCGTGATCAAAGCCCGTCTCCGGAAGAACAAATCAAATATGCCACCGACAAGCTGGCGGTCAATATCGGCGTGGAAATCCTAAAGCTGGTTCCGGGACGCGTCTCCACGGAAGTGGACGCCCGGCTTTCCTATGATACCGAAGCCAGCGTGGCGAAAGCCAAGCGGCTGATAAAACTCTATAACGACGCCGGTATAGGCAATGATCGCATCCTCATCAAACTGGCGTCTACCTGGCAGGGTATCCGGGCGGCGGAGCAACTGGAAAAGGCCGGCATCAACTGTAATCTGACCTTGCTGTTCTCCTTCGCCCAGGCACGGGCCTGCGCCGAAGCCGGCGCCTTCCTGATCTCGCCTTTTGTCGGCCGCATCCTCGACTGGTACAAGGCCAACGGCGATAAAAAGGAATTTGCTCCCCAGGACGATCCGGGCGTGCAGTCGGTCACTGAAATCTACCGTTATTACAAAGAACACGGCTATGAGACGGTAGTGATGGGCGCCAGCTTCCGCAATATCGGTGAAATTATTGAGCTCGCCGGCTGCGATCGTCTGACCATCGCGCCGCCGCTGCTCAAAGAACTGGCCGAAAGCCAGGGGCCGCTGGAATGCAAGCTTTCCTACAGCGGCGAAATCAAAGCGCGGCCGGAAAAAATGACCGAAGCCGAATTCCTCTGGCAGCACAATCAAGATCCGATGGCCGTGGACAAACTGGCGGAAGGCATTCGCAAGTTCGCCGTCGACCAGGAAAAGCTGGAAAAGATGATCAAAGACCTGCTGTAAAATCCGCAGCGTGGGATACTTTTCCCATCTCGGTTCATAACGGGGCTTATCCACCGGCAGACAGTGTTTTTGCCTCATAAGCGGGGGCTCGCATCGCGGGCCCCGTCGGGCAAATATTCAGCGATTGTCTCCGACGCCGGGATTCCATGGCCTGAATGAAAATGGCTGCTCGTCAAAATCTGTCCTGGCAGTAAAACGCTCAACGATATCAGTTTGCCCTCATCAGGACTTTCTTCTGACGGGATGTTCCGCGGCATCCCGTTCGCAACCCTTGCTGGATCTGGCGCCAGCGTCCCTCGGCGCCGCCAGGCCATGTGTTGTTTTGACAAGCGCCGAACGGCCTTATGTTCCGTAGTAAAAGACACCGCGACCCAAATCATCATGTTTGCCGGCCTGGTGAAAAATGTCTCTTTGCTTCGCGCCTTATCTGGTCTTTTCCATACGAGCCGGTATCATGAGATCTTCCATAGGCAGCAAGGTGACAATCATGAATACATGCCGTATCGGCCTGGTCTCCGTCTCCGATCGCGCCTCTCAGGGCATCTACCAGGATCAGGGTATTCCAGCGCTGGAAGGCTGGTTGGAAAGCGCCCTGGCGTCGCCGTTTACGCTGGAAAAGCGTCTTGTGCCCGACGAACAGGCGTTGATTGAGCAAACACTGTGCGAGCTGGTGGATGAAACGGGCTGTCATCTGGTCTTGACCACCGGCGGTACAGGTCCGGCCCGACGCGATGTCACTCCTGACGCCACCCTGGCGGTAGCCGATCGCGAACTGCCGGGGTTCGGCGAGCAGATGCGTCAGGTCAGCCTTCACTTCGTGCCCACCGCCATTCTTTCCCGGCAAACCGCGGTCATTCGCAAACAGGCTCTCATCCTTAACCTTCCCGGTCAGCCCAAATCCATCAAGGAAACACTGGAAGGGGTGAAGGACGAGCAAGGTAAAACCGTGGTAACAGGCGTATTCGCCAGCGTTCCCTATTGCGTCCAACTGCTGGAGGGACCGTATCTGCAAACCCATCCCGACGTGGTGGCGGCATTCAGGCCAAAAAGCGCCCGCCGGACGGAAAATGGCGACTGATACCATGGAACAAAACATACCACGCCGCTTGAACCGCCAGGACTACAAAACCTTGTCCCTGGCCGCGCTGGGCGGCGCCTTGGAATTCTATGACTTCATCATATTCGTGTTTTTCGCCGCGGTTATCGGCCGGTTGTTCTTCCCGGCGGACTTGCCCGAGTGGCTCAGACAGGTCCAGACATTCGGCATCTTTGCCGCCGGCTATTTGGCACGGCCGCTCGGCGGTATCATCCTGGCCCATTTCGGCGACAAGATAGGCCGCAAGAAAATGTTCAGCCTGTCTATCCTGCTGATGGCGTTGCCGACCCTGTTGATGGGGCTATTGCCCACTTACGCCGTAATGGGCGTTGCCGCGCCGCTGCTGTTGCTGATGCTACGGATCCTGCAAGGCGCGGCCATCGGCGGCGAGGTTCCCGGCGCCTGGGTATTCGTGGCCGAACATGTGCCCCTGCGCCGTATCGGTTTTGCTTGCGGCACCCTGACCGCCGGACTGACGGCGGGCATTTTGCTTGGATCGTTTGTGGCCGCGCTGCTCAATAATCTGTTATCGCCGCAAGCCATCGCCGGCGGCGGCTGGCGGATTCCTTTTTTGCTGGGCGGCGTTTTTGGTTTGGCGGCAATGTATTTGCGGCGCTGGCTGCAGGAAACGCCGGTCTTCACGGAAATGAAAACCCGTCAGGCCCTGGCGAAGGAACTGCCGCTAAAACGGGTCGTGACCCGGCATGTGCCGGCCGTGCTGCTCTCCATGTTGCTGACCTGGCTGCTTTCCGCCGGGATAGTCGTGGTAATCCTGATGGCGCCCCTGTGGTTGCAGCAACAGGCGGGCGTGCCGCCGGCGCTGTCCCTGGATGCCAACTGCCTGGCCACCGTCGCCCTCGCGGCGGGCTGTATGGTCACGGGGATGGCAATCGATCGCATTGGCGCCGGCAGGACGCTGACCTTCGGTTGTCTTTTGCTGGCGGCAAGCAGTTGGTGGTTCTATCATTCCGGCGCCGGGGCGCCGCTGCGGCTATTCATTGCTTATGCGCTGGCGGGATTCAGCGTCGGCGTGGTGGGCGGCGTGCCTTATATCATGGTCAGGGCGTTTCCGGCCGCGGTGCGCTTTACCGGTATTTCCTTTTCCTATAATGTCGCTTATGCCGTGTTCGGCGGATTGTCGCCGCTGGCGGTGACGTTATTGATGCGCTTGACGCCGCTGGCGCCCGCCTGGTATGTGTTCGGCCTGGCGTTAATGGGCGCGGCGCTGGGCATGCTGATGCCTGGGGATTTGCGGCGTATCGCCCCCATGGCCGACCAGGCCGGTTCGCCGGTGTGACCGAAGTCGTTATTGGCTGCGGCGAACGGCCGGCGACGGTTCCCATGTCCCCGGCACATGCGCCGCCTTGGTTATGGCGGTGGCGCCGTAACGGAGGCGGGTCGACATTCCCCTATTCCAAAAAAGGGATTCCCTTTCCCTCTGTGTTCATCCCGTCGCTTCCCAGGTTAGCGGAAATTTAAGTTTTTTTTGTCATCGCCCCTTGATGCGGCGACGGTCGGCCCCATGTTAATTGCAACCATGTTGTTTAACCTGCGCACGAAAGTTTTTTGGCGGCTTGAAAACAGTCAATCCGGCCACATATCAGGTTTACGACCACAACAATGACGACTTTTTAGTGGAGATGTTTAGATGGGTAAAATCATTGGTATCGACTTGGGTACGACCAACTCTTGTATAGCAATTATTGAAGGCGCTAAGCCGCGGGTGCTGGAAAACAGCGAAGGCGATCGTACTACTCCTTCTATCATTGCCTACACGCAGGATGGCGAAATTCTGGTTGGCCAGCCAGCTAAACGTCAGTCCGTGACTAACCCGCAAAATACGCTGTTTGCCATTAAGCGTTTGATTGGTCGTCGCTTTCAGGACGAGGAAGTCCAGCGCGACGTCAGCATCATGCCATACAAGATCATCGCTTCCGATAACGGCGATGCCTGGTTGGAAGTCAAAGGCCAGAAGATGGCGCCGCCGCAAATCTCCGCCGAAGTTCTGAAGAAAATGAAAAAAACCGCGGAAGACTATCTGGGTGAAACGGTGACCGAGGCGGTCATCACCGTACCGGCTTACTTCAACGACGCGCAGCGCCAGGCCACCAAGGATGCGGGACGCATCGCCGGACTGGACGTGAAACGCATCATCAACGAACCCACCGCCGCGGCGCTGGCCTATGGCCTGGATAAAGAAGTGGGCAACCGCACCATCGCGGTCTACGACTTGGGCGGCGGTACCTTTGATATTTCCATCATCGAAATCGATGACGTCGATGGCGAAAAGACCTTTGAAGTGTTGTCCACCAACGGCGACACGCATTTGGGGGGCGAAGACTTCGACAGCCGGCTGATCAATTATCTGGTGGATGAGTTCAAAAAGGACCAGGGTATTGATTTACGCAACGATCCTCTGGCGATGCAGCGTCTGAAAGAATCCGCAGAAAAAGCCAAGATTGAGCTGTCCTCGGCCCAGCAAACCGATGTGAATTTGCCCTACATCACGGCTGACGCCACGGGTCCGAAGCACATGAACATCAAGGTGACCCGCGCCAAACTGGAATCGCTGGTGGAAGATTTGGTTAAACGGTCCATGGATCCGCTGAAGGTTGCGTTAAAAGACGCCGGTCTGTCGGTCGGCGATATCCACGACGTGATCCTCGTCGGCGGTCAAACCCGTATGCCCATGGTGCAGAAAACCGTGTCCGACTTCTTCGGCAAGGAACCGCGCAAGGACGTCAACCCTGACGAGGCCGTGGCTATTGGCGCCGCGGTGCAGGGCGGGGTGCTGGCCGGCGATGTGAAGGACGTGTTGCTGCTGGATGTCACGCCGTTGTCGCTGGGCATTGAAACCATGGGTGGCGTGATGACTCCGCTTATCGCCAAGAATACCACTATCCCGACTAAACACAGTCAGGTGTTCTCCACCGCGGAAGACAACCAGTCCGCCGTGACCATTCATGTATTGCAAGGCGAGCGTAAGCGCGCGGCGGACAACAAATCACTGGGCCAATTCAACTTGGACGGTATCGCGCCCGCCATGCGCGGCATGCCGCAAATCGAGGTGACGTTCGACATTGATGCCGACGGTATCCTGCACGTCTCCGCCAAGGACAAAAACAGCGGCCGCGAACAGAAGATCACCATCAAAGCGTCTTCCGGCCTGAATGAGGAAGAAATCCAAAAGATGGTGCGCGAGGCGGAAGCCAATGCGGAATCCGACCGCAAGTTCGAAGAACTGGTGCAGACGCGCAATCAGGCCGATCATCTGCTGCACAGCACCCGCAAGCAGCTTGAGGATGCGGGCGACAAGTTGGCGGCCGACGACAAGAAGGCGGTGGAATCCGCACTGAGCGCTTTGGACGCCGCGTTGAAGGGCGAAGACAAGGCGGACATCGAAGCCAAGATGCAGGCGCTGATTCAAGCCTCCAGTAAATTGCTGGAAGCCGCGCAGCAACAGGCTCAGGCCGGCGGCGCATCCGCTAATGCCGACGACGGGGCGGCCAAGAAAGACGATGATGTCGTCGATGCCGAATTTGAAGAAGTCAAGGATAAAAAATAATCGCCCTTGAACGGGCGCGGCGGCGGTAGTTCCACCGCGGCCGGCAACTGGCACGGGCGTCGGGGGAACCTTACGCCCGTGTATGATATTAAGGGCAGGAAGAAATAATGGCGAAGTCAGACTATTACGAGGTTTTAGGCGTACCCAGGAACGGGGACGAGCGCGAAATCAAAAAGGCCTATAAACGCCTGGCGATGAAATTCCACCCTGATCGCAACCCGGGCAACAAAGAAGCTGAAGCCAAATTCAAAGAAGTCAAAGAAGCGTATGAGATCCTAAGCGATCCGCAAAAACGCGCCGCCTACGATCAATACGGCCACGCCGCTTTCGAACAAGGCGGCATGGGCGGCGGTCCCGGCGGCGCGGGGGCGGACTTCACCGATATCTTCGGCGATGTGTTCGGCGATATCTTCGGCGGCGGCCGGCGGCAGCGCGCCAGTCGCGGATCGGATCTCCGCTACAATATGGAACTGACGCTGGAAGAGGCCGTGCGCGGCGTCACCAAGGAAATCCGTATCCCGGCGCTGGAGGAATGTGATGTTTGTCATGGCAGCGGCGCCAAGCCCGGCAGCTCGCCCGTCACTTGCCCTACCTGCCACGGCGCGGGCCAGGTGCAGATGCGTCAGGGTTTTTTCGCGGTGCAGCAGACCTGTCCCACCTGTCAGGGGCGCGGCAAAATCATCAAGGATCCCTGCCCTAAATGCCATGGCCATGGTCGGGTAGAAAAGCAAAAGACCTTGTCGGTGAAAATACCCGCCGGCGTGGATACCGGCGATCGCATCCGTCTGGCGGGAGAAGGCGAGGCGGGTGAGCAGGGCGCGCCGGCCGGCGATCTGTATGTTCAGGTACAGGTCAGGCAACATCCCATTTTCGAACGGGAAGACAACAACCTGTACTGCGAGGTGCCGATCAACTTCGCCATGGCGGCCTTGGGCGGCGAAATCGAAGTCCCGACCCTTGATGGCCGGGTAAAGCTGAAAGTCCCGGCGGAAACACAAACCGGCAAATTGTTCAGGATGCGCGGCAAAGGCGTGAAATCGGTTCGCGGCGGCGTCCAGGGCGATTTGTTATGTCGGGTGGTGGTGGAAACGCCGGTGAAACTCAACGAACGGCAAAAACAATTGTTGCAAGAGTTGGAAGAAAGTTTCGGCGGCCCCAGCGGGGCGCAGAACAGCCCACGCTCCAAAAGCTTTTTGGACGGCGTGAAGAAGTTTTTCGACGATCTGACCCGCTGAGCCTCGCCCGGTCCCCGGCGCCGCATGACCACTTCGGCAAGGCGGCGGCTCAGTCCGTTCTCTCTTTCTTGTCTCCATACTGCGGCGGCGACAATGCCGCCGCGGTTCTGCTTTACCGGGGATAGCGTTTCCCGCACAATAAACTGTAAATAATCGATAATGAAGGTTAGGTCATGTCTTTGCTTTTACGATTGCTGCGGCATGAGGCCGCAAGCGGCGTGTTGCTGATTTTGGCCGCGGTGGCGGCGTTGATCGCGGCCAACTCGCCGGCCGCCGAAATCTACCGGGCGGCGCTGGCGTTCCCGCAAAACGAGGGCGGCGATGGACATCACTTCTCGGTCTTGCTGGTCATCAACGATGCGCTGATGGCGCTGTTTTTTCTGATGATAGGCCTGGAAGTCAAACGCGAATTGATCCAGGGCGCGCTGGCCAGCCGGGCGAAAGCGGTGTTCCCGGCTATCGCGGCCTTGGGCGGCATGGTGGCGCCGGCGATTATCTATACCCTGGTGAATTGGGAAGAGCCGGCCAACCATGTGGGTTGGGCCATCCCCACCGCCACGGATATCGCGTTCGCCGTCGGCGTGCTGGCCCTGTTGGGCAAACGGGTGCCCCCCAGTCTGAAGGCTTTTCTGCTGGCGCTGGCCATTATCGACGATTTGGGCGCCATCGTGATTATCGCGCTGTTTTACAATAGCCATCTTTCACTGCCGGCTTTGGCGGCGGCGGCCGGCCTGGCGGCGATTCTGGCGCTGATGAATCGCGCGAATATCCGGCGTATCGCGCTTTATCTGCCGGTGGGGGCGCTGCTATGGGTCTGCGTGCTGTTGTCCGGGATACATGCCACGCTGGCCGGCGTGGTCGTCGGCGCGCTGATCCCCCTCAATCTGCCGCGGCAGGCTTACTCGCCGGCCCTGGTGCTGGAACACGCCCTGCAACCCTGGGTGATTTATCTTATTTTGCCGCTGTTCGCGTTCGCCAACGCCGGTGTGCCTTTGCAGGGATTAACGCCCGGGAGCCTGTTTGAGTTGCTGCCGGCCGGGATTGCCGGCGGATTGGTGCTTGGCAAGCCCATTGGCATCCTGGTGTTTTGTCTGCTGGCTATCCGGTTGGGGCTGGCGCGTCTGCCTGATGGGGTGACGGTGCGGCAGATTGCGGCGGCGGCGGTGTTGTGCGGCATCGGCTTCACCATGTCGATTTTTATCGCCGGCCTGGCTTTTGGCGGCAGCGTCATCGGCGAAGAAAAAATGGATTTGGCCAAGCTGGGAATTCTATCCGGTTCGGTGATAGCCGCTGTCGCCGGTTATCTGGCGTTGCGGTCGTCATTGCCGGCGCCCGCTGAACAGAGGGAGACCTGATCGTTTAATCGGGAGTATCTCCGCCGCGCGGCTGCTGTCCGACGGCATGGGCGTCAATGCATTGGCGCGACCGGCGCGTGACGTACTGGCCCGGCCGGGGGCGCAAAGCCTCATCGTGATGCCGGGCATCAATGACATTTCCTGGCCGGGCACCGCGTTCGCACCGAATGCGTCGCGCCCGACGCTGAATGCGCTGACGGCAGGTTACCGGCAATGGGTCGCTTCTTTGGCGGCGCGCAAGCCGGTTATACCGACTATCTGTTTGCCACGGCGGCAGAGAGCAGGCGATGACTTGGAATATAAAAAAACCGGCTTAAGCCGGTTTTTTTAACAGCTTTCGCCGCCAGGCGTTACTGCATGGCGTTGATGCGCGCGACCAGATTGGATTTATGACGAGCCGCTTTGTTTTTGTGGATCAGGCCCTTGCTGGCTTGACGATCCACAACGGGCTGCATAATGGAGAAAGCGCTCAGCGCAGCTTCTTTATCACCCGCATTGATAGCCGCGTAAACCTTTTTGACAAAGGTACGCATCATGGAGCGACGGCTTGCATTGTGTTGCCGACGCTTTTCAGACTGTACGGCGCGTTTCTTAGCTGATTTGATATTAGCCAAGGTCCAACTCCCAAACATGTTCTATGAGACAATTCAAAGGCCGAGGAATATGCCTTTTCAGCCTTCGTTTGTCAATGGATTTGTGCAAATAAGCGCCGCTTTGGCGGACGGCGCCTGTTACAATGTGATGGCGCAGAATTCTATCAGTTTCGGCTCGCGGAATACAGTGTTTGCCATGAAAAAAGGTATTCTCGCCGATAAAACGCGCCTTGATGGCCAAAGCGTCCGTCGGCCGGGAGTGGAAAACGTCGCGCCGGGCAGAATAACCGGCGAAAAAAACCGGGACGGGCGAAATAAGCGTAACTTTCTCCGTTGTTGAAAGCAAAGATTGGATTCGCGGGTTAACCTTGGACGCCGTACAGGTTATAATCCGCCGATTTCCATTATGTTGAGCCTGCTATGAAGCTTGTTCGCGGCATCCATAATCTTCAGGCGCGCCACCGCGGGTGCGTGCTCACCATCGGCAATTTCGACGGCTTCCATCGCGGCCACCAGGCACTGGTGGCGCAACTGCAGGCCGAAGGCCGTGCCAGGGATCTGCCGGTTATGGTCATGATCTTCGAGCCCCAGCCGCAGGAGCATTTCGCCGGCGCCCTTGCCCCGGCGCGGCTGACGCGTCTGCGCGACAAGCTGAAGTACCTGGCCCGGGCCGGGGTGGACATCGTACTCTGCGTGAAGTTCGATCCGCGTTTTGCCGCCATGGATGCCCGGACGTTCGTTTCGGAACTGCTGGTGGATAAACTTGGCGTGCGATTTCTTTGCGTCGGCGACGATTTCCGCTTCGGCTCCCGTCGGGGGGGCGATTTTGCCTTTTTAAAGCAGATGGGGGCGGTATCCGGCTTTGATGTCATGAGCACCGCCAGTTTCACCGAGGGCGGCATACGCATTAGCAGCACGGCGGTGCGCGACGCCCTGACCGGCGATCGGTTGGCGGAGGCCGAAATGCTGCTGGGCCACCCGTATTGCATTTCCGGACGGGTGGAGCACGGCGATGAACTGGGTCGCACCCTGGGTTTTCCGACAGCCAATGTGTCGTTGAAAAAAAGGCCGGCGCCGATTCACGGCGTTTATGCGGTGGAGGTGGCCGGGCTGGCCGAACGGCCGTTGCCCGGCGTGGCCAATGTGGGCTCCCGGCCGACGGTATCGGGACGGGAGCCGCGGCTGGAGGTCCATTTGCTGGACGTGTCCATGGATATCTACGGTCGCCACATCAACGTGGCGATACGCGCCAAATTGCGCAATGAACAACGGTTTGCCTCGCTGGACGAGTTGAAGCGGCAAATCGCGAATGATGTGGCGACCGGCCGTGAATTCTTCGGTCTGGCGGCGCCTCTTTAAAACTCTCAAACCGAAAACGGAACCGAGAATCGAATGAGTGATTACAAAAATACCCTGAATTTGCCGGACACAGGGTTCCCGATGCGCGGCGATCTGGCCAAGCGCGAGCCTGGCATGCTGCAACGCTGGTATGAACAGGACCTGTACGGGATAATTCGTCACGCTAAGAAAGGCAAAAAAACGTTTATCCTCCATGACGGCCCGCCTTACGCGAACGGTAATATTCATATCGGTCATTCGGTTAACAAGATTCTAAAAGACATCATCGTCAAATCCAAAGGGCTGATGGGCTACGATTCCCCTTATGTTCCGGGCTGGGACTGCCATGGCCTTCCCATTGAGCTTAAAGTCGAGCAACTTATCGGCAAACCGGGCGATAAGGTCAGCGCCGCCGAATTCCGCGTGGCCTGCCGCGAATATGCCGCCGAACAGGTGGCCGGGCAGAAAAAGGATTTCATCCGGCTGGGCGTGCTGGGCGATTGGGCGCACCCCTACCTGACGATGAATTATGGCACTGAAGCCAACATCATCCGCGCCTTGGGCAAAATCATTGAAAGCGGTCATTTGCATAAAGGCGCCAAACCCGTGCATTGGTGCATTGATTGCCGTTCGGCCCTGGCGGAAGCGGAGGTGGAATATTACGATCGGACTTCGCCGTCCATCGACGTGGCCTTCCGGGCGGTGGATACCGAGGCCGTGGCGGCGAAATTCGGTGTCGCCGGGCTCAACGGGCCGGTATCGCTGGTCATCTGGACCACGACGCCCTGGACGTTGCCCGCCAACCGGGCGATCGCCCTGCACCCCGATTATGACTATCAACTGGCGGCGGTGGGCGATCAATACTGGATCCTGGCGGCTGAATTGCTGGAAAGCGTCATGGCGCGGGCCGGCGTCGAACGGTGGACCCTACTGGGCGGCTGTAAGGGCGCCGCGCTGGAATCGCTGCGCTTTCAGCATCCGTTCATGGGTTTCGACGTACCGGTGATCCTGGGACAGCATGTGACGCTGGATGCCGGTACCGGCGCGGTGCATACCGCCCCCGGCCATGGTCCGGACGACTACGATATCGGCCGCGAATACGGTCTGGAAGTGGCCAACCCGGTCGGCCCGGACGGCTGCTATCTGCCTGGCACCTTTCCCGGCCTGGATGGCGTGCAGGTCTTCAAGGCCAATGATAAAGTGGTGGATATTCTGCGCGATCACGGTGCGTTGGTGCATGTGGAAAAACTACAGCACAGCTATCCCCATTGCTGGCGGCATAAAACGCCGGTGATTTTCCGCGCCACGCCGCAATGGTTCGTCAGTATGGACCAGAAAGGGTTGCGCCGTCGTTCGCTGGAAGAAATCCAGGGTGTGCGCTGGATCCCGTCCTGGGGCCAGGCGCGGATCGAAAGTATGGTGGCCAACCGTCCTGACTGGTGCATCTCCCGGCAGCGGACCTGGGGCGTGCCGATGGCGTTGTTTGTACACAAGGACACCGAACAGTTGCATCCGCGGACGCTCGAGCTTATGGAAGCCGTGGCGAAACGGGTGGAACAGCAGGGCATCCAGGCCTGGTGGGATCTGGATCCGGCCGAGTTGCTCGGCGCCGATGCGGCCGAGTACGTCAAGGTGCCGGATACCCTGGATGTCTGGTTCGATTCGGGGTCGACCCACTCGTCGGTAGTGGCGGTGCGGCCTGAATTCGGCGGCCATGAACCGGACATGTACCTGGAAGGCTCCGACCAGCATCGCGGCTGGTTTATGTCGTCGCTGATGATATCAACCGCCATGAAAGACAAGGCGCCCTATCGCGAAGTGCTGACCCACGGCTTTACCGTGGACGGGCAGGGACGCAAGATGTCCAAGTCCATCGGCAATACCGTCAGCCCGCAGCAGGTCATGGACAAGCTTGGCGCCGACATTCTGCGGTTGTGGGTGGCTTCCACCGATTATACCGGCGAGATTGCCGTATCGGATGAAATCCTCAAACGCTCCGCCGACGCCTACCGCCGGATTCGCAATACCGCGCGTTTCCTGCTGGCCAACCTGAAAGGGTTCGACCCGGCGCGGCACAGCGTCGCGCCGCAGGACATGGTGGTGCTGGATCGCTGGGCGGTGGGCCGGGCGCTGGCGGCGCAAAAAGAGATCATCGCCTCTTACGAGAACTATGATCTGCACCTGGTGGTCCAGCGCATCATGCAGTTCTGCTCGGTGGAGATGGGCTCGTTTTACCTGGATATCATCAAGGATCGGCAATATACCGCCAAGGCGGACAGCGTCGCCCGCCGCAGTTGCCAGACCGCCCTGTATCATATCGCCGAGGCGCTGGTGCGCTGGATGGCGCCTATTCTCTCTTTCACCGCCGATGAAATCTGGAGCTTTATGCCCGGCGACCGGGCGCCTTTCGTGTTTACCGAAGAATGGTATGCGGGATTGTTCGGGCTGGACGAAAATGAAACCATGAATGATGAGTTCTGGAATCAGGTGCTGCTGGTGCGGGCCGAGGTGAACAAGGTATTGGAACAGGCGCGGGCCGAGAAACGGATTGGCGGCTCGCTGGAAGCGCAGGTCACCTTGTACGCCGACGAGAGTCTGGCCGCCACGCTGCGCGCCCTGGGCGACGAACTGAGCTTTGCGCTGCTGACGTCGCGGGCCTACGTGGCCGATTACCCTGAAGCCGGTGAGGACGCTCGGCAGGCGGAGGGACTCAAAGGGCTTAAAATCGCCCTGGCCAAGGCGCAAGGGCAAAAATGCCCGCGCTGCTGGCACTATGAAACGGACGTCGGCGCCCATGCCGATCATCCCGATATTTGCGGCCGTTGCGTCACCAATGTGGCGGGCGCCGGTGAAGAGCGAAAATTTGCCTGATGAAAAAATCGCTGACATCAACAGGATTGCGCTGGTTGTGGCTGACGGTGGCGGTATTGATTGTCGACCTCGGCACCAAGCAGTGGATTATGCAGCATTTCATGTTGCATGAAACCGTGGCCGTCATGCCGTTTATCAATCTGTTCTATGCGCAGAATTATGGCGCCGCGTTCAGCTTCCTGGCCGATAAAGGCGGGTGGCAGCGCTGGCTGTTTGCGCTGATAGCCCTGGGTATCGCGTTGGCGCTGCTGTGGATGATGTACCGGGCGGATTACCGTCAGCGGCTGTCCAATTGCGCCTATGCGCTCATTCTCGGCGGCGCGATCGGCAACTTGTCCGATCGTCTGGTGCATGGCGTGGTGATCGATTTTATCGACTTTTACGTCAACGACTGGCACTGGCCGACGTTCAACGTGGCCGACTCGGCCATTTGTATCGGCGCGGCGCTGATTGTGCTGGACGGCTTTTTGCGTCCGTCCGACAAAACCGCCCGGCAGAAAGGTTGAGCGTCATGGTCGTTCAGGTCCGAGCCGGCAGCGCGGTGCTGGTGCATTATGACTTGCGTCTCGAGGACGGCTCGCTGGCCGAATCCACCCGACGCGCCAATAAGCCCGAGTGGTTCCGTCTGGGCGATGACAGTCTGTCGCCGCCGCTTGAGCAGGCGTTACTCGGGCTGCGCGTGGGTGATAAAAAAACTTTCTCCCTGGCGCCTGAGGCGGCCTTCGGTCCGGTGAATCCCGATCTGGTGCAGTTTTTCTCGCCACGGCATTTTCTTGAGACCGGCGTGCCGGAAGTCGGTACTATTATGCTGTTCACCGCGATAAACGGCGAAGAGATGCCTGGCGTTATCCAGGCCGTGACGGAAGAATCCATTACCGTGGATTTCAATCATCCGCTGGCGGGCCGCCGGGTTGTGTTCGATATTGAAGTTGTGACGATAGAAGATCCGCGGCAGGAGGAACAAGATGCGCATCTTGCTGGCTAACCCCCGTGGTTTTTGCGCTGGTGTCGATCGGGCCATCAGTATTGTGGAGCGCGCGCTGGAGATTTACGGCGCGCCGATATACGTGCGTCACGAAGTGGTGCATAACCGCTACGTGGTGGATTCGCTGCGCGCCAGCGGCGCCATTTTCATTGAGCGGATCGATGAGGTGCCGGACGGTTCCATTCTGATTTTTTCGGCGCATGGCGTATCGCAGGCGGTACGCAACGAAGCGAAAAACCGGGATCTGACGGTATTCGACGCCACCTGTCCGCTGGTGACCAAAGTGCATATGGAAGTGGCGCGCGCCAGTCGCAAGGGCACCGAGGCCATTCTTATCGGCCACACCGGTCATCCGGAAGTGGAAGGCACCATGGGGCAGTACAGTAATCCCGACGGCGGCATGTATTTAGTGGAATCGCCGGACGATGTGTGGAAGCTGCGGGTCAGAGACGAAAACAACCTGACGTTCATGACCCAGACCACATTGTCGGTGGACGACACCTCCGACGTTATCGATGCCCTGCGCGCCCGCTTCGCGCGCATTATCGGACCGCGAAAGGATGATATCTGCTATGCCACCACCAACCGGCAGGAAGCGGTGCGGGATTTGGCCCGCAAGGCCGATGTGGTGCTGGTGGTGGGGTCGAAAAACTCCTCTAATTCCAACCGATTGGCCGAATTGGCGCAACGGGCGGGCAAACCTGCCTATCTCATTGATACCGCAGCGGATATCCGTGAGGGATGGTTGCACGGCGTCACCGTGGTCGGCGTAACGGCCGGCGCGTCGGCGCCGGATATTCTGGTCCAGGCGGTGATTCGCCGTTTGCAGGCGCTGGGCGGCGGAGAGGCGGAGGAATGTCTGGGCCGTGAAGAAAACATCGTTTTCGAAGTACCCAAAGAATTGCGCGTCAACGTGAAAGTCGTCGAATAAAGCCGTCGCGCCGCCGGCCGGCGCGCGATTCAACCGGTGCGTTTTAGGCCGCCAAAATGAATAATCATGCATACCCATCAGCGCGTTGCCGGGGCGGCAGGCGATATTCCCGCCGCTGATGTCCGGCGGCGCGGGGCATATTATTCTTATTCAGCGGCGGTGGGACTGGCGGCCGGGACGGCGTCCCGTTAAGCTGGTCTGGAATTTTGCTTTTTTGCCAAAGAGGGATCCAATGACGACAGAACCTATCCGTATCGCGGTGGCCGGCGCTGGCGGCCGAATGGGCCGGCAACTGATCCAGGCGGCGCGGCAATCCGGCCGCACGCAGCTTGGCGCGGCGCTGGAGCGCGGCGGCTCCAGTCTGGTGGGCGCCGATGCCGGCGAACTGGCGGGGCTGGGCGCGATCGGCGTCAAGATCGGCGACAGCCTGACGACGGTAGCGGATCAATTTGACGTGTTTATCGATTTTACCCGTCCTGAGGGTACGCTGGCCCACCTCGAATTCTGCCGGAAACAGGGTAAGGGCATGATTATCGGCACTACCGGCTTCAATGACCAGCAAAAAGCGCAGATCGCCGCCGCCGCGCAGACTATCCCCATTGTCTTCGCGGCCAATTTCAGTGTCGGCGTCAATGTCATGCTGACGTTGCTGGAAAAAACCGCGCGGGTCATGGGCGAGCAGTGCGACATTGAAATCATCGAAGCGCATCATCGACATAAAGTGGACGCCCCGTCCGGCACCGCGCTGGCCATGGGCGAGACTATCGCCGCCGCGCTGGGTGTGTCTCTTGCGGATTGCGCGGTTTATGCCCGGCAAGGACATACCGGTGAGCGCAAGCCCGGCAGCATAGGTTTCGCCGCCATACGCGCCGGGGATATTGTCGGCGAGCATACCGCGATGTTTGTGGATATCGGCGAACGCATCGAGATTAGCCACAAGGCGTCTAACCGGATTAACTTCGCCAATGGCGCGGTTAGAGCGGCAATTTGGCTGAAAGACCGGAAAAACGGCCTTTTTGACATGAAAGATGTGCTTGGGTTGCACGATATTTAGCGGCCTTATGCTGAGAAGTTTTCTTTACTCTGAAAAATTACTGATAATTAAGATTTTTTTCCAATCCGTGTTTATTTTTTTTAAAATGGCGTTTATCTGGGTTTTATGGGCTGGACGCCATAAAAATAACACTTTTCTCCAATACTGGTGTCGTGATTTCGGTTGATATGGCCGCAATGCCGTTATTTTGCCGCCGAAAACCGAATCATCCATTCAAATTAGAGCGGCAACCGTTTACTTATCAATCCAGGTAGGGATTTTTATCGGGTTTGATGCCGATATTCAGTGGAATCGCGATTATTTCAAAAAAACCTTGAGCTGGGGGTCGACAAGCCACCGCCTCATCTTTAAAATGCGCGCAATTTGCCAAAAATTCGCATTGCCGGTGTTTTTTGCATTGATTAAGATGATTAAATCTGAATTAATATGCAAATACAATGACTGAATATTCTTGGAGGGTGTTTTGATAAAGTCAGCGCTGTTGGTTCTGGAAGACGGAACCCAATTCCACGGTCGGGCCATCGGGGCGGAGGGAACGGCAGTGGGGGAAGTGGTCTTCAATACCTCAATGACCGGTTATCAAGAAATCCTCACAGATCCTTCCTATTCCCGCCAAATCGTCACTCTCACTTATCCCCATATCGGCAATGTCGGCACCAATGAAGAAGACGACGAATCCCCCGCCGTGCAGGCGCAGGGACTGGTCATTCGCGATTTGCCGATTATCGCCAGCAATTTCCGTTGCGGGCTTCCCCTTGAGGATTACCTGAAAAGCCGCAATGTGGTCGGTATCGCCGATATCGATACGCGCAAACTGACCCGGCTGCTGCGGGAGAAGGGGGCGCAAAACGGCTGCATTATCGCCGGCGATCGGCCAGATGCCGCGTCCGCTTTGCAAAAGGCGCGGGATTTTCCGGGGCTCAAGGGCATGGATCTGGCCAAGGAAGTGAGCACCGCCGAGCGTTACGGCTGGACGCAGGGCAGTTGGCGGCTTAACGGCGGCCTGCCCGCGCCGAAAGCGGAGAGCGAACTGCCCTACCATGTGGTGGCCTATGATTATGGGATTAAGCGCAACATCATGCGCCTGCTGGTGGATCGCGGCTGCCGTTTGACGGTGGTGCCGGCCCAGACGCCGGCGCAAGACGTGCTGGCCTTGAATCCGGACGGCATTTTCCTGGCGAACGGGCCTGGCGATCCGGAGCCGTGCGATTACGCCATCGCCGCCATCAAAACCCTTTTGACCACCGAGATACCGGTATTCGGCATCTGCCTTGGTCATCAGCTACTGGCCTTGGCCAGCGGCGCCAAGACGCTGAAAATGAAATTCGGCCACCACGGCGGCAATCATCCGGTGAAGGACCTTGTGGCCAATCGGGTCATGATCACCGCCCAGAATCATGGTTTCGCCGTGGATGAGCAAACACTGCCGCCAAACCTTAAGGTCACTCACATTTCGCTGTTCGATGGGTCGTTGCAGGGCATCCATCGTACCGACAAGCCGGCCTTCAGCTTCCAGGGGCATCCCGAGGCGAGCCCCGGTCCTCATGACGCCAGCCGACTGTTCGACCACTTTATCGAATTGATTACGACATACCGTTCACAAGCAAAATAATCAGGAGCCAAGCAATGCCAAAACGTACTGATATCTCCAGCATCCTGATTCTTGGCGCCGGTCCGATCGTCATCGGCCAGGCCTGCGAGTTCGACTATTCCGGCGCTCAGGCTTGCAAGGCGCTGCGCGAAGAGGGTTTTCGCGTAGTGCTGGTAAACTCCAATCCGGCCACCATCATGACCGACCCCGACATGGCGGACGCCACCTATATCGAACCCATTCATTGGGAAGTCGTGCGCAAGATCATCGAAAAAGAGCGGCCTGACGCGATACTGCCCACCATGGGCGGCCAGACGGCGCTCAATTGCGCGTTGGAGCTGGAGAGCAAGGGCGTACTGGCCGAATTCGGCGTGACCATGATCGGCGCCACGGCCGACGCCATCGACAAAGCCGAAGATCGTCGCCGCTTCGATCAAGCCATGCGCAAAATCGGTCTGGAAACCGCCCGTTCCGGTATTGCCCATACCATGGAAGAAGCGCTGGCGGTGGCGGCCGACGTCGGTTTCCCCTGTATTATCCGTCCGTCATTTACCATGGGCGGTTCGGGGGGCGGTATCGCTTACAACCGGGAAGAGTTCGAGGAAATCTGTGAACGTGGTCTGGATTTATCGCCCACCACCGAACTTCTGATCGACGAGTCGCTTATCGGCTGGAAAGAGTATGAAATGGAGGTGGTGCGCGACAGGAACGATAACTGCATCATCGTCTGCTCCATTGAAAACGTCGATGCCATGGGGATTCATACCGGTGATTCCATCACGGTGGCGCCGGCCCAGACCCTCACCGACAAGGAATACCAGATCATGCGCAACGCCTCGATGGCGGTTCTGCGCGAAATCGGGGTTGAAACCGGCGGCTCCAACGTGCAGTTCGCCGTCAACCCCAAAAACGGCCGGCTGATTATCATCGAAATGAACCCGCGCGTCTCGCGTTCCTCGGCCCTGGCGTCGAAAGCCACCGGGTTCCCTATTGCCAAGGTGGCCGCCAAGCTGGCGGTGGGCTATACCCTTGACGAATTGATGAATGATATTACCGGCGGCCGTACCCCGGCCTCGTTCGAACCGTCCATCGACTATGTGGTCACCAAGATCCCGCGCTTCAACTTCGAAAAATTCGCCGGCGCCAACGATCGCCTGACCACCCAGATGAAATCGGTGGGCGAGGTCATGGCCATCGGCCGCACCCAGCAAGAGTCATTGCAGAAAGCTTTGCGCGGCCTGGAAGTCGGCGCCACCGGCTTCGACCCCAAGGTGAATCTGGAGGATCCCCAGGCGCTGACCACCATCCGCCGCGAGCTGAAAGACGCCGGCGGCGAGCGGGTCTGGTACATCGCCGACGCGTTCCGGGCCGGGCTGTCGGTGGATGGTGTTTTCAATCTGACCAATATCGACCGCTGGTTCCTGGTGCAAATTGAAGAACTGGTCAAACTGGAAGGCCAGGTGGCCGAGCTGGGCGTCAACGGACTGGACGCCGATTTCCTTCGGCTGCTCAAGCGCAAAGGCTTCGCTGATGCCCGTTTGGCGGCATTGGTGGGCGTGGCCGAAAGCGAAATCCGCAAACTGCGCGAGCAATACCATCTGCACCCGGTGTATAAGCGGGTGGACACCTGCGCGGCGGAATTCGCCACCGATACCGCGTATATGTATTCCACCTACGACGACGAATGCGAAGCCAATCCCCATCGGGACCGGGAAAAAATCATGGTGCTGGGCGGCGGGCCAAACCGTATCGGCCAAGGTATCGAATTCGACTACTGTTGCGTTCACGCCTCGCTGGCCCTGCGCGAAGACGGTTACGAAACCATTATGGTCAACTGTAACCCTGAGACGGTTTCCACCGATTACGACACCTCCGATCGGTTATATTTCGAACCGGTCACGCTGGAAGATGTGCTGGAAATCGTGCGCATTGAGCAGCCGAAAGGGGTGATTGTGCAATTTGGCGGCCAAACGCCCCTGAAACTGGCCCGGCAGTTGGAAGCGGCTGGCGTGCCCATTATCGGCACCAGTCCGGACGCCATCGATCGCGCCGAAGACCGGGCCCGCTTCCAGCAGGCGGTGGAGCGCCTGGGACTGAAGCAGCCGGCCAACGCGACGGTAACCACCATTGAACAGGCGGTGGAAAAAGCCGCCGCCATCGGCTATCCGCTGGTGGTTCGCCCGTCGTATGTCCTGGGCGGCCGGGCCATGGAGATTGTCTATGATGATACGGATCTGCTGCGCTACTTCCAGACCGCGGTCAGCGTTTCCAACGATGCGCCGGTACTGCTCGACCGGTTTCTGGACGACGCGGTGGAAGTGGATGTGGATGCGGTATGCGACGGCCGGCGGGTTTTGATCGGCGGCATTATGGAGCATATCGAGCAGGCCGGCGTTCACTCCGGCGATTCGGCCTGTTCGCTACCGGCCTATACCTTAAGCCAGGATATCCAGGATGTGATGCGCGGCCAAGTGGAAAAACTGGCCTTCGAACTTCAGGTGCGCGGCTTGATGAACGTTCAGTTCGCCGTTAAAGACAACGAAGTTTACCTGATTGAAGTCAATCCCCGCGCCGCCCGGACTGTGCCTTTCGTGTCCAAGGCCACCGGTTCGCCGCTGGCGAAAGTGGCCGCCCGCATTATGGTGGGGCAGTCCCTTGACGACCAAGGCATGTTCCAGGAAGTGATACCGCCTTATTATTCGGTCAAGGAAGTTGTCCTGCCGTTTAATAAATTTCAGGGCGTCGACCCGATCCTCGGGCCGGAAATGCGTTCCACCGGCGAGGTGATGGGGGTCGGCCGGACTTTCGCCGAAGCGTTTGGCAAAGCCATGCTCGGCAGCCAGTCCCATATGAAAAAATCGGGCCGGGCGTTGCTGTCGGTACGCGAGGGCGACAAGAGCCGCGTGGTGGATCTGGCGGCCAAGCTGCTTAAGCACGGGTTTGAATTGGACGCCACTCACGGCACCGCGGTGGTGCTGGGGGAGGCGGGCATCAATCCGCGTCTGGTCAACAAGGTGCATGAAGGACGACCGCATATCCAGGATCGCATCAAAAACGGCGAATACAGCTATATCGTCAATACCACCGCCGGCCGGCAGGCCATCGCCGATTCGAAACTGATTCGGCGCAGCGCGCTACAATATAAAGTGCATTACGACACCACCATGAACGGGGGCTTCGCCACCGCCATGTCGCTGAATTCGGATCCCACCGAACGGGTCATCTCGGTTCAGGAAATGCATCGTCAACTGAAAGGCTGACGGTCGGGCCGCCGCCGGACCGGACGCCGATCCGGCTTATCTGGCGGCGGATGCCCGGCGCCGGCCGCTTTAACTCAACGCGACCTTGATACCCAGGACAATCAGCACGCTGCCCAAGAGTTTATCCACCACTTTCTGCGCCCGAGACAGGCCGCGCCGTACCGGCCCGCTTTGAATAAGCACCACCAGCAACGGCCACCAGATCACCGCCAATAGCCAGATGATGGCCGCGTACCAGAGCTTTTCGCCCACCCCCGAGTTCACCTGCAGCACTTGGGTAAACACCGACAGAAAAAACAGCGTTGCCTTGGGATTGAGTAAATTGCAAAGATAACCTTGTAAAAATGCCTTTTGCAAGCCAACCCGTTGTTGGGGGAGGTTATCGATATTCAGTTTACCGCCGCCGCGGGACAACAACGACTGAATGCCGACCCAGACCAAATAAGCGGCGCCGGCGTATTTCAATAGGCTAAACAGCCAGGGCGTGGTGGTAATGACCACTGCCAGCCCGGCGACGCAATACGTCATATGGGTGGCGACGCCGCAAATAATCCCGAGCGACGTCATCATGGCGGCGCGGCGCCGGTAGCGGGCGGCATTCTTGATCACCAGGAAAAAATCCGGTCCCGGCGAGAGCATGCCCAACGTGGCGATAGTGGCGACAAACAGCGATGTTTCCAGCATGATAGAGTCCGATACGGATGGGGATAACGGGCCATGATACCGCCGAGGCGGAAAAGACGCACCTTTCTTCGCCAACGCCTGGGCGATATGGCCGACCCCATGACGTCGGGCTTGCCGTAGCCGATGTAACATGATAAGAAACACTCCTCTGTCGTCCGGGTTAAGGAAAAGGCAAGCGATATGCCGATAACCGGCCAAAGTCCTATGTCTCACGATCATCAACGGGATATCACCCGGGTATGTATCGAATGCGCCCTGCTGTTGTTACAGCATGGCGCCGAAAGCATGCTGGTGGAGCAATTGTCGACCCGGCTCGGCCTGGCGCTGGGCGTCGGACGGGTGGAAAGCTCCATATCCGCCAATGCGGTGGTGCTGACCACCCTGGTGGATGACTATTGCCTGACGTCCACCCGGAAAAACCAGGATCGCGGCATTAATATGCATGTGGTGACCCAGGTGCAGCACATCGTTATCATGGCCGAGCACCATTTGCTGGATGTCGGCGATGTCTCCAAGCGGTTCGCCGCCATCAAGCCTTTTCGTTATCCCCGTTGGATGATGGTCGGTATCGTCGGTTTGTCATGCGGCTGCTTTAGCCGGTTAAATGGCGGCGGCTGGGATGCCTTTGTCGTGACCCTGTTGGCCAGCGGCCTGGCCATGTATGTCCGTCAGGTATTGACCGCCCGGCAAATGAACCCGCTGATCAATTTCTGTATTACCGCATTTGTCGCCACATCCGCCTCCGGCCTGCTGTTGCGTTTGCCTCAGTTTCAAGACACCTCGCTGGTGGCGATGCCGGCCAGCGTGCTGCTGTTGGTGCCGGGATTTCCCCTGATAAACGCCGTGGCGGATATGTTCAAAGGCCACGTCAACACCGGCCTGGCGCGCTGGACCATGGCCAGCCTGCTGACGCTGGCTATTTGTATCGGCATCGTTCTGGCGATGGCGGTCTGGGATTTCCGGGGGTGGGCGTGAATTTATTGTTGCTCCTTGCGCAGGATATGCTGCTGGCGGCGGTGCCGGCGCTGGGATTCGCCATGGTGTTCAACGTGCCGGCCAAGGCATTGCGCTACTGTGCTTTGCTGGGCGCCATTGGCCACGGCTCCCGTATGTTGATGATGCATTATGGCCTGAATATCGAATGGGCCTCGTTGCTGTCCGCCATTTTGATCGGCATTATCGGCATTCGCTGGTCGCGCTGGTTGCTGGCCCACCCCAAGGTATTTACCGTGGCGGCGGTGATCCCGATGTTTCCGGGGATTTCCGCTTACAGCGCGATGATTGCGGCGGTGCAGCTCTCCCACCTCGGTTACAGCGAAGCGTTAATGTCAACGCTGGTCACCCAGTTTCTCAAGGCGGGATTTATCGTCGGCGCGTTGTCCATCGGCCTGTCTTTGCCGGGGCTTTGGCTTTATCGTAAGCGGCCGGGGGTGTGAACGGTCCATAAATTAGGCGCTTTCCGAAATGTGTGCCGGCCGGGGGCCGGCGCTATCGACGGCCGGGGAGACTTTACGTATAGTGGCAGCAATTTCATAGCCGGTAAGAGTTTATATGATAATCAGCCTGATTGCCGCCCTGGCCGTGGATCGCGTAATTGGTCTAGAAAATGGCATGCCTTGGCACTTACCCGCCGATTTGGCGTGGTTCAAACGCAATACCCTCAACAAACCGGTCATTATGGGCCGCAGAACTTACGAATCCCTTGGCCGTCCGCTGCCCGGACGCCGCAATATCGTGCTAAGCCGCCACCCCGGCGCCGACAAAGGCATCATCTGGACGGGGACGATAAACGAAGCGCTGGCCGCCGCCGGCGATGCCGGCGAGGTGATGGTCATCGGCGGCGGCTCGGTCTATCAGCAATGCCTGCCGCGCGCTCAGCGTTTGTATCTGACGCATATCGATGCGGAAATCGACGGCGATACCTATTTTCCCGATTACGAGCCGGATGAATGGCAATCCACATTCAGTGAATTCCATGACGCCGACGTCAAGAATAGCCACAGTTTCTGTTTCGAAATTCTGGAGCGGCGGTAGGTTTCGGACGGCGGTTGTAAAAACCGCCGTCCAGAAATCGCGTATTGGAATGAAAATCTCGCTTAGATAGCCGTCGCGACAGTTGTAGTGATGTCGATGACCGCGTTATCGGTGGTCCAGCCATGGCGCAGATCGTCAAGGGCGGATTTCATTTGATCGATAAATAAGCGCTTACTCTCGGTGGCGGCGAAAATCGCGCCATGCTTTTCTTCCTTAAGATCGCCAAAGCTTTCAAAAGTATGCCCGCAAATATCCCTCTTAAGTATTTCGGCGGCGTGTTTTCGCTGTTCCGCATTACCCCTGTGCCGGCACAAGCTAAGATCAGTGACCAACACGCGCAATAAATTGGTTTTTTTGCCAGGCTCGGGTCTCTCCGCCAATTGATCGCCGGCGCTTCCCGCCGCCGAAAGTGTCTGTACCCGTTCCAGGATGAACTCCTCCTGCAGTTGGTTGAACGTCCAACTGATTTCAACCTGTTCCAGGCGCGCGCGCAGTTCGTCGAGGGTGGGCAGACGCAGACGGGCCGCTATTTCCTTTTGTAAGGCCATGGCATGATCGGGAACCGCCTGCGCCAACTGTTGTAAGGCCGAGGACGCCGAAGCCGGCGCCGTGTTGTTTTGCGGCCCCGATATCGTGACAGCGGCGGGGGAAACGCGGTCTCTTCCGGTAGAAAGTTTAAATGACGTATTGGTTATCCGTCTGAATAACCGGGTGATTCCACTGCCGGTCGATTCGACGGTCCGATGACCAAGGGGCGAAGTGGCTAACGCATGATCGAGTGCGATATTCATAATGAGGTCCTTCTAAAACTGAGTTTAAAGACAGGGGTTATTGATCCGGATGCAGCCTACCGGTATTTGTAATAACAATCCTTAAACAAAGGGCCTTGTTGGGGTGTGCTCGGACAGTCAAAGGCGTGATTGTACTGGGCGAGGCATGATCTGGCGCAGGCGATGCGATGATGGTTGGCGGTCAAGGCGCCAATCATCAGTATTAAGTCACTGGCAGGGCTAATGAATCGAAATCAGCGGTGTTTTATTCCATCGCTTCAATGCCGTTCTCTCCCTGGCGGTTGGACGGCTGGCGAAAGTATTGCTTGTCTTCCCAGCGCAACAGGGTGAGATCTCCACCCCAGCAGCAACCGGTGTCCAAAGCATAAATATTTTCCGGCGTGCCTTTGCCCTCCAAGGAAGCCCAATGGCCGAAAGCGATGCTGTAGTTTTCCGCCACGGGGCCGGGCAGCAGAAACCAGGGCTTTAGCGGCGGAGTGGCGCGATCCGGCGCTTCTTTGCAGATCATATCCAATTGACCATTGGGGAAGCAGTAGCGCATCCGCGTGAAAGCGTTGCTGCTAAAACGCAGCCGGGCCAGTCCGGTTAACTGCGGCGACCAGTTGTTCGGCATATCCCCATACATGGCGTCCAGAAACAACGGATAACTGTCGCTGGATAATATGGCTTCCACTTCGCGGGCGCAGACGCGCGCGGTGTCGAGATCCCACTGCGGCGTGATGCCGGCATGGGCCATGACCAGTTTTTTCTCTTCGTCGACTTGCAAGACGGGTTGACGCCGTAGCCAGTTTATCAGCTCATCGGCATCCGGCGCCTCCAGCAGCGGCGTGAGACGGTCTTTGGGTTTATTACGGCTGATGCCGGCATAAATCGCCAGCAAGTGCAAATCGTGGTTCCCCAGCACCAGCCGCACGCAATCGCCCAGATCGCGCACATAGCGCATCACTTCGAGGGAGGCGGGACCGCGCGCCACCAGATCGCCGGTCAGCCACAATGTGTCCCTGACAGGATTGAAGTTCACCTGACACAAAAGCAGTTTCAGCTCCTCAAAGCAGCCATGAATATCACCGATTAAATATGTCGACATAATTAGTGTATAAGTGATGGAATCGCTAATCGAAAAACGGGAATGGCAATGCGGAATGACTGCCCCTGATGATCGCGCATGTGATAATGCCCTTGCATGGTGCCAAGGGGCGTTTCCAGAACGGCGCCGCTGGTGTATTGGAACTCGCCGCCAGGGGCAATAACGGGTTGCTCGCCCACCACGCCCTCGCCCTGTACTTCGGTTTCCTTACCGTTGCTGTTGGTGATAAGCCAGTAGCGGCCCATGAGCTGCACGCTGTGCCGCCCGAGGTTTCGTACGGTGATGGTATAGGCGAAGACATACCGTTGCTCCTCAGGGAGGGACTGTGTCTCGATGTACACGCTTTGTACCTGTACGCACACGCGGGGGGAATCAATCATGCAGCCAACTCCTATCATGCCTGTTGGGAAGGGTGCTCCGCCAGCCAGTTCGCCAGCCGACAGTATTGCGCGACGGTCACATTTTCGGCGCGCTGCCCGGAATCCACGTCCAACTCCGCCATTTGCTCGGCGGTGAACAGGCCGCTCAGGCTGTTACGCAGCGTCTTGCGGCGCTGATTGAATGCCTGGCTGGTGATGCGGGCCAATACCCGCAGGTCGCTCACCGGGTTGGGCGGTTGCGGATGCGGCGCAAGACGCACCACGGCCGAATCCACTTTCGGCGCGGGCCGAAATGAGGTTGGAGGCACTTCCAATACCGGGATAATCTGGCAGTAGTACTGCGCCATGACGCTCAGACGGCCATAAGCCTTATTGTCCGGTCCCGCGACCAGACGATCGACCACTTCTTTTTGCAACATGAAATGCATGTCGCGAATCGCCTGAGTATAGCTGAAAAGATGAAACATCAGCGGCGTGGAAATATTATAAGGCAGGTTGCCGAATACGCGAAGCTGTTGTCCCGCCGTCTGCGCCATGGCGGCGAAGTCCACGGTCAGGGCATCCTGTTGCAAGATGGACAGCTTGTCGCCGAGGAACGGATTTGCCGCCAATCTGGCCGCCAGGTCGCGGTCCAGCTCCACGACCGTCAGACGGCCGGCGCGCTCCGCCACCGGCAAGGTCAGGGCGCCGAGTCCTGGGCCGATTTCCACCAATGCCTGTCCCGGCTGGGGATGAATGGCGTCGACGATGGCATCGATTATCGTTTCGTCATGCAGAAAATTCTGCCCGAAGCGTTTCCGGGCGAGGTGCCCCTGGTGTACATGTTTATCCATTACGGTTTTCGATCATGTGGATGGCGAGGTTTAACGCTGTTCTGATACTGCCCGCCTCGGCCTGGCCGCCGCCCGCCAGTTCCAAAGCAGTACCATGGTCGACGGAGGTCCGAATGAACGGCAGGCCCAACGTGATATTGACCGCGTGGCCAAAGCCCTGGTACTTCAAAACCGGCAGCCCCTGATCATGATACATGGCCAGCACGGCGTCGGCATGATCGAGGTATTTGGGCTGAAACAACGTATCGGCCGGCAGCGGACCTTGCAGATCGTAACCTTCGGCGCGCAGGGCGTCCAGCACCGGGATCAGGGTATCTATCTCCTCGCGGCCCATGTGGCCGCCTTCCCCGGCATGGGGATTCAAGCCGCACACCAGGATACGCGGCCGGGGGATGGCGAACCGGCGGCGCAAGTCCCGTTCCAGAATAACGATAACCTCGCGCAGGGATTGACGGGTCACGGCGCCCGGCACCGCCGATAAGGGCAGGTGGGTGGTGGCCAGCGCCACCCGCAACGATTCGGTGGCCAGCATCATGACGACGCGGTCGCAGTGGCTGCGCTCGGCGAAAAACTCGGTGTGGCCGGTAAACGGCAGGCCGCCATCGTTGATGATGCCTTTATGCACCGGGCCGGTCATCAATGCCGCGAATTCGCCGTTCAGGCAACCGTCGCAAGCCCGCGCTAGGGTTTCCACGACATAACGGCTGTTCCCCACCGCCAGCCGACCGGGAATGACCGGCGCCGGCGCCTTGATTTCCAATACCGTCAACACGCCGGCCGGTTGCGGTTTTGCCGGCTCGTCCGGCTGATAAGGTTTGAGGCTGAGCGGCAGGCCGAGCCGTTCGGCCCTATCGGCGAGCACGGCCGGATCGGCGCAGACCACCAGTTCCACCGGCCAGGCCTGCTGCGCCACCATGGCCGCCAGATCCGGGCCGATACCGGCCGGTTCGCCAGGGGTAATCACCAGTCGCGTATTACTGACCATTGTCGTCCAGTATCTTGACGTAAGCGCTGGCGCGTTGTTCCTGCATCCAGGTCTGCGCTTCTTCGGCGAATTTACGATTGAACAACAGACGGTAGGCCTGATCTTTTTTGGCGTCCTCGGTGCGGTCAACTTGCCGGGTGTCCAGCAACTGGATCAGATGCCAGCCGAACGCCGAGCGCACGGGTTGGCTGATTTCGCCTTTTTTCAAGGATTCCAAGGCGTTACGGAAAGCGGGATCGTAGGAATCCGCCGTTGACCAGCCCAAATCGCCGCCCTGATTGGCCGTCCCGGGATCTTGCGAGATTTGCCGGGCCGCGGTGGCGAAATCAAGTTTGCCGCTGACGATTTGCGCCCGTATCTCGCTCAATTTGTCGCGGGCCTGCTGATCGGTCATCACCACCGAGGGACGCAAAAGAATATGTCGGGCATGCACCTCGGTCACCGACACTTTGTCATTGCCGCCGCGGATATCGTTGATTTTCAGAATATGGAAACCCACGCCGGAACGGATCGGCCCGATAATCGCCCCTTTGGACGCGCCGGCCAGACGCTGGGCGAAAAGGCTCGGCAGCTCTTCAAGTTTGCCCCAGCCCATCTGCCCGCCCTGCAAAGCCTGGGGATCGGCGGAATAGCTGATGGCCAGCTTGCCGAAATCGGCGCCGTTTTTCAGCTGTTGCACCAGGTTGTTGGCCAGCGCCTCGGCTTTATCCACCTGCGCCTGGGAAGGGTTTTCCGGCAAGGGGATAAGGATGTTGCTCAGGTTATAGTCCGCGCCGTTGCCGGTTTGCGCGGCAATCTGCTTGGCCAGCGCGTCCACTTCCTCGGGAAGGATAGTGATGCGGCGACGCACTTCGCTGTTGCGCACCTCGGCGATAAGCATCTCTTTGCGGATCTGCTTGCGATAGGTATCGTAACTGATACCTTCCGAGGCCAGGCGACTGCGCATCTCATCCGGGGTCATATGGTTTTGCTCGGCGATATGATTGATGGATTGCGTCAGTTGATCGTCCGTGACGGTGATGTTGGCGCGCTTGGCCAACTCCAGAACAATGTTGTCCATGATCAGGCGATCGAGGATTTGATGGCGCAGGGTCGCATCGTCGGGGAGTTGCTGATGCGCCTCTTCGGCATTGCGTTTGACGGAATTCAACAGTCCATCCACATCGCTTTCGAGAACGACACTGTTATCCACCACGGCCGCGACCCGGTCCATTGGTTGCGGCGCCGCAAATGCGCCGCCGGCGATCATCGCCATGCCGAGAATTAGCGTTCTCCAGTTTTTCATACCTTTTCCATTTCTTATGTCAGCCGCCTTTGCGGATTCATGTTCACAGTTATCGGTGCGAAGCAGTTTAAAACGCCCGTTGGTAGGGCAGTATGCCGGAAGCCAGCATCTTTTTGGTCCCAAGGCCGTAATCGCTGCTCAACCCACGCAGTTCCACATTCAATGACACGCCGTCGTCATACCGGCTGGTACCGCTGCTGCTGTTCCAGCCGGTTATCTTGCGTTCATAACCGACATTCACCGCCCAACAACAAGTGTTGTACTGCAAGCCGATCAACTGCTCGGCCGGCTGGCTCGCCTTGGTGTCGTAGTAATACGCCCCCACCAGCGACCACCGATCGGCGATGGGCCAACTGGCGATGGCGCCGACTTGCGAAATCCCCTGTTGATAGCCGGGATTGGAAATATCGGGCAGCATCGCCTGTATGTACTCGGGACTGGCGAAACGGTAGCTCAGCTGCACCATCCGGTTTTCATCCCGGCGGTACTCCAAGACCGCATCGCCCAGGGCGACGCTCGACAGACGCGTATCATACTGCAAGCCGCCGCGCACCGCCCACTGGTTATTGATTTTCCAATAGGTATCGCCGGCCCAGACCACGCTGCCGGTTTCGGCATCGCTATCCAGGCTGCTGTTCATATCGCCGGTGCGCGGACGCGTGAAGTAATAGATTTGACCCAGAGAAGCGTTAAAACGTTCCACCAGCGCGTCATCATAAATCCGGGTGGTCACGCCGCCGGCGAGCTGATTGGCCGAGGCGATGCGATCCAGGCCGCTGTAGCTGCGGTCGCGGAACAAACCGGAATAGTCGGTTTGCAGCAAAGTGGAATCGTAAGTGTTGATGTCGCTTTGGTTGCGATACGGGACATACAGATACTGCAACTGGGGCTCAAGGGTCTGGGTATAGCCTTCTTCCCAGTTCATGTTCCGCTCGAAAACCATCTTGCCGTTGGTTTTAAACTGCGGCATCACCCGGTTGACCGTGCTGCGAAGCTGGTTGTTGCCGGCCGTATTGTTATACGTTTCGATGTTGTCCTGCTGATAGTGGGTGGCCATCAGCTTGGCTTCAGTATTCAGACTGCCCCAGCGGTTGGACAGCGGCAGATCGATGGTCGGTTCGATATGCAACCGGGTGGCGTTGGGATTGTCATTGTCGACGCTGTCGAATTTCACCGCCTGGGCATAGATTTTGGTATCGAAGGGACCGACATCGTTACGGTAATACGTGGCGTCCAACTGCGGCATGGCGCGATAGGAGTTGGCATTGCCGGCATCGGCGAAAATCTGGAACTGCTTGCTGGCCAGTGAAATATCCCAGTTTTCGTCAGCGTAGCCAATGCTGAATTTCTGGGTGGCGTAGCCGTCGGTCGTGGAGCCGTATTTCGAGGTCAGGTCGTCGAAATAGGTGGGATCGCTGACCCGGGTATAATCGACATTGAACCGCCAGACATTATCCATCACCCCGTTATGCCGCCAGTACAACAGCCAGCGATCGCTGTTGCTGTCGGAAGGATTCTGGTCGGCGTATTCCGAATCGTTCGGCAGCCAGTCGAATTCCACCAGACCCGCTCCCGGCGTGGTTAGGTAGCGAAATTCGTTTTGCAGTTGCAGGCCGCGCTTGCTCATGTAATTGGGCGTCAGAGTGTCGTCGTAATTGGGCGCCAGGTTGAAATAATAGGGCGCAGCGAATTCAAAGCCGTTCTTGCTGCCGTATTTGGCGCTGGGGATAAGGAAGCCGGATCGCCGCTTATCCCCCACCGGCAACTGCATATAGGGGCTATAGAAAACCGGTACGCCGCCTATCTGGAACCGGGCGTTATAAATCTCCGCCACCTGTTCCTGCCGGTCGTGGATCACTTCAGAACCCTTGACGCTCCAACTGTCGTCGCCGGGCAGGCAGGATGTGAACGTGCCGTTTTCCAGGACCGTGTAACGGTTATTGCCGCGCATTTTCATGGTATCGGCGACGCCTCGGCCCTGGCGGCCCACCATCTGGTATTGCCCCTGGTAGACGTTGGTATCCTTGGTATTGAGATTCGACCAGGCTTTCGGCCCGTTTAATTTGATCTGATTGTCGTTGTAATGCACATCGCCGGTGGCGGTAACGGTGCGTACAGGCGGCTGTTGCCCGGTCTGCTGCTGATCCAGCTCGACCTGCTTGGCGGTCAGGGTGCTGTTGCCTTGCTGGATATCCACATCGCCGGTAAAGAGGGCCTTGTGGGGATAATCGGCCTGCGCTTTATCCGCCTGGATATGCACCGGTAGGCTATTGGGATCGCCTGTGACCAGGGGCTTGTCGTAAGAAGGCACGCCCAGCAAGCATTGGTCGGCGAAATCAGCCAGAGCATACTGGCTATAAAGCGCAGACCAGATCAGGCTGGCCAGCAATGTGGGTAATCTCTTCTTCATATGCTTTTCGGGTGTTCCGTCTTCTTGGGCTTCATGCCGACAAACGGTCAGAGACTAACGCACTCACCTGAGTTGCGCTAGTGTTAAATCCCGCCGTTTCGCCGCGCACCGTTAGGCACAGCGATAAATGACAGGTATGATAAAGCAATTTTGAACTGACGGCATGGTGAATTGAGGAGTATATGCGGTATTGGGGTAAGCTGTTGGGCGTCATTCTGGGGCTGCTTTCCGGCGCCGGCTTTTGGGGCGTGGTGCTGGGGTTCCTGATAGGACATATGGTGGACAAGGCGCGGAGTGTCCGCGGTAGCGGCGGCGCGGGGTTTTTCGCCGATCAGCAGACCCGGCAGAATGTTTTTTTCCGCACGACTTTTCAGGTCATGGGGCATCTGAGCAAAGCCAAGGGCCGGGTGACCGAGGCCGATATTCAAAATGCTAATGCGTTGATGCAACGCTTGCGCCTGGATGAACCCTCGCGGGTCGCGGCGCAGCAGGCTTTTCGCGAAGGCAAGGACAGCCAGTTTCCACTGCGCGCGGCCTTGCGGGAATTCAGGCAGGTGTGTTTCGGCCGGTTCGACCTGGTGCGCATGTTCCTGGAAATTCAGATTCAGGCCGCCTTCGCCGATGGTTCGCTGCATCCAAACGAACGGCAGGTGCTGTACGTGATTGCCGAGGAACTGGGCATTTCGCGGCTGCAATTCGATCAATTTCTCAGCATGATGGAAGGCGGCCAGCAGTTCGGCGGCCAGGGCGGCGGTCAATATGACCACGGCGGGTACCGGCCCGGCGCCGCATCCGGGCCCACTCTGGCGGACGCCTGCAAAGTGCTTGGCGTAGAGCCGTCGGATGATGCGGCCACCATCAAGCGGGCCTATCGGAAACTGATGAGCGAACACCATCCGGATAAACTGGTCGCCAAGGGTCTGCCGCCGGAAATGATGGAAATGGCCAAGCAGAAAACCCAGGCGATTCAGGCCGCCTACGATCTGATCCGTCAGGAGAAAGGGTTCCGCTGATCACCGCCCGCCGCGCAATCCGTCGCGAGGCAGAATAGCGCCTCAACGCCGTTGTGGTTCAAAAATCCGGCTCACAGCAGAAATGCATGGGCGTATGATAGGCCGGATGGGTAATGGCCAGCGATTGGGCATGCAGCAGCAGGCGTCCCGCCATCGCTTTGGCCTCCGGCGGCGCGTAGAAACCATCGCCGAGGATCGGGTGCCCCAGCGCCTGCATATGCACCCGCAACTGGTGGGAACGGCCGGTTACCGGCATCAACGACACCCGCGCCGTCCCGTCGCCGTCATAGCGCAATACGCGGTAATGCGTCTGGGCCGGCTTGCCGGTCTCGAAACAGACCTTTTGCCGCGGTCGGTTGGGCCAGTCGCAAATCAGCGGTAAGTCCACCAGCCCCTCTTGCAGGGCCGGATGGCCCCAGACCCGCGCGATATACACTTTCCGCGGCTCCCGCTCGCGAAACTGCCGTTTAAGCTCCCGCTCCGCCGCTTTGTTCATCGCCACGACAATCACCCCGCTGGTGGCCATATCCAGCCGATGGACGCATTGCGCCGCTGGAAATTCCGTCTGCACGCGGGCCATGACGCTGTCGTGGTGTTCCGCCGCCCGACCGGGTACCGATAGCAGACCGCTGGGCTTATTGAGCGCCATGATATGCGCATCCTGATAGAGGATATGCAGCCAGGGCTCTCGCGGGGGATTATAGGGTTCCATGTGGCTCCGGACCGCCGCGGCATTGAACCGCGGCGGGTTGCGCTTATTGGTGGGTGGTGACGATCAGACGAATGGCGTCCAGCCGCCAGTTGGCCTGCTCCAGTTGCGCCAACGCGTGCCGGCGATTATACGCCAAGGTTTCCAGCTCGTCTTCCCGGATGGACGGATTGACCGCCTGCAACGCCTCGAGCCGTTCCAGTTCCGCGCCCAGGCTTTCGTCCGCCTGTTGCCTGGCGTCCTCAATCAACGCGCGCGCCTGTTCGGCGACCAGCGATTCGCCTTTCAGCAGCAAAGGATGGACATCGTGTTGAACCGCATTGGCCAGTTTGCCGGCGGTATGGCGCTTCACCGCGATCAATTGCCGGTTGAACGACTCAAACTCCACTTGCGGCGCCAGATCGTTGCCTTTCTGGTCCAATAGCAACCGGATGGGGGTCGCCGGTAGAAACCGGTTAAGCTGCAATTTTTTCGGCGCCGAGACGTCCACCACATAAATGAGCTCCAACAGCAAGGTTCCTGCCGGCAGCGCCTTATTTTTCAACAGGGAAACCGCGCTGGTGCCGCTTTCGCCGGACAAAATCAAATCCAGCCCGTTGCGGATAATCGGATGTTCCCAACTGATGAACTGGGTTTCCTCCCGGGACAACGCCTGTTCGCGATCGAAGGTGATGGTGCAGCCCTCTTCCGGCAGGCCGGGGAAATCCGGCACCAGCATATGGTCCGATGGGGTCAGCACAATCAGACTGTCGCTGCGATCTTCCTGGTTGATGCCGATGATATCGAACAAATTGAGCGCGAAGTTGACCAACTGCGGATCGCTGTCCTGCCCGGCGATGGCCTCGGCCAGGGCCTGAGCCTGTTCGCCGCCGTTGGAATGCCCCTCCAGCAGGCGATCGCGGCCTTGCTCCAACTGCAACTTCAACTGGTCATGCCGCTTGCGGCTTTCGCGGATGAAATCATCCATCCCCGTTTGGTCGGCCGGCGCGCCCAGGTACGCGAGCAGCCTGTCATAAGCTTGATCGTATTGGGCGCGGCCGGTGGGACAGGTATGTTCGAACGCGTCCAGACCTTCATGATACCAGCGGACCAGAATGGCCTGGGCGGTCTGCTCCAGGTAGGGGACATAAATATCGATATCGTGCTGTTGACCGATGCGATCCAGGCGGCCGATACGCTGCTCCAGCAAATCCGGATTAAAGGGCAGATCGAACATGACCATCTGGCGCGCGAACTGGAAGTTGCGCCCCTCGGAGCCTATCTCCGAACAAAGCAGCACTTGCGCGCCCTCATCTTCCGAGGCGAAATACGCGGCGGCGCGATCCCGTTCCAGCAAAGACAACTTCTCGTGGAAAACCGCGGCGCGTATCCCCTCCCGTTCACGCAATACCTGCTCCAGTTGCAAAGCGGTATCCGCGTGGGCGCAGATCACCAGAATTTTTTCATGGCGGTTTTGCAGCAGAAAATCCAGCAGCCATTCCACACGGGGATCGAAGTTCCACCAAGTGGCGTTTTGCCCTTCGAACTGTTGATAGATCTGCTCGGGGTAGAGCATGTCGCGCGCCCGTTCGTCGGCGGATTGCCTGCCGTTCATGATGCCGGCCACCTTGATGGCGGTCTGATACTGGGTCGGCAGCGGTAATTTAATCTGATACAGCACCCGCCGGGGAAAACCCTTGACGCCCTGGCGGGTGTTGCGAAACAGCACCCGGCTGGTGCCGTGACGGTCCATGAGCATATCCGTCAATTCACGCCGAGCCTCGCTGGCGCGCGAATCGCCGCCATCGGCCGCCGCCAGCAGAGGTTCGATATTCCGCTCGCCCATGATGTCGCTCAGCGTGTTTTTTGCCTCGCGGGTCAAGGCCGCGCCGTTAAGCAGCAAGGCCACCGCATCGGCCACCGGGCGATAGCGTTGTTGTTCCGCCACGAATTCTTGGTAGTCATGGAAGCGGTCCGGGTCCAGCAACCGTAGGCGGGCGAAATGGCTTTCCTGTCCCAGTTGCTCCGGCGTGGCGGTAAGCAGTAACACACCGGGAATGCGGCGGGCCAGTCGCTCGATAGTCTGATATTCGCGGCTGGGGGCTTCCTGGCTCCAAACAAGGTGATGGGCTTCGTCCACCACCATCAGATCCCAGTCGGCGTCGGCCAGTTTTTCCAGCCGTTCGTGGTTGCGGCGCACGAATTCCAGCGAGCAAAGCACCCATTGTTCCGTTTCGAATGGGTTATCGTTGTCCTGCATGGCTTCCTGGTAGCGTTCGTCGTCGAACAGGGCGAACAGCAGGTTGAAGCGGCGCAGCATTTCCACCAGCCATTGGTGCAGCAAGGTCTCCGGCACGATGATCAGTACCCGTTCGGCACGGCCGGTCAGCAATTGCTGATGGATGATCATGCCCGCTTCGATGGTTTTGCCCAAGCCCACTTCATCGGCCAGCAGTACGCGCGGGGCGTGGCGTCGGCCCACCTCGGCGGCGATATGCAACTGATGGGGAATCAGGTTGGCGCGAATGCCGCGCAACCCGTTCCAGACCTGCCGAAACCGTTCGCTGTAAAATTTGCGCGCGCGGTAGCGCAGGGCGAACCGGTCCATGCGATCAATCTGGCCGGCGAACAAGCGATCCTGCGGTTTACTGAACGTCAGCCTGCTGTCCAGCAGAACCTCGCGCAATTCGCAGCCGGCCTGGCCGTTATCACGACGGGTGCCGATATAGGTGAGCAGACCGTCCTCGTCCCGCACTGATTCCACATCCAATTGCCAACCCTCATGGCTGGTCACGGTATCGCCGGGGTTGAACATCACCCGGGTGATGGGCGCATCCGCCCGGGCATACAGACGATTTTCACCGATAGCGGAAAACAGCAGGGTGACCATTCGGGCATCCACCGCGACCACGGTGCCCAATCCCAATTCGCTTTCCGTATCGCTGATCCAGCGTTGACCTGATTTGAAAGGCATAAATTCTCGGCTCGGTATAGTGTTAGGCAAAAATTACCGGCAATAGCGCGGCTAGCCGTGGCCGGCGCGGGCCGATCGCCACGGCGTTAAACTGGCAAGGGGTAGTGTCGAGATCTGAAAAGGCGCTATGTTAATAGATGACAGACGCTTCGTCACCTACCAATCTGTGCCTTTGTGATTAAAACAAACCCATCTGACCCGAAATAAGCGTAGCAAAATCATCTTGTATAAAAGGCAATATCGCATCCGCCACCGGCTGCAACTGCTTCGTCAGGTAGTGATCGTAATCCGGCGGATTGCGCCGAATCTCCAGTGGTTCGGGGCCCTGCAAGGTAATAATATAGCTTATCCAGCCGCCGTTTTGGTATTGCTGCGGCCGTCCCTCCCGCTGATTAAACTCGTCCGCCATCCTCGCCGCGCGCGCCTGCGGCGGCACATTACGCTGGTAATCGCCCAGCTTGCGCCTCAACCGTTTGCGGTAGATGAGCAGCGCATCGAATTCCCCGGCCAGCGTCCGACGGACGAAGTCCCGGACGAAATCCCGATAGGGCTGGCGGCGGAAAATCCGCTCATAAAGCTGCTGCTGAAACTGCTGGGCCAGCGGCGTCCAGTCGCTGCGCACGGTTTCCAGCCCCTTGAATACCATCCGTTCCCCCTTGTCGTCGCGCGCCAGTCCGGCATAACGTTTCTTGCTGCCCAGCTCGGCGCCGCGGATGGTGGGCATCAGAAAACGACTGAAATGGGTTTCGTATTCAATTTCCAACGCGCTGGCAAGCGACAGGGTTTCCCGCAGGTGCGTTTGCCACCAGCCATTGATATGCGCCGCCAAGCGCCGGCCGATGTCATCCGCTTCGGCCTGAGCCCGTGCGTGTTTCAGCCAGACGAAGGTGGAATCGGTGTCGCCGTAGATAACCGGGTAGCCCTGCGCCTCGATTAACTGACGGGTCTGATGCATGATGGCGTGGCCGCGCAGGGTGATGGATGAAGCCAGCCGGGGGTCGAAAAAGCGACAACCGGGGGCGCCCAGCACGCCGTAAAACGCGTTCATGATGATTTTCATGGCCTGGGACAAGGGCGGGTTGCGGTTTTGCTTGGCGCGCTCGCGACCCTGCCAAAGCCCGTTGACGATCTCCGGCAGGCAATGGCGCCGGCGCGAAAACCGCGCTTCGAGAAAACCGTCCACCGTCGCGTCGCGATCCGGGTCCGCCATGCCTTCCACCAGACCCACCGGATCGATAAGAAACGTTCGGATAATCGAGGGGTAAAGGCTTTTGTAGTCCAGCACCAGCACCGAGTCATACAGACCCGGGCGGGAGTCCATGACGTAGCCGCCGGGGCTGGCCTGCGGCGCGACCTCACCCAAATTGGGCGCCACATAGCCGGCGCGGTGCATGCGCGGCAGATACAGCCAGGTAAAGGCGGCCACCGACCCTCCGCTGCGATCCGCCGCCAGACCGGTGACCGAGGCGCGTTCCAGCAAAAACGGCAGCAGGCGGGTATGCTCGAAAATGCGGCTGACCAGTTCGCAATCCTTGAGGTTATAACGCGCCAGCGCCGGCCGATCCTCACGATAAAGACGGTCGATTTCATCCATGCGTTGATAGGGGGTGGCGATATCTTTACCTTCGCCCAGCAAGGTTTGCGCCACATGCTCCAGACTGAACGAACTGAATTGCCAGAACGCGGTTTTCAAGGCGTCGATGCCATCGATAATCAGCCTGCCGGCGGCGCCGGCAAAGAAATGGCCGGGCTTGGCGCCATGCTCGCGCCACTCCAGCGCCTCGCCGCCGCGTCCGAGCCGTAAGACGCGGTGATGGCGCTCCGCGTGTTGTTGCAGGACACGCAAATCGAACTGCACCAGATTCCAGCCGATAATGGCGTCCGGATCGTGACGGGCGAACCAATCGTTGAGGCAATCGATAAGCCCGGCGCGGGTGGCGACATACTCCAACGGGATATCCGCCGGTTGGGGGCTGGCCGCCGGCGCCTCGCCCAGCATATACACCTGGCGCTGTCCGCAACCGTGCAGGCCGATACAGTACAGCTCGCCGAAACGGTTGGTTTCGATATCCAGGGACACCAGATTCAGCGCCGGGCGGTAATCGACGCTGGGCCTGAGCCGGGCATCGTCTACCACGCCGTCCGGGCGCGGGCGGCCCTCGAACGCGACCGGGGCGGTGATGAACCGTTCCATCAGATAGCGTTCCACGGGACGGATATCCGCCTCGTAGAGGGGGATGCCGGCCTCATGCAGTCTTTTTTCCAGGCGGACCATATCGCGGTAATGACGGCAGTAAACGCCGGTCACCGGCCGTCGATGGAAATCGCGCAACGGCAGCGCGCGCAGGCGGCAGCCCGCGATGGCGCCGAGCAGAGGCGCCGCCCGCGCATTGAATTCCGTGGGAAAGAAGGCCACCGCCGTTTGCGGCGGCAGGCTGATTTTCCGTGGTCCCTGGTCGGTGGCCAGCCATAAATCGACGCAGATGCCCGCGGGGGTATCGCGCCAATGGCGGGTGAGCACAAAACCCTGGCCGGTCGGGGAGGGGACGGACATGGACGTTCGCTGCCTTGTAAAATGAAATGACCGGCCATCGCCGACCGGCCGGACGTTACCGCCGTTATGCCGGATAAGTATGAGTATTTATACAGTCATTGTCCAGCGCGGCCGGCATGAACCCGTTGCGCCAAACATTTATACAAAACAATCATTGACGCTATCGCCTCAAGCCACGACAATCCGGCAGTTCGATTTTTTACGAGGGTTTATGGACGCCTTTTTGCAGTCTTTAGTCAATCAATCCCTGGCATTTTCGCTTATGGCCGTGGCGCTGGTGGCGTTTCTCGAGTCGCTGGCCCTGGTCGGCCTGCTGTTGCCGGGGACGGTGATGATGGCTAGCCTGGGCGCGTTGATAGGCGGCGGAACCCTCGGTTTTTACCCGGCATGGGCCGCCGGGATTATTGGCTGCTTTTGCGGCGACTGGATATCTTACCTGCTGGGTCACGGTTTCAAAAAGCCTCTGAAAAAAAGCGCTTTTATGCAAAAACACCGGACAATGCTCAATAAGACGGAATATGCCCTGCACCGTCATAGCCTGCTGACGGTGCTTATCGGCCGCTTCGTCGGCCCCACCCGGCCGCTGGTACCGCTGGTGGCCGGGATGCTGGATCTGCCGCCGCTAAAATTCGCCCTGCCGAATGTTATCGGCTGCCTGGCCTGGCCGCCGGTCTATTTCTTGCCGGGCATTCTGGCCGGCGTGGCCATCAATATCCCCGCGGGCGCGCATACCGGCGCATTCCGCTGGCTGCTGCTGGCCGGCGCGCTGTTGCTCTGGTTGGCGGCATGGCTGCTTTGGCGTTGGCGCCGCAGCGGCAACGGCGCGAACGACCGCCTGGCCCGCTGGCTGACGCCGCGAAGACTGCGCTGGCTGGCGCCGATGTCCCTGGCGGCGCTGGCGGCGGTGTTCACATTGCTTATCCGCCATCCCCTGATGCCCACCTATGCTCATTGCTTTTGGCGGGTGGTCAGGTTATGAGGCGGGATACCCAATAACGAGGCTTCGCGCGCCTGACCGCTGGCCAGTCTTTCGGTCGGGCCGTCGTAGTAAATCCGTCCCTCCGCCACCAGCAAGGTGCGCGGCGCGATGCGCAGGGCGTCGTCCAGGTTATGCGATACCATCAGCAGGGTTAGGCCGCGTTGTTCGCAAGCCTGCTCGACTTGCTGCAACATCTCGTTGCGCAGCGCCGGGTCCAGCGCGGAAAACGGCTCATCCAGCAGCAGGATGGGGCGATCGCGCACCAGGCACCGCGCCAGGGCCGCACGTTGGCGCTGGCCGCCGGATAATTGGCCCGGCAACCGCTCGAGCAAATCGCCAAGGCCGACCCGCCGCGCGGTCTGACGGACCTCTTCCCGCTGCCGTTCGGTCAGTCTGAGGCCGGGATGAAGTCCCAGACCGATGTTTTCCTCCACGCTAAGGTGCGCAAACAGGTTGTTCTCCTGGAATAGCATCGACACCGGCCGCCGGTCGGGGGATGTCGCGCTGTGGTCCTCGCCGTTTAGCCAAATCCGGCCGCTGCTTTGCGCCAGGAATCCGGCGATCAGGTTGAGCAGGGTGCTTTTGCCCGCGCCGCTCGGTCCGAGTATCGCCGTTTTTTCCCCCGCCGCCAGTCGGATATCAAAGCGCATGGGCAAGTGTTCATAAAGGTAGGTAACCTTATCGAGGCGGATCATGGGGGCCTGCCAGTTTTTCAATCAGAGTGAACAGGGCAAAACACAGCAGCAACAACGCCAGCGCGCTCACCGCGCCGTCCTGGCTGCGATAGGCGCCGATTTGCTGATACAGGTAATAAGGCAGTGTGCGAAACTGCGCATTGCCGAACAGCGCCACCACGCCGAAGTCGCCGATGGACAAAATGCTGGCGAAGGCCATCGCCCGGGCAAGGGGTTGACGCAGCGCCCGCCATTCCACCAGCCTGAGCCTGTTGTGGCCGCGGATGCCCAGGGACAGGCATAGCCGGGAATAGCGCTCCGCCAGATCCAGCATCGGCGATTCCAGGATTTTCAACGTGTAGGGTATTGCCATCAGCGCGTTGGTGATAATAACCAGTCCGTAAGGCGATTGCGGCAGTCCGACGCTTTCATTCGCCAGAAGAAAAAAGCCGGTGGCGATCACGATGCCGGGCATCGCCAGGATCACCATGCCGCTGAGATCAAGCAACTGCGCCGGCCAATAACGCCGACGTAGCCGGAACTCCCGTCCGCTCCACAGCAACATGGTCGTCAGCAACAGGCAAAGCAAACCCGCGCCGAGGGCGATTTTCACCGAGGTCAGCATCGCCGTCCACAGCGCCGGCTGCGCCAGCGCCGCCGGCAAATCCCGATTTATTCCGCCGACCGCCACCGACAGCATCGGCGGCAGGAGAAACAGCAGCGCCAGGATAATCACGATGCCGTCGATGATCCGGCCGCGTCCCCGATCGCCGGGATTGCGCCACGGCAATGCCTGGGTATCGCCCGCCGGCAAGGCGCGCGCCAGTCGCTGGCCGAGCAACACCAGTCCCAGGCAGCAGGCCATCTGCAACAATGCCAGAAAAGCGGCGCGGCCGGGATCGTAGTCATAACTGAGCGCCTGAAAAACCGCCAGTTCGATGGTGGTGGCCCGCGGGCCGCCGCCCAACGCCAGCACGGTGGCGAAGCTGGCGAAGCATAGCATGAAGATCAGCGCCGCCGCCGGCGTCAGCTGCCGGCGCAGCCAGGGCCATTCCAGCAGTCGGAACATATCCCAGCCAACCATATTCAATTGGGCCGCCAACTGGCGCTGTTCTATGGGGATGCTTTCCAACGCCTGCAATAATAACCGGGTGGCAAGGGGCAGGTTAAAAAACACATGGGCCAGCAAGATCCCGCACAGCCCGTAGGGGGAAAAGTGATAAGGCAGATGCAGCGCGGCGCTCACCTGGGCCAACCACCCTTGGCGGCCATAAACCCCGAGAATACCGAAAACCGCCACCAATACCGGCATGACCAGCGTCATGGCGCAAAATCGCAACAATAGCCGCCGGCCGGGAAAACGGCGTCGATAGAGGGCGCGGGCCAGCAAAATCGCCGGCAGTACCGACAGCGCCGCCGAAAGGAACGCCTGCCAAAAGGTAAAGCGCAGCACATGCCACAAATAGGCATCGGTCAGAATCGCCCGCCAATGGGGCGCGGGGGCGTTGAACCCCAGCGCGCCCATCGCCGCCAGCGCGACGGTCAGTAAAAACGCCGCCGCCGACAGTCCCGGCCATAGCCAGGCGGGGATTACTGGCTGACGGCGTTCAGCCATGTCTGGGTCCAGGCATGACGATGCCCGGCGACTTCGGCCGGCGTATAGCTTAGCGTCACCTGCGGTCGCTTACCGAAACCGGCCGGCAACGGCATCGCTATCACCGGATACATCCAGTTGCCGGTGGGGATGGTCTGCTGGAAGGCTTTAGACGTAATGAACTGCATGAATTGCCGCGCCAGGGCGGGATGTTTACTGGCGGCCAACTGACCGGCCACTTCCACTTGCAGATAATGTCCTTCGCTGAACGGGGCCCAGGCGTAGTTATTCTTCTTTTCCTCCAGGATATGGTAGGCCGGCGACGTGGTGTAGCTTAGCACCATATCCGCCTCGCCTTTGAGAAACAGGCCGTAGGCCTCGCTCCAGCTTTTGGGTACCGTGACGGTTTTGCTCGCCAGCCGCCGCCAGGCTTGCGGCGCGTTATCACCGTAGACTTTTTGCACCCAGAGCAGCAGACCCAGACCAGGCGTGCTGGTCCGCGGATCCTCATAAATGATTTTCAGCGGCGCCGTCCCGTCCACCAGTTCGCGCAGGCTGGTAGGCGGATTTTTCAGTTTGTTTTTATCGTAAACGAAGGCGAAATAGCCATAATCAAACGGCAGGAATGTGTCGTCATGCCAGCCGCCCGGCACCGTCAGCGCGGCGGTGTCTACCTGGTAGGGGGTAAAGAGACCGGTCTCCCGCGCCGCTTGCAGCAAATTATTGTCCAGACCGAGCACCACATCGGCGCTGCTGTTTTTCCCCTCCAGGCGTAAACGGTTCAGCAACGCCACGCCATCTTCCTGCACCACATATTTCAGCTCGCAGCCGCAGTCGGCTTCGAAGGCTTTCTTAATCGCCGGTCCGGGGCCCCATTCCGAGGCGAAGGAATCATAGGTGTAGACCGTCAGGGTTGGTTTGGCCAATACCGGGAAAGCGGCCAGCAATAACAGGGTGGATAACCAGAATTTCGACACTTTGCGCTCCTGCAGAATAAGGGCGGCCAAGGTCTTCGAGATAGCGCAGCGCTTCTCAAATCCCTTCGCCGGTATTAACCGGATCAGGTTCGACGGGTATACTCTCAGCGCTCTTCGCCGAACCGTTGCCCGGCGTTGATGGCACCCCGTTGAGAACAGGTTCATTGTAATGGGTTTATCCCACTCTTGACAGCGTTTACGTTTAGATTTCCGGCGGCGCAAACCAGGCGGATTTAAAGTCGAACCAACCCAGGGTATTCATGTGGATGCCGCGCATACTGCGCTGCCCTTGCAGGATTAAGCGATGATGCAGCAACGGCAGCAAATGATGGCTGGCCACCAGCGAACGGCACCATTCCGGCAAAACCAATCGCTTGTGGCGCCATGCCTCGGCTTCGCGCGCGAAATCCGTTTGCAGGCAGTGGTGCAACAGCGGCATTTCATAAAACGCGGCGAACAGCCAGAATTCCAGGGGCAGGGCGAAGTTAACGCTGCCGAGCCACACATCGCTTGGCGCCGCGCCCCGGTACCAGTCGGCATAATCCAACTGATTCACTTTCAGGGTGATACCCTGGCGGGCCAGAACCCGTGCCAGGGTCTGGCACAAATCGTCGAACTCGGCGTGGTTGCTGTAGAACGTCAAAGTTAATTGCGTCAGTCCCGCCGGCTTCGGCCAGGGTTTGGCGGACTGGCCATGATACCAGCGGGGCAGAATGCCGTAGGCCGGGGTCCAGTAATGCTGATAGGCCGTGCCCGCCTCGGCCAGCAGAGATATCGGATCGATGTTTTCGCACAGCCAGCGGCGGATATCGGGATCGGCCATTAGCGGCGAGCGCTGGTCGAACAACAGAAAATAACAGCCTTCTCCCAACCGGGTTTCCAATTCATCCCGCCGGCTGTCGTCTCCTTGTACCTGCATCGCCAGATAGGTTAGTTCGGCGGAAAGATCCGGCAGTATCCAGACATTGACTTCGTCAATCAGGGCCCGATAGCCAAAATAGTCGTCAAAGGCGCGCATCTTCAATTGTTCCGGCCGGTTGTCGACGATGGCGTAAGGCCCGGTACCCACGGGACGGCGGGCGAAATCCGGCAGGCTGGCCCACTCCTGCGGCAGAATCATTGCCGGTACGCTGCTGAGCAGCCACGGCAACCATTCGTCCGGGTCGGACAGGGTAATGTCGAGCGTATTGACGGCGACCGCGCGGACTTCCAGGATGTGGCCGAACAGGGCAAGATCGCGCAGGCGCAGCAGAGATTGGCTGACGTCATCCACCGTTAACTCCCGTCCATGGTGGAAATGAATGGCCGGACGCAGATAAAAACGCCAGTGCTGCGCGGTAATCCGCTGCCAATGGTGTGCTAAATCCGCTTCAAGTTCCCCGTTTTCCTCATTTATCCGGGTCAGACCGCTGAAAATTTGCCGGGCGATATGGTTATCCGAGCGGCGCAGCGGCGTGCCGGGCAGCAGGTTCAGTAACGGACGGTAATACAGAACCCGCAGAATATGCCGCCCTTCACGAAAGCTGCGGCCCAGGTGGGAAAGCAGCATCCGCCGCACCCGTTCTTTATCGCCTACCAGTTGTACAAGTTGATCGATACGATCGTTTTCCAGCAAGTCTTCGGCGCGCTGTTGCTGCAAGGCCAGGCCGGTATAGTGGAAAATCAGGCGCGAGCGTTTACCGCGCCCGGCTTCCGAGCGCCATTCCAACCACCCCATGTCTTGCATGGTTTTCAACAGGGAACGCACGTGGCGGCGCGAGCAATTGAGGCATTGCGCCAATGCCTGCAACGTGGTGTCCTGCGGCTGGCCCTGGCAACTTTGCCAGAGACGGATAAATTGCTGTTGTAAGCGGGGCGAGGCCATAAAAGAGGAAATCTCCGGGAAAAGCCATCCATTTTTCTTCCCCTATAATAAGCCGATACTGTTCATATCGAAAGCGACTGCCGGGAGCAACATGATGAATAGTGCCGTCTTGCGACGTTTTTATCGGCGTTATTTACGGGCTTGCGGCAATGCGGCACGGACAGGAAATGGGGCGGCTCTGGCGCGGTCCCGAATGGCGGCGCTATTGCAGGTAACCCAATGACATATTCACCGCCTGTCCGAGGAGGAATACCGACGGTGGCTGTAGCGCCGGGGGTATGAGGCGATGATGGACTCATCGCCGCAGACAAACGTAAGAAGTTTGGATGACTTATCCGCCGGCAGGCTTCCGCCCGCCGGTTTTTTTTATGGGGGACTTAAAGCAAAAACGCCGGCTGCCGGTTTTCGTACTCGGCGATGTCGGCTTCATGCTGTAAAGTCAGGCCGATGGCGTCCAGCCCGTTGATCATGCAGTGGCGGCGGAAAGCGTCGATGGCGAACGGGTAGGTTTTATCGCCGGCGATGACCTGCTGACGTTCCAGATCCACCATAAAGGTCACGCCTTCGCGGGCGGCCACCAGCTTGAACAATTCATCGACCTGTTCGGCGGGCAGCGCCACCGGCAGCAATTGGTTGTTAAAACTGTTGCTATAGAAGATATCGGCGAAGCTCGGGGCGATCACCACCCGGAAACCATAATCGGTCAAGGCCCAGGGCGCGTGCTCGCGGGAGGAGCCGCAACCGAAATTCTCCCGGGCCAGCAAAATACTGGCGCCTTTATAGCGGGGCCTGTTCAGCACAAAATCGGGATTGGGCTTAAGGCCGTCATTGTCCAGGAAACGCCAATCGTTGAACAAATGCTGGCCAAAACCGGTACGGGTGACTTTTTGCAGAAACTGTTTGGGGATGATGGCGTCGGTATCCACATTCGCGGCGTCCAGCGGCGCCACCAGCCCGGTGTGTTGCGTAAATTTAGCCATGGTGCTGTTTCCTTAATTCAATTCGCGAATATCGGCGAAATGTCCGGCGACCGCCGCCGCCGCCGCCATGGCCGGACTGACCAGGTGGGTTCGGCCGCCGCGGCCCTGACGGCCTTCGAAATTACGGTTGCTGGTGGAGGCGCAGCGTTCGCCGGGATTGAGGCGATCGTTGTTCATCGCCAGACACATGGAGCAGCCCGGCAGGCGCCATTCGAACCCGGCCTCGATAAAAATCTTATCCAATCCCTCGGCTTCCGCCTGAGCCTTGACCGGGCCGGAACCCGGCACAACGATGGCTTGCACGCCGGCCGCCACGCGGCGGCCCTTGGCGATAGCCGCCGCCGCGCGTAAATCCTCGATGCGCGAATTGGTGCACGAACCGATGAAAACCTTATCAATACTGACTTCGGTCAGGCGGATACCGGGCTGTAAATCCATATAGGCCAGGGCTTTGGCGGCGGAATTGCGCTCGGCCGGATCGCTGAACGCGTCGGGGGAGGGGATCGTTTCGTTAATGGCGATAACCTGGCCGGGGTTGGTGCCCCACGTCACCTGTGGCGCGATGTCTTCCGCCCTGAGAGTGACGATTTTGTCGAATACCGCGTCGTCGTCGGAGCGCAGCGTCTTCCAGTAGGCCACCGCCTTTGGCCAGTTATCGCTTTTGGGAGCGAACTGACGGCCCTGCAAGTAGGCGAAGGTCGTGTCGTCAGGCGCCACCAAACCGGCTTTGGCGCCCATTTCGATGGCCATGTTGCACAGCGTCATGCGGCCTTCCATGCTCAATGCGCTAATCGCCTCGCCGCAGAATTCCACGACATGACCGGTGCCGCCGGCGGAGCCGATGCTACCGATCACCGCCAGCACAATGTCTTTGGCGGTGATGCCGCCGGCGGCGCTGCCGGTCACTTCGACCTTCATGGTTTTGGCCCGGCCCTGTTTCAGGGTTTGGGTCGCCAGCACATGTTCCACTTCCGATGTGCCGATGCCGAAGGCCAGCGCGCCGAAGGCGCCATGGGTGGCGGTATGGGAATCGCCGCAGACAATGGTCATGCCCGGCAGGGTCATGCCTTGTTCCGGCCCGATCACATGAACGATGCCCTGATAGGGATGGTTGAGATCATAAAGCTGGATGCCGAATTCAGCGCAGTTCTTAATCAGCTCCTGCATCTGAATACGGGCCATCTCGCCGCTGGCGTTAATGTCCCGGGTCTGGGTGGAGACATTGTGATCCATGGTGGCGAAGGTTTTACCCGGCTGCCGCACCGGACGGCCCATGGCGCGCAATCCGTCGAAGGCCTGGGGCGATGTCACTTCGTGGACCAAATGGCGGTCGATATATAACAAAGGCGTCTCTTCCGGCGCCTGATAAACCACATGTGCATCATATAATTTTTGGTATAACGACTTGCCCATAATATTCATGCCCCTTCAGTGATATAACCGGCAATAATTGAACCCATTTCATCGGTGCCGATCGCCGGTCCGCCGCCGGCCAAATCGGCGGTGCGTCGACCGGCGGCCAGCGCCTGGTTAACCGCCTGTTCAATGGCGTCGGCCGCATCGTCCAGGCCGAGGCTGTATCGTAGCAACAGGGCGGCGGAGAGAATTTGCGCGATGGGATTGGCCAGGTTTTTACCGGCGATATCCGGGGCCGAACCACCGGCCGGCTCGTACAGGCCGAAACCCTGTTCGTTGAGGCTGGCGGAGGGCAGCATGCCCATCGAGCCGGTGATCATGGCGCATTCGTCGGAGAGAATGTCGCCGAACAGGTTGGAGCACAGCAAGACGTCGAATTGCGACGGATCCTTGATGAGCTGCATGGTCGCGTTATCAATATACAAATGGGCCAGCGACACATCGGGATAATCCCCGGCGATGTCGGTGACGATTTCCCGCCACAGTATGGAAGACTGCAACACATTGGCTTTATCGATGGATGTGACCTTTTTCCGGCGCTTGCGGGCGGACTCGAAAGCGATACGGGCGATACGTTCGATCTCAAAGCGGTAATAGACCTCGGTATCGAAGGCGCGCTCATGTTTGCCGGTTCCTTCCCGGCCTTTCGGCTGGCCGAAATAGATCCCGCCGGTCAGTTCGCGAACGCACAGGATATCGAAACCCCGGTCGGCGATATCGGCGCGCAGCGGGCAAAACGCCTCCAGACCGGGGTAGAGCCGGGCCGGACGAAGATTGCTGAATAATTTGAAATGCTTGCGCAGCGGCAATAATGCGCCGCGTTCCGGCTGCTCATCAGGGGGCAAATGTTCCCACTTGGGCCCGCCCACCGAACCGAACAAAATGGCGTCGGCCTGCTCGCAACCGGCGACCGTGGCGGCGGGCAGCGGCGAACCCTGGCGGTCGATGGCCGCGCCGCCGACATCGTACTCGGCGGTGGTAATGCGCGTGCCGAAGCGCCGGCGCACCGCGTCCAGCACCTTATGGGCCTGCGCCATGACTTCCGGACCAATGCCGTCGCCCGGCAATACCGCTATGTGATGTGTCTTGCTCATGTTATACCGTTTCCTGATAGTCCCGTTTATTATTCTGTCCTTGCAGACGTTTGAGTTCGATTTCCACTTGCTGCGCCCGCCAAATATTATTAATGACGTGTATCATGGCCTTGGCCGAAGATTCGACGATATCCGTGGCCAATCCCACGCCGTGGAAGCGGCGGCCCTGATATTCCACCACGATATCTACCTGGCCCAGCGCGTCTCGTCCCTGGCCTTTGGCGGTCAACTGGTATTTTTGCAATTTGATGGGGTAGCCGGTGATGCGGTTCAGCGCCTGGTATACCGCGTCAACCGGACCGTTTCCCGTGGCCGCCTCGGCGATGACATCATCCCCTACGGCCAATTTGACCGAGGCGGTGGCGATGTCATGGGAGCCGGACTGAACGCTGAACGCCTCCAGCCGATAATGTTCGGGCTCTTCCTGCTGTTTATTGATAAACGCCAGCGCTTCCAGATCATAGTCGAACACCTGGCCCTTTTTATCCGCCAGTTTCAAGAAGGCCTGGTACAGTTCTTCCAGGTTATAGTCTTCTTCCCGATAACCCATTTCCTGCATGCGGTGTTTAACCGCGGCCCGGCCGGAGCGAGAAGTCAGGTTGAGCTGGACTTCTTTCAGACCGATGCTTTCCGGCGTCATGATTTCATAGTTCTGGCGGTTTTTCAGCACGCCGTCCTGGTGGATACCGGACGAGTGGGCGAAGGCATTGGCGCCGACCACCGCCTTATTGCCTGGAATCGGCATATTGCATAATTGGCTGACTACCTGGCTGGTGCGATAGATTTCCTGATGCCGTATACCGGTATGGACGCCTAAAATGTCGGCGCGCACCTTGATGGCCATAATCACTTCCTCCAGCGCGGTATTGCCGGCACGCTCGCCGATACCGTTCAGCGTCCCCTCCACCTGGCGGGCGCCGGCCTGCACCGCGGCAATGGAGTTGCCCACCGCCATGCCCAGATCGTCATGGCAATGCACGGAAATTACGGCCTGATCAATATTGGGCACGCGCTGAAACAGGGAGGAGATGATGCCGCTAAATTGCAGCGGGGTCGTATAGCCGACGGTGTCGGGGATATTGATGGTACGGGCGCCGGCGGCGATGGCCGCTTCGACGATGCGGCACAGGTTATCGATGGGCGTGCGGCCGGCGTCTTCGCAAGAGAACTCCACGTCGTCGCTGTAATTGCGGGCGCGTTTGACCGAACGCACCGCCATGTCCATCACTTCGTCAAAACTGCGTTTCAGTTTGGATTCGATATGCAGGGTGGAGGTGGCCAGAAAAACGTGAATACGGAAAGCGTCGGCGACGCGCAGGGCCTCGGCGGCCACATCGATATCCTTGTCGACGCAGCGGGCCAGGCCGCATACCCGACTGTTTTTGATCTGGCGTGCGATAGTCTGGACCGACTCGAAATCGCCCGGCGAGGAAACCGGAAAACCCACTTCCATCACATCGATACCCATTCTTTCCAGCGCCAGGGCGATCTGCAGCTTTTCCTTCACACTCAGACTGGCTTGCAATGCTTGTTCGCCATCGCGCAGGGTGGTATCGAAAATAATTACTTGTTCGCTCATATCGGATCCTATGTCGTTATCAAGGCGCATTGCAGGCATAAAAAAACCCGCGCAATGCGCGGGTTTTTTTCTCTGGGACGTCAGGGGGCGTTTCTACACTCCGCGTACCAGCGTACCGCGCATCGAAAGTGCGAGTAGTAGTAGGCTGAGTAGGCGGGCAGAAACGAACATGATCAGTCGGCGTCCACGTCATAATGGTGTATTGATATTTATTGGTACATGAATCGTTCTTTAATGTCAACATTTCATACATAATGCTTATCATCCTTCGCAAACGTTTGCCCGGTTGCAACGATGTGAATTGCCGTTATTGTCGCAACAAGCAGCCCACAGGGGTGATAAACCCATTATAGACGCTATTTTATATCGCTATTAACCTGAATGACGGAGTAATGACTGTTTCAATGCCGGTCCGTGTTTTTTTTGCCAATTGCCTGGGCCATCAACTGGCGTTATCGTTACCGGTCATCATTCATAACGACACGTCATTCAGATGTCATTGTCACGACTTTACCTGTACCCGGCGACGGCCCGCGCGACGGCCGCCGCAGAACTTTTGAAAGCCTGGAGGCGAACCCATGGAGATGTTGTCAGGTGCCGAGATGGTGGTCCGATCGTTAATTGATCAGGGCGTGAAACATGTATTCGGTTATCCCGGCGGAGCCGTGCTGGACATTTATGACGCTTTGCATACGCTCGGCGGCATCGATCATATTCTGGTGCGCCACGAGCAAGGGGCGGTACACATGGCCGATGGCTACGCCCGCGCCACCGGCCAGGTGGGCGTGGTGCTGGTGACATCGGGTCCCGGCGCCACCAACGCGATAACCGGTATCGCCACCGCCTATATGGATTCGATCCCGCTGGTGGTGATTTCCGGACAAGTCGCCAGCACGCTGATTGGTTTTGACGCGTTCCAGGAATGCGACATGGTGGGTATCTCCCGCCCAGTGGTCAAACACAGCTATTTGGTCAAGAAAACCGAGGACATCCCGGACGTGCTGAAAAAGGCGTTTTATCTCGCGTCCACCGGCCGTCCGGGGCCGGTTGTCATCGATTTGCCCAAAGACATTTTGAATCCCGCCGTGAAACTGCCTTACGTGTATCCCGAGTCGGTATCGATGCGTTCTTATAATCCGACGGTGCAAGGGCACAAGGGCCAGATTCGCCGGGCGGCGCAGACCTTGCTGGCCGCCGAGCGGCCGGTGATTTACACCGGCGGCGGGGCGATTACCGCCGGCTGTCACCAGGAACTGCGCCAACTGGCGGAAAAACTGAACATCCCCGTGGTCAGCTCGCTGATGGGCCTGGGCAGTTTCCCCGGCACCCATCGCCAACATCTCGGTATGCTGGGTATGCACGGCACTTATGAAGCGAATATGACCATTCATGGAGCCGATGTGATCTTCGCGGTTGGCGTGCGTTTTGACGATCGCACCACCAATAACCTGCTGAAATACTGCCCTGACGCCACCATATTGCATATTGACGTCGACCCGGCGTCCATTTCCAAGACGGTGACGGCGGATATCCCCATTGTCGGCGATGCCCGGCAGGTGCTCATGCAAATCCTCGAGCAACTCAATCAGGGCGATGCGCCGCAGCCTTATGACGCATTGCGCGACTGGTGGCAGAAGATTGAACAATGGCGGGCCCGCCATTGTCTGGACTATGACCGCGACAGCGGTAAAATCAAACCCCAGGCCGTGGTCGAGGCGCTGTATCGTTTGACCGAAGGCAAAGCCTATGTCACCTCGGATGTCGGCCAGCATCAGATGTTCGCCGCGCTCTACTATCCCTTTGACGAGCCGCGCCGCTGGATCAATTCCGGCGGACTCGGCACCATGGGTTTCGGTTTGCCGGCGGCGCTGGGCGCGAAACTGGCGCTGCCCGACGAAACCGTCATTTGCATAACCGGCGACGGCAGTATCCAAATGAACATCCAGGAACTGTCCACCGCGCTGCAATACGGTCTGCCCGTGGTGGTGGTGCTGTTGAACAACCGCTATTTGGGCATGGTCAAACAGTGGCAGGATATGATTTATTCCGGTCGCCATTCCCAGTCCTATATGGAATCCCTGCCGGATTTCGTCAAATTGGCGGAAGCCTACGGTCATGTGGGCATCGCAATACAGTCGCCGGATGAACTTGAGAGCAAGCTGGCCTCGGCGCTGGCCCAGAAGCATCGCCTGGTATTTGTGGATGTGATGGTCGATGGCTCGGAACACGTCTATCCCATGCAGGTTCGCGGCGGCGGTATGGATGAAATGTGGTTAAGCAAAACGGAGAGGACCTGATCATGCGCCGGATTTTATCGGTTTTACTGGAAAACGAATCGGGCGCGTTGTCGCGGGTTATCGGCCTGTTCGCCCAACGCGGTTATAATATTGAAAGCCTTACCGTGGCGCCGACCGACGATCCCACCCTGTCGCGCATGACCATCCAGACCGTGGGGGACGCCAAAGTGCTTGAACAAATCGAAAAGCAGCTGCATAAGCTTATCGATGTGTTGCGCGTCAGCGAACTGGGCCATGGGCAGGGCACCCATGTGGAGCGGGAAATTATGCTGGTGAAAGTGCAGGCCAGCGGTCCCCATCGCGAAGAGGTGAAACGTTGCGCCGATATCTTCCGCGGGCAAATCGTCGATGTGACGCCCACGCTGTATACCGTGCAATTGGCGGGCGCCAGCGATAAGCTGGACGCGTTCCTGGCGACCATCCGCGAAGCGGCTGAAATTGTCGAAGTCGCGCGGTCCGGCGTGGTCGGCCTGTCGCGCGGCGATAAGGTCATGCGCTAAACCGCAACGCCGCGGCCGCCGGCAAAGCCGCAACGTGAAATATGACAGGTATATAGTATTTTGCACCGATAGCTGTAACATAGCTGTATTCCCTGATGAGATTATGGACATATTGGCACAGGGTGATCATCAACAGCGCAAGGAGATTCTGTGAAACTGGATGAGATAGCGCGCCTGGCCGGCGTCTCGCGCACCACCGCCAGTTATGTGATTAACGGCAAAGCGAAACAGTACCGCGTCAGCGATAAAACCGTGGAAAAAGTGATGGCCGTGGTGCGTGAGCACAACTATCATCCCAATGCGGTCGCCGCCGGGCTTAGGGCAGGGAGAACCCGTTCCATCGGCCTGGTGATTCCCGATCTGGAAAATACCAGTTATACCCGTATTGCCAACTATCTGGAGCGCCAGGCACGCCAGCGGGGCTACCAGCTTTTGATTGCCTGCTCCGAGGACCAGCCGGATAACGAGATGCGTTGCGTCGAGCATCTATTACAGCGTCAAGTGGATGCCATTATCGTTTCCACCGCGTTGCCGCCGGAACATCCCTTTTACCAGCGCTGGGCCGAAGACACTTTCCCCATTGTGGCGCTGGATCGCGCCCTGGATCGCGAGCATTTTATCAGCGTGGTGGGCGCCGATCAGGATGATGCACAGATGCTGGCCGGGGAATTGCGCCATTTTCCCGGCGAGACGGTGCTTTATCTGGGCGCATTGCCGGAGTTGTCGGTGAGTTTTCTGCGCGAGCAGGGATTTCGCCAAGGCTGGGGCGATGATCCCCGCCAGCCCGATTTCCTCTATGCCAACAGCTACGAACGGTCCTCCTCGGCGGCGCTGTTCAGCCGCTATCTGGAAAGCCATCCGTTGCCGAAATGCATATTCACCACCTCATTTTCACTGCTGCAGGGGATCATGGATGTGATCCTTAAACGCCGAGGCCGTCTGCCGGCCGATCTGGCCATCGCCACCTTTGGTGATAACGAGCTGCTGGATTTTCTTGAATGTCCGGTACTGGCGGTGGCGCAGCGGCACCGGGAAGTGGCCGAGCGGGTGCTGGAGCTGGTTCTGGCCAGCCTTGACGAACCGCACCGGCCAAAGCCGGGGCTGACCCGTTTGCGGCGTAGCCTGTTTCGGCGGGGATCCCTTAGCCGCGCCTGAGAAGCTCGCGCAGACATCGGTTTGAAAGCAACGGCCCGTTAGCGACGGGCCGTTGGCGTTTCCGGCGACTGGCCGGCGTAAGGCATAAAAGGAGACCGCGGGCGCAACGCATTGGACGGGCGATCAGCGCCCGGACCCGGGTTCAGTTGACATAGCCGGCGACATGGAACAGCCGGCGGCAGTATTCGAGAAAGTAGCCGTAGACAACGCCCAGAATCATGGAACCGACGGCATTGGACGTCACCGCGGTCAGTATTTGTTCGCCGTCCGCCCCCACCGACCAAAGAATGGCCATATAGACCGGCGACTGGAAGCTGACATAGGCCAGCAGATCGGCCAGGTTCCGCGTCCAGAACTGATCGGGGCCCAGGCGGCGCGCCAGACCCAGTACGGCATCGCGGTAACGGCCATAGGGCCAGGCGATGGCGATATTGACGGGCACCGACAACAGGCGCGAGGAAAGGGATTGCTCAAGGGTCATGCCTGATATCAATACTTCGATGATCATACCGGCGATAAAACAGTAGACCACCAGGGCGAAAGTATCGGCCGCGGCCATACGTAAACGGGACGAGCGGGAGAACATAACAGGGGGCTCCAAAAGCTGAACGTGATCAATACAACGTCATGCAAACAATTAGTTTACATAGTGTTTTATTGTAGATATTTATTAATATGTAGTTTACATCACTGCTTAATGCAAGTTAACTAGTGTTTAATCTTTATTTTATGTCATCCACAGGGGGTTATCCCTAAAAAAATTTTTTTTAAAACGAATTGGACGATTTCCCTCGGTCAAAAACAAAAAAAATATATATATCATGAAGTTATTTTCATGGTAAATCACTGCCGCCCACCAGGTTCCAGACAAGCCTGTTGAAGTAGGGTGGAATACAGCGCGCAAAACGAACGCTTTCGGATAATTCTGGAAAGGTGAAATAATCTGTCCGAAAACAAATAATCATTGGGTAAGAAAAACAGTGCCGCCGGAAGTAAATAAAGGGGAAACTGGATTTTATTTATACCTATGAGCTCATTATATTTCGAAAACAATTTGAGATAGCTTAAAGTCTCACCATAAAAAAACCGGCATCGGGCAAATGAAAGAAGGGGGTCGTCAACAAGCCGATTGAGCGCCCTACAGCCTATGGCGTATAATCCACGCGCCGGATCGCCCAGCTCCCCCGGACAGCGGGGGATTGGGGTTATATCACAAATTTACGCATTTTTATCAGATCGCCCCCTTTATGATTATCATGATGTTATTTGTATACTTTTTTATCCAACGCCAACTAATTTCCTCGCGAGCGTCTTATCCCAGGCATAAATAATCCCATTCTTGCTCGTTAGTAGCTTGACAATGTTTTAACACCATTCGTACACTCTTTTGCGTGGGAATAAGTGGGACAAAGTGGTAAAAAGGGTTTCTGAGGGGTAAATCGGCATATGTTCCGTGGGGCGACGTTGGTCAACCTCGACAGCAAAGGCAGGCTTGCCGTGCCGACCCGTTACCGGGAGAAGCTGATCGAGGAAACGGAGGGTTTGATGGTGTGCACCATCGACCTCCACCAGCCGTGCCTGTTGCTTTACCCTTTGCCGGAGTGGGAAATCATCGAACAGAAGCTGGCGGGCCTCTCAAGCATGAACCCCGCGGAGCGCCGCGTGCAGCGTTTGTTGCTGGGCCACGCCAGTGAATGCCAGATGGACGGCGCCGGACGTCTGCTGATCGCGCAGACGCTGCGGCAGCATGCCGGGCTAACCAAAGAAGTGATGCTGGTCGGACAATTCAATAAGTTTGAATTGTGGGATGAACAGACCTGGTATCAACAAGTCAAGGACGATATAGACGCAGAATTGTCGGCGCAGGAACCGTTGTCCGTCCGACTACAAGACTTGTCTCTATAGCTATGGCAGAAACGTATCTACATACCACCGTCTTGCTGGATGAAGCGGTAAACGGTCTGAATATTCGTCCCGACGGCGTTTACGTCGACGGCACGTTCGGGCGCGGTGGGCATTCGCGGCTTATTCTGTCCCGGCTGGGGACGGAGGGCCGGCTGCTGGCTATAGATCGCGATCCCCAGGCCGTGGAAGCCGCCCTGGCTTGGCAGGATCCCCGTTTCAGCATTATCCACGGGCCGTTTTCATCCCTGGCCGATTATATGGCGCAGCGGCGGCTGACCGGGAAGATCGACGGCATTCTGCTGGATCTGGGGGTATCGTCGCCGCAGTTGGATGATCCGCTGAGGGGATTTTCCTTTATGCGCGACGGGCCTCTGGATATGCGGATGGACACGACCCGCGGCCTGTCGGCGGCCGAATGGCTGGCTCAGGCCGAGGCCGAAGATATCGCCTGGGTGCTGAAAACTTTCGGCGAAGAACGTTTCGCCCGGCGTATCGCGCAAGCGATCGTCGAACGCAACCGGCAGTCGCCGCTGACGCGCACGCATCAGTTGGCCGAGCTGGTCGCCGCCGCCAGTCCCTATCGCGAAAAGCACAAACATCCCGCCACCCGCACATTTCAGGCCATCCGCATCTACATCAATAGCGAACTGGAAGAACTGGAACGGGCGTTGGACGGGGCGTTGGCCGTTCTGGCTCCGGGCGGGCGCCTGTCGGTGATTAGCTTTCACTCGCTGGAGGACCGGTTGGTCAAACGTTTTATCCGCGATCATAGCCGTGGTCCGCGGGTGCCGGCCAATATGCCGTTAACCGAGGCGCAAATCGCCCAATGGGGCAAACCGCAACTGAAAGTGGCGGGCAAGCTGCAACCCTCCGGACAAGAGGTGGAGGACAACCCCCGGGCGCGTAGTTCGGTGCTGCGTCTGGCCGAGAGGCTGGCGTCATGATGGGCAATGAACGCCACGGACTTATCGGCGTTATCGGCGAGGATATGTTACGGCATGCCAAACTGCCGTTAATCCTGTTGGCGGCGGTGCTGGTGTCGGCGGTGCTGGTGGTGACGACCACCAACGAAACGCGGCGCCTCACCGCGCAACGGGAACAATTGGTGCTTGAGAGGGACGCGCTGGACATTGAGTGGCGCAATCTGATCCTCGAGGAAAACGCGTTGGGCGACCATAGCCGGGTTGAACGCATCGCGACGGAGAAACTCAAAATGCAGCACGTGGATCCGGCGCAGGAAAACATCGTGGTAGAACAATAGATCATGCTTCGACAATAAAAACGACGGATGGCCGAAATTACATGAAAGCCGCACGGGCGATAAAACTAAAACGCGACGTAGATCAGGCCAGCTTTGTCAGCTGGCGTTTTGCGTTGTTGTGCGGTTGTATCGTTATCGCCCTGGCGGGCCTGATCGCCCGGGTGGGTTATCTGCAAGTGGTCAATCCCGATCGCCTGGTGCGCGAGGGGGACATGCGCTCGCTGCGCGTGCAGGAAGTGCCGACCTCGCGGGGCATGATAAGCGATCGCTCCGGCCGGCCGCTGGCGGTCAGCGTGCCGGTCAACGCTATCTGGGCCGATCCGAAGGAATTGAACGACAAAGGCGGCATGACCTTGGACAGCCGCTGGAAGGCGCTGTCGGATGCGATTTCCGTGCCGCTGGATCAAGTATCGGCGCGCATCAACGCCAACCCCAAAGGCCGGTTCGTTTATCTGGCGCGGCAAGTCAATCCGGCCATCGGCGAGTATATACACAAACTGAAATTACCCGGCGTCTACCTGCGGCAAGAATCGCGGCGCTATTATCCGGCCGGCCAGGTGACCGCGCACCTTATCGGCTTTACCAATATCGATGGCCAGGGCATCGAGGGTCTGGAAAAAAGCTTTGACCGCTGGCTGACCGGGCAGCCGGGGGAACGGACCGTACGCAAAGATCGCTTTGGCCGGGTGATAGAGGATATCGCCATGGTGGACAGCCAGGCGGCGCACAATCTGGTGTTAAGCATCGATGAGCGTTTACAGGCCCTGGTTTATCGCGAGCTCAACAACGCCGTGGCCTTCAATAAGGCCGAATCCGGTTCCGCCGTGCTGGTGGATGTCAATACCGGCGAAGTGCTGGCGATGGTCAACAGTCCGTCCTACAACCCGAACAATCTGGCCGGCACGCCGAACGACGTGATGCGCAACCGCGCCATTACCGATATTTTCGAGCCGGGTTCCACCGTGAAACCCATGGTGGTGATGACCGCGCTGCAGCGCGGCGTGATCAAGGAAAATTCAGTAATCAATACGTTGCCTTATTATATCAACGGCCATGAAATCAAGGATGTCGGCCGTTATGCCGAACTTACCCTGACCGGTGTTCTGCAAAAATCGAGTAATGTCGGCGTTTCGAAACTGGCATTAGCGATGCCGTCCTCGGCGCTGGTGGATACTTACTCGCGTTTTGGACTGGGTAAGGCGACCAATTTGGGGTTGGTCGGAGAAAGCAGTGGCTTATTTCCCCATAAACAACGGTGGTCCGACATAGAGAGGGCCACCTTCTCATTCGGTTACGGGCTGATGGTGACGCCGTTACAGTTGGCCCGTGTTTACGCCACCATCGGCAGCCTGGGCGTGCTGCGGCCGCTGTCGATCACTAAGGTCGATCCGCCGGTGGCGGGTGAGCGGGTCTTTCCGGAGCCGCTGGTGCGCACCGTGGTGCATATGATGGAAAGCGTGGCGTTGCCGGGCGGCGGCGGCACCAAGGCCGCCATCAAGGGTTACCGCATCGCCATCAAAACCGGCACCGCGAAGAAAGTGGGGCCGGATGGCCAATACATCAATAAATACATTGCCTACACCGCAGGCGTGGCGCCGGCCAGTCAGCCCCGCTTTGCCCTGGTCGTGGTGATAAACGATCCCCAGGCCGGTAAATACTACGGCGGCGCGGTTTCCGCGCCGGTGTTCGGCGCCATCATGGGGGGCGTGCTGCGCACCATGAACGTGGAGCCGGATGCGATACCGACCGGAGATAAAAATGAAATGGTAGTCAATCAAGAAGAGGGATCAGGTGACCGATCGTAATTTGCGCGACCTGCTGGCTCCCTGGGTGCCTTCGGCGCCGGAGCCGCGCTTACGGGAAATGACCCTTGACAGCCGCGCGGCGGCTGCCGGGGATCTGTTCGTGGCGATCGCCGGCCATAAGGCGGACGGGCGTGACTATATTTCCCAGGCGATAGCGCAAGGCGTCGCCGCCGTCGTGGCGGAAGCGCAAGGCGTGGCTGCGGATGGCGAGATACGTTTGACCCATGGCGTGCCCGTCATTTATCTGGCCAATCTTAACCAGCGGCTGTCGGCCCTGGCCGGCCGGTTTTATCATCAGCCCTCCACCCGTTTACGGCTGGCGGGCGTAACCGGCACCAACGGCAAAACCACCACGGCCCATCTTTTGGCGCAGTGGACGCAATTACTCGGTGAAACCAGCGCCGTGATGGGCACGGTGGGCAACGGTTTACTGGGGCGGGTGGCGCCCGCGGAAAACACCACCGGCTCCGCCATTGATATCCAGCAGACCCTGGACCATCTGTTGGCGCAGGGCGCCACTTTCGCCGCCATGGAGGTTTCCTCCCATGGGCTCGTGCAATACCGGGTGGCCGACGTGCATTTCGCCGCGGCGATCTTCACCAATCTGAGCCGCGATCATCTTGACTACCATGGCGACATGGCCCGGTATGAAGCGGCCAAATGGCGCCTGTTCGCCGATAATCCGGTGGGGGAGCGCATTATCAACGCCGATGATTCGGTGGGTCGCCGCTGGCTGGCCGCATTGCCGGAAGCGGTGGCGGTATCGGTACGGGGCTGTCTGCCCGACCCGCGTCCCGCTCGCTGGCTGCGGGTCGAACAGGTTGATTACCATGGCGACGGCGCCGGCATCCGTTTTGACTCCAGTTGGGGCGGCGGGCGGATTGACAGTCGCCTGATAGGCGAGTTTAACGTCGCCAATGCCATGTTGGCGCTGGCCGCCTTGCTGGCGATGGGGTATCCGCTGGCCGATCTGCTGCGTACCGGCGGCCGGCTGCAATCGGTGTGCGGCCGCATGGAAGTGTTCCATGGCGATGGAAAACCGACGGTCGTGGTGGATTACGCCCACACGCCGGATGCGCTGGAAAAGGCCCTTTCGGCGGCGCGCCTGCATTGTCGCGGCAAGCTCTGGTGCGTTTTCGGCTGCGGCGGCGATCGGGATAAAGGCAAACGGCCGCTGATGGGCGGCATCGCCGAGCAATATGCCGATCGGGTGGTGATTACCGACGATAACCCGCGCAGCGAAGCGCCGCAGGCCATCATTAATGACATTCTGTCCGGTTTGCTGGATGCCGGCCGGGCCATGGTGATCCCGGGCCGGGTGGAGGCGGTGACCAGCGCCATTATGCAGGCGTCCTCCCAGGACGTGGTGCTGGTGGCCGGCAAAGGTCACGAGGACTACCAGATTATCGGTCAGCAGCGACTGGATTATTCCGATCGCACCACCGTAGCACGGCTATTGGGGGCGATCGCATGATTACCGTGTCACTGCAGACATTGGCAACGCTGCTTGACGGCGAACTCGTCGGCTCGGACTGCACTGTTGATACGGTCGCCACCGATTCCCGCCGGGTAACGGAATCCTGCCTGTTTGTGGCCCTGAAAGGGGAAACGTTCGATGCCCACGATTTCGCCGCGCAGGCGGTGGCGGCGGGAGCGCGGGCCATCTTGGCAAGTAAGCGCTTACCGCTGGATGCGCCGCAGATCGTGGTGGCGGACACCCGGCTGGCGCTGGGAAGCCTGGGCGCCTGGGTACGCCGGCAAACGTCGGCCAAAGTGGTGGCCTTGACCGGTTCGTCCGGTAAAACCTCGGTTAAGGAAATGACCGCCGCGATCCTGCGTCAATGCGGACGGGTGCTGGCGACCGCCGGCAATTTCAATAATGATATCGGCGTGCCTTTGACGCTGTTGCGCCTGACGCCGGCGGACGACTTTGCGGTTATCGAGCTGGGCGCGAATCATATCGGCGAAATCGCTTATACGGTCTCCCTGGTCCGGCCGGACAGCGCGCTGGTCAATAACCTTTCCGCCGCCCATTTGGCCGGTTTCGGCTCCCTGGACGGGGTGGCCCGCGCCAAAGGCGAGATTTTCGCCGGCCTGCCGGCGGGGGGACACGCCATCATCAATGCCGACAGCAATGATTGGGCGCACTGGCAAACCATGCTGGGCGGGCAGACCGTCTGGCGCTTCTCGGTCAGCGACCCGACGGCGGATTTTCATGCCGAAGACATCCGGCCGGCGGGGGGCGGCGTGGCGTTTGTTCTGCATACGCCGCAGGGAAGCGGTACGGTGACCCTGCCGCTCCCGGGGCGGCATAATGTGGCCAACGCCCTGGCGGCCAGCGCGCTGGCGTTGTCCGCCGGCGCGTCGCTCCCGGCGGTTATCGCCGGACTGGCGCAACTTAAGGCCGTGCCGGGGCGGCTGTTCCCCATTGCGCTGGGCGGTCAGCGGCTATTGATCGACGACAGCTATAACGCCAATGTCGGTTCAATGACCGCCGCCGCGCAGGTTCTTGGGGATATGCCCGGTTATCGGGTGATGGCGGTGGGGGATATGGCCGAATTGGGCGATCACGCCGAAGACTGTCATCGCCAGGTGGGCGACGCCGCGCGCGCGGCCGGTATCGACAAAGTTCTGAGCGTCGGTCGGTTGAGCCGTCTTATCGGCGAGGCCAGCGGCCGGGGCGAGCATTTTCCGGATCAGGCGTCGCTGACGGAACGTTTGGCGCAATTAGTGTCCGGGCATACGGTCATTACGGTTTTGGTGAAAGGATCACGTAGCGCCGCAATGGAGCAGGTCGTGCGTGCGTTACAGGAGAAAGTGTCATGTTAGTCTGGCTGGCCGAACATCTGGTCCAATTCTACTCGGGCTTTAACGTCTTTTCTTACCTGACGTTCCGCGCCATCGTCAGTCTGCTGACCGCCCTGTTTATCTCGCTGTGGATGGGACCCCGCTTAATAGCCTGGTTGCAGAAACTGCAAATCGGCCAAGTGGTGCGCAGCGACGGTCCGGAATCCCATTTCAGCAAGCGGGGAACGCCCACCATGGGCGGTCTGATGATCCTCACCTCCATCACCGTTTCGGTGCTGATGTGGGCCTATCCGTCCAATCCCTATGTCTGGTGCGTGCTGTTTGTGCTGCTGGGCTACGGCGTGGTGGGGTTCATCGACGACTATCGCAAGGTGGTGCGCAAGGATACCAAAGGCTTGATCGCCCGCTGGAAATATTTCTGGCAATCCGTCATCGCGCTGTTGGTGGCGTTTACCATGTATGCCGTCGGCAAGAACACGCCGGCCACGCAATTGGTGGTGCCGTTTTTCAAGGACATCATGCCGCAATTGGGGCTGATGTACGTTTTGCTGGCGTATTTCGTCATTGTCGGCACCAGTAACGCGGTCAACCTGACCGACGGGCTCGACGGATTGGCCATTATGCCGACGGTGTTTGTCGCCGCCGGTCTGGCTCTGGTGGCCTGGGCCACCGGCAACATGAATTTCGCCGGGTATCTGCATATCCCCTATATCCGTTTCGCCGGCGAACTGGTTATCGTATGCACCGCCATTGTCGGCGCCGGTCTGGGATTTTTATGGTTCAACACCTATCCGGCCCAGGTATTCATGGGCGATGTCGGTTCGCTGGCGCTGGGGGGCGCGCTGGGCACCATCGCGGTCCTGCTGCGCCAGGAGTTTTTGCTGGTCATCATGGGCGGCGTGTTCGTGATGGAAACCCTGTCGGTCATTTTGCAGGTGGGGTCGTTCAAATTGCGCGGTCAGCGAATTTTCCGCATGGCGCCCATTCATCACCATTATGAATTGAAAGGCTGGCCGGAACCGCGGGTCATTGTCCGTTTCTGGGTTATTTCGCTGATGCTGGTCCTGATCGGACTGGCGACGCTGAAGGTGCGGTGATCATGAGCGATTATCAGGGTAAAAAGGTCGTCATTATCGGGCTGGGTCTCACCGGTCTTTCCTGTGTCGATTATTTCATCGGCCGGGGCGTGACGCCGCGGGTGATGGATACCCGTTTTACGCCCCCCGGCCTGGATAAACTTGACGACAAGGTCGAACGCTATCTGGGGGGATTGAATGAGGACTGGCTGCTGGCGGCGGATCTGATCGTGGCCAGTCCCGGCATTGCGCTCGCCCATCCGGCGATGGCGGCGGCCGCCGACGCCGGAGTGGAAATCGTCGGCGATATCGAGCTGTTTTGCCGCGAGGCCAAAGCGCCGATTGTGGCCGTGACCGGTTCCAACGGCAAAAGCACCGTCACCATGCTGGTGGGGGAAATGGCCAAATGCGCGGGTTGGCCGACCGGCGTCGGCGGCAATATCGGACTGCCGGCGCTCATGTTGCTCGATTCGCCTTGCCGGCTGTATGTGCTGGAGCTGTCCAGTTTCCAACTGGAGACCACCGCCGGGTTGCGCGCCGCGGCCGCCGCCATACTGAATGTGACCGAGGATCACATGAACCGCTATCCGCTGGGTATGCAGCAGTACCGGGCGGCGAAATTGCGGATTTACGAGGGCGCCGGCGTCTGTGTGGTCAACGACGAAGACCCTTTGACGTTGCCGGTGCGCGGCCGGGATGATCGTTGCGTCGGATTCGGCGCCGCGGACAGCGATTACAGCCTCGACGGGACATGGCTGCGGGTGCGCGGCGAACCGGTGCTGGCCACCGGCGAGATGAAATTAACCGGCCGCCATAACCATACCAATGCGCTGGCGGCATTGGCGCTGGCCGACGCGGTGGGCATACCCCGCGCCGCCGCCCTGCAGGCGCTGCGCACGTTCACCGGCCTGCCGCACCGGTTCCAACTGGCTTTCGAAAACCGGGGAGTGCGTTGGATCAACGATTCCAAGGCCACCAATGTCGGTAGCACCGAGGCGGCGCTCAACGGCCTTGACGTGGCCGGCACATTGCATCTGTTGTTGGGGGGTGACGGCAAATCGGCCGATTTCACGCCTTTGCAGCCCTGGTTGCAAGGGGACCGGGTGCGTTTGTACTGTTTTGGCCGCGATCGCGGACAATTGGCCCAATTGCGGCCGGATGCGACCGAGTTGACCGAAACCCTGGAGCAGGCGATGCGGCTGGCCGCCGGGCGGGTTGCGCCGGGGGATATGGTCTTGCTGTCCCCGGCTTGCGCCAGCCTTGATCAGTATCGCAACTTTGAGCAGCGCGGCGATGAATTCACGCGCCTGGCCAGGGAGTTGGGCTGATGCGGATACCGGGATTGCGCCGTCTGGGCGGTTGGTTGAAAGATTGGGTGATGGGCGTTCGCGAGGCCGAAGCGCCCACCACCGTGCTTTACGATCGCACATTGCTCTGGTTGACGCTGGGGCTGGCCTGTCTCGGATTCGTCATGGTGACATCGGCGTCCATGCCCATTGGACAACGCTTGTCGGACGATCCTTTTTACTTCGCCAAACGGGATGCGTTTTATCTGGCGCTGTCGTTCGGCCTGGCCATGGTGACCATGCGGGTGCCCATGGAAGTCTGGCAACGCTACAGCTCCGCGATGCTTATCGTCACCATGCTCATGCTGCTGGTGGTGTTGGTGGTGGGCAGCTCGGTTAACGGCGCCTCGCGCTGGATAGCCCTGGGGCCGCTCAGAATACAGCCCGCCGAATTATCGAAGCTGTCGCTGTTTTGTTATTTGTCCAGCTATCTGGTGCGCAAGGTTGAAGAGGTGCGTTCCAATTTTTGGGGATTCTGCAAGCCCATGGGCGTCATGGTGGTTCTGGCGGTGCTGCTGCTGGCGCAACCTGATTTGGGGACGGTGGTGGTATTATTCGTGACCACGCTGGCAATGCTGTTTTTGGCCGGCGCCAAGTTATGGCAGTTTCTGGCCATTATCGGCTCGGGAATTTTCGCGGTGGGATTGCTCATCGTCGCCGAGCCGTATCGCATGCGGCGGGTCACGTCGTTCTGGAATCCCTGGGAAGATCCGTTTGGCAGCGGTTATCAACTGACCCAGTCGCTGATGGCGTTCGGCCGTGGCGAATTCTGGGGCCAGGGGCTCGGCAATTCGGTGCAGAAACTGGAGTATCTGCCGGAGGCGCATACCGACTTCATCTTTTCCATTTTGGGTGAGGAACTGGGCTATTTCGGTGTGGTTTTAACGCTGTTAATGGTATTCTTCGTCGCTTTCCGCGCAATGTCCATCGGCCGGAAAGCGCTGGAGATTGACCAGCGGTTTTCCGGTTTCCTGGCGTGCGCCATCGGTATCTGGTTTAGCTTCCAGACACTGGTCAATGTCGGCGCGGCCGCCGGAATGCTGCCCACCAAAGGATTGACGCTGCCGCTTATCAGTTACGGCGGGTCGAGTTTGCTGATTATGTCCACGGCCATTGTCATGCTGATGCGTATTGATTTTGAAACACGCCTGACCAAAGCGCAGGCATTTGCGAGGGGGCCGCGATGACCGGCGCCGCGGGACGTTTACTGGTGATGGCCGGCGGGACCGGCGGTCATGTCTTTCCCGGGCTGGCGGTGGCCCATTATCTGATGGCCCAGGGCTGGCAGGTACGCTGGCTCGGTACCGCCGACCGAATGGAAGCCGACCTGGTGCCGAAAAACGGCATTGAAATCGATTTTATCCGGATCTCCGGACTGCGCGGCAAAGGCATACGCGCCCAATTATGCGCTCCGCTGCGCATCTGGCGCGCGGTCCGACAGGCGAAGGCCATCATGCGCGCCTACCGGCCGGATGTGGTGCTGGGCATGGGCGGCTATGTGTCCGGGCCGGGCGGTCTGGCGGCCTGGCTGTGCGGCGTCCCGGTAGTGCTCCATGAACAGAACGGCATCGCCGGCCTGACCAACCGCTGGTTGTCCAAGATAGCCAGGCGCGTACTGCAGGCATTCCCCGGCGCGTTCCCCCGCGCCGAGGTCGTGGGCAATCCGGTCCGCACCGATGTGCTGGCCCTGCCTTCGCCGGCTGAGCGGTTCGCCGGACGACAAGGCCCCCTCCGCGTGCTGGTGGTGGGCGGCAGCCAAGGGGCGCGGGTTTTAAACCGGACCATGCCGGGCGTCGCCGGCATGCTGGGCGAGCATATCACCTTGTGGCACCAGGTGGGCAAAGGCGCCCTGGATGAAGTAAACCAGGCTTACGCGGCGGTGGGACAGACCGGCCACCGGGTCACGGAATTTATCGATAATATGGCCGAAGCCTATGGCTGGGCCGATGTGGTGGTCTGCCGTTCCGGCGCGTTGACGGTCAGCGAAGTGGCCGCGGCCGGTTTGCCGGCGATATTCGTGCCCTTCCAGCACAAGGATCGGCAACAGTACTGGAACGCATTGCCCCTGGAACGGGCCGGCGCGGCCAGGATTATCGAACAACCGCAATTTTCGGCGGCCAGCGTCAGCGAGCTGCTTGGCGCATGGGACCGGGGGACATTGCTGTCCATGGCGGAAAACGCCCGCCGCGCGGCGATCCCCGACGCAACGGCGCGGGTGGCGCGGGAAGTGGCGGCGGCGGCCAGGGCCTGAGGGCGGTCGCGGCGTGGGAACAGATTATGGACGGACGGGCTGTCGGCCCGCCTGACAAGAATTCGTTTACTGATAAGTGATAACAACGTGAATACACAACAACTGGCGAAACTGCGATCCATCGTGCCCGAAATGCGCCGGGTCCGGCAAATTCATTTTGTCGGCATCGGCGGCGCCGGTATGGGCGGGATCGCGGAAGTGCTGGCCAATGAAGGTTACCAGATTAGCGGCTCTGACTTGGCGCCCAATGCGGTGACCCAGCAATTGACCGAGCTGGGCGCCAAAATCTTTTTCAACCACCGCCCGGAAAACATCAGCGAAGCCAGCGTCGTAGTGGTCTCCAGCGCCATCGCCGCCGATAATCCGGAGATCGTGGCGGCCAAGGAAGCGCGCATTCCGGTGATCCGGCGCGCGGAAATGCTGGCGGAACTGATGCGTTTTCGTCATGGCATCGCTATTGCCGGAACGCACGGCAAAACCACCACCACGGCCATGGTGGCCAGCATCTACGCCCAGGCCGGGCTGGATCCGACCTTTGTCAACGGCGGACTGGTGAAAGCCGCCGGCACGCACGCCCGGCTGGGGTGCAGCCGCTATCTGATCGCCGAAGCCGATGAGAGCGACGCCTCGTTCCTGCACCTGCAGCCCATGGTGGCCATCATCACCAATATCGAAGCCGACCATATGGATACCTACCAGGGCGATTTCGAAAATCTCAAGCAGACGTTTATCAGCTTCCTGCACAACCTGCCGTTTTACGGGCGGGCGGTGATGTGTATGGATGATCCGGTTATTCGCGAGTTGCTGCCGCAAGTGGGGCGGCATATCACCACCTACGGTTTCCATGAAAATGCCGATGTGCGTATCGCCGATTATCACCAGCAGGGCGCGCAGGGCAGTTTTACCCTTTATCGTCAGGACAAGCCGGTGCTGACGGTGGAGCTTAACGCCCCGGGCCGCCACAATGCGCTGAACGCGGCCGCGGCCATCGCCGTGGCGACCGAGGAAGGCATCGACGATGATCATATTCTGTTGGCGCTGGCGCAATTTCAGGGGACCGGCCGCCGTTTCGATTTTCTGGGAAATTTTCCGCTGGAAAACGTCAACGGCAAGACCGGCGAAGTGATGTTGGTGGACGACTATGGCCACCATCCCACCGAAGTGGACGCCACCATCAAGGCGGCGCGCGCCGGTTGGCCCCAGCGGCGGTTGGTGATGGTATTCCAGCCCCACCGTTTTACCCGGACGAGAGATTTGTATGAGGATTTCGCCACGGTGTTGTCCGGCGTAGATGTATTATTGATGCTGGATGTCTATCCGGCCGGCGAAGCGCCGATCCCCGGCGCCGATAGCCGCTCGTTGTGCCGTACCATACGCGGCCGGGGTAAGATCGATCCGATCATGGTGGCGGATATGGATGCGCTGCCCGAGGCCCTGGCGTTGGTGTTGCAGGATAACGATCTGGTGCTGATGCAGGGCGCCGGCACGGTGGGCCGGATTGCCCGCAGACTGGCCGATACCCACCTACAGCCGCGGCTGGCTGCCGCTGAGGGGCGTCATGGCTGAGAAAGTCGCGGTGCTGCTGGGCGGCAATTCCGCCGAACGCGAGGTCTCGATGCAATCGGGGCAAGCGGTGCTTGAGGGCCTGCTGGCGGCGGGTATCGACGCGCAAGCCGTCGATACCCGGGATGTGTCGGCGCTGGAGCTTAAAGCGAGGGGATTTGACAAAGTCTTTATCGCGCTGCATGGACGGGGCGGCGAAGACGGCACCCTGCAAGGCGCGCTGGCGTTTCTCGGCCTGCCCTATACCGGCAGCGGCGTGATGGCTTGCGCCTTGACGATGGACAAGTTGCGCACCAAGTGGTTGTGGCAGGGCAGGGGATTGCCGGTGCCGCCGTATGTGGCGCTCGACGGCGACGATTATCTCCGGGATTCGCAAGGGGCCATTCAATCGGCGGCCGCGCTGGGCCTGCCGGTGGCCGTCAAGCCCAGTAATGAGGGTTCCAGCGTCGGCATGACCAAGGTGGAACGGGTCGAGGCGTTGCCGGCGGCGCTAGCTTTGGCCTTTCAATACGACCGCAGCGTGCTGGTGGAGAAATGGCTGGACGGCGAGGAATACAGCGTTTCCGTGCTGGGCGAGGACATCTTGCCGTCGGTACGCATCCGGCCGGCGTCGGGTTTTTACGATTACCAGGCTAAATACCATTCCGACGATACCCGGTATTTTTGTCCGGGCGGCCGGACGGAGCAAGAGGAGCGGCGGTTGCGGCAATTGGCCCGGGAGGCCTGGCAGGCGGCCGGGTGCAGCGGATGGGGACGGGTGGATATCATGGCCGACGGCAACGGCGGGCTGTATCTGCTGGAGGTGAATACGTCGCCGGGTATGACCCGGCACAGTTTGGTGCCGATGGCGGCGCGGCAGAGCGGCATGGATTTCTCGCAACTGGTCGTGCGCATTCTGGCATTGGCGGACTGAATCATGTCCCAGGCCGCGATCAACATCCGCAACCGAGAGACGGAAGACGCCGCCGGCAGGCGCAGTAATGGCGGCCAACTGGCGGGCCTGCTGTTCCTGCTCATGGTGCTGGGCACCATTGTCTGGAGCGGCTGGATGGTGATTGGCTGGATGAAAGACGCGCATCGCCTGCCGCTTTCCCGGCTGGTGGTGACCGGGCAGCGGGTTTATACCACCAACGATGATATTCGCCAGGCGATATTGTCGCTGGGGCCGCCCGGCACTTTTATGACGCAGGACGTTAACGTCATCCAGCAGCAGATCGAGCGGTTGCCCTGGATTAAGCAGGCCAGCGTGCGCAAGCAATGGCCGGACGAATTGAAGATTCACCTGGTGGAATATGTGCCGGTGGCGCGCTGGAACGACTTACATATGCTGGACGCCGACGGCAAGGTGTTCAGCGCGCCGGCGGAGCGGGTCGGCAATCAGCCGATGCCCATGCTGTACGGGCCGGAGGGCAGCGAACAGGATGTGCTGGCGGGTTACCGGGAAATGAACGCATTAATGACGGCCAACAAGTTTCAGTTAAAGACGGTAAGCATGAGCGCGCGCCATTCGTGGCAGTTGACCCTTGCGGATGATATCCGGCTGGAACTGGGACGGGATGACAGGACCCAGCGATTGCAGCGCTTTATCGGGATTTATCCGGTTCTTCTCCAGCAGGCCCGGGCCGATAATAAACGTATCAGCTACGTGGATTTGCGCTACGACAGCGGGCTCGCCGTGGGATGGGCGCCAGCGTTTATCGACGACGCTAAGGGTAATTCGCAACAGAATCAGGTACAGGCTAAACAATAATGATCAAGTCGACGGACAGAAAACTGGTAGTTGGACTGGAGATCGGTACGGCAAAAGTCGCCGCATTGGTAGGGGAGGTTCTGCCCGATGGCATGGTCAATATTATCGGGGTGGGCAGTTGCCCGTCCCGGGGTATGGATAAAGGCGGCGTCAATGATCTTGAATCGGTGGTCAAGTGCGTGCAGCGCGCCATCGATCAAGCCGAGCTGATGGCGGATTGCCAGATATCCTCGGTTTATCTGGCCTTATCGGGCAAGCATATCAGTTGCCAGAACGAGATAGGGATGGTGCCCATTTCCGAAGAGGAAGTGACGCAAGAGGATGTCGAGAATGTGGTGCATACCGCAAAATCCGTGCGGGTGCGCGACGAGCATCGGATTCTGCATGTGATACCGCAGGATTATGCTATTGATTACCAAGAGGGTATAAAAAACCCGGTCGGACTGTCCGGCGTGCGGATGCAAGCCAAGGTACATCTGATAACCTGCCATAATGATATGGCGAAGAATATCGTCAAAGCCGTCGAGCGATGCGGTCTGAAGGTCGATCAGCTGATCTTCGCCGGACTGGCTTCCAGCTACGCGGTGTTGACCGAAGACGAGCGGGAACTCGGCGTCTGCGTGGTGGATATCGGCGGCGGCACCATGGATATGGCGGTTTATACCGCCGGCGCTTTGCGACATACCAAGGTGATCCCCTATGCGGGCAATGTGGTCACCAGCGATATCGCCTATGCGTTCGGCACGCCGCCGGCCGATGCCGAAGCCATCAAGGTTCGGCACGGCTGCGCGCTCGGATCCGCGGTCAGCAAGGATGAAACCGTGGAGGTGCCGAGCGTCGGCGGCCGGCCGCCGCGCAGTCTGCAACGGCAGACCCTGGCGGAAGTGATCGAGCCCCGTTATACCGAATTGCTGAATCTGGTGAACGACGAAATCCTGCAGTTGCAGGAACAGCTTCGCCAGCAGGGCGTGAAGCACCATTTGGCCGCCGGCATCGTGCTGACCGGCGGCGCGGCGCAAATCGACGGGCTGGCGGCCTGCGCCCAGCGGGTATTCCATACCCAGGTGCGCATCGGCCAGCCGTTGAATATTACCGGCCTGACGGATTATGCCCAGGCTCCGTACTACTCAACCGCCGTGGGATTATTGCATTACGGTAAAGAAACGCATTTAAGCGGTGAAATTGAAGTTGAAAAGCGTACCTCGGTAAGCAACTGGGTCAAACGCGTCAGTAGTTGGCTGAGGAAAGAGTTTTAACGATTTACTTGCGGAATCACGCTGTGCAGGCGGCGGATTCCGATGCGACAGGCACAAAACGGAGAGAAACTATGTTTGAACCTATGGAATTAACCAACGACGCGGTGATCAAAGTCATCGGCGTCGGCGGCGGCGGTGGTAATGCCGTGGAACATATGGTGCGCGAACGCATCGAAGGCGTCGAATTTTTCGCGGTCAATACCGATGCCCAGGCATTGCGTAAAACCGCGGTCGGTCAGACCATCCAGATTGGTAGCGGCATTACCAAGGGTCTGGGCGCCGGCGCCAATCCCGAAGTGGGTCGCAACGCCGCCGAGGAAGATCGCGAAGCGCTGCGTTCGGCCCTGGATGGCGCGGACATGGTCTTCATCGCCGCCGGTATGGGCGGCGGCACCGGTACCGGCGCCGCGCCGGTGGTGGCGGAAGTGGCCAGGGATCTGGGCATCCTGACCGTGGCGGTCGTCACCAAGCCTTTCAATTTTGAAGGCAAAAAACGCATGGCCTTCGCCGAACAGGGGATCGCCGAGCTGTCCAAGCATGTGGACTCGCTTATCACCATTCCCAACGACAAATTGCTTAAGGTGCTGGGCCGCGGCATTTCCTTGTTGGATGCGTTCGGCGCCGCCAACGACGTCCTCAAGGGCGCGGTACAGGGCATCGCCGAGCTTATTACCCGCCCGGGCCTGATGAACGTCGACTTTGCCGACGTGCGCACCGTCATGTCGGAAATGGGCTATGCCATGATGGGGTCCGGCGTGGCCTGCGGCGAAGATCGCGCGGAAGAAGCGGCGGAGATGGCCATCTCCAGTCCGTTGCTGGAGGATATCGATTTGTCCGGCGCCCGCGGCGTGCTGGTCAACATCACCGCCGGCTTCGATTTGCGCCTGGACGAATTCGAAACCGTGGGCAACACCATCCGCGCGTTTGCGTCCGATAACGCCACCGTGGTCATCGGGACTTCCCTGGACCCGGACATGAATGATGAACTGCGGGTTACCGTCGTGGCGACCGGCATCGGCATGGACAAGCGTCCGGAAATCACGCTGGTGACCAGCAAGCAGGGCGGGCAGCCGGTGATGGACAGCCGTTATCAGTCCCATGCCCACGGCATGTCGTCGCTGCAAACGGAGCAGAAAATCGCGGCTAAAGCGGTCAACGAGCAAAATCCGCAATCCGGCAAAGAGCCCGATTACCTGGATATCCCGGCCTTCCTGCGCAAACAGGCGGATTAAGCCGGTATTGGGAATCTCCGCTCTTTGTGCTAAACTGGGCCCCCGGTTCTCATCTATAATGAGACGGTGGTATAGATAACTTGCGAGATAAATCGATGATCAAACAGCGGACACTCAAACGTATTGTGCAGACAACCGGCGTGGGTTTACATACCGGTAAAAAGGTCATGCTGACATTGCGTCCCGCGGCGGCCAATACCGGGATCATCTATCGCCGCACGGATCTCAATCCGCCGGTGGACTTCCCGGCGGAGGCCAAATCCGTGCGCGATACCATGCTTTGCACCTGCCTGGTCAACGAGCATGATGTTCGTATCTCCACTGTCGAACATCTTAACGCCGCCTTGGCTGGTTTGGGCATCGATAACATCGTCATTGAAGTCAACGCGCCCGAAATCCCCATCATGGACGGTAGCGCCAGCCCCTTCATTTTCCTGTTGCTGGACGCCGGGATCGAAGAGCTGAACTGCGCCAAGAAATTCCTGCGGATCAAGCAACCGGTCCGTGTGGAGGAAGGGGATAAATGGGCGGAGCTGGCGCCGTATAATGGTTTCAGGCTCGATTTCTCCATTGATTTCAATCATCCTGCGATTGATGCTAGCTCGCAACGTTATCGGCTGGATTTCTCCGCCGAGTCATTCGTTCGGCAAATCAGTCGTGCGCGGACTTTCGGGTTCATGCGCGACATTGAGTATTTGCAGTCCAGGGGCCTGTGCCTGGGCGGCAGTTTCGATAACGCCATTGTGGTCGACGACTACAAGGTGCTGAACGAAGACGGATTGCGTTTCGAAGATGAGTTCGTCCGCCATAAAATGCTGGATGGTATCGGCGACTTGTACATGTGCGGTCATAACATCATCGGCGCATTCATGGCATACAAACCCGGCCACGCGCTCAACAATAAATTGCTGCAGGCGGTACTCGCCCTCCAGGAAGCCTGGGAACTGGTGACCTTTGAGGACGAAGCCGAATCACCGCTGGCTTTTACCGCTCCGTCATTTGTCATGGCGTAGCGCGCGGTCATTGTCTGCGGCAAAGTCAATGATTGCGACGGGTGGGATCGGCACCTTCTCCGGCCGATTCCGCCAGTCGCAATAGTTTTTTGCGCAAATTTTCCGGGCTTTTCTCCGCCAATAACAGCAGGTTTTCGCGGCTTCGGCGGCTCAGCTTGAGTCTTTGTTCTCCCCGCCGTTCCCCATTTTTCAATTCGTTATCCCGCTGCCGCGCGGGTAGATGGCCTTTTGTCGCCAGGTCCGGGTTAATCCTGATGTCGATTGATGACAATGATGGTAGAATCTGCGCTCGTAACGCGGATAATATCCCGGATTGTTCATAGCGTAACCGCATCATCCAACTGGCATTGGCGGTTTCCAACACCAGGACGCCCTGGCGGAAATTGGCAACGCGGCACCAAGGCTTTAACGGCGCGGATAAAAGTCCGGCCACGGCCCGGTTCAGCTTCGACAGCGCCGCTGCCCGTTGCTGGATATGCCGTAGACCGCCTTGCTCGGGTGTCGCAAGCGAGCCCAAGAGGACATCGATGGACTGGGGACGACTGTCGCGCATAAAAACTCCGGCAAAAAATAGGGTGTAATGGGTATTTTAAATTGTTGGCGACAATTTGGCAGACGTTATTTCTGGCCGCATCTCCTGTTGGGGATGGTGGCGGCCAGTCTTGGCGTGCCTTATGCGCTTAACAGTGGGCATGAACACGCCCAACCGTCCAACTCCTTGTCCAGCCCGAGCCGGCAGAACGTGTTTAACGCCGGCTTCGGCAATTTGGCGCTGCTGGGCGAGACGCCGCGCCGCGCCGCTTTCACCGTCGATTACTGGCATCAGCACGCCATACGCACGGCTATCCGCCATCTCACCATAGCCTGGGCGCCGCCGCGTCTGGGCCAACTCTCGGCGATGGACGTCGCCGCGCCGCTGGAGGCGCAGCATCAGGTGCTGTTGTCGGCGCTCAGCGGCTTGTTGACTCACGAAGCCAAACTTCCTTCCATCGTTCGCGAAATCCGGCGCGCGGGCTATCGGCTATTGGCCGATCGCCGCACCGGTATCCGCCTGGTTCAACCCCAGGAGATTCGCGCCGGCCCCGCTCTCTTGAACTGACCGTTAGCAACGGATTTTCCCTGGTTGTTTTTGCCTTTTTTGGCCGCCGCGATGTTGTCGGCGCCGGCCGTGACGAGATTTAAATTATCATGTTATCTACATTACTGACTAAAGTTTTCGGAAGTCGTAACGATCGGACCCTGCGCCGGATGCGCAAAGTCGTCGACATTATCAACCGGATGGAACCGGATATGGAAAAGTTAAGCGACGAACAGCTATCGGCGAAAACCACCGAGTTTCGGGAGCGACTGTCCAAGGGCGAGAGCTTGGAAAACCTGCTGCCGGAAGCCTTTGCCGTTGTGCGCGAGGCCAGTAAGCGCGTATTCGGCATGCGCCATTTCGACGTGCAATTAGTGGGGGGCATGGTGCTGAACGACCGGTGTATCGCTGAAATGCGCACCGGCGAGGGCAAGACGCTCACCGCCACCCTGCCGGCCTATCTGAATGCGTTGAGCGGTCAGGGCGTCCATGTGGTCACCGTCAACGACTATTTGGCACAGCGCGACGCGGAAAATAATCGGCCGCTGTTCGAGTTCCTCGGCTTGACCGTCGGGATAAACCTGCCGCAGATGCCGGCGCCGGCCAAACGGGCCGCCTACGCCGCCGACATCACCTACGGCACCAATAACGAATACGGCTTCGATTACCTGCGCGACAATATGGCGTTCAGTCCGGAAGAACGGGTGCAGCGCAAACTGCATTACGCCCTGGTGGATGAAGTCGACTCCATCCTCATTGACGAAGCCCGCACCCCGCTTATCATCTCCGGTCCCGCCGAGGACAGTTCCGAGCTGTACATCAAGGTGGATAAACTGATTCCCCATCTGATTCGCCAGGATAAAGAAGATTCCGACACGTTTCAGGGCGAGGGCCATTTCTCCGTGGATGAAAAGGCCCGTCAGGTCAACCTGACCGAGCGCGGACTGGTGCTGATTGAACAATTGCTGGTTAAGGCGGGCATCATGGAAGACGGCGAGTCGCTGTATTCGCCGGCCAACATCATGCTGATGCACCATGTCACCGCCGCCTTGCGCGCCCATGTCCTGTTCCAACGGGATGTGGATTATATCGTCAAAGAGGGCGAGGTGATTATCGTCGATGAGCATACCGGCCGCACCATGGTGGGCCGCCGCTGGTCCGACGGTTTGCATCAGGCGGTGGAAGCCAAGGAGGGGGTGCAGATTCAAAACGAGAATCAGACCCTGGCGTCCATCACTTTCCAAAACTACTTCCGGTTGTATGAAAAGCTGGCCGGCATGACCGGTACCGCAGACACCGAAGCCTTTGAATTCAGCTCCATCTACAAACTCGACACCATCGTGGTGCCCACCAACCGGCCGATGATCCGTAAGGATATGCCGGATTTGGTGTATATGACCGAGAAAGAAAAAATCGGCGCCATCATCGAAGATATCAAAGCATGCCGCGATAAGGGGCAGCCGGTGCTGGTGGGGACCATTTCCATCGAAAAATCGGAAGTGGTGTCGCAGGAATTGACCAAGGCCGGCATCCAGCATAGCGTCCTGAACGCCAAATTCCATGCCAAAGAGGCGGATATCGTGGCTCAGGCCGGGCAACCGGGAGAAGTCACCATTGCCACCAACATGGCCGGCCGCGGCACCGATATCGTGCTGGGGGGCAGTTGGCAGGCGGAAATCGCCCAGTTGGAGGAACCGACCGAGGCGCAAATCGCCGCCATCAAAGACGCCTGGCAGGTGCGCCATGATCAGGTGGTGGCCGCCGGCGGTTTGCATATCATCGGCACGGAGCGACACGAGTCCCGCCGTATCGACAACCAGTTGCGTGGCCGTTCCGGCCGTCAGGGCGATCCCGGCGCATCCCGCTTTTATTTGTCCATGGAAGACGCGTTGATGCGGATTTTCGCCTCGGATCGGGTGTCCGGCATGATGCGTAAGCTGGGTATGAAACCCGGCGAGGCCATCGAACACCCCTGGGTCACCAAAGCCATCGCCAACGCCCAACGCAAAGTGGAAAGCCGCAACTTCGACATCCGCAAACAACTGCTGGAATATGACGATGTGGCCAACGACCAGCGCCGCGCTATCTATAGTCAGCGCAACGAACTGCTGGATGTGGCGGATATCAGCGAGACCATCAACAGCATCCGCGAGGATGTGATGAAGGTTGTGATCGATAATTCGATTCCACCGCAGTCTCTGGAGGAAATGTGGGACGTGCCGGGCCTGACGCAGCGGTTGAAGGATGATTTCGATCTGGATTTGCCCATCGCCAAGTGGCTTGACGATGAACCGAATCTGCATGAAGAAACCCTGCGCGAACGTATCTTGGCGATGGCGCTGGAGCAGTACGCCCGCAAGGAAGAGGTGGTCGGCGCCGAAATCATGCGCAATTTCGAAAAAGGTGTGATGCTGCAAACCCTGGATTCCCTGTGGAAAGAGCATCTGGCGGCCATGGACTATCTACGGCAGGGCATCCACTTGCGCGGTTACGCGCAAAAAGATCCGAAACAGGAATATAAGCGTGAATCGTTTGCCATGTTTGCCGCCATGCTGGAATCGCTGAAATACGAAGTTATCAGTACGCTTAGCAAGGTCCAGGTGCGGATGCCGGAAGAAGTGGAAGCGTTGGAACAGCAACGGCGCGAAGAAGCGGAGCGTTTACTGCGCCAGCAGCAGTTAAGCCATCAGCCGGAACCGGTGACGGCAGATACGGCGCCGGTCGGCATGGCGATTCGTGAAGGTCGCAAAGTGGGCCGCAACGATCCCTGTCCTTGCGGTTCGGGCAAAAAATATAAGCATTGCCACGGCAAGTTGCAGAACTAGCCTATTGGCCATCCGGTGGCTTGCCGTCGTGATGGCCTCGGATTATAGTTCGAAGGGGACTACCGTTCGATCGAATGAACAAAAGGACGCTCCGGTGTCCTTTGTTGTTTTCGTGCCCCGTCCGTGCGCCTTTCCTTTGTGGGAATGAGGCGTATTCGTTGCTGAGGGAGAGTTTGCACTTCATGAACATACGTACCATTGCTGTCGGCATTATCCGCAACGCCCGACGGGAAATATTTATCGCCCAGCGTGCGCAAGACGCCCATATGGGCGGGTTTTGGGAGTTTCCGGGCGGCAAAGTAGAGACGGGCGAGACGCCGGAGCAGGCATTGATTCGCGAATTGCGGGAGGAAACGGGCATCGCCGTTTTACGGGCGGAATTGTTGGCCACCAGCCAGCATCGCTTCGCTGACCGGGATATGGCGTTCTACTTTTATCTGGTCGAGCACTGGCAGGGCGAACCCTGCGGCAACGAGGGGCAGCCGGTACGCTGGTGCGCGCAACAGGATCTTGAGGCCGGCGCTTTTCCGCCGGCCAATGCGTCCATTATACGGCAATTGTTGGCCGAGGCCTGAGAACGGACAGGACGGCCCGCCGCGCGCTTATTCCTTCTCGCTCCAGTCGTCGCTGTCAGCGACCTGATTGTTGCTGGGGATATATTTTTTCTCCTCCGCCCATTCACCCAGGTCAATCAACTGGCAGCGTTTGCTACAAAATGGCCGGTAGCGGCTTTGCGCCGTCCAAGGCACTCTGGCGCCGCACGTCGGGCATGTTACCCAGGTAATCTCATCGTTGCTCATCGGCATCACCTTCATGTTTATCCCCGCCTAACAACAGGCCAAATCAAAGGGCAGGCGGTTAGGCACCACGCCGTTTTCACTGTCCAGGGATAAAAAGCGAATGGCATAGCGGGTCTTGTGGCCCGATACTTGCGGATAAAGCTGATAAATCAGCGGCACTCGCAGGCGCAACAAATCCGCATCCTCGGCATTGTCCTGAAAGAAACCGTTCAGGCTTATCTGGCTTTTGAACGTGCCGGAATGCCGGATCAAATCCAGGGTCATAAACAGGGCCGTATGCAGCGGGTCCAGTGTTTTCAGCCAGGCGCCCACCTGCGCGTTGCGCTGGTTTTGCGGCAAATGCAGCCAGATATGCAGTCCGGGTAAATCGAAACTACAGCAGCCGCCGGGTATGGACAGCCGTTGTCGCACCGAGCCTATCAGTTTGTCCTCGCGCAGGGCTTGACCCAGGCGTGGGGCGGACATCAGTACCGCGGCGTTCTGTTTGAGCTCATCACGCAATGTCCGTACCCGCCCGCTATCGACGCCGGGTACGCCGTCCCATTGCTGCATTTTTTGCTGCTGCCGCTCCAGTTCTTTCATGATTTCAGTGCGAACGTCGCCGCGCTCAAGAATATCGAGCAAATCGGAAATGGTACGGAAAAACGTTAGGGCATTCGCAATTTCAGCCAATTCAGGACAATGATAAAGTTGATGCAATAAAAATTCCAGGCGCAGCCAAGTGCGCATTTTCTCGTTTAACGGATGCTCAAAAAGTACCGTCGTAGAGTAAATTTCACTCATAATGATGTATCCTGTCGGATCGCCAATGCCGCAAGCCCTAGATAGCGCTCATGTAATTTCACTACCTCGGCGGCGATATCTTCGGGTTGTCCGTTATTAATGATTATATCGTCGGCACAGGCCAGCCGCTGTTCGCGGGAAGCTTGTGCGGCAAGAATATTCTCGATTTGCCGGCGGCTGATGCCATCGCGCCGCAGGGTACGGCAAATCTGCGTTTCGCTATCGACATCGACCACCAATACCCGGTCGGCGCGATGCTGCAAGCGGTTTTCCACAAGCAGCGGCACGACCCAGAGAATATACGGGCCGTCGGCGCTTGCCATCTCTTTCAGGGTTTCCCGCTGGATAAGGGGATGCAGCAAACGGTTCAGCCATTCTTTATCAGCCGGGACGCTGAAAATCCGCCGACGGAGCGAGGCCCGGTCCACATTGCCGTCGGGTAACAGGATGGCGTCGCCAAAGCGGTCGCGGATCGCCGCCAAGGCATCGGTGCCCGGTTCCACCACCTTGCGGGCGATAACATCGGCATCGATTATGGTGGCGCCCAGTTTGGCAAAGGCGTCGGCCACGGTACTTTTGCCGCTGCCAATCCCGCCTGTCAATGCAACCACATAACGCATACGATGATCTCTCCCTCGACGCAGGGACGATAAGGCGCAACGCATCCGGGATGACGTGAGGCGTTTTTTCGCCATTTTGCCGCCGGTGTGCCGGCGCATCCCGGATTAACAGCCAGTTCACGGATAAATTGCAACGATTGTAGCGTAAAACTTGCTGTTTTCGCAGTCTTGCCGTAACAATAATCCGGCGTATGATACCGTCACTGGGACTGGCATTTCGCACCCGCTTTTTCTCAGCGTTTCATCGCCATCGACCAGGAATACCCTTAATGCGTATTGAAGAAGATATCAAGCTCGGTTTTAAAGACGTTCTCATTCGCCCGAAAAGATCCACCCTCAAAAGCCGTTCCGATGTGGAACTCCGCCGTGAGCTGACTTTCAAGCATTCGGGCGTTTCCTGGCAGGGCGTGCCTGTCATCGCCGCCAACATGGACACCGTGGGCACTTTTCGCATGGCCGAAGCCCTGGCGGCCCATGATGTTCTGACGGCGGTACACAAGCATTACAGCGTGGAGCAATGGCGTGGCTTCGTTGACCGCGTCGCGGATGGCGTGCTACGGCATGTCATGGTCTCCACCGGTACCTCGCAAGCCGATTTTGAAAAGATGAGGCAGATTCTGGCGTTGTCTCCGTCGCTGCGTTTTGTGTGTATTGATGTGGCCAACGGTTACTCGGAGCATTTCGTCAACTTTGTGCAGAAGGCGCGCGAGGCCTGCCCGGACAAGGTGATTTGCGCCGGCAATGTCGTTACCGGCGAGATGGTGGAAGAACTTATCCTGGCCGGCGCCGATGTGATTAAAGTCGGCATCGGGCCAGGCTCGGTATGTACCACCCGGGTTAAAACCGGTGTGGGCTACCCGCAATTATCGGCGGTCATCGAGTGCGCCGACGCCGCCCACGGGTTGAGCGGCCAGATTGTCAGCGACGGCGGCTGTACGGTACCGGGCGATGTGGCGAAAGCCTTCGGCGGCGGCGCCGATTTCGTTATGCTGGGCGGTATGCTGGCCGGCCATGATGAATGTGAAGGGTCCATCGTCGAAGAGCACGGTGATAAATTCATGCTGTTTTACGGCATGAGTTCCGAATCAGCCATGAAACGCCATGTCGGCGGCGTGGCGGAATATCGCGCCGCGGAAGGCAAAACGGTCAAGTTGCCGCTGCGTGGACCGGTGGACAACGCCATTCGCGATATTCTTGGCGGCTTGCGCTCGGCTTGTACCTATGTCGGCGCGTCGCGCCTCAAGGAATTGACCAAACGCACCACGTTTATCCGGGTCGCCGAACAGGAAAACCAGGTTTTCACCCAGCTCTGATCGCGCGCGCCGCCGCGGGAATTTCCAGGCGGCGGCAGTCCTCGCCGTGGCCGGCATGGCTGCGCCTAGAAATGACCGAACGCGTCCCCCAGTTGCAATAGCGGCAAATACAATATAACCACCAGGGCGCAAACCAGTCCGCCCAATAGCAGCATCAGCGCGGGTTCGGCCAGCCGGGTGATGCCATCGGCCGATTGACAGGCCTGTTGCCGATGCAGTGCGGCCAATCGTTCAAAAACGTCATCCAGCGTACCGGTGAACTCGCCGGTGCGGATAAGCTGATGGCAGTGGGCCGGAAACAGCGGATGGCGACGGAAGGCCAGATGCAGGGCGAAACCCTGCCGGATATGCCGATGCAATTGCAGGGCGGCTTCGGCGTAGCAGGAGGGGGTTAGGGCGCGGGCGGCCATTTCCAGACCGTTATCCAGGGTGATCCCCGCCTGGTGCGTGACGGCCAGCGTATGAAACAGATGATGCAGCGCGTGGTGGCGCAGCATATCCCCCAGCCAGGGGCAACGCAGTATCGCCGCTTCGACGCGCCGTCGCCAGCGGGGATGATGATGCCATAGCCGCACCGTTATCGCGCCCGGCAACAGCGCCGCCGCCAGTATCGCCAGCCCGTGTTCCGTCACATCGGCGGCCAGCGTCAGCAAACCGCGGGTGGGGGCGGGCAACGGCGCATTCAAACTGGCGTACAACCGGGAAAATTCCGGCAAGACCCAGATCAGCATCGCCACGAGAACCGCCATGGCGCTTAACGAAATAAACAACGGATAGCGCAACGCGGCGCGGATTTTCCGGGCGAGCGCCGCGCGCCGCCCTTCATGTTCGGCCAGCAATCGGCAGCAGTGTTCAAGGCGGCCGGTAAGTTCGCCTAAGGCGAAGAGCGCGCGGTGAAGTGGGGAAAACACCCGGGGAAAATCGGCGCAGGCCAGCGACAAGGGGTGTCCCTGCTCAATGCGTTCGGCCAGCATCCGCAACAGGCAACGCCAGCCGGCACAAGGATTATCATCGGCCAGCAATCGCAACCCCTCTACCAGCGTCATGCCCGCTTCCAGCAGCGAAGCCAATTGGGTCGCCATATCGGTGAAACGCGCGTTACGCCAATAGCGTTGAGGCAGATACGCGCAAGGGCGGATGCTAAGGGGTTGCAGGTCGCGGCTGATAAGATAGCGGCCGGCCGAGGATTTGTCCGTACCAAGCAGTTCGCCTTCATGGGGTTTCCCTTTGCTGCAGATGCCTTGCCAGCGATACAGCCAGTAGCCGCTCATGCCGGTCTCCCAAGAACCCTGTTCAGTTCAGTCAGGGTCGTCAGGCCCTGCTCGACCAGAAGCCGGCCCGCGTCGCGCAGGTTGTTCTCCGTCTCCGTGTCTTCCATGGACGCCTCGTCCCGCCATGCGCTCGTTTCCCGCAGGTAAAACAGGCCCTGCCGGCCGTGGTAGCCTTCATGGCAAAGCGCGCAGCCCACCGCCCGCCATTGCCGGGAGTAAAACCGACCATCCCGGTCGGGGGACGGCGCTTCGCGCCGGCACGCCGGGCACAGGCGCCTCACCAGCCGTTGCGCCATCACCAGGCGCAATACCGGCGCCACCTGTTCCGCCGTCAGGCCGAGATGGCATAATCGTCGCAAACAGTCGCCGGCGCCGGCGGTGTGCAAGGTCGAAAGCACCAGATGACCGGTTTGGGCCGCATGCAGCGCGATGGCCGCGGTAGCGGCATCGCGGATTTCCCCCACCATAATCACATCCGGATCCTGTCGTAGCATCGCGCGCAACAAGACCGGGAAATCCAGCCGCGCTTTGTGGTTGACCTGACACTGATTGATATCGGTCAGCGGTATTTCCACGGGATCTTCCACCGTGCAAATATTCATTGGCCGTCGTTTGAGCACGCCCAGGGCGGCGTAAAGGGTTAAGGTTTTGCCGCTGCCGGTCGGGCCGGTGAGCAGCACCAGCCCATGCGGGCGTCGCAGCAGCCGAAGAAACCGGCGACGCAGCGCCGGCGGCATACCAAGCTCCGCCAAGGTCGGACCGGTTTGTCGCCGGCGCAGCAACCGCAGGACCAGCTTCTCGCCGGACAGGGTGGGCAGGCTGGAAACGCGGCAGGAATAGCCGGCGTCCGGCGGACCGAAAGCGAACTGTCCGTCTTGTGGCAGCCGCCGCTCGGCGATATCCATGCCGGCCATCATCTTCAGCCCCACCGTTAACCGGGCGGCCAGCGGCGGGTCGCAATGCCGACCCTGGCGCAACAGACCGTCAATTCGCAGGCGTATCCGGCATGCCGTTGACGCCAGCGGTTCGATATGAATATCCGAGGCCTGCCGATCAACGGCCTGGGCCAATAAATGGGTAATGAACTCGTCAAGCGGCACCGGGGGCGATTCGGCGTTTATCATGATTCGCCCTCCTCATCGCCGGCGGCGAACATTGCCTGGCAAGGTTTGAGCAGTCGTCCGCCGGGATCGCTGCTTTCACAGCGGCGGGTCCAGTTCAATCCGTCGGCCCGGCGAAAGGGGCTGAGCGTCAGTGTCAGGCCGGCAAGGGTTCGCTGGCCGGTCAGGCGAATAACCCCGGCCTGGACGTCAACCTGGGCGACCTGACGGGAAACGAGGCCCTGCGGGATGCCCTGCTGCCCGGACCGGCAGCGGCCGAGATCGTCTTGAAGGGCGCATAGCTCCACCGCGGATTTGTGGGCGCCCGCCATTTGCAGCATATCGGTCAACGCGGCGTTATCGATATAGCGTTGGTAACCGGGCAGGCCGATGGCGCTTAGGGTAGCGATAATGGCTATGACAATCATGAGTTCGATAAGCGTAAATCCCTGCTGGCAATTCATGGTCGTCTCCGGCGACTGGGGGCAGGGCACCATAACTCTTCGCGCGCCGCGCGACCAGCGGCGAAATACCGGCCAGCGGGAATGATTGCAAAATTTACTCAGCGATTGCGCCGTTTTCAGGACAAATTGCGAAGGGCATTGCGGACGGTATCCGGCAGGGCATTACCGCCCGGTTTTCGCCCCGCGGCGGCGGGATACCGCCGCGCACGGAGGGCGGCATTAATGAAAACGCATGGAAAGATCAAGGGCGCGGATATGTTTGGTCAACGCGCCCACCGAAATAAAATCCACGCCGGTGGCGGCATATTCCGCCAGTGTCGCCAACGTCACGTTGCCGGAAACTTCCAGCAGGGCCTGGCCATTGTTAATGGCGACGGCGCTGCGCATATCGACCAGGGAGAAGTTGTCCAGCATGATGATATCGGCGCCGGCCGCCAGCGCCTGTCCCAGCTCGTCGAGGTTTTCCACCTCCACTTCCACCGGCACATCGGCGCGCAGGGCGACGGCATTGGCCACCGCCTGGGCGATGGAGCCCGCGGCGATAATGTGGTTTTCCTTGATAAGAAAAGCATCCGCCAGTCCGAGGCGATGATTGCCGCCGCCGCCGCACAGCACCGCGTACTTCAGCGCGGTGCGCAGGCCGGGCAGGGTTTTACGGGTATCGAGCAGTTGCGTGCGGGTACCGGACAGCGCATCCACGTAGCGTCTTACCTCCGTCGCGGCGCCGGACAGGGTCTGGACGAAGTTCAGCGCGGTGCGTTCGCCGGTCAAGAGCAAAGGGGCCGGCCCGGTCAACCGGCACAGCGGTTGATTGGCCCGTATCGCATCGCCGTCCGACACCAGCCAGGTAATGCGCGTATCGCCGCCCAGTTGGCGGAACACCTCTTCCAACCAGCGCTGACCGCAGAAGACCCCGTCTTCCCGGGTAATGATAACGGCCTCGGCCTGTTTATCCCGCGGCAGCAACCGGGCGGTGATATCGGCATCGGGGTCGGGGGCGCCGCCCAGATCCTCGCTCAGCGCGCGGGTGACGGCGGAAGGAATATCCTGCGCAATCCGTTCGAGCAATTCGGCCCGGCGGCGTGCTGCGCTATAACGACGTGTCGGCATAAAAACTCCGAAATAGCCAAAAAGGGGAAAGGTAAATCATGCTACTCTGTTGCCGGTGCAAGTACCACTGCTGGTCCGTATGAGGTGTGAAATGCGGTTGGAAAACGGATGGATATCAGGTGTCAGGCGGGTGCCTTCGCCCCATTGCGATGAACGGCCAAACGGCGAAGCGCCGTCTTTGCTGGTCATCCATAATATCAGCCTGCCGCCGGGCGTTTTTGGCGGTCCTTATATCGATCAGTTGTTTAGCGGGACGCTATCGGCCGATGAACACCCCTTTTTCGCTGAAATCCAGGGATTAAAGGTCTCGGCGCACTGCCTGATACGACGTGACGGGGAAATTGTGCAATATGTGCCGTTTCACCGCCGTGCCTGGCATGCCGGCGTATCCCGTTTCGCCGGCCGGGAACGCTGTAATGATTTTTCCGTGGGCATTGAGCTTGAGGGGGCCGACGACCGGCCCTACGCCGAAACGCAGTATCAGCGGCTGGCCGGCGTTACCCGCTTGCTGATGCGGTGTTATCCCATCACGCCGGAAAGAATTACCGGTCACAGCGACATCGCGCCGGCCCGCAAAACCGATCCCGGCCCGGCATTTCTGTGGCATCATTACCGGCAATTGCTTTCGGTGGGCACCGAGGATGCAGACAGGGAGATTCAGGGTTCATGACTTTGTTTACATTATTACTGGTACTGGCATGGGAACGGTTGTTCAAGACCGGCGATCACTGGCAATTGGATCACTACCTCGAACGTCCGTTCGCCCGCATACGCCAGGTGTCCGTGGCGTTGACCCTTCTGCTGACCCTGTGCTGGATGATTGTGGTGGCGTTGTGTCTGCGCCTGAGCGCCAATGTGTTTTTCGGCGTGGTTTCGCTACTCCTCTGGATTGTGCTGTCGCTGTTGTGCATCGGCGCCGGCGGGATCCGCAAACATTACCGCGCTTATTTGGCGGCTGCCGCGCGCGGCGACGGCCATGCCTGCGACGCCATGGGGGAAGAGCTGGCGCTGATTCATGGCCTGCCGGTGGATTGCAGTAAGGAAGAGCGGTTACGCGAGCTGCAAAACGCGCTGTTGTGGATTAACTACCGTTTTTATCTGGCCCCGCTGTTTTGGCTGGTGGTGGGCGGTCCGTTCGGACCGGTCACGCTCGCCGGCTATGCTTTTTTGCGCGCCTGGCAGACTTGGCTGGCTCGCCGTTCGACGCCGCTTAAACGGGCGCAATCGGGCGTTGACGCGTTGCTTCACTGGCTGGACTGGATCCCCGTCCGTCTGGCTGGGGCGGCTTATGCCCTGCTGGGGCATGGCGAGAAGGCGTTGCCGGCCTGGTTCGCCTCCCTGGCCGATCTGCGCACGGGGCAATATCAGGTTCTGACCCGTCTGGCGCAGTTCTCCCTGGCCCGCGATCCCCACACCGACGACGTGCAAACACCGCGGGCCGCGGTATCGCTGGCAAAAAAAATCACCCTGGTCATTGTGGTGGTGGTCGCGCTGCTGACCATTTACGGCGCGCTGGTATAACGGCCGCTAGCCGTGATCCGCCGGCGGTTCGCCGAACCGGGGCATGCCATGCTCGTCCCAGCCGAATGCCTTGATACGGGTATGGCGGTTGGGATCGTACAACGGATCGCCGCTGATCTCCGTATAGGATCGGGCATGATAAACCAAAACGTCCTCTCCTTGTTCCCCCACGGTAAAGCTGTTGTGTCCCGGACCGAATTGCCGGTTCTGCGGCTGGCTTTTGAAGACGGGCTGCGGCAGTTTGCGCCAGGCCCGCGCATTGCCGATATCGTCGTCGGCGTCGGCCCATAACAGACCGATGCAGTAATTTTCATCGGTGGCGCTGGCGGAATAAGTGATGAACAGCCTGTGAGCATGACGCAGAAAAGCCGGTCCCTCGTTAACCCAGAAACCCCGGGTTTCCCAAGGCAACTCCGGCTTGCTGATCATGACCGGCGCCGATTGTAGCGACCAGGGCGACGCCATTTCGGCAAGATATAAATTAGAGTTGCCGCGGATGCCCGGGTCCTTTTGCGCCCAAAGACAGTAATGCTTACCCCCATGGCGAAAATGCGTGGCATCCAGGGAAAAGGTGTCCAGCGGCGTGATCACCCGGCCCCTCTCCCGCCACCGGCCGGTCAGAGGGTCGTCGTCCGCGCATTCAAGCACGAACATCCGGTGCTGGAAGAGACCGTCGACGATATCCGGTTCATGAGCGGCGGCAAAATACAGATACCAATGGCCGTCGATATAATGCAGCTCCGGCGCCCAGATAAGCGCGCTCATCTCGCCCGTGTCGTGTTTACGCCATACCGTGACCGGACTGGCTTGCGCCAGTCCGGCCAGAGTGCGGGCGCGTCGGATCTCCAGTCGGTCATATTCCGGTACCGAGGCGGTAAAGTAATAATAGCCATCGTCGTGCCGGTAAATATAGGGGTCGGCGCGCTGTTCAATGAGTGGGTTTGGCCATTGTGCCGGGTTCATGCAATTTCTCCTTGCTGGACGGCATCGCCCCCGCCGTGCCGAATGGCGGCGGGGGACTGTCAGGGATGACGGGTTTCCAATACCTGTTTTTCCCCCCAGTCTGCCGGAGGGCGCGCGGCCTGTCGCCGGCGGATTGCCAAATCGTTTTGTATTCGGCGCATCAATTGGTTATCCATTTTCAACAGACGGACAACGCCGGCGGTAATGAGGTAGCCGATGCCGGGGATGACGGTGAACAGTAGGGTAATACCGCGTATGGCTTCGGGGGTTTGCCGGACGGCGTCGCCCCGGTAGCCGTAGGCCGAAAGGATAAAGCCGACAAAAGCGCCGGCCACCGCCAATCCGACTTTCAAAAAAAACAGGTTGCCTGAAAAACTGATACCGGTGATGCGCTTGCCGGTTTTCCATTCGCCATAGTCGTCGGCATCGGCCATCAGCGACCAATGCAGTGGCGAGGGGATCTGGTGCAGCAGGCTCAGCAGGAAATACATCACCAGAATAAAGGCGGTCAGGTGCGGGTTGAACAGGTAAAACACACAAGAGAAGATGGCCAACACAATATTGACCCAAAAGAAGACTTTGAGCTTGCAAAACCGGTCGGTAAGCGGTTTGGCCAGCGCGCTGCCCGCCATCATTCCCACCACCCCCAGGCTGATGAACAGACTGGCGAAGCCGGCGCTTTTCCCCATGACGTAGGTAACGTAATACAGGGTGGCGGCCATGCGGATAAAGCCCGGGCAGACATTGAAAAACGTCAGGATCAGTACCCGTACCCACTGGTCGTTTTTCCAGACATCGCGCATATCCGCCTTGAGCGCGTCGCTGGTGGGGATTGCCGGTTGAATACGTTCCCTGACGGTGGCGAAACAGAACAAAAACATCAGGCAGCCTATGATTGACAGCACGGTCATGGCCCACTGAAAACCTTTGGCCCGGTCGCCGCCGCCGAACTCATCCACCATGGGTAACAGCGTAAGAGAAATGATCAGCGTGGCGATACCCACCAGGACAAAGCGCCAGGATTGGCACGATACCCGTTCCTTCGGATCATTGGAGATAACGCCGCCCAACGAACAATAGGGTATATTAATGGCGGTATAAATAAGCGACATCAAGAAATACGTGATGAAAGCATAAGCCACTTTGGCCTGATAGCTCCAGTTCGGCGTGGTGTACATCAAGACACTGAACACCGCAAAGGGCACCGCCAGCCAAAGCAGATAGGGTCGAAATCGTCCCCAGCGGGAGCGGGTACGGTCGGCGATGGCGCCCATGATAGGGTCGGTGACGGCGTCGACGATACGTATCGACAATAGCAATACGCCGACCAGGGCGGGCGTCAGCCCGAAAATATCCGTGTAAAAATAAGCCAGAAACAGGGTGATGGAACCCCAAACCATGTTACAGCCGGCGTCTCCCATCCCGAATCCCAGCTTTTCCGATAACGACAGCGGTTCATTGTCCATTTTGCTCTCCATTGTGCGCCCGCATGGCGTATCCCCCAGTATTGGCCTGTCAGCCCCAGGGAGGGAGAGGGTAAAACCGGTCGTAAAAATGGAGAAATGGACTATTCAGTGAAAACCGTGATGGCGATCCGTTGTTGGCCTGAGGGGGATCCGGGTCGATGGGGCGGAATTGCGGGCGGCCGCACACGGACGGGGTGTTCCGCAGGCGGCCGCTCAGTGAGCGGGGTTATTCTAATACATTGGATTCACGGAACTTTTTCTGCTTAATCACATAGCCGATGGCCAGAACGCACAACCATACCGGGATAAGATAAACAGAAATTTCCATGCCGGGGGTGAATAGCATGATAAGCAGAATCCCGGCCATAAACAGCAAGCACAGATAATTACCGAACGGATACCACAGCGACCGGAATTTGGTGACCCGGCCCGCTTGCGCCATTTTGCGGCGAAACAGCAGGTGCGCCAGGCTGATCATGCCCCAGTTTATCACCAGCGCCGAGACCACCAACGACATCAGCAGGCCAAAAGCCTTGCCCGGCATAAGATAGTTAATCAGGACGCAAATCGCGGTGGCCAGCGCCGAAACGCCGATTGCGGCCACGGGCACGCCGCGGCGGTCCACGGCGAGCAGCATTTTCGGCCCGTTGCCCTGGTTGGCCAGGCCGAACAACATGCGGCTATTGCTGTATACGCAGCTGTTATACACCGACAGTGCCGCGGTCAGCACCACGATATTAAGTATCGAGGCCACGGCATTGCTGTTCAAGGCATGGAAAATCAGCACGAACGGACTACCGCCTTCCACCACCTTACCCCAGGGATAGAGCGCCAGTAAGATAGCCAGAGAACCAATATAAAACAGCAGAATGCGGTAAATGACCTGGTTGGTGGCCTTAGGTATGCTTTTCTCCGGGGTATCGGCTTCCGCCGCGGTGATGCCCACCAGTTCCAGCCCGCCGAAGGAAAACATAATGACCGCCATGGCCATGGTCAGACCGCCGATCCCATTCGGGAAGAACCCTCCCTGCGCCCAGAGGTTGGTGATGGTGGCCTCCGGACCGCCGTGGCCGCTGATCAGCAGCCAGCCGCCGTACAGGATCATGGCGATAATGGCGGCGACCTTGATAATGGAAAACCAAAACTCCATTTCGCCGTAGATTTTAACATTGGCGAGATTAATAACGTTGATAAGAACAAAAAAGACCGCCGCCGAAACCCAGGTGGGCAGATCCGGCCACCAGTAGTTCATATAAATGCCCACGGCGCTGAGTTCGGCCATGGCAACTAAAACGTACAGCACCCAATAATTCCAACCGGAAGCGAAACCGGCGAAATCTCCCCAGTAACGATAGGCGAAATAGCTGAAAGAACCGGCTACGGGTTCCTCAACCACCATTTCCCCCAGTTGGCGCATGATGAGAAAGGCGATGAAACCGCCGATGGCATATCCGAGAATAACTGACGGACCGGCCATTTTTATCGTCTGCGCAATGCCCAGGAATAATCCGGTACCGATTGCGCCGCCCAGGGCGATTAACTGAATATGGCGATTTTTCAACCCGCGTTTCAGCGTCTCGCCGCGCTGTTTACCATCCATCATAAAATCCTCATTCGTTTGGCGGGCACCGCTTTGCCGCAATGGGAAAGCGCGTGGGTGTTGTAAGCCGCCAATGCCATTTTATGTACTTATTTTTTTACGCTAACCGCCGCATGAAATGACATCCCGGGCTGTTGCTGGCACAAGAATAGTGGTATGCGGAAAAGTTTGCACCTGATTTATCGGTCCGCCGTCGGGATTTGCAAGACGACGTGATCTGTCGCATTTTTCACGCCATGTCCGTCGCGGGGTCAATATGTAATAAACTGGGTTAACTAAATGTTAAATTCGCCTATTTTATGCCTATGAGGGGTTTGATATGCATCATTTTTTCAAGCTCAAACGGTTCAGCTTGAGTAAAAATGCGTTGCGGAAAAGTTAAATTTGTCACAGCGGGTCTTCGGTGATTTATACTGAATGGTTATCAAAATGCAGCATATGTTTAGTGCGATTGTTTAAATGTGCGGGCTTTCATGATTTTGGTCAAAGCCATTATAGACAGGAGGTGAATACTTTGTTACTTTAGCGTCACGTTTTGCAAATTGGTATTACCAATTGACTTCGCGCCATTCGCAGAGATGACATCAATGGCCTATAGTAAAATTCGCCAAGCTAAGTTATCGGATGTAATTGAACAGCAGTTAGAGTATTTGATACTGGAAGGGACGTTGCGCCCTGGTGAAAAACTGCCCCCCGAGCGTGAACTGGCCAAGCAGTTCGATGTTTCCCGGCCTTCCCTGCGAGAAGCCATCCAGCGCCTGGAAGCGAAAGGACTGTTATTGCGCCGCCAGGGCGGCGGCACTTTCGTTCAAAGCAACCTGTGGCAGAGTTTTAGCGATCCCCTGGCCGAATTGCTGGCCGATCATCCGGAGTCCCAGTACGATCTGCTGGAGACTCGTCATGCCCTTGAGGGCATCGCCGCCTATTATGCGGCGCTGCGCGGCACCGAAGAAGACCTGGCTCGTATTCGCGATTGCCACCAGATAATTCAGCAAGCGCAGGAAAACGGCGATGTGGACGCCGAATCCGATGCCGTCCTGCAATATCAAATCGCTGTCACCGAAGCCGCACATAATGCGGTTTTGTTGCATTTGGTGCGCTGCATGGGACCGATGCTGGAAAAAAACGTACGACAGAATTTTGAATTGCTCTACTCACGCCGGGAAATGCTGGCGCAAGTGAGCAGCCATCGCGCCGGTATTTTCGCGGCGATTATGGCACGCGAGCCGGAAAAAGCGCGCGAGGCTTCGCATCGCCATCTGGCTTTTATAGAGGAAATTTTGCTGGACCTCGGTCGAGAACACAGTCGGCGCGAACGATCGCTCCGCCGTCTCCAGCAACGCAAGGACTAGGCGCCCGGTAACGGACGCTGCGCGGCAACAAAACAATGGGCCTGTCTGCCCGCGACGTCGATGAAACGCACCGCGATCAACGGCGCAGAGGCTTCACACTATCCCGAGAGATTTTTCGGGTCGCGGCTCGAAAGACGAAGGGCATAAATCAATTAATAGCGATAGATAAGGAACACCACCATGTCAGAACGTTTATACAATGACGTGGATCCGATCGAAACACGCGACTGGCTACAGGCGATCGAATCGGTTATCCGTGAAGAGGGTATTGAGCGCGCCCAGTATTTGATCGATCAAGTGCTGGACGGGGCTCGTAAGGGTGGCGTCAGTATCGCTGCCGGTGCGTCGGGCCGGAATTACATCAACACCATCCCGGTTGAGGATGAACCCGAATACCCCGGCAATCTGGAACTGGAGCGCCGTATTCGCTCGGCGGTGCGTTGGAACGCGGTGATGGCGGTGCTGCATGCATCGAAAAAAGATCTGGACCTGGGCGGCCATATGGCGTCGTTCCAGTCCTCCGCCACGATTTATGAAGTCTGCTTCAACCACTTTTTCCATGGGCGCAATGGCCAGGACGGCGGCGATCTGGTGTATTTCCAGGGCCATATCTCCCCCGGCATCTATGCCCGCGCTTTCCTCGAAGGTCGCCTGACCGAAGAACAAATGAATAATTTCAGGCAAGAGGTTCACGGCAAGGGCTTGCCGTCCTACCCGCATCCGAAGCTGTTGCCGGAATTCTGGCAGTTCCCCACCGTGTCCATGGGGCTGGGTCCTATCGCGGCCATCTATCAGGCGAAATTCCTGAAATATCTCAGTCATCGCGGTCTGAAAGACACGGCGGCGCAGAAGGTTTACGCCTTCCTTGGCGACGGCGAGATGGACGAACCGGAATCCAAGGGCGCCATTACCGTCGCGACCCGGGAAAAACTCGATAATCTGATTTTCATCATTAACTGTAACTTGCAGCGTCTGGACGGGCCGGTCACCGGCAACGGCAAGATCATCAATGAGCTGGAAGGCATCTTCGGCGGCGCCGGCTGGGAAGTGATCAAGGTGGTCTGGGGCAGTCGCTGGGACGACCTGCTGCGTAAAGACACCACCGGCAAACTTATTCAACTGATGAATGAAACCGTCGACGGCGATTACCAAACCTTCAAGTCCAAAAACGGCGCCTATGTGCGCGAACATTTCTTCGGTAAATACCCGGAAACCGCCGCGCTGGTCAAAGACATGAGCGACGACGAAGTGTGGGCGTTGAATCGCGGCGGCCATGATCCGAAAAAAGTGTTCGCCGCCTTGCAAAAGGCGCAAAAAGTCAAGGACAAACCGGTGGTTATCCTGGCGCACACCATCAAAGGCTACGGCATGGGCGAAACCGCCGAGGGCATGAACATCGCCCATCAGGTCAAGAAGATGAACATGGACGGCGTGCGGTATTTCCGCGACCGTTTCAATCTCTCTTCGCTGGTGGCCGACGACGCGGTGGAAAAGCTGCCTTACATCACCTTCGGGGAAGAAACCGACGAATACAAATACCTGCATGGCCGCCGCAAGGCGCTGAACGGTTATGTGCCGACCCGCCTGAAGAATTTCACCCAGCCGCTGGAATTGCCGTCCCTGGCAGACTTCGGCGCATTGCTGGAAGAGCAGAAAAAAGAAATCTCCACCACCATCGCGTTTGTCAGGGTTTTGAATGTCATGCTCAAGAACCCGTCCATCAAAGATCGCCTGGTGCCGATCATTGCCGACGAGGCGCGGACCTTTGGTATGGAAGGCCTGTTCCGGCAAATCGGCATTTACAGCCCGAACGGCCAGCAGTACACGCCTCAGGACCGTGAACAGGTGGCTTACTACCGCGAAGACGAAAAAGGCCAGATTCTTCAGGAGGGGATCAACGAACTGGGCGCGGCCTCATCCTGGCTGGCGGCGGCGACCTCCTACAGCACCAACGATCTGCCGATGATTCCGTTCTACATCTACTATTCGATGTTCGGCTTCCAGCGTATCGGCGATTTGCTGTGGGCGGCCGGCGACCAGCAGGCGCGCGGTTTCCTGATAGGCGGCACCTCGGGCCGCACCACCCTGAACGGCGAAGGTTTGCAACACGAGGATGGCCATAGCCATGTTCAGTCGCTGACCATTCCCAACTGTGTGTCCTATGACCCGGCTTACGCCTATGAAGTGGCGGTCATCATGCACGACGGGCTGACCCGGATGTACGGCGAGCATCAGGAGAATGTCTACTACTACCTGACCACCCTGAATGAAAACTACCATATGCCGGCCATGCCGCAGGGCGCGGAAGAGGGCATTCGCAAAGGGATCTACCGGTTGGAGACCCTGGAAGGCGGAAAGGGCAAAGTGCAGTTACTCGGCTCGGGCGCCATTCTGCGCCATGTTCGCGAAGCGGCGGCCATCCTGTCCAAGGATTATGGCGTCGGTTCCGATGTGTATAGCGTCACATCGTTCACCGAGCTGGCCCGGGACGGTCAGGACTGCGAACGCTGGAATATGCTGCATCCGACCGAAACGCCCCGCGTGCCCTATGTGGCGCAGGTAATGAACGACGCGCCGGCGGTGGCTTCCACCGATTACATGAAGCTGTTTGCCGAACAGATCCGTAATTTTATCCCGGCCAGTGAATTCCGGGTACTGGGCACCGACGGTTTCGGCCGTTCCGACAGCCGTGAAAATCTGCGTCATCACTTCGAAGTGGATGCCGCTTACGTGGTCGTGGCCGCTTTGGGCGAACTGGCCAAACGCGGCGATATCGAAGCCGGCGTCGTGGCGGAAGCCATCGCCAAATTCAATATCGATGCCGATAAAGTCAATCCGCGTCTGGCATAAGAGGTAAAACAACCAATGGCTATTGAAATTAATGTGCCGGATATCGGTACGGACGAAGTGGAAGTGACCGAAGTGTTGGTCAAGGTCGGCGATACGGTGAGCGCCGAGCAATCGCTTATCACCGTCGAAGGCGACAAAGCCTCCATGGAAGTGCCTTCGCCCTGCGCCGGCGTAGTGAAGGAACTGAAAGTCGCCGTCGGCGACAAGGTAAGCACCGGTTCCTTGATTATGGTCTTCGACGAGGCGGCCGGCGCCGCCAAGGACGCGCTCGCCGCGCCTGCGCCGCAGCAAGAAACAAAAGCGGCCGCCGCCGTGGATAAAGACGTTTTCGTGCCGGATATCGGCGGTGACGAGGTGGAAGTGACCGAAGTGCTGGTCAAAGTCGGCGATACGGTGAGCGCCGAACAGTCGCTGATTACCGTCGAAGGGGATAAGGCTTCCATGGAAGTGCCGGCGCCGTTCGCCGGCACCGTTAAACAAATCAAGGTCAACACGGGCGATAAAGTCAGCACCGGCTCGCTGATTATGGTGTTTGAAGCGGCGGGCGAAAGCGGTAGCGCTCCGGCGCAGGCGCAGGAGCGCAAGGCCGACGCCGCGCCGGCCCCGTCAGGTGGCGTCAAGGACGTCAGCGTGCCGGATATCGGCGGCGACGAGGTTGAGGTGACCGAGGTGCTGGTCAAGGTCGGCGACACGGTGAGCGCCGAACAGTCGCTGATTACCGTGGAAGGCGATAAGGCCTCCATGGAAGTGCCGGCGCCGTTCGCCGGCGCCGTCAAGGAAATTAAGGTCAAGGTCGGCGATAAAGTCAGTACCGGATCGCTGATCATGGTGTTCGAGGTGGCGGGCAATGCGGCCGCACCGGCGCCGCGGTCAGGCAAAGCCGAAACCGCCGCCGCCGTCGCGCCGTCGCCGGCCTCGTCGGCCAATAAGAATGCGGCGGCGATCAGCGCGCCGTCCGTTGCCGCTAAAGGCGAATTCGCCGAGAACGCGGCCTATGTCCATGCCACGCCGCTGATTCGCCGGCTGGCGCGGGAATTCGGCGTCGATTTGGCGAAAGTCAAAGGCACCGGTCGCAAAGGCCGTATTCTGCGAGAAGATATCCAGGCGTATATCAAAGACGCCGTTAAACGGGCCGAGGCCGCCCCGGCCGCCGCTGCCGGCGGCGGCTCGCTGCCGGGCCTGTTGCCTTGGCCGAAAGTGGATTTCAGTAAATTCGGCGAAGTCGAAGAGGTCGAACTGGGCCGGATTCAAAAGATCTCCGGCGCCAATTTGCATCGCAACTGGGTCATGATCCCCCATGTGACGCAATTTGACGAGGCCGATATCACCGAGCTTGAGGCTTTCCGCAAAGAGCAAAACGCCGAGGCGGAGAAAAAGAAACTGGATGTGAAGATAACGCCGCTGGTCTTCATCATGAAGGCGGTCGCCAAGGCGTTGGAAGACATGCCTCGCTTCAATAGCTCGCTGTCCGAGGACGCCCAAACGCTGATCCTGAAAAAGTACATCAATATCGGCGTGGCGGTGGATACGCCCAATGGCTTGGTGGTGCCGGTATTCCGCGATGTCAATAAGAAAGGCATCTTTGACTTGTCCCGCGAGCTGGCGGCCATCTCCAAGAAAGCCCGCGACGGCAAATTGACATCGTCCGACATGCAGGGCGGATGCTTTACCATCTCCAGTCTCGGCGGTATCGGCGGCACCGCGTTCACGCCCATCGTCAATGCGCCGGAAGTGGCCATTCTCGGGGTGTCCAAATCCGCCGTCAAACCGGTTTGGAACGGCAAGGAATTCGCGCCGCGCCTGATGTTGCCGCTCTCCTTGTCCTATGACCACCGGGTGATCGACGGTGCGGTGGGCGCGCGTTTTATCACCTATATCAATCAGGTGATGAGCGATATCCGCCGGTTGGTGATGTAAACGGCAAGCCGGCCCATGGGGCCGGCTGTGGTACAGTATGACTCCCCGCCGGCCGGCGTGCCGGGCCGGCGGGGCGGACAGGTTTATATTCTGGAAACTTCGAGTTGCATCGCGACGGCATGTGCGCGAGGCCCCAAGAGCAAAGCTAGCTCTGTGACTGGGGCGGACGCGGCCAGCAAAGAGACGACATGAAGTATGACGGGTAGCGTCCCATTCGCATGCTATGCAGATTATTAACATTTCTGTAAACTGTGCGCGATGGAGGCATACCGGCGGCGATAGCGCATGATGCCTTTGACTCGCCAATAAATGAGCGCCGCTCCCGCCGGATAAACAAATAAGAGGTCATAATGAGTACAGAAATCAAAACCCAGGTCGTGGTACTTGGGGCGGGCCCGGGAGGATATTCCGCCGCCTTCCGTTGCGCTGATTTAGGTCTGGAGACCGTGCTGGTCGAACGTTATGCAACCCTGGGCGGCGTCTGCCTGAACGTGGGATGCATTCCCTCCAAGGCGCTGCTGCATGTGGCCAAGGTGATTGAAGAAGCTAAGGCGTTGCGGGAAAACGGCATCACCTTCGGCGAACCGAAAACCGATATCGATAAAGTGCGGACCTGGAAAGAACGGGTTGTCAACCAGTTGACCGGCGGTTTGGCCGGCATGGCCAAGGCGCGTAAAGTCAAGGTGGTCCAGGGCGTGGGTAAATTCACGGGTACCCATAGCCTCCAGGTGGACGGCGAGAAGGGCAGCACCACCATTACCTTCGACAACGCCATTATCGCCGCCGGTTCCCGTCCCATCACCTTGCCCTTTATTCCCCATGATGATCCGCGTGTCTGGGATTCCACCGACGCGCTGGCGCTCAGGACGGTGCCGGAACGCCTGCTGGTGATGGGCGGCGGTATTATCGGTCTGGAAATGGCGACCGTTTATTATGCCCTGGGCTCCAAGATCGACGTGGTGGAAATGTTCGATCAGGTGATCCCGGTCGCCGACAAAGATGTGGTCAAAGTGTACACCAAACAAGTCAGCAAGCAGTTCAATCTGATGCTGGAAACCAAGGTCACCACCGTGGAGGCCAAGGAAGACGGCATCTATGTCAGCATGGAAGGCAAGAAGGCGCCTGCCGAACCGCAGCGTTACGATGCGGTACTGGTGGCTATCGGCCGCGTGCCGAACGGGAAGTTGCTTGATGCGGGCCAGGCGGGGGTGGAAGTGGACGATCGCGGTTTCATCCGGGTCGACAAACAAATGCGTACCAATGTGCCGCACATTTACGCCATCGGCGATATCGTCGGCCAGCCGATGCTGGCGCACAAAGGGACCCATGAGGGACATGTGGCCGCCGAGGTCATTGCCGGCAAGAAACATTATTTCGATCCCAAGGTGATTCCGTCCATCGCCTATACCGAACCGGAAGTGGCCTGGGTCGGCGTCACCGAGAAGGAAGCGAAGGAGAAGGGTATCAGCTTCGAAGTCGCCACCTTCCCCTGGGCGGCGTCGGGCCGCGCCATCGCGTCCGATTGCCAGGAGGGGATGACCAAACTGATCTTTGATAAAGAGAGCCACCGGGTGATAGGCGGTGCGGTGGTCGGCGTTAACGGCGGCGAGTTGCTGGGGGAAATCGGCCTGGCCATCGAAATGGGCTGCGATGCCGAAGATGTCGCGCTGACCATCCACGCCCACCCGACCTTGCACGAATCGGTCGGTCTGGCGGCGGAAGTTTTCGAGGGCAGTATTACCGACCTGCCCAACGCCAAGGCCAAGAAAAAGAAATAAGCCCTGCCGCCAAGCTCCGGGTATCTCCGCCGGGCTTGGGGCGCTAGCGCATTATCCTCACCGGCCGGATTCACCGCGCCGGCTTGAGGTTTGCGTCATCCTCTCGGTCGGCCGTTGATAACCTGCCGGCAGTTTCCCTCCGTTTTTCCATGGCGAATCCCTCATACTTCAAATCACTCGAATTGCATCCGGGCGGCAAGCGCGCGAATGTCGCCAACGAAGAGACGAAGCGTAGTATGATGAGCCTGTGCTCGTCACACTTCAGGTTGCCTCTTTGTTGGCCGCGCCCGCCGCCGCGATGCAACTCGGCGTATGTAGCGACTATAAACAATGCTAATTATTTATCGGTTAAACAGGATCATTTAACCCGCGCATTCTTGCCTAAGGCCTTAACGTTTCAGCGAAAAAATAATGTTATATAGATGTAAACAAATTAACAGGGTCGTTTATTCCTGATACACTGTCAGCCCGGCACCGGGTAATAAAAGATCAAAAAGTTCATTTCTCGAGCGAGGTCCCTTGAGACGTCGCGATACGATGCCGGCCTGTTCCGAAACGAGCAATGACAAACGACAGCGAGCAATGACTAGAATAGCGAGGAGATCGTCGTGCTAGAAGATTATCGTAAGCACGTTGCCGAGCGTGCCGCCCAGGGGATTGTGCCTAAACCTCTTGATGCCGCGCAAGCGGCCGCGCTGGTTGAACTGCTGAAAAAACCGCCGACCGGCGAAGAAGAGTTCATTCTTGATCTGTTGATGAACCGCGTGCCTCCCGGCGTGGACGAGGCCGCTTACGTGAAAGCGGGATTCCTGGCGGCCGTCGCCAGAGGCGACGCTTCTTCGCCGCTGATAAGCCCGGCCAAGGCCGTCGAACTGCTCGGCACCATGCAGGGCGGTTATAATATCCAGCCGCTGGTGGAAGCGCTGGATGATGAGGCATTGGCGCCTATCGCCGCAGACGCGCTGAAAACCATGCTGTTGATGTTCGACAGTTTTCACGATGTCGAGGCGAAAGCCAGGGCCGGCAATCCCCATGCACAGGATGTGATGCGCTCGTGGGCCGAGGCGGAATGGTTTCTCTCCCGTCCGCCGCTGGCGGAAAAGATCACCGTGACGGTCTTCAAGGTCACCGGCGAAACCAACACCGATGACCTATCTCCGGCGCCTGACGCCTGGTCCCGCCCGGATATCCCATTGCATGCCCTGGCCATGCTTAAAAACCCCCGCGACGGCATAGAGCCCGACCAGCCGGGCGCCGTCGGGCCGCTCACGCTGCTATCCGAACTCAAGGCGAAGGGCTATCCGCTGGCCTATGTGGGCGACGTGGTCGGTACCGGCTCGTCGCGCAAATCCGCCACCAATTCCGTGTTGTGGTACATGGGCGAAGATATTCCCCATGTGCCGAATAAGCGCAGCGGCGGCGTGGTGCTGGGCAGCAAGATCGCGCCTATTTTCTTTAACACCATGGAAGACTCAGGCGCGCTACCCATCGAAGTGGATGTGTCGGAATTAAACATGGGCGATGTTGTCGACATCTATCCGTTTAACGGCGAAATTCGCCATCATGCCGACAACCGCCTGCTGGCTTCCTTCAAGCTTAATACCGACGTTCTGGTGGACGAGGTTCGGGCTGGTGGCCGTATTCCTCTCATTATCGGCCGCGGTCTGACCTCGCGGGCCCGTGATTCCCTGGGGTTGCCGGCCAGCCAGATCTTTCGCCATGCCCGGGCGGTGGCGCCTTCGGACCGCGGTTACACCCTGGCGCAGAAAATCGTCGGTCGCGCCTGCGGCGTGGCGGGCGTGCGGCCCGGCCAATACTGTGAACCTAAAATGACCTCGGTGGGTTCGCAGGATACCACGGGCCCGATGACCCGCGACGAACTCAAGGATCTGGCCTGTCTTGGCTTTTCCGCCGATCTGGTCATGCAGTCTTTCTGCCACACCGCCGCGTACCCGAAACCGGTGGATGTGCAGACCCATCATTCGCTGCCGGACTTCATCATGAACCGCGGCGGCGTATCCCTGCGCCCCGGCGACGGCATCATTCATTCCTGGCTGAACAGAATGCTATTGCCCGATACGGTGGGCACCGGGGGCGATTCCCATACCCGCTTCCCTATCGGCATCTCATTCCCGGCCGGGTCCGGCCTGGTGGCTTTCGCCGCCGCTACCGGCGTTATGCCGTTGGATATGCCCGAGTCGGTGCTGGTGCGGTTCAAAGGCGAACTACAGCCAGGCATCACGTTGCGCGATCTGGTGCATGCCATTCCCTATTACGCTATCCAGCAAGGCTTGCTCACAGTGGAAAAGAAGGGCAAAAAGAACATCTTTTCCGGACGCATTCTGGAGATCGAGGGGTTGCCCGATCTTAAAGTCGAGCAGGCATTCGAACTGGCCGACGCCTCGGCCGAGCGTTCCGCGGCGGGATGCACCATCAAGCTGAATCAGGCGCCCATTGAGGAATATCTCAGCTCCAATGTCGTGCTGCTGAAATGGATGATTGCCGAGGGATACGGTGATCGCCGTACGCTGGAACGTCGCGTCAGCGCCATGGAAAACTGGCTGGCGCGACCCAGCCTGCTGGAGGCGGATGCCGATGCGGACTATGCCGCCATCATCGAAATCGATTTGGCGTCCATCACCGAGCCTATCGTTTGCGCCCCCAACGACCCGGATGATGCCCGCTTGTTGTCGCAGGTGGCCGGTAACAAGATTGATGAAGTCTTCATCGGCTCCTGCATGACCAACATCGGCCACTTCAGGGCGGCCGGTAAATTGCTGGACCAGCATAAAGGCGCGCTGCCGACCCGGCTATGGGTCGCGCCGCCCACCAAGATGGATGCCGCGCAACTGACCGAAGAGGGTTACTACAGTATCTTCGGTAAAAGCGGCGCGCGGGTGGAAATCCCGGGTTGTTCGCTATGCATGGGCAATCAGGCGCGGGTCGCCGATGGCGCCAAGGTGGTTTCCACCTCTACCCGCAACTTCCCCAATCGGTTGGGCACCGGGGCGGATGTGTATTTGGTGTCGGCTGAGCTGGCGGCGGTCACATCGCTACTGGGGCGGCTGCCAACCCCGAAGGAATATGCCCAGGCCATGGCGTCGGTGGATAACAGCGCGGCGGATACCTACCGCTACCTGAACTTCGATACCCTGGCCGATTACACCGAAAAAGCGGATGCGGTGATTTTCCAGACGGCGGTATAAGTTCTTGTTGCCAAGACGGGAAACCGACGGCGGGCCAAAGCGATCTTTGGCCCGTTTTTTTTGCTGGATTGTCCGTTTCTCCGGCGGTTCACCGGATTTGGTAAAGTCGCCATTATCGTTTCCGCGTATTTATGAAAAAAACCATCAAGCAATATTTCTCACGCCTTGGTTCTCGTCAAGTTCAACAAATACTCGCTAAGAAGACGTTTCATCTATGCCGGATATTCGCCGTAGGCTATAAAGATAGCCGGGGCGGTACAAATAGTCTGTGATGGCGCAACGAGCTATTCGAATACTTTAAATCGCTTCCTAATTGACGTTATTAAATAATCAAATTGCGCCGGCGCTCTGATATCCCATGCAAAGGAGAAAAGATGTTGACACACCCCCTATACCCTTTGGCATACACCCCAACTGTGCCAACGGAACCCTTTCCGGGTATTGCCGGCTCTGCGCCGACATCGGCGGCCAACGGTATTTCCGCGTTGACGCCGGTACACATTGGGATATTGCCGCAAAGCCTGAAAAAGCGCATCGCACGGGACAAGATAACGGAAGCCAGGCGAGAAAACAATTTTCCAGGCAATCATTTGGCTTATCGAGGCTATAAGGCGGTCTATGGCGTTGACTCCCGCCCACAGAGAAAAATCCGCGGCTTGACAGCGGTGCGGCCCAGGGAATATATCGCTTTGTTGGATTTGCCTGCGCTAAAGGGCGCCACGGAACCGGATTTGGACAATATCGATTTTCAGGATGTGGACGGCAATACCTATTTGATGCAACTGGCGGGGCGGGACGACCCGGACAACGACGAAAAACTGGATCTGGCCCTAAAGCGATATAACGCCAATCCTAATATCAGGAATAACCATAATTACACGGCGTTGCACTACGCCGTTGCCGGCAAATTCAGTCTCAGGACCGAAGCATTGCTAAAAAACCACGCCGACGCCAATGTGGTCGGTGGCCTGGGGCAAACCCCATTGCATATGGCGGCTTGCAATGATGATCTCGGCTCAATGTTCGCTTTGAAACATCACGGTGCCGATTTACATCGCACGGATAAAGACGGTAATACGGCGCTGCATTTGGCGATAAAGTATAACATGACTAAGATTTCGTTGGTATATGATCCGATAAGCATCGCGTCCAGTCTGGAAATCTATAACCACGCCAGGCGCACCCCTTTACTGGAAGCATTAACCGACAACCGTTTGGCGTGGGCCAAAGATCTGGTTGATAATAATGCCGATATTGAAGCTCGTGATGGTAACGGCCGTACTGCGCTGATGTTGGCAATTATTGCCAACGACAAAGAGCTGGTGAAACAAATTATAAAAAAAGGGCCTGATATTTACGCCGAGGACAATCGCAAAGAAACCGCCATCGAACAGGCGTGGCATAATCAGCGTGACGATTCATTCAAGCGATTAATGAGATACAGTCTATCGCCGCACGCGAAACGCGAAGGCGCGCTTTCACCGTTCATGAAGGCGCTGACTGATCGGAAATTTATTCTGGCGGCGGATATGCTTGATTACAGCGTCGATGTAAATCAACGAAACGCCCGGGGTTATACGCCGTTAATGCTGGCGGTATTACATGATGAAAAGGAGCTGACGGAAAAGCTATTGCGTAAGCAGGCGGACATCAATGAAAAAGACCCGTCAGCCAACACCGCGTTGATGTTGGCGGTCAAGTACGATAAGCCGCAAGCGTTCGCCGCGTTGCTGGAAGTGCCGTGGGATCTCGACCAGGCCAACAACCATGGACAAAGCGCGCTGCTGCTTGCGGCCGAGAATGGCCGGATGGCGATGTTCGACGCGCTGATGCGGCTTGGCGCTGATATTGATGCGCGCGATAAGAACGGACTGGCGGCCATTTCTCTGGCGATAAACCACAATGACACCGCGCTGTTGAATAACATATTGTCATTTCATCCCGTGTTGAATTTCGCCGATAACGATGGGAACACCTTACTCATGCTGGCCCAGCAGGCGAATAATACTTATGCGCAGGATATCCTGCCCCAGCACGGCGCCTTATGGGTTCTCCCGACAACCCTTGCGACATCAATACCCGCCGATGAACTTTCATCACAGCCGGCGGCGGAGGACGCTGCGCCGATGGGTCAGCCGCCATCTCCGCCCGTGCCGACGTCCACCGAAGGCCACGACGGCGCCATCGGCGGTCCGCGGATGGACAGTGGCGTATCGTCGTCGAACCGGCCGACGCATTGGATGCAACGCATGACCTGCTGGCTTGGGGATTTGGCACGGACCTGGGGAGTTTCTTTACCTGGCATGGAAAAGCTTCTTACCGTCCCGGTTCTACGACGTTAAACAGGGGAGGGTTATATACTCCAAATAATTCAAGTTGTATCGCGGCGGCAAGCGCGGCCAACAAAGAGGCAACGTGACGTGCGACGAGTATACGAGGGAATAACGTAGCGGGACTCCTTTTATTATTGCGCGGCAATTTTTTGACCGGCATCAATGTGCCGAGCACGGCGGATTTCTCTTGCCGGGCATCGGCTATCAAACAACACCATTTTGCCAAGGACTGCTTTATGCTTGAACAGACCCCTTTTTTAGCGACAAATACGGATTTTACGGGATATGCCCGAACGCCAGTAGTCGGCGGGGCCGCAGCAAACCTCTCGGCACCGGGACGCGCCATGCCCCATTTGGATGCCCTTATGCTGACTTTGCCCAAGCGTCTGAGACGCGCTGTACCCTATGCGGGGGTATGTCCCGGGAGGATACCAGCGATTACGCCTCGACTCTCGCTTACCGGGGATACCGACGACCCGCTGGGTATGTATCATCAAACAACCGACTTTCTCGCGCGATTTTGGACAATGTGTGTGAAGAATCAATTCTCAACCGGTTGGGTGAAAATGACGCCCTGTGCCTTGTCAATCCCCCAGCCATGGGATTACCTCGGCCTGTCATCGCCCCTAACAGACTTGATAACGATTATTCGGGTGAAAACAACGAGTTGCATTCCGCCATCAAACGGCGGGATAACCTTAAAGCCATTTCTCCGATTGAAAGCGGCGCGGATGTGAATTCGGCGGAACCTGGGGGACGAACGCCGTTGCATATGGCCACGTTGGAAAATAATAGCGTACTGATTGATGCCCTATTAAAGCATGGCGCTCGGACTGATGCTCTCGACGCCTCGGGTAATACTGCGTTGCATCTTGCTATTATATGCGACAAAGGCAAGGCATTTGAATCGCTTAGCGATAAGTCAAACAAGGAGCGGTCCAATAACGACCTTAACACACCCTTGCATGAGGCTCTAAGACATCACCGCCATGCGTATACCGTGAAATTGCTGGCTTCCGGCGTGAATATTGAAGCGCGCGATGGCGTCGGTAGAGCGCCGTTGATGCTGGCTGTCATGAGCGGGGACAGCCCGCAGATTGCTCAACTGCTCGCCAGGGATCCCGATCTGGAAGCGACAGACCACCACTTTGCAACCGCCGAGGATATAGCGGTTGAGTGTAGGCGGGATCTGGCTTTGCAACAACTTATCCGCTATCGAAATACTTTTGGCACGCTCCAAAATGACGCTAATATCCCCTTGGTCAAGGCGATTGAATCCAAGCGGTTTGATTATGCGCAGAAATTAATTAGTTTTGGCGCCGAGCTTGACATCCGCAACCAATTTAAGCGTACGCCGCTAATGTTGGCCGTCTTGGAGAGTAATGAAGAGTTGGTAATGATGCTGTTGGAAAATGATGTCGATATTGATGCCATTGATTTTCATAATAACACCGCATTGCATATAGCAACCCTATTGGAGCGTCGTAAAGAGTTTGATATCCTTATGAAATATCACCCCAAACTTGACTTAATAGGCTACCTCGCCAAGACGCCTTATATGAACGCGGTGGACAACGATAATCCCTATATGATAGCCAGACTGCGAGAGGCGGGGGCGGATACCTATATTCCAGCCGACTCGTCGGTCGCCTCCATGACAATGTCTGGGGACGAAAATCATTTTCCACCCACATTGCAATCCGAAACGGAAACCGCTATAACGCAAGCCGACGGCCGCGACGATCGTGCCGAAAATGCAACGCAGTGGTCGCCCACGTCCTCTCCCCCTTCGTCCGCGGCGAATTATCCCATTTCCTTTATTGGGCAAATGGTCGCCGGTTTCGGCCGATGGCTGACGTTTCAAGACATTGGATTGCGGGGGTTCTGTAATAGGCTGTCGCGTATTTTTAGCCGATAATATCCATGCGAATGCACTATCCACTGGAACAACGGGATATTTTTTATCGCAAGCACAGCCTGGCTTATCTTTTTACACGAGGTCATAAATGCATTCCTCCCTTTTTGCACCAGCCACGAATGGCCCCTTTTTCTTAAACGATCTAAGGATAAGTCCTGATATCGTTGGGTTGTCGCAACTTAATAATAATGTCAGTCCTGTTTGGTATTCCAATTTCAGCCAGGTGAGGAGCGACGATATCCATCCCATGGCAATAGGCGACAACGACAATTCAATGCCGATACCGTTGGGGGATAGGCTTGCTTATGCTGGCGCCTATCGGGCCTTGGACCAAAAATTACGCCTACCGGCGAGACGCCGGCGTTCAGTGCCGGATCACTTTTGGGCAAGATTTCAATTTCCGCCAAACGAGCGGGAGGACGATGACGTTGACTTTATCAATCAGAGTCATCAGCGCGACGCGCAGGGCAATACGTTATTGATGAAAGTCGCCGGCTCGGAAACCACGCAGAGCTATTTATGGCTAAAACAATTGCTGGTTGATGGGCGGGCCGATCCGAATGTCAAAAACCGGCATGGCGACACGGCGCTGCATTTTGCCATTGCCACTGGCGATGTGGAAAACGCGCTGCTTCTGGTGGACAACGGTGCCGATATCAATGTTCAAGGGTGGCAGGGGCAAACCCCTCTGCACCTGGCGACATTAAAAGATGATAAAGATCTTGTTTCTGAACTGCTTTTGCGCGGCGCCGATTACCAAGCGGTGGATATAGAAGGTAATACCTCATTACATATGGCGGTAATTTATGATAGGAAAACGACTTTCTACCTTTTACGCCGTCTTAAGCCCATTTTGAATATCCGTAATAGAGAGGGAAATACCCCTCTGACGCAGGCGTTGAAAGACCGATTCTTTCGATTTGCCTTTAAGTTGATTGATGCGGGTACGAATCTTACCCTACGGGATCAGGAAAGACATACCCCGCTTATGCTTGCCGTGTTGGCGGATAGGCATATTCTGGTTGAGAAATTAATCAATAAATTGGATAACATTAATGCCATGGACCAGGATGGCAACAATGCCCTGCATTTGGCGGTGAAGTTTGGCAAACGCCGGGCATTAAAGGTGTTGGTAAGATATCATCCGGTTTTTGAAATTGGCAACAATGAGGGCATGACGCCGCTGATGCTGGCTCATCGGTTAGGTAACCGTTCGGCCGCGAAAATTCTGATGTATTATGGCGCCAGGGCATTGGCAGAGGATAATACGGGCGGGAAGACGGCATCGCGGGCCATCGTCATCGCGGCGGGTGAGGCGCAAACGACGCCGGTGCCGGACCCTGCGCCTGTGGTGGCGGAAACATTTGCCGGGCGCTGGTTACAGGGTTTCAAAAAACTATTTGGGATCAATGGTTGAATCGCTGGATAACAGAAAGTTCAACCGCTGCTCTTAAGAAAGAATATTAAACTGTTCCGGCCATAAGCGATGGGATATATTTTCGGGGTGAGCGGACGCAGCCAATAAAGAGGCGGCCTGTAGTATGGCGAGTGTAAGTTCATTAGTTCAGCGTTTTCTATTGCAATGTAAATCACTATTTTTCAAATATAAAATACATCTATCATGGAGTCATGATGTTTACACCACCAGGAAGTTACCACAGGGCGAATATAGCCAATATATTAAATACTTATCCACTAAATACTATCATTGGAATACATTCTATTACTTCATACCCACCCGTATCCGCTACAGGTCCCTCGGCAATACGCAGGGAAGATACCGCCGGCTCGTTGATGGTGAATGACGGATCTCTCGAGCACGGCCGCACTGGCAATGATCTGGCGTATTCCGGCTATCGATCCCGGTACGGCGATCTTGCCGTGCGGCAAAGGTTGGTGCGCGCCGTGCCGGACAATCCACGGCAAAAAACGATTATTAAGCTGGATCTTCCCTGGCTTGACGGCAACCTGACAACGATACCGGAAAATATCAACGCGACGGACGGGCATGGCAATACCTATTTGATGAAATTAGCGGGGCGTGAGTTTCCAGCAAGCCTGGACAGGTTACGGCAAGCTTTGAGCGAGTATGGCGCTGATCCGAATATCCGCAACAACCGGAATGATACGGCATTGCATTATGCCATCGCTCGTAATGCCAATGAAAAGAGCGAGCTGTTACTGAAACATAATGCCGACGCCAATGCGGTTGGCTGGCAAGGGCAAACACCGTTACATATTGCCGCCCGGGTCAATGACAGGGGCGCGCTGTTTGCATTGCGAAATCACGGTGTCAATTTGAATGCCCAGGACAATGACGGAAATACCGCATTGCATTTAAGCATCCGGTATAACACAGCATCATTTTTTTATCTGTTAGGGTTGTTCGAATCAGATCTCAATCTGGAAATTCGCAATAACGCTCAACGAACTCCATTATTGGAGGCCATATTTTATGGACGTCGCAAATTTTCGGAATTTTTGGTGGGCCAAAACGCCGATACCGACGCACGAGACGGCAATGGTCATAATGCCTTGATGCTGGCGGGTTCCACCGATATCAAGGCACTGATAAATCGCGCGCTCAAAAAAAAACGATCGCTTCGTGATAAAACAGTGATGTCTTAATTATTTCTGGAGAATATATGCACACGTCCCTCAGCCCTTACGCTATGGCCAATATGTCCCATCCCCATGGGTTTTTCGCGTTGCCTCCGGGCGTGAGCGCATTGCCTGTCATCAACATCGGGCAGAGCGGCGAATGGCCGGGAAACCTGTCCCGTCGTTGGACAGAGAACGGGAGGTATTTGCCGGGACCGGGCGCCGGCGCTGATTTAGCCTATGCCGGCTATCGGCAGTTGTACGACCCCGTCGCTATTCGGAAAAGGCTTGCCCGCGCGGCATCCCTCGAAGCCCAGGATGAGTACTTCACATTTTTAAATCTTTATAATTTATATGACGATGGGCCTGTTAAGCCGGATGAGATCAATAAGAAGGATTATGCCGGCAATACCTATTTAATGCGCTTGGCCGGACGACATCGGCCAGGCAACAGGGCCGCGATGCGAAAAGCGCTCCGTAAATATGGCGCTGACCCGAATATAAGAAATCGCAATGATTTTACCGCTTTGCATTATGCCATCTCTGATCATTCTTATCTGAAAGCCACTTTATTATTGAAATACCAGGCGGATGCCAGCGCGGCAGGGCGATGGGGGCTCACCCCGCTGCATATGTCGGCCCTGGCGGGCAAAACCAAGCTGCTATACAGGCTGGCGGAGGCCGGCGCCAATCTTAACGCCCAGTACCGGGACGGCGATAGCGCGTTGCATATGCTAATCAGATTCGTTAATGCATCCGCCGCCGTTGAATTTTTCAAATTCGGTCCTGATTTGGAAATTGTCAATGACCTCGGGCTGACTCCTTTATTACAGGCAATCATGTTTAGGCGGGTGGAATGGGCGCATAATCTGATTATCAATAACGCCGATGTCAACGCGCGGGATAGCAACGGCAGCAGCGCTTTGATGTTGGCGGTAAGCATTGATGATTTGCCATTGATAAACAGTATACTTAAGCGGCGGCCCAAGCTCGCCACTCAGGATATTAATAACAATACCGCCGTTGATCTGGCGTGGCTAAATAAGCAAAACGAGGTTTTACGGCAACTCTTGCGCTACGGGTTTTCGCTGGATAACCCCAATGCGCCGGAAGGACGATCATTATTGTACAAAGCCATGGCGGAAAAACGCAATGAACTGGCGCTGATTTTGATGCGTTATGATCCCGAGTACAAGCTGATTAAAATACTACCTCAGGAACTTTTTAACTTGGCAATGGAATATGGAAATATTAAGCTATTGAAAATATTGGTCCGTCTCAATTTCTCGAACCCTATTGATTGGGAGGTATAATTTTTTGCCTCCGTTTTATCGGCGCGGTTCGCTCATCCCGGCCACCGTGCCGGCCATGTGCTTGGTGATGAATGGCGAATAACCCATCAAGTATCGCAGGCCCGCCTTTGTTTCCTGGGAAGGTGCGGCACACTATCAACGGGAGACATAATGCCGTTCGGTATGACGTTTTACCGGCCATTGATCAAATTTCCACATGGGTTAACGCTTTTCTCGACGGGAACGGTTAAGATCGTTTCTCAGACAGTTTTTTTAGCGGTGGTAAACACGATGGAATATGAGTTTGTGCGTGATATGTCCGGGAAAGTCACGGCCGCCTTTTCCATGGGGCATGAAGCGCTGGGCCATTGGCTGAACGATGAGGCAAACGGCGATGACCGTTTGCTGAACGATATCGAGACCTATCTGTGCCAGGGCCAGGATTGCCGACGGAGACCCTGGCAGCATATCGGCCATGAATACACCCTATGGACCGACGGCGACGAGGTCATGGTGCGCGCCAATGATTTGACGTTTGTGAATGACGAACTGGAGGAAGGCCTAAGCTATTACGATGAGGAAAGCCTTTCGTTGTGCGGCTCGGACGATTTTCTGCATATGCTGCGGCAGTACCGCGAATTTCTCCAACAGTCCTGATGCCCCCTTGCGCCTGTTTGAGGACCATTGGCCCCTATCGCATGGTAAATAGCGAAGAAATGAGAGCCAATGTCCAAGGGCCGGACAACGGGTTGACTTACCACCGCTGAATCATCGCTGTCAATCCGCAACGGTCCCGATTATTGGGTCGCCGCCGCCGGTATATTTCTGCCGTAGTAAATCTCCCGCATTTCTTTATAAAGCAGTTCGGTGATTTCCTGACGTTCCCTGGCGGTCAAATCGCCCGGCGAGGCATTGAACAAGTAATGCTTCAGATCGAAATCTCTCAGCATCATCTTGGTATGGAAGATGTTTTCCTGGTAGATGTTCACATCCATCATGTGATAAAGGGACTTCATGTCTTTGGCCAGAAAGTTCTGGATGGAGTTAATCTCATGATCGATATAGTGTTTCACGCCATGCACGTCGCGGGTGAAACCGCGAACCCGGTAGTCCATGGTGACGATATCCGATTCCAGTTGATGGATCAGGTAGTTAAGCGCTTTGAGCGGTGAGATGACGCCGCAGGTGGATACCTCGATATCGGCGCGGAACGTGCAAAGTCCGTCCTCTGGATGGCTTTCCGGGTAGGTATGCACGCAAATATGGCTTTTGTCGAGATGCGCTACCACCGATTGCGGTAAGGGGCCGGGATGCTCGGACTTGTCGATGCTCAGCGGGTCCATTGGCTCCTCGCTGACCAGGATAGTGACGCTGGCCCCTTGCGGTTCGTAATCCTGGCGCGCGACATTGAGTATGTTGGCGCCGATCATCGCGCAGGTTTCGCTGAGAATTTCGGTCAGGCGATTGGCGTTATACTGTTCGTCGATATAGGCAATATAGCTGTCGCAGTCGTCCGCGGTTTTGGCATAACAGATGTCATAAATACATAAACTCAGGCTTTTGGTTAAGTTATTGAAGCCATGTAGTTTTAACTTGTGCAATTGGATTCACCCCCTTATGGATACCGTCTCAGGCGGATGCCGACAAGGCATTCAAAACATATTGCGGCAGGGCGAAACTGCCGACATGGATTGCCGGATTATAATATCGGCAGGCCAGTCCCGACGCGTTGATCCGCGTCTGTAAGACGGCGATATCGCTTTGGCGCAGCGTTGGATTCTGGCTGGCCCAGGCGAAGGTCATGATGCCGCCATAATAGGTTGGCACGGCGGCCTGGTAAAAAGCGACGTCGGCGAAATAGCGACGCAGTTTGCGGTGGCTGTCCAGCAATTCGTCCTGCTGGAGAAAGCATACGCCGTTTTGAGCGACAAAGATGCCGCCATCATTCAGGCAACGGGCGCAGCCCTGATAAAACGCGGAAGTAAACAGCGCGGAACCCGGCCCGATGGGATCAGTACAATCGGATATGATGACATCGAAGGTTTCGTCGGTGCGGCCGACAAATTCGACGCCGTCATCGATGGTCAGATGGAAGCGCGGATCATCGAATGCGCCGGCGCTGTGGCCCGGTAGATAACGGCGGCAGAACGCCACCACGCCGGCGTCGATTTCCACCATGCGGATGCGCTTTACCGACCGGTGGCGACAGACTTCGCGCAGCATACCGCCATCGCCGCCGCCTATAATCAGCACGCTTTCCGCCCGCCCGTGCGCCATCAGCGGAACATGGGCCATCATTTCATGGTAGATGAATTCGTCGCGCTCCGTGGTTTGCACCACGCCGTCTAACGCCATAACACGGCCGAAGGCGTCATTTTCAAAAATAATCAGATCCTGATGTTCGGTCTTTTCCCGAAACAGAATATCGCCCACCTCAAAATGCTGGCCGAAATGATCATGTAGTGTTTCGCGCCAAATCTCTTTTTGCGACATGTCTCGCTGCTCCTCGGCCTTTGCTGACATGAGAAAACGGCGCAACATAATAGCGAACTCCGCCGGGGGATGCACGGAGGAATTTCACACAAAATGTCTTGGCGGAACCCTTATTTGGCGTAAGCGAGCAAGCTGAGCGAGTTGGCGGCCAGAGATTCGCATTTTTTCGGGGTCGGAATGGCGATGCCGCTGAGGTCGCGGTAACTGTCCTCGCCCAGGGCGCGCATATTGTAGCTGCCGTAATTGCTGAGATCCCACCGGTTTTGCTGGGCGAACAACAATATTGCCCGGCGTATCTGCTCGTTGGGCATGTCGGTATAGCCGCAATTATTTTTCAGATAAACGAACACGGCGGTCAAATCGGCCATGTCTTCGGCCTCGGCCTCGGACAGGGCCTGCGATGCCGTGGAATAGCCCATCAATCCCAACAACAGCAGGGTTAAAGCGGTGTATTTCATGTTAAAACCTGAATCGGTCGGAATGCGATGACGGTATCATATTTAATGATTTTCGCCCTAACTTTCTTTGCGCCGGACAACCGGTGAAAAGGTAAAGTATGGAACAGGGCGGCGGGATTGTCTTGCGTGGACGTGAAAAAAGGCGGCGGGCAGGTCCAAGCGTAGCACGGGACATCGCCAGCGGCGGTGGGGTATGTTAAAATCACCGTCCTTTCTTTTCCGTCAATTTTCTGGCTTGCTATGAAACACACTGTGGATGTCCTGATCTCCGAACAGGCGATCGCTGCGCGTATTGCTGAACTGGGGCGCGAAATCAGTGCTCACTATCAATCGAGCGGCAGCGAAATGGTCCTGGTGGGCCTGTTGCGCGGCTCGTTTATCTTTATGGCCGATCTCTGCCGCACCGTGACCGTCCCTCATGAGGTGGATTTCATGACCGCGTCCAGTTACGGCAGTGGCATGAGTACGACGCGGGATGTGAAGATCCTCAAAGACCTGGATGAGGATATTCGCGGTAAAGACGTGCTGATTGTCGAGGACATCATCGATTCCGGCAATACCCTGAGCAAGGTGCGGGAAATTCTGCAATTACGGCAGCCCAAATCGCTGGCTATCTGCACATTGCTGGACAAGCCTGAGCGGCGGGAGGTCCAGGTGCCGGTGGAGTGGGTGGGGTTCGCCATACCCGATGAGTTCGTGGTGGGCTATGGGATCGATTATGCTCAGCATTACCGCCATCTCCCCTTTGTCGGCAAGGTGGTCAAACTTGACTGAGCGGTAGGGTAAATCGCTTTCGGCGGGCCGGCGTCGGCCAGACCGCCGAAAGCGCGGCGGTATCAACCGTGATGTTGCAGCAAAGTGGCGATACCCTGGCGATAGCGTTGCTCCAAGGTCTCCCGGCTGGTGGCCGACACTTCCAGGTTGCGCAACAACCCGTCATGGATGCCGTATACCCAGCCATGCAATGTGACCTTCTGGCCGCGATGCCATGCCGAGCGCATAATGGTGGAATGGCCCAGGTTGTAGACTTGCTCAATGACATTCAGTTCGCAAAGGGTATTGATGCGTTCCTCATGCGGAAGCTCGCCCAGCAATGAGCTATGCTTATACCACAAGTCGCGGATGTGCAGCAGCCAGTTGTCGATAAGGCCGAGCTCGGGATTATCGATGGCCGCCTGTACGCCGCCGCAGCCGTAGTGACCGCAGATAATGATGTGTTCCACCTCCAGGACGTCTACCGCGTACTGCACCACTGACAGGCAATTCAGATCGGTATGAATCACCAGGTTGGCGACATTGCGGTGGACGAACAACTCGCCAGGCTCCAAACCCGTGAGTCGTTCCGCCGGCACCCGGCTGTCTGAGCAACCGATCCATAAAAATCGCGGCCGCTGAGCCAGCGCCAAACCCTCGAAGAATCCGGGATTTTCCTCTTTAAGGTGCTTTGACCAGGTCTGATTATTGGATATGAGATCAGTTATGTCTTTCATGTGCTTTTTAGCCCGTAACGTCGTCATGCGATGGGTTAATATAGGCGAAGCGCATACGTTTTGAAATCGGTATGTCACATCCATTGAGAATAAGGTAAGTCGTTATATATGACATATGCTTTGGAATTGGGAAGATTAACCAAGACCTACGCAGGAGGCGTACAGGCGCTAAAAGGGATTGATTTGACAGTGGAAGCCGGGGATTTCTACGCCTTACTCGGACCGAACGGCGCGGGGAAATCCACCACTATCGGCATCATCAGCGCCCTGGTGAACAAAACGTCAGGAACGGTCCGGGTCTTCGGCTACGATATCGATAAGGATATCGTCAACGCCAAACGCCAGTTAGGGCTGGTGCCTCAGGAGTTCAACTTTAATCCGTTCGAAACCGTGTTGCAGATTGTGGTCCATCAGGCCGGCTACTACGGGGTGGAGTATCGGCAAGCGGAAAAACGGGCGGAGAAATATCTCAATCAACTGGATTTATGGGACAAACGCAATGAGCGCGCCCGCATGTTGTCCGGCGGCATGAAACGCCGCCTGATGATTGCCCGCGCATTGATGCACCAGCCCAAGCTGTTGATCCTGGACGAACCCACCGCCGGCGTGGATATCGAATTGCGCCGGTCTATGTGGGGCTTTCTGCGGGAACTTAACAGCAGCGGCACCACCATTATTTTGACGACGCATTACCTGGAAGAGGCGGAAATGCTCTGCCGCAACATCGGCATCATCCAAAACGGCGAGCTGGTGGAAAACACGTCAATGCGGCATTTATTGGCCAAGCTGAAATCCGAGACGTTCATTCTGGATTTGGCCTCGAAAAGCGCGTTGCCGGTTTTGGAGGGTTACCATCATCAATTGCTGGATACCACCACGCTTGAGGTGGAGGTGATGCGCGAGCAGGGGTTGAACGGGCTGTTCAGCCAACTGAGCGCCCAGGGGATACAGGTGTTGAGTATGCGCAACAAGGCCAACCGGCTGGAGGAATTGTTCGTCACGCTGGTTAGGGACGGCAGGAACGGCGGGAGAACCACGGCATGACGCAGTTGTACTGGGTGGCGTTGCAGAGTATCTGGCGTAAGGAAATTCACCGGTTCGCGCGAATCTGGGTCCAGACCCTGGTGCCGCCGGTGATCACCATGACGCTGTATTTTATTATCTTCGGCAATCTGATCGGTTCGCGGATCGGCGATATGCATGGCTTTTCCTATATGCAGTTCATCGTGCCGGGCCTCATCATGATGTCGGTTATCACCAATGCCTATGCCAATGTGGCTTCCTCGTTTTTCAGCGCGAAATTCCAGCGCAATATTGAGGAACTGCTGGTGGCGCCGGTGCCGACCCATGTGATCATCGCCGGCTACGTTGGCGGGGGGGTGGCGCGCGGCGTATGCGTCGGCATTCTGGTGACGGCGGTTTCGCTGTTTTTCGTTCCCTTCCACGTCCATGCCTGGTGGGTCGTCGGCGTGACCCTTATCCTCACGGCGGTGCTTTTTTCCCTGGCCGGCTTGCTAAACGCGGTGTTCGCCAAAAGTTTCGACGATATCAGTCTCATCCCGACATTTGTGCTGACGCCGTTGACGTATCTGGGTGGGGTATTCTACTCGCTGGCCCTGCTGCCGCCGGTTTGGCAGGCGGTTTCCAAGCTTAATCCGATTGTCTATATGATAAGCGGTTTTCGCTTCGGTTTTCTGGGGATCGGCGATGTGCCGCTGGTGTTCACTTTCTCGGTGCTGGCCGCGTTTATCCTGTTCTTTTATCTGCTGAGCTGGTATCTGATCGAACGGGGCAGCGGATTGCGGACGTAAGGCGGGAAAGACCGGCTTGCGTCGCCCGGCGTAACAAAGGGCGGGTGTCGCGCGGCGGCGGTCGAAAACGGCCGCCGCCGCGGGTCGGCCTTAGGCCACCTGTACCGGCACCGCCTTGGCGGTGCGTTTCAGGCGGTTTTCACCATCAAAATACGCCACCAGCGGCTGGTGCCGCCGGGCTTGTTCGTCGGGTATCTGCACATAGGCGCAGATGATGAGCGTATCGCCGACGCAGGCGCAACGGGCGGCGGCGCCGTTGACCGAAATAATGCGGGAACCGCGTTCAGCGGCGATGGCATAGGTGGAGAACCGCTGACCATTATCGACGTCGTAGATATCGATGGCCTCGTATTCCAGAATGCCTGCGGCCTCGAGGAAATCCTGGTCGATGGCGCAAGACCCCTCGTAATGCAGATCCGCCTGGGTAACGCGGACCCGGTGCAATTTACCTCTGAGCATAGTGCGTAGCATAACGTTGAACCTTCGTACTCTCCCGCGCGGGGAATAACCTGACTGCATGGTAGTGTGCCGGCCAGTATTGCCCATCGGCCGGGTACTGTCCATAGCGGTTTTGCCGAACCGGCCTATTGGGACAAATCAACCGTGGCGTTATCGATAAGGCGCGCTTTGCCCAGCCAGGCGGCGACCAGAATGACCGCCCGACGGCTATCGGCGGTGAGCGGCAGCAGGCTGTCGGCATCGCGAATGTCCAGCGTATCCGGGGTCAGCCCTCCCTGGCGCAGGATTTGCGCCGCGTCTTCCGTCACGGATTCGAGATGCCGTTCGCCATTTTTCAGCCGTTCGGCCATCGCCGTCAGCGCCCCATGGAGCCGGGGCGCCAGGCGCCGCTCCTCGGCGCTGAGATAACCATTGCGGGAGCTTAGCGCCAGGCCGTCTTCGGCCCTGACCGTGGGTATGCCGACGATATCGATATCATAGCCCATATCGGCGACCATTTGCCGGATCAGGGCCAGTTGCTGATAGTCCTTCTGGCCGAAGCAGGCCACATCCGGCTGTACCAGATTGAACAGTTTACTGACGATGGTCGCCACGCCGCGGAAATGTCCGGGGCGACTGGCGCCTTCCAGTATGTTGGCGAACCGTGGCACATCCACATAGGTCTGGTCGCCCAACCCCTGAGGATACATCACCGTCGCCGCCGGCGAAAACACCATATCGGCGCCCCGCCGGTTCAGCTTTTCACAATCTTCCTGCAATGTGCGCGGATAGGCCGCCAAATCCTCGGGGCGATCGAACTGCATCGGGTTAACGAAAATACTGACGATAACCCGATCGGCCCGGGCCCGCGCTTCATCCACCAGAGTCAGATGACCTTCGTGAAGGTTGCCCATGGTGGGCACCAGGGCGATACGCTGACCCAACCGGCGCCATTGCCTGATATTATGACGCAATAGCGCCGGGGTCTCGATAATAAGCACGCCATTCTCCTGTAAGTTTAAAAAAAACTGTGTTCTGGACCGGGGTAGCGGCCTTGCTCCACCTCTTCGGCATAGCGCCGCACGGCTGAACGGACATCGCCGCTTTCGGCCAGGAAATCCCGGGCGAATTTGGGCGTGCCCTGGCCGGTAATGCCCAGTGCGTCGTGCATGACCAGAATCTGTCCGTCAGTGACGTTGCCCGCGCCGATGCCGATGACCGGAATGGACAGGGATTCGGTCACCCGGCGGGCCAGCGGCACCGGCACGCATTCCAGCACCAGTAATTGAGCGCCGGCCGCTTCCAGGGCCAGGGCGTCTTCGTACAACCGTTCCGCGCTGTCGCTGTCGCGGCCTTGTACTTTATAGCCGCCGAAGATATTGACCGACTGCGGGGTCAGCCCCAAATGGCCGCATACCGGCACCGCGCGTTCGGTCAAACCATGAACGGTTTCCGCCAGCCACGCGCCGCCTTCCAGTTTGACCATATTGGCGCCGGCCCGCATCAAGACCGCCGCGTTCTCATAGGCTTGCAGCGGGGTGGCGTAGCTCATGAAGGGCAGGTCGGACAGCAATAGGCAGGATGGCGCGCCGCGCCGCACGCAGCGGGTATGGTAGGCGATATCGTCCACCGTGACCGGCAGGGTGGAATCATGGCCCTGTACGGTCATGCCCAGGGAATCCCCCACCAGCATAACTTGAATGCCGGCCTGCTCGAACAGGCGGGCGAAACTGGCGTCATAGGCGGTAATGGAGGCGAATTTGCGCCGTTGCTGCTTCCAGGCGCGCAATTGGGAAACGGTGGTCGTTTTCATCGCAATCTCGGTTGGCAGGGGTCAGTGGTTAAGCTTAAGAATGGCGCATTATATTAAAGGAACCTGCCGGCGGGCGATACCGTCGGCCGCACAAAACGTGTGAAGCCGCGTTCGAAGCCCGCGCCGGCCAGGCGGCTACCAGTAGCGGGCTTGATGCTCATCGTCCCACAGCGTTATGCCGTTGCGCGGCACGCGACGCACCAGGTCGGCCAGGCGATCGCCGTCGGGAAAAACCAGATCCGGCGCCAGCTCCGCCAGCGGGTAGAGCACGAACTCCCGGTTCTTCATATCATAGTGCGGCAGGGTCAGTCGTTCTGTGCGCTGTTGCCGATCGCCAAACAGCAGGATATCCAGATCAAGGGTGCGGGGCCCCCAGCGGTTGGCTTTGCGAACCCGGCCCTGGCGCCGTTCGATGTCCTGGGTATGGTCGAGCAGTGTTTCCGGCGCGAGCCTGGTGTCCAAAGACGCGACCGCATTGAGGAAATCGGGCTGGTCCTGCGGACCTAACGGTCGGCTGCGATAATAGGAGGAACATGCCGTTAACCGCGTTTCCGGGAGGGCGGACAGCGCCTGTAACGCCGCGGCGATTTGTTGCAGCGGCCGCGCCTGATTGCTGCCGAGGGCCAGCCACACCCGGGTCATGCGGTGTCCCGGGACGGGGCGCGGCGTCGCGGCCGGCGAGGCCGGGAATGGGGGACGGCGTCTTCCGGCAATGTGCCCACCAGGGATTTTTGCAGCGCCGGCGCCGCCGCCTGAAAATCCCCCCACCATTGCGTGAGGTGTTGCAATTCCGCGCTGTTTTCCACTTGGGCGCGTAACGCCAGCAAGTCATAGCCGGCGCGGAATTTAGGATGCTCCATCAGCTTGTAGGCCCGCTTGCCCTGCCGGCGCGACAGGCGCAACTGCAATTGCCAGATATCCCGCATCAACGTCGTGAGGCGCTTGGGAATGGCAAGGGATCGGCATTGCTCGTCGAGAATATCGTTCAGGGCCAGGGAAAAGGCGTCGAAATAGGCCAGCCCGCTTTCCTGCGCCAGTTTCTGCGTTTGTTCCATTAGCGGATACCACAGCATGGCGGCGAACAAAAAGGCCGGGTTGATGCGCAAATCCTTGCGGATGCGCGCATCGGTGTTTTTCAGCACCAGCGTGATCATCCGTTCCATGAAGCTGTCGCCTTCCGGGGTGAAGCGGCGGCTAATGAGGGGGAACATCGGCTGAAACAACTGGTATTCGCATAACAGGCGGAAGGTGGGCTCGCCATATCCCGCCTGCAACAGTTTCAGCGATTCCTCGAACAGCCTGGCCGCGGGAATATCGCGCAACAAGGCGGCCAGCCGGGGAATGGGCTCGGCGGTGACCGGATCGATTGTCATATCCAGCTTGGCGGCGAAGCGCACCGCGCGGAGCATCCGTACCGGATCTTCCCGATAACGGGTCTCGGGATCGCCGATTAACCGGATAATGCCCGCTTTCAGATCATGCATGCCGCCGGTATAGTCGCGCACGGTGAAATCGGCCACATTATAATAGAGGCTATTGACGGTGAAATCGCGACGCTGGGCGTCTTCCTCAATGGACCCGAAAATATTGTCGCGCAGCAACATGCCGTTATGGGCCCGCAAAGCGGCCACCGGCGCCTGGCCGCTCTGCGGGGTGTCCTCATCGGCCGACTGGCCGAGGTGGTGGCCGCGAAACGTGGCGACTTCGATGATTTCCGGCCCGAACATCACATGGGCCAAGCGGAAGCGACGTCCCACCAAACGGCAGTTGCGGAACAATTTTCGCATCTGCTCGGGGGTGGCGTTGGTGGTGATATCGAAATCCTTGGGTGTCCTGCCCAGCAGTAGATCGCGCACGCCGCCGCCGACCAGGTAGGCCTCATAACCGGCTTTATTCAAGCGGTAGAGGACTTTCAATGCGTTCTCGCTGATCTCTTTGCGGGAGATGGGGTGCTGGTCGCGCGGGATAATCGTCAAAGGGCGTCTATCCTCTGGTACCGTTTCCGCGCTTTCACGGTTTAACACCTTACGGCAGAAGTTGGCTACACGGGTAAAAATAGTACACCTCAATAATCACTTATACTCATCATACTTCACGTTGCCTTTTTGTTGGCGATGCTTTGTCGGCGATGTCCGCCCAACCCGGTCGCAGAGTCGGTTATGCGCCCAGGGACGCGCCCGCTTGCCGCCGTAATGCCACTTGAAGCCGCTAGAGTATATATTCATTAACATCAAAAACCAGAAGCTAATCATAGCCCGCCCCGCACTTACCGCGAACGGGCGGGCATATGACCGGCTCGACCGCCGACAACAGGGGCACGGCCGACAGGGACCATTGTTCCACCGCCAAGTCTACCATACTCTCCAGGGTTAAATCCCGCCACCCTTGCGCCATCGGTTGATGCAAAAAACGCAGGGCGGCGGCCAGTACCGGGCGGGGATCGCCATCCGGCAATTCGCGGGCGTGGTTTTGCTTGGACAGTTTGGTCCCAAACGGCGTCATGGCGAGCGGCAAATGCGCGAAGCCGGGTTCTTTATAACCCAATTGCCGATAAAGCGCCAATTGGCGCACGGTCGGTTCGATAAGATCCGCGCCCCGCACGATTTCCGTGACGCCTTGGGCGGCATCGTCCACGACCACCGCCAGATTATAGGCCATCAGGCCGTCTCGGCGGCGAATAATAAAGTCTTCCCGCGCCAGTGTCGGGTCGGCCGCGATATCGCCGCGCAGGGCGTCGTGGAAATGCATGACCGGGCAGGTCTGGCGCAGACGAATAGCGGCGTGGTCCGGCGGCAGGGCCAGGTCGCGGCAATGGCCGTCGTAGCGGCCGCCCAGCGCCTGGATGCGGTCGCGGCTGCAACGGCAATAATAACTGAGACCGCGCCGGCGCAAGTCGTCCAACGCGGCGCGATAGGCCTCGTGGCGGCGGGACTGATACCACACGGCGCCGTCCCAGCGCAGGCCGTAATGGTCGAGCTGCCGCAGGATACGGTCGGCGGCGCCGGGAATTTCACGGGGGGGATCGAGATCTTCAATGCGCAACAACCATAAGCCCCGGTTGGCCCGGGCCTGGAGATAGCTGCCCAACGCGGCCACCAGGGAGCCGAAATGCAGGGCGCCGGAAGGCGATGGGGCGAAACGTCCCCGATACTGGCTATGTTCTGACATCGACCAGAATAAACATGCTCATACCGTTACCGCGATGCCGGATTCCGCTCCTTGGCGGGCATCGGGTAATCGTCACGGTTCGTTTAGCCCGCCATCTGCTTTTCGCGGATTTCGGCCAGGGTTTTGCAATCGATGCACAAATCGGCGGTCGGACGCGCTTCCAGACGGCGAATGCCGATTTCCACTCCGCAGGATTCGCAGAAGCCGAAATCGTTGTCCTCCACTTTTTTCAGCGTCTTCTCGATCTTTTTGATCAATTTGCGTTCCCGATCGCGGTTACGCAGTTCCAGGCTGAATTCCTCTTCCTGCGCGGCGCGGTCCACCGGGTCGGGGAAGTTGGCCGCCTCGTCCTGCATATGCGAAACAGTGCGCCCCACCTCGTCCCGCAGCTGGTTGCGCCATGCCTCAAGGATGCGCCTGAAATGCTGGAGCTGAGCAGGATTCATGTACTCCTCGCCCGGCTGCGGCTGATACGGTTCCACCCCGGCGATGGCGAGAATGCTCAAGGAGGATGTCTTACGGTCTTGCCCTTCTTGCTGCATGTTGCTTCTCCTTCATAACACGCACTATCGGTCCCCACGTGGGGAAAAAACAGGCCGCTATAAATAACAGATGCCGCAATGGTTGGCAATTGTTCCTGACGTCCGCTTGACAAGAGTGTGAAGACGGGCGTCCCGACCGGAGTGATAACAGCCGGAAAAACGAGGCAATTTGCCTATTTTCCCTTTATTACCTCCCCGGTGTCAAAAAAAGGTACGGGATGGTGCAATCGCATACCTTCATTGGACAACTGCGCACCATAACAAAGTATTTCTACTCCATTCTGTCGCGCCTGCAATAACATATCGGCATAAAGCGGATCGATGTGCCTGGCGGGCGCCACCCGGGTGATACCCGTGTGCAGCACCGCGAAAAACAGTACGGCTCGATAGCCTGCCTGCGCCATGAATTGCAATTCTCGTAAGTGTTTTTGTCCGCGTAATGTCACCGCGTCCGGGAAATACCCCCATTGCTGTTGTAAAAGCGTAACCGATTTGACTTCAATATAGCAGCTGGCGCGATTTTCCGCTGCCAACAGCCAGTCAATCCTGCTATTCTCCGCGCCATAACGGACCTCGGCCCGGAAAGTATCATAACCCGCCAGCGCCGGAATATCGCCGGTCGCCAGCGCCTCGCCCAACAACAGGTTGGCGCGTAGCGTGTTGATGCCTATCCATTGACCGTCGGCGGTCCGGGTTAGTTCCCAACTATGGGGATATCGGCGTTTGCGGTTGTCGGTGGTGGAATACCAGACCTGATCGCCGGGAACGGCGCAGCCCGTCATGGCGCCGGTGTTGGCGCAGTGCAGCGTGAGGGGCTCGCCTTGCGGCGTGACGACATCGGCCAGGAAACGTTTATAACGTCGTACCAGAACGGCCGGCTGTAAAGGGGGCGTGAATCGCATGGGATTACCGTAACGGGCTTATCATGCGTCGGGCGTCAGCGGCCAGCTTTCCAATGCAAGGTAGCGATGGCGGCCATTGACGTAGACGGATTGGTAAAGATGAAAGGTATGCGCCTCGGTTCGCCAGCCCGGTCCGGCTGGCGGCAACGCGATAGTGGAGAACGCCTGGCGCCAAAGCGTGATATGCGGATGGAAGGGCGTCGGGCTTTGGTAACAGCCGTTGCGGGCGGCCCTGTCGCGCAGCCACTGCGCCAACCGCACTAGCCCGGCCGGCGGCCGGCGCAGACCCAGCCACACCACGCCGGGACGCGGCCAGTGCCCGCAGTCATCCAAAGTGATGTCGAAACCCGGCTGCCGCAGCCGGCCCGCCGCCGCGCGCAGCGCCTGTTCCTTACCGGCGGCGACTTCGCCCAGGAACGCCAGCGTCAGATGCAGATTCTCCGCGGCGACCGGGCGGCCGACGTCCGGTGGAAAATGCCCGGCGCGCCAGGCGACAATGCGCCGGCGAAGATCGTCGGGAAGCGCGATGGCGAAAAACAGTCGCCGGGTGGCGGTCATGGGCGGATTCCTCGTCGAGATTATCGAAAATAGTCATGTCCCGCGCGTTAACGCCGGCGCAACCTGTGTCGCGCGGGTTGTCAAAAATGCTGATCTTTATTCCGTGGATGCTACAATGCCCGATTTCAAATGTTAACCCATTCTATCGGAGATGCCGTGACATCATTACCGGTCGGCGAAGTGACGGAGGCATTGCTCGCCGCCATACGGGACTTCCCCCAGGTATTGTTGCACGCGCCCACCGGCGCCGGCAAATCCACCTGGCTGCCGTTGGAACTGCTTGGCCGTGCTGGGCTGCCGGGGCGCATCATTATGCTTGAGCCGCGCCGCCTGGCCGCGCGGACCATCGCGTTGCGTCTGGCCGAGCAGCTTGGCCAGACGGTGGGCGGGACCGTAGGGTATCGCATGCGCGCCGAAAGCCGCGTCGGCGAAGATACCCGGCTTGAGGTCGTCACCGAAGGGATTTTGACGCGTATGTTGCAGCATGATCCCGAACTGACGGGGGTGTCGCTGGTCATACTCGATGAGTTTCACGAGCGCAGTCTGCAGGCGGATTTGGCCTTGGCGCTACTGCTGGACGTACAGCGAGGATTGCGCGAGGACCTGAAAATTTTGCTGATGTCCGCCACCCTTGATGATAAACGTTTGCTGGCCCTGTTGCCCTCGGCGCCGGTTATCCGCTCCGCCGGCCGCAGTTTCCCGGTGACGAGGGAATACCATCCGTTGCCGGCGCAGGCGCCGTTGGACCAGGCCATCGCCGTCGCCGTTACGCAAATGCTGCAATCGTATGCGGGGTCGTTGCTGCTGTTTTTGCCCGGCGTAAGCGAAATTCTCCGGGTCCGGACCGCGCTGGCGGATCGGGTCGCGGCGGATGTGGATTTATGTCCTCTTTATGGCGCGCTGTCCATCGAGGAGCAGCAGCGGGCCATTCGCCCGGCGTCGCCGGGGCGTCGGAAAGTGGTATTGTCCACGAATATCGCCGAAACCAGCCTGACTATTGATGGCATCCGGCTGGTGGCGGACAGCGGGCTTGAGCGCGTCGGCGAATTCGATCCCCGCAGCGGTTTGGGGCGCTTGCAAACCCAGCGGATAAGCCAGGCGTCCATGGCGCAGCGCGCGGGCCGGGCCGGTCGTCTGGCCCCCGGCGTCTGTTGGCATCTGTTTAGCGGGGCCATCGCCGAACGGTCGCCTGAGTACGCCCAGCCGGAAATCCTGCGTGGTGATCTGGGCGGTTTATGCCTGGAATTGCTACAGTGGGGCTGCGCCGACCCCGGCCAACTTGACTGGCTGGACCCGCCGCCGGCGCCGGCCATGGAAACGGCGCGGGAATTACTACGCCAATTGGGCGCATTGGACGATGCCGGCCGTCTGACCCCAGTGGGGCGCGCCATGGGAGGGGTCGGCAGTGATCCCCGACTGGCGGCCATGTTGTGCCACGCGGCAAACGAGGGTGAAGGCGGGGCCACCGCCGCCTTGCTGACGGCCATTCTGGAGGACCCGCCTCGCGGCGGCTCAACCGATTTGCGCGACCACTTTGACCGTCCTTCGCCGCTCTGGCGCCGCCGCGCCCGGCAATTGGCGAAACGTTTGCCGCCATCGGCCGGGCGGCCGGATATCGGTCAGGCGCAAATGCTGTTGGCGTGGGGATTTCGCGATCGCATCGCCCGGCGCCGGGATGCCTCGGGCCGCTATCAATTGGCCAACGGCCTGGGCGCGGCGCTGGCCGCCGACGATCCGCTTTCCGCCGTCGAGTGGCTGATCGTGCCGGAACTCCAGCAAGTGGGGCAAAGTCCCAATGCCGCCATTCGTCTGGCGATGCCGTTGGATATCGGCGATCTTGCCGCCCGCCGCCCGCAATGGTTTACGTTTTCCACCGCCATGGAATGGGATGCCGGCAAAGGCAGCCTGCGGGTGATCAAACGCGAAAAAATCGGCAATCTGGCGGTGCGCGAATATCCCCAGGCCAAACCTTCCGCCGAGCTGATGCAGCAGGCATTGATTGGCTGGGTAGGCGAGCAGGGGCTGTCGGCGCTCAACTGGAGCGAGGATGCGGAACAGTTGCGCGAGCGTATACTGTGCGCCGGCGAATGGCTGCCGGGGGAGGACTGGCCGGCGGCGGACGATGCCGCCCTGCTGGCCGGGTTGTCTTCATGGCTGTCGCCTTCGTTGTCCGGCGTGTCCGACGCGCGCGCCCTGCGTCAAGTCAATGTGGCGGACGCTTTGCTGCGGTTGCTGGACTGGCGGCAACGCCAGCGGTTGGATAGCGCCTTGCCGAGCCATTACACTGTGCCTACCGGTAGCCGCTTGCCGGTGCGTTACCGCCACGGCGAGCCGCCAATACTGTCGGTGCGCATGCAGGAGATGTTTGGCGAGCAGCGCACGCCAATGCTCGCCGAGGGTCGGGTCGCGCTGGTGCTGGCGCTCTTGTCGCCGGCCCGCCGGCCATTGCAGATTACCAGCGATCTGGCGGCCTTTTGGCAAGGCGCCTATCGTGAAGTGCAAAAAGAAATGAAGGGCCGTTATCCCAAACATGTATGGCCGGACGATCCCGGCCGGGCCGCGCCGACCCGGCACGTCAAAAAGCATCGTCTGGAATGATTTCAGAGGTTTCCTCTATCGCCGGCGACGGCGGAGGAACAGAGTAGGCGGGTTTTCCCGTCGGAAGTATGGAGAGCGACACGAATGTCTGGGGATGACCGCGAACCCATCGGGCGTCACGAAAGACCGTCTGATCGTAAATCGAAACGCAGACCGGCGGCGCGCCGCCGACGGGACGATGATGATCGGGACGACTATCACGATTATAACGACGAAGAGGAGCAGTCAATGCCGCCGCGCAAAGGAAAACCGCGCCCGCCGCGGAAAAAACGACGTCTGACGGGCCTGTTGATTAAGATTTTTCTCTTATTTGCCGTTGTGGTGGTGATCTACGGTTTCTACCTCGACGCCCAGATCCGCAGCCGCATCGAAGGCAAGGTCTGGCAACTGCCGGCGGCGGTTTACGGTCGGATGGTCAATCTCGAGCCGGGCATGCCCATCAATGAAAAAGACATGATCATTTTGCTCGAAGGCATGCAATATCGTCAGGTCAACCGCATCACCCGTCCCGGAGAATTTACGGTGCGGGGCAACAGTATCGATATGCTGCGCCGGCCGTTTGATTTTCCGGACGGCAAGGAAGGGCAGATCCATGCCCGTTTGCTGTTCGATCGCAATAAGCTGCTGCAGATTGTTAATCAGGATAATCAGCGCAGCTTTGGTTTTTTCCGCCTTGATCCCCGGCTGATCACCATGTTGCAGTCGCCCAATGGCGAACAACGGTTGTTCGTGCCCCGTTCCGGTTTTCCCGATCTGCTGGTGGATACGCTGATTGCCACCGAAGACCGCCATTTTTATCAGCATGACGGCATCAGCCTGTCTTCCATCGGCCGGGCGTTGCTGGCGAATATCACCGCCGGGCGGGCGGTCCAGGGCGGCAGTACGCTGACCCAGCAATTGGTGAAGAACCTGTTTTTGACCAATGAACGTTCCTTGTGGCGCAAGATCAACGAAGCCTATATGGCGCTGATCATGGATTACCGTTATAGCAAGGATCGCATTCTCGAACTTTATCTCAACGAGGTGTATCTGGGTCAAAGCGGCAATGATCAGATACGCGGGTTCCCGCTGGCCAGCCTGTATTATTTCGGCCGTCCGGTGGACGAACTCAGTCTGGATCAGCAGGCTCTGCTGGTGGGGATGGTCAAGGGCGCGTCCCTGTACAACCCCTGGCGCAATCCGAAGCTGGCGCTGGAGCGGCGCAATCTGGTATTGCGGTTGTTGCAGGAACAGAAAATCATCGATGAGGATTTGTACAATATGCTGAGCGCCCGCCCGCTGGGCGTGCAGCCCCGCGGCGGCGTGATTACGCCCCAGCCGGCGTTTATGCAATTGGTCCGGCAAGAATTGCAGCAGAAACTGGGCGATAAGATCAATAACCTGTCCGGAGTGAAAATCTTCACCACGCTCGATCCTATCTCCCAAGACGCGGCGGAAAAGGCGGTTGAAACCGGCATACCGGCATTGCGCGCCGGTCGGGGCGTCAAAGATCTTGAGGCCGCGATGGTGGTGGTGGACAGAAACAGCGGTGAAATCCGCGCCATGGTGGGCGGCTCCCAACCACAATTCGCCGGTTTCAACCGGGCGATGGATGCCCGCCGTCCGGTCGGTTCGCTGGCCAAACCCGCCACTTACCTCACCGCGCTGAGCCAACCGGACAAATATCGGCTTAACACCTGGCTGGCCGACGAACCCTTGTCGATCAAATTGCCCAACGGTACGATCTGGTCGCCGAAGAACTTCGAGCGCAATTTCCGCGGACGGGTGATGCTGGTGGATGCGCTGGCCAACTCCCTCAATGTGCCGACCGTCAATCTTGGCATGGCGGTCGGGCTGGATAACATCAGCGCGACGCTACAGCGGCTCGGTATCCCTAAAGACGTGATAAACCCGGTGCCGGCGATGTTGCTGGGCGCTATCAGTCTGACGCCCATGGAAGTGGCGCAGGAATTCCAGGCCATCGCCAGCGGCGGCAATAGAGCGCCTTTATCGGCGGTGCGTTCGGTGATTAGCGAAGACGGCCGGGTGCTTTACCAAAGCTATCCGCAGGCGGAACGGGTGGTGCCCGCCCAGGCGGCCTACCTGACGCTTTACGCCATGCAGCAAGTGGTGGCCCGGGGTACCGCCCGTTCCCTGGCGGTGAAATTCCCCAATTACCATCTGGCCGGGAAAACCGGCACCACCAATGACTTGCGGGACAGCTGGTTTGCCGGGGTGGATGGCCGGGAAGTTGCTATCACCTGGGTCGGGCGCGATAATAATGGTCCGGCCAAGTTAACCGGCGCCAATGGCGCGTTGACGCTCTATCGGCGGTATCTGGAAAATCAGCCGCCGCTGGCGCTGAACCTGACGCCGCCGGAAGGCATCAGTCAGATGTCCATCGATTATGCCGGCAATTTCGTCTGTAACGGCAACGACGCCCTGCGTTCTATCCCGGTCTGGACCGATAATCCGCAAGCGCTCTGCCAGGCCGGCCAGACCGCCGTCGATCAATCGGCGGCCCAGCCGCAGCCCGTTGAACAACCCGCGCAACAGCAACCGCAACCGCAGCAGCAGCAACCTGGACAAAATTCGGAAAACGGCGGGGTGCCGGGCTGGATCAGGGATATGTTCGGCAAGTGAAATAGCGCCGATGGGATAAGCTCTTAGCCTATGCACGTCCCGGCCGCATGATTGGCGGCCGGGACGAATTGTCCTTGCGCGGGCCGGGAAGTTACGCCTATGATTGCTTCTTTGAATAATTATCATTTAGTTTCTCGCGGCAATCACAGTGAGCTTATGCAAGATTCCCAGACAAAAGAGCACGCCACCTTCTCGTTGCGGCAAGTCAGTTTTTCCGTTCCCGGCAGAAAATTGCTGGGACCGCTGTCTTTGACATTTCCTCAGGGCAAAGTTTGCGGCCTGATAGGCCATAACGGTTCGGGAAAATCCACGTTACTGAAAATCCTCGGCCGCCATCATCCGCCAAGCGACGGCGAGGTCACTCTTAATGATAAACCGCTTCACGCCTGGGACAGTAAATCGTTCGCCCGTCAAGTGGCTTACCTGCCCCAGCAATTACCGCCGGCGGAAGGGATGACGGTGCGGGAGTTGGTGGCGTTGGGCCGCTATCCCTGGCATGGCGCGCTAGGCCGCTTTACCGCCGCTGATCGCGAACATGTGGCGGACGCCATCAAGCTGGTCGGCCTGCAACCTTTCGCCTCGCGTCTGGTGGATAGCCTTTCCGGCGGCGAGCGTCAGCGGGCCTGGCTGGCTATGACCATGGCGCAGGATAGCCGCTGCCTGCTGCTGGATGAACCCACCTCGGCCCTGGATATCGCCCACCAGGTGGAGGTGCTGGCGTTGATTAGGGATTTGAGCCGCCGGCGTGGACTGACGGTTATCGCCGTGTTGCATGACATCAATATGGCGGCGCGGTACTGCGATGACATCGCGGCGCTGCGCGGCGGCGAAATTATCGCCCGGGGCGCGCCCGGGGAGTTGATGCGGGGCGATGTGCTGGAAGCAATCTACGGCATCCCCATGGGCATCTTGCCGCATCCCCGCGGCGGCGCGCCGGTCACGTTCGTTTATTGAGCCGCTTTGCGGCCCCGGGGCGGATGTCGCCGCCGGGGAGCGCTGACCGATTTACAGCCGGGCGAAACTGCGTCGCGCGGCATCCAGGGTGCGTTCAATGATCTCGTTGTCATGGGCCAGCGAAACAAAGCCGGATTCAAACGCCGACGGCGCCAGATAGACGCCTTCCGCCAGCATCAGGTGGAAGAACGCCTTGAAGCGTTCGATATCGCAGGCCATGACATCCCGGTAACAGGTGACGGTGGGGGCGTCGGTGAAAAACAGGCCGAACATGCCGCCGACATGGTTGACCACCAGCGGGATATTCGCGCTTTGCGCCGCCGCCAGTAAACCCCGGGCCAGACGATCGGCGATATCGGTCAGCGTCTGGTAAACACCGGGTTGATTGATCTGGTTAAGGCAAGCATATCCGGCGGCCATGGCGATGGGGTTGCCCGATAGGGTGCCGGCCTGGTAGACCGGCCCGGTGGGCGCCAGGGCCTGCATCACCTCGCGCCGACCGCCGAACGCGCCTACCGGCATGCCGCCGCCGATGATTTTACCCAGGCAGGTCAGATCCGGCCACACGCCATAAAAATCCTGCGCGCCGGCCAGGGCCACCCGGAAACCGGTCATGACTTCATCAATAATCAGCAGCGCGCCGAATTGGTCGCACAGGTCGCGCAGTCCCGGCAAAAATTCCGGCAACGGCGGCACGCAATTCATATTGCCCGCCACTGGCTCGACGATAATGCAGGCGATTTCCCGCGGATACAGCTCGAAAACCTGGCGCACGGAATCCAGATCGTTATAGACACAGGTCAGGGTATGTTTGGCGAAGTCCGCCGGTACGCCGGGGGAACTGGGCTGGCCGAGGGTCAGCGCGCCGGAGCCGGCCTTGACCAGCAAACCGTCGGCATGGCCGTGATAACATCCCTCGAACTTGATGATCTTATCGCGGCCGGTATAGCCGCGGGCCAGACGGATGGCGCTCATGGTGGCCTCAGTACCGGAATTGACCATCCTCACCATATCCATTGAGGGGACGAGTTCCGTCACCAGCGCGGCCATTTTCACTTCGATTTCCGTGGGCGCGCCAAAACTCAGGCCGCGTTCCGCCGCCTCGATCACCGCGGCCCGAATGGCGGGATGATTATGTCCCAGCACCATCGGTCCCCAGGAACCGACATAATCGATATAAGCCTTGCCATCGACATCGTACAGCCAGGCGCCGTCCGCCCGCTCAATAAACAGCGGCGTGCCGCCAACGCCATTGAAGGCGCGCACCGGGGAATTCACGCCGCCCGGGATCAATTGCCGCGCCTGTGCGTACAGATTTTCGGAATGGCTCATCTATCGGCTCCTTAATGGAAAAATACGTGATCTCAATAAGTGTAATAAACCGGCCTGCAATAAAACATCCTCGGCGCGCGTTTTTGGCCGAAACCTTTCCGGGCCGCCGGCGAAATCCCGCCGGTATGCCGATAACGGCCGCCCCTTCTGGGAGCGCCATCGGTTTTTTCCGGACATTGCCGCCGAAACCGGGTACTATACACGGCTGGCGGTTTTTGTATAACGATTGTCGGGTTTACTATTCCTATGATTGAGGTTTTTCCTTCCGGCACTTCGGTGCCTACCGGTCGCAAAGCGCGCGGGCGTATGTTCCGGCGATTGTTGTACCGCGACAAGACACCTTTGTTGATCTTGGTGATGGCGGCTATTGTCGGCACTGTGGTGGGCGCGGTTGGGGTCGCGTTCGAAAAGACGGTGGACTGGGTGATAGCCGTTCGGCTTGATGCGCTGTCGTATTTGCCCCACCATTGGCTGATTTTGGTGCCGGCGTCATTTATCGCCTCGGCCCTGCTTGCGGTTTTCGGCTATTTTCTGGTGCGCCGGTTTGCGCCCGAGGCGGGCGGTTCGGGCATCCCGGAAATCGAAGGGGCTCTTGAAGAGCTGCGTCCGGTCCGCTGGTGGCGGGTGATCCCGGTAAAATTCATCGGCGGCATGGGTACCCTTGGCGCCGGCATGGTACTGGGTCGGGAAGGACCGACGGTGCAACTGGGCGGCAATCTCGGACGGATGGTGCTGGACATTTTCCGGCTGCGCGGCGCCGAGGCCCGGCACTCATTGCTGGCCACCGGCGCGGCGGCAGGGCTGACCGCCGCGTTCAACGCCCCGCTGGCGGGCATTCTGTTCATCATCGAAGAGATGCGGCCGCAGTTTCGCTATAACCTGATTTCCATCAAAGCGGTGTTTATCGGCGTCATTATGTCCTGTACCGTTTTTCGCATTTTCAATGGCGAACGGGCGGTGATTGAAGTCGGTAAACTGTCTTACGCCCCGGTGGACACCTTATGGCTTTATTTGCTGCTCGGTCTGTTGTTCGGGCTGGTGGGCGTGGCGTTCAACAAGCTGATTTTCCTGACCCAGGATATGTTTCAGCGATTGCATCAGGGCCGTAACGAGCGGTGGTTGCTTATCGGCGCGCTGGTGGGGGGGATATGCGGCGTCCTGGGGCTGATACGGCCGGAAGCGGCCGGCGGCGGTTTCAATCTGATACCTGAGGCCGCGGCGGGCCACTTTACCGCCGGCGCCTTGTTGTTTATCTTTTTGGCCAGAATGGCGACCACGCTGTTGTGTTTCTGCTCCGGCGCCCCTGGCGGCATCTTTGCGCCGATGCTGGCGCTGGGCACTGTGTTGGGCACGGCTTACGGTACCATCGGCGGCAGTTTATTTCCGGCATACGCCTTGCAGCCGGGGACGTTCGCCATCGCCGGCATGGGCGCGCTGTTCGCCGCCTCGGTGCGGGCGCCCTTGACCGGGATAGTGTTGGTGCTGGAGATGACCGACAATTACCAATTGATCCTGCCCATGATCATCACGTGCCTGGGGGCGACGCTGGTGGCGCAATTCCTGGGCGGCAAACCGTTGTACTCCTCCATTCTGGCCCGGACGCTGGCCCGTCAAAGCCCGCCGGCGCAGGAGGAATCGCACGCCGCGGCAAACAAAATTTCCTCAATGGACAATACTTGAACGTAAAAGCCGACTGACGGATAATTGCCGGATTCAGGCTGTTATGCCTTCAGCCTGCAAGCCTTGGTCGGGAGTGTATCGATGAGTGAAAGTACCGTGCTGCCGCTGGAATTTACCGATTCGGCGGCTAAAAAAGTCAAAAACCTGATCGCGGACGAAGAGAATCCGAACCTGAAACTGCGGGTGTATATCACCGGCGGCGGTTGCAGCGGTTTCCAATACGGATTCACCTTTGACGATAAAATCAGCGAAGATGATTTAACGATTGAGAAACAAGGTGTTGCGCTGGTGGTGGACCCCATGAGCCTGCAATACCTGGTCGGCGGCTCGGTGGACTATACCGAGGGGCTGGAAGGTTCGCGTTTCGTGGTCAACAACCCCAACGCCAAGTCGACGTGCGGTTGCGGCTCGTCGTTCAGCATCTGATTTCCCCGACATTGCGCCCCCGCGGGACGGGGGCAAGGCATTGCGATGCCCGCCCGCGTTTTCCCCGCCGCGGCCTTTGGCCCGCCGTACAGGCCAGGCATTCCGTTACCGGAATCGGCCGTCAATCGTCAAGCTCAAAGGTTGGCAGCTTCAAATGCCAGCGTATGGCCGCCAGACGGATGACCAGTGTGACCGCCATGCCCAATAGCGAGGAATGCTGCGCGTCCGCGTGAAACACATAAAACGCGGTGGTGTGAACGATACCGCCGGCGATGCAGGCGGTGGCGTAGATTTCAGTGCGCAGAATCATGGGAATCTCTCTCGCCAGCACATCCCGCAGTATGCCGCCACCCACCCCGGTAATGACGCCCATGCAGACCGCCACCAGCGGGCCGGTGCCGCTGGCGAATGCCTTGTTGACGCCGATGCCGACAAATACCGCCAGACCGATGGCGTCCAGCACCGGCAGGAGCCATTTCGGCAGCCGCCGAGGCTGTCTGACCACCATGATGGTGATAAAGCAGGTCACCATGGCCACCGTCAGGTCGGTGGGATCGCTCACCCAGAACACCGGGCCATGATTTAGCGCCATATCCCTGATAGTCCCGCCGCCAATGGCGGTGACGACCCCGAGCACCAGGACGCCGAACGGATCCATTCGTAATTTACCCGCCAACAGCACGCCGGAGATCGCAAATACCGCTGTGCCCAAAATATCGAGAACCGACAACATCAATGGCGCCTTGGCGCGGCCAGCGCCCGGCAGAGCTTATCCGCCGCCAGCAAAATACGCGGGCCGGCGCGGCTGAACCAGTCATCATTCAAAGCGATGACCGGCACGGACAGCTGCGGTCCCCAGAACGCCCGCACCTGGGGAATACGGTTGTCGTCGCCCACCGTCACGATAAACTGCGGTTTACGAATAATCACCTGTTCGCGGCTGACCTGCGGCCAGGGCACAGGGCTGTCGGCGAAGATATTGTGCGCATTGCACAATTCCAGCACTTCATTTTGCAGTGTCTGCCGCCCGGCGGTGAACAGCGGCTGGGTGCCGAACTGAATAAAAACCCGCGTCGGCGCATTGGCGGCGTAGCGTTTTTTCAATTCCGCCGCCTGTCGCCGTATTGCCTGCGCCGCCCGGCGGGCCTGCTCCGGATGCGGACTGTCCGCCGCCAGGCTGTCCAGCGCGCGGGCCAGACCCTCGATGCTCACCGGATCGATATACCGCACCGGAATGCCGAAGGACGCCAATTGGTCAAGCTGCCGTTGCGGATTGCCGCCCCGCCAAGCCAGGATCAGGTCCGGTTTCAATGCCAGTATGCGTTCGACATTGATGCCTTGCCAGGAGGCCACCCGCTCCAGTTTACGGGCGGCCGGCGGATAATCGGACCAGGCGCTGGCCGCCACCAGCGTATCGCCCATGCCGGCCGCATAAGCCAGTTCGGTGAGATGGGGCGCCAGGCTTACCACCCGTTGCGCCGCGGGAACGGCGAACGACGCGGCCAACAGACACGCCAACAGGAATAGGCGATGCAACCGCCTTCCGCTCATCAGGCTTTGGCGGCCAACGCGCCCACCATGGTTTCCACCAGGTGGGTGGATTGCTTGGCCGCCACCGCCAGAAACTCGTCGAAGCTAAGGTGCGACGTCTGGTCGGCCACATCCGAGATGGCGCGAACCACCACAAAGGGCGTGGCGAATTGGTGACAGACATGGGCGATGGCGGCCGCCTCCATTTCCACCGCGACGGCCTGGGGGAACAGGGCGCGGATACGGCTAAGCGGCTCCGCGCCGTTGATGAACGCATCGCCGCTGACCACCAGGCCGCGCACCGAGCGCATACCCAGCCGGGCAATGCATTGCTCCGCCAGGGATATCAGATACGGCGCGGCCGGAAAGGCGGCCGGACACATCGCCATCTGACCGGGTTCGTAACCGAAGGGGGTGATATCCACATCATGGTAGCGGGCCTCGGTGGAGAGCACGATATCCCCCACTTGCAGCGAGGGCGCCAGGCCGCCCGCCGAACCGGTATTGATGACAAAATCGGGCTGGTAGTGATCCAGCAGCAGCGTGGTGCCCAGCGCGGCGGAAACTTTGCCGATGCCGGATTTCAGCAATACCACGTCGATGCCGTGCAACCGACCGCTATAAAACTCGCAGCCGGCTTTCTCCCAGACGGTGCGGTCCGTCAACTGGTCGCGCAGCAGCACGACTTCCTGTTCCATCGCGCCGATAATGCCTACTTTCATGTCAGGGTCCTTAAAATGATAACGCAGTGGTCTTCACAAAATGACGAAGAGAACGTCTTTGCCGAATCGCGACATTCTATCATGTCCCGGCGTCGGAAATAATTGCCGCCGTGGTTGCATTTATCGCCAGTTGTGGGTATGACGTTAAGTCTGGCTCAGTTCGGGAGGAACCTGATGTCCGCCATTGATTTCAGCAAGAAATTCAGTTTTCAGCGTCCTTTCGGGCAGCCCGTCGTCGCCGAGGACGAATATGCGATAATCCGCCAATTCGAAAGCGATCGCGGGCGTATCATCAATTCCGCCGCGATTCGGCGCCTACAGCAGAAAACCCAGGTTTTTCCCCTGGAACGCAATGCGGCGGTCCGTTCCCGATTGACCCACTCTCTGGAGGTGCAGCAAGTCGGCCGGCATATCGTCAAAGAAATCTTTCATCAATTGAAAAGCGGCGGCCGTCTGGGAGCGCTGGGGCTGGCGAGGTTCGAGGCCCCCAGCGAAAGTATCGTTGAAATGGCCTGTTTGATGCACGACATCGGCAATCCGCCGTTCGGCCATTTCGGTGAATCCGCAATCAATGACTGGTTTTCGCGGCGCCTGGATCCGACCGGCCCGGACAGCGACGCCCGCAGCAATGACGCCTGCCAGGTAGGCATCCTGCGGTTGCGCGCCGGCGAAACCGAGAACAATGTTCTGCGCGCCCGCATCCGGGCGGACTTGTGCCATTTCGAGGGTAATGCCCAGGCCATCCGTTTGGTGCATAGCTTGTTGAAACTCAATCTGACCTACGCCCAGGTCGGCTGTATTATGAAATACACCCGTCCGGCTTATTGGCAGGGGCCGGTACCGGCGGAATTCAGCTATCTGATGAAAAAACCGGGTTATTACCTGGCCGAGGAGCGTTATATCGCCGCATTGCGCGAGCAATTGTCGCTGGGGGACTGCCATCGGTTTCCCCTGACGTATATTATGGAAGCAGCCGATGATATTTCCTATTGCATCGCTGATCTTGAGGATGCGGTGGAAAAAAAGATATTTACCGTGGAGACATTATATCATCACTTACTTAACGAGTGGGGCGAAGTGGCGCCCGGCGATATTTTTGAAAAAGTTATCGGCCAGGCTTTTAACCGGATCAAGCGCTATCCCGGATCGCGCGGCAGCGATCAGTTTTTTATGTACTTGCGGGTAAACACCGTATCCAGTCTGGTACCCCATGCGGCCAGACGTTTTTTGAACAATTTGCCGGCAATATATAACGGATCTTTTAATCAAGCATTGCTGGAGGATTCCGGGCCTGCCTATCGGCTACTTAAAATATTCAAGGCCACGGCTTTCAAACATGTGTTCAATCATCCCGAAGTGGAGCAACTGGAACTTCAGGGTTATCGGGTAATAAGCGGTTTGCTGGAGATATACAGTCCGCTGCTGGACATGTCGCGACAGGCTTTCAGCGAGCTGGTCGACAAGGATTACCACCGGGACTATCCCATGGCCACCCGGTTGTTCCACAAGCTGTCCACCAAGCACCGTCTGGCCTACGGCGAGGCGGTCGGGACATTGTACCGTTATCCGGACGGCCAACAGTCGATGATGGAGTTTTATTATCGGGCGCGATTAATTCAGGACTATATAAGCGGAATGACGGATCTTTATGCCTGGGATGAATATCGTCGATTAATGGCGGCGGAATGATCGCGGAAATAATGCCGAGTTTTGTAAAGACGGCCAATAATTGCTTACTATTGCCGCTTTTGCAATGAGGAACTTCGTGTTATTCCATAACTCTGACAAAGTGACCTCCTGCTGTAGGTCCGCATCATTATCTGGTAATAGCATTCATAGTCGAGACACGATAGATGAAAAAAATCACTTTAACCCTGAGTGCACTGGCCCTGAGTTTGGGGATGGCGCTAAGTCCGGTTTCCGTTTTCGCGGCGGAAACCGCTTCGACCAGCCAACAGCTTCCCAGCTTGGCGCCCATGCTGGCAAAAGTCATGCCTTCGGTCGTCAGCATTAGCGTTGAGGGCAGCACGGCGGTGAAATCGGCCAGATTGCCCGATCAATTCCAGCAGTTCTTCGGTCAAAATTCGCCGTTTTGCCAAGATGGCTCGCCCTTCCAGGATTCGCCAATGTGCCAGCAAGGCGGCAACGACGAAAATAACCCCGCGCCACGGGAGAAATTCATGGCGTTGGGCGCCGGGGTCATCATTAACGCGGAAAAAGGCTATGTCGTCACCAATAATCATGTGGTAAAAGATGCCAACAAAATCCAAGTCCAACTGTATGACGGCCGTAAATACGACGCCAAAATCATTGGCAAGGATCCCCGCTCGGATCTGGCGCTCATACAATTGAAGGACTTCAAAAATCTGACCGCCATCAAAATGGCCGACTCCGATCAACTGCGGGTCGGCGACTACACCGTGGCCATCGGTAACCCCTACGGCCTGGGCGAAACCGCCACGTCGGGCATTGTCTCGGCCCTGGGACGTAGCGGCCTGAATATCGAAAACTACGAAAACTTTATCCAGACCGACGCGGCCATCAACCGGGGTAACTCCGGCGGGGCGCTGGTTAACCTCAATGGCGAGCTTATCGGCATCAACACCGCGATACTGGCGCCGGATGGCGGTAATATAGGCATCGGCTTCGCCATCCCCAGCAACATGGTCAAAAATCTGACCGCGCAGATGATAGAATATGGTCAGGTGCGACGGGGCGAAATCGGCATCATGGGTACCGAGTTGAGCTCTGAGCTGGCTAAGGCCATGAATGTCAACGCCCAGCGCGGCGCCTTCGTCAGTCAGGTACTGCCCAAATCGGCGGCCGCTAAAGCCGGCGTGAAGGCCGGTGACGTGATCGTCACGTTAAATGGCAAACAAATCAGAAGTTTCGCCTCGTTCCGGGCCGACATCGGCTCCATGCCGGTGGGGACCAAGGTTTCGCTCGGCCTGCTGCGCGACGGCAAACCGCTGACGGTGACGGTGCAGCTTGAACAAAGCACCCAGTCGCAACTGGATTCCTCCAATATCTTCCCCGGCATTGAAGGGGCGGAATTGAGCAACACCCAGATAGGCGACACGAAAGGCGTTAAAGTGGATAACGTCAAGCCCGGCAGTACCGCGGCGCGTATCGGCCTGAAGAAGGGCGATATCATCCTGGGGATCAACCAGCAACCGGTGCAAAATATGGGCGAACTGCGCAAGATTCTGGATACCAAGCCGTCGGTCCTCGCGCTGAACGTCCAGCGCGGCGATACCACGCTTTATCTGCTGGCGCAATGACGCCGTCTTGCCATCTCCTCTCTGCGGCAGCGCCTTCGGGCGCTGTTTTTTTTCACTAAGAATGTGATTTCACCCACAAATCAAACGGGTTAATCCTTGCTTTGTGCCTTTGCACAATGAATGGCGCCTTTACTCGGTTTATGCTAGTGCAAAGTGTGTAAAGAGGCGAAGGACAGGATGGCGACATATCATCTCGATGCGAGATTAGCCCAAGACATCGTGGCAAGGACGATGCAGATTATCGACAGCAATATCAATGTCATGGACGCTCGGGGACGCATTATCGGCAGCGGCGATCAGGAGCGTATCGGCGAATTGCACGAAGGCGCGCTGTTGGCCTTGTCACAGGCGCGGGTGGTGGATATTGACGAAGGGGTGGCCCGCCATCTCCATGGCGTTCGACCCGGCATCAACCTGCCGCTGAAAATCGATGGCACCATTGTCGGGGTCATCGGTCTGACCGGAAATCCCGGCCAGTTGCGTCAATATGGCGAACTGGTGTGCATGACGGCGGAAATGATGCTGGAACAGGCCCGTCTGCTGCATATGCTGGCCCAGGACAGCCGGTTGCGCGAAGAATTGGTATTGAACCTCATCCGGGCCGAGGACGTGACGCCGGCCTTGATAGAATGGGCGCAGCGGCTGGGCATCGACATTAATCAGCCGCGGGTGGCGGCGGTGGTCGAGGTGGACAGCGGCCAGTTCGGCGTGGATAGCGCCATGGCCGAATTACAGCAATTGCAGACGCTACTGACCACGCCGGAACGGGACAATCTCATCGCCATCGTTTCACTGACTGAGATGGTGGTGTTAAAACCGGCGCTTAACAGCCACGGACGTTTCGACGCGGATGAGCACCGACGCCGGGTTGATACGCTGTTTTCCCGCATGACCGAAAGCAGCCAGTTGCGGGTGCGTATCGCGCTGGGCAATTATTTTCCGGGGCCGGGCGGCATTGCCCGCTCCTGGCGCACCGCCCGTACCACCATGGCGGTGGGCAAGCAGCGTTTGCCTGATCAGCGCCGCTATTTCTACCCTGATCTGATGCTGCCGGTGCTGCTCGATAGCTTGCGCGGCGGCTGGCAGGCCGGCGAACTGGTGCGTCCGCTGACAAAGCTCAAGGCCATGGACAATAACGGCCTGCTGCGCCGCACGCTCATCGCCTGGTTTCGGCACAATGTCCAGCCGACGCCCACCGCCAAGGCGCTGTTTATTCACCGCAACACTCTGGAATATCGGCTTAACCGCATATCGGAGATGACCGGGCTGGACCTGGCCAATTTTGATGACCGCCTGTTGTTGTATGTGGCGCTGCAACTGGATGACGAGGTTTGAGCGGGTTGGCGGGGCGAATATCGGGGCGCGTTGCGCCCCGTTTTATTTAACGCACCAGCGCCGGACGTTTTCTATCAAAGGTCCAGCCGGGGATAAGGTACTGCATGGCCGTCGCGTCGTTGCGGGCGCCCGAAGGCATGCGCTTGTACAACGCATGGTGTTTTTCGATCTGCGCCATGTCGATGTCCACGCCCAGTCCCGGCTTGTCGCTAATCGTGATGGCGCCGTCGATGATCTGCAACGGTTCCCGAGTCAACCGCTGGCCTTCCTGCCAGATCCAGTGCGTGTCAAGGGCGGTGGGTTTGCCCGGCGCGGCGGCGCCCACCTGGGTAAACATCGCCAGTGATATGTCAAAATGATTATTGGAATGGCAGCCCCAGGTCAGCCCCCACTCGTCGCATAGCTGGGCAACGCGGATGGCGCCCTGCAACGTCCAGAAATGCGGATCGGCCAAGGGGATGTCGATCGAGTTCAGTTGAACCGCGTGGCTCAACTCACGCCAGTTGGTGGCTATCATATTGGTGGCGACCGGCAGGCCGGTGGCGCGCTTGAATTCCGCCATAACCTCGCGGCCGGAGAACCCCTGTTCGGCGCCGCAAGGGTCTTCGGCATAGGCCAATACGCCCCGCATATCTTTGCACAGCGCGATAGCCTCGCGAAGCGACCAGGCGCCATTCGGGTCGATAGTGATCCTGGCGTCGGGGAAGCGTTTGGCCAAAGCGCTCACGGTGGCGATTTCCTGTTCCCCGGCCAAAACCCCGCCTTTAAGCTTGAAGTCCTTGAATCCGTAGCGATCCTGCGCCGCTTCCGCCTGACGCACCACCGCCTCCGGCGTCAGCGCGGTTTCCCGGCGCACCCGGTACCAGTCATGGGCCGCCTGCGCCGGGGCGGTTTCATAGGACAGATCGGTACGGGCGCTATCGCCGACGAAAAACAGGTAGCCCAATACCGGCACGCTATCGCGCTGTTTGCCCGGCCCCAATAATTCCGCCACCGGCACGCCGAGGTGCTGGCCCATCAAATCCAACAGCGCCGCTTCCAGCGCGGCGACCGCGTTGACCCGCAACTCAAACGTCCAGGCGCCTTGGCCGAAAGACTCGAAATCCTGTCCCATATGGCCAGTATGTACGTCATATACCATCCGATTCAAAGTGGCGAGCGGCTGGTTGACGACCCGTTGTCTGGCATCCAGTAGGGTATTGAGGATAACGTCGCCGCCCGGCGCTTCGCCGACGCCGGTATGGCCGGCGTTATCGGTCAGGATCACGATATTGCGGGTAAAAAACGGACCGTGGGCGCCGCCGATGTTCATCAACATGCTGTCCTGGCCGGCTACCGGCACCACTTTCATATCGATGATTTTTGGCGCACCGGAAAAATCACTCTTATCCATGGTTACTTCCTCATATTTCAGGCCGCCTTGCGGCGGTCATGGCAAAACCGCTTATGCCGACAGCTGCTTGAGTTCCAGGCGCTGAATTTTTCCGACGATAAACAGATAACTGAGTATGACAACCAGACCGTTGGCCGCCACATAAATCAGGGCGCCGTTGAACGAACCGGTTTTATTCAGGATATAACCGATAACGATAGGCGTAACGATGGCGCCGATTTGCGTCACCAGATTCAATACGCCGCCGCTCAGGCCGACGATGGCTTTCGGCGCCGTGTCGGCGTTCACTGTCCAGCCCAGCGCGCCGATACCTTTGCCGAAGAAGGCGAGGGACATGGCGGCCACGACGACCACATCGGAGGTGGTGTAGTTACAGATAACCATACTGGTGCACATCAGCATACCCAAGATGATGGGCGTCTTGCGGGCCACCGACAGGGAATAGCCTTTGTTGAGCAGGTAATCGGAAAATATTCCCCCCAGAATCCCGCCGATACAACCGCAAATCGCCGGCAACGCCGCCACGAAACCGGCTTGCAGGATGGACATCCCACGGCCCTTGACCAGGTAAATCGGGAACCAGGACAGGAAAAACCAGGTAATGGCGTTAACGCAGTAATTGGCCAGATAAATGCCGAGCATCATCCGACTAGAAAACAGTTGCTTGACGTAGCTCATCTGCGAACCGGTGTGGCTTTTCTGCCGGGCCGGCTGGTTATCCATATCCACCAGGCCGCCGCCCTTGCGGATGTAATCCACCTCCGCCTTGCTTACGCGCGGGTGGTCAAGCGGGCTGTACATGGTTTTGAACCATACCGCGCCAAGTATGCCCCCCACGATGCCCATTACGATAAAGACGTACTCCCAACTGATTTCCTGCGTGATCCAACCCAACAAGGGATTAAAAATCACCAGGGCGGCATATTGCGAAATGTTGAAAATCGCCGAGGCCGTACCGCGCTCCCTGATGGGAAACCAGGCGGATACGATGCGGCTGTTGGCCGGCATGACTGGCGCTTCCGAAAAACCCACCATAAAGCGTAGAATAAACAGCATCAACGCGGCGGAGGCGAAAAAATGTACAAATCCCTGCGTGAAAGTAAAGATTGACCAAATAATGACAGCGCTACCATAAATGATTTTAGAACCGAAGCGATCCAAAAGCCAACCGCCCGGCAATTGCGCCAAGGTATAAGCCCAGCCGAACGCGGAAAAGACATAGCCCATTTCCAACGGATTCAATCCCAGATCGGCGGCGACATGGGGACCGGCGATGGATAAGGTCGAACGGTCCGCATAATTGACGGTACTGATAATAAATAAAATTGCCAGAATCCAGAACCTGGAGTGGGTTTTCCGGGCGGCAACGGTAAGCGTATTTTCAGCCATGATTCCTCTCCCCTTGACGGGTATAGGTGATTTTTATTATGTTCGCGCCTCACGGGCAAAGCGGATTGCCCCTCATCCCCAGGATGACGGCCAAACCCATTGCGGCGAAACCGCGAATACGTGTGGCAAAGTATATGTTGCATGGGTTATCGGCACATTGTGCTTTTGACTGAATGCATGGCAGGCAAGACGGGGAGTTTTTTGGCGTCGGAACAGCATGGTGTGATTGCAGTCACTTTATCTCATTTCACAAGGCAAAATGGCGGCGTTAAGGGATTGTCGCCGAGAGAAAGTCCTCAGGCTTGGGCAGTTGCACAGTGTTCAGCGCCACAACGCGCGCTATAGTCATTCTCGTAGAATCTCACGAGAAATGTCATGTTACGCAATGCATCGTCAGGAAAGGAAAAGTTATGACTCCCATAATCAATGGCATGAAAGTCATCCCCGTCGCCGGTCATGACAGTATGTTATTAAATCTCAGCGGCGCGCACGGTCCGTTTTTTACCCGCAATATTGTGATCCTGACCGATAACGCCGGCCATACCGGCGTCGGCGAGGTGCCCGGCGGCGAAAAAATACGCCAGACCCTGGAAGACGCGGCGGCGCTGGTGACAGGGCAGCCCTTGGGCGAATACCGCAATGTCATGCGTACCGTGCGGGAACGTTTTGCCGGGCGCGATGACGCCGGCCGCGGCCTGCAAACTTTCGACCTGCGTACCACCATCCATGTGGTAACCGGCATCGAAGCGGCGATGCTGGATTTGCTGGGGCAATTCCTCGAGGTGCCGGTGGCGGCCCTATTGGGCGAGGGGCAGCAACGGCAAGAGGTCGATATGCTGGGGTATCTGTTCTACGTCGGCGAACGTCAGCGCACGGATCTGGCCTACCGCAGCCAGCCCGACGCCCCGTGCGACTGGTACCGCCTGCGCCATGAAGCGGCGCTGGATCCGGCCGCCATCGTGCGTCTGGCTGAGGCCGCTCAAGACAAATACGGCTTTAACGATTTCAAACTCAAGGGCGGCGTCTTTCCCGGCGAACAGGAAGCCGAAGCGGTCACCGCGCTGGCCCGCCGGTTTCCCGACGCGCGCATCACTCTTGACCCGAATGGCGCCTGGTCGCTGGATGAGGCGATCGGGCTGGGGAAACAGCTAGGCGGCGTGCTGGCTTACGCCGAGGATCCTTGCGGCGCCGAACAAGGCTACTCCGGCCGCGAGGTTATGGCGGAATTCCGGCGGGCCACCGGCCTGCCGACGGCAACCAACATGATAGCCACCGACTGGCGGCAGATGCATCATGCCATTGCCTTGCAATCGGTGGATATTCCGCTGGCGGACCCGCATTTCTGGACCATGCAGGGCTCGGTGCGCGTCGCCCAGCTGTGTCATGAGTGGGGGCTGACCTGGGGGTCGCATTCCAATAACCATTTCGATATATCACTGGCGATGTTTACCCATGTGGCCGCCGCGGCGCCGGGACGGATCACGGCTATCGACACCCACTGGATCTGGCAGGAAGGCGAGGAACGGTTAACCAAAGAACCCCTGCGCATCGTCGGGGGTAAGGTCAAGGTACCCCAAGGCCCCGGACTGGGCATCGAGCTGGATATGGAACGGGTCATGCAGGGCAACGCGCTTTACCGGCAACACGGACTGGGTGCGCGGGATGACGCCCAAGCCATGCAATACCTGATACCGGGCTGGCGGTTTGACAACAAGCGGCCGTCGCTGGCGCGCTGATGACCCATGATAAACCCGACGTGGGCCGGGATTTTCCGGCCCACGTCGGGTTTATCCCTTACATTCAACAAACAACATGAAAGACGTTTGCCGGAATCAGGGCGATAGGGTCAATAGCGGACCGGCATCGCCGGTCCAGGGCGGCCGATCAGGTTACCGGCGCCGGGTTGAAGACCGACAGGGCATTGTGAATTCCCCATTGATCGGACCAGGTCTTTTTGCGATTGCTGGCGATATCCAGAATAAAATGGAACAACTGCCAGCCGACGTCCTCAATGGTCGCCTCGCCTGTGGCGATGGTGCCGGCGTTGATATCCATCAGGTCGAACCAGCGGTCCGCCAGGGCGGTACGGGTCGCCATTTTGATAACCGGTATCGCCGCCAGGCCATAGGGTGTGCCGCGGCCGGTGGTAAAGACCTGAAGGGTAATGCCGGAGGCCAGTTGCTGCGTGCCGCAGACGAAATCGCTGGCCGGCGTGGCGGCATAAATCAAACCGCGTTTGGTGGGGCGCTGCCCCGGCGATAACACTTCGACGATGGCGCTGGTTCCGGATTTGGCGATGGAGCCCAAAGCCTTTTCCACGACATTGGCCAAACCGCCTTTTTTATTGCCGGGGGAGGGGTTGGCGCTGCGATCGGTTTGCCCGTTGCTCAGATAGTTGTCATACCAGGCCATTTCCTCCAGTAATCGGCGGCCCACCTGTTCATCGGCGGCCCGGGGCGTCAGCAGATGGATGGCGTCCCGCACTTCGGTGACTTCGGAGAACATCACCGTGGCGCCGCAACGCACCAGCAGGTCGGCGGCATATCCCACCGCCGGGTTGGCCGTGACGCCGGAAAACGCGTCGCTGCCGCCGCATTGCAGACCCACCACCAGATCCGACGCCGGACAGGTTTCCCGCCGGCGGGCATTCAGACGCTGCAAATGCCCATCGGCCACCGCGAGAATGTCGTCGATCATGGACTTGAACCCCACATGTTTCTCGTCTTGCAGGCGCACGATACTCGTGCCCTCCAGAGAAATGGGGGTGGTATCGCCGGCGTTCTCCAATAGTCGTTCCGGTTGCAGTTTCTCGCAGCCCAGGCCAATCACCATCACTTCACCGCCGAAATTCGGATTTAGCGCGATATTATGTATGGTGCGGATAGGCACGATGGCGGCGGGGGCATTGATGGCCACACCGCAGCCGTAAAGATGGTTCAGGCCGACCACGCCATCGACATTGGGGTACTTGGGCAGCAAATCCCGCTCGATAAGTTTAACGGCAAACTCCACCACGCCAGCCACGCAATGAACGCTGGTGGTGATGCCCAGCAGGTTTTTGGTGCCGACGCTGCCATCCGGATTACGGTAACCCTCGAAGGTATAACCCTCCAGGGGCGGCAGGGGCGCGGGAACCTTGGTGGCCAGCGGCAGCGTCTCCAGCGGCGGCGCCTCTGGCAGCACAACCAGGGATTCATCGATCCAACTGCCCCGCCGGATATCGCGGACCGCGTAACCGATGATTTCGCCATAGCGGATAATATCGCCGCCTTTGGCGATATCCCGCAAAGCGACTTTATGCCCCTGGGGAATATGCTCGACAAGTTCCAGACCGTCAGGAAAACGGGTACCGGCCGGCAGGCCGTTATCATTCACAATGATGGCGACATTATCGCTATCGTGAACTTTTATATACAGTGCGTTATCCGCATTGTGGGTGATAATTGATGACATGAATGTCTCCGCAAAGACGTCAGGGAGATTACCCTGCATATATTATGCCGCGGTTGCCTTGGCGATACCGGGCTCCCGGCCGTCGCGTCGTATGGGTATGACGCCGGTATCGGCATGGCGGGCCAAGCCGACGGATCCAGTATAAACGTAATCGCTGATGGGCGGCATTACGCAAACGCCCCGTTTTTCCCAGTCCTCAAAAGAAATTTTAGTGCGAATGCCATACCCCGCGTGATCGCCATTGGCTTTACGTCTGCTATCGGCTCCGTCAGTAACGTGATAAAGGGCGGGTTACATCGTCGCTATGCCTGAAAATAATCCTTTCGTACCGTTGATAATTGGGCGGATGCATAATGTTATTTCCATTGGCAGTTTTTATACTGATGGTGTTTGGGACAATTGACGAATTTCATTCATTCCGGACAGTGAATGTCATAGCTAAATAGAGGGCCGCTTTGGCAAAAATTAAGCATTCCCTTCAATAAGGATAACGAAAAATAGCGCAGTTTATTTTTAACCGCCCCTTTGATAGAGCATAATTTATGAGCACAACTCCTCTGACTCAAAATAAAACGACTACGCATGTACGTTACTTCATATTACTGATCATATTCCTGGTCACTGCGGTAAATTATGCCGACCGTGCCACGATGTCTATCGCCGGCAGTAATGTCGCCAAGGATCTTCATCTGGATGCCGTACAGATGGGCGAAATCTTCTCGGCTTTCGGCTGGGCTTATCTGGTCATGCAAATCCCGGGCGGTTGGCTGCTCGATCGTTTCGGCTCCAAGCGCGTTTACACCTATAGTCTGTTTTTCTGGTCGCTGTTTACCTTCCTGCAAGGATTTGTCGGCTGGTTCCCCTTAGCGTATGGCGCAATGACCCTGTTTGTGCTGCGGTTTATGCTGGGCTTTTCCGAAGCGCCGTCTTTCCCGGCCAACGCCCGAATCGTCGCCGCCTGGTTCCCCACGCGGGAGCGTGGCACCGCATCGGCGATTTTCAATTCCGCGCAGTATTTTTCGCTGGCCATTTTTTCCCCTTTGCTGGGTTGGCTCACTTACGCCTTCGGCTGGGAACATGTCTTCACCGTCATGGGGATTGTCGGCTTTGTCTTGACGCTGCTCTGGATAAAATACCTGCATAATCCCCATCAGCACCCCCGCGTATCGCGCAACGAGCTGGAACACATCGCCGCCGGCGGGGCGGTGGTGGATATGGACTCGGCGGGGGCCAAACGGCAGGACGGGCCGAAATGGGCGTATATCCGCCAGATGCTCACCAACCGCATGATGCTCGGGGTGTTTTTCGGCCAATATTTTATCAACAGTATCACCTGGTTTTTCCTGACCTGGTTCCCGATCTATCTGGTGCAGGAACGGGGCATGTCGATTCTGAAAGTCGGTCTGGTGGCATCCATTCCTGCCTTGTGCGGGTTTGCCGGCGGGGTACTGGGCGGCGTGAGCTCCGACTACCTGCTTAAACGCGGATTCAGCCTGACCGCGGCACGCAAAATCCCGATCGTCGCGGGAATGCTGCTGGCCACCAGCGTCATTTTGTGTAATTACACCAATAACACTGCGGTCGTGGTGGCGCTGATGGCCCTGGCATTCTTCGGCAAGGGCTTCGGCGCGCTGGGGTGGCCGGTTATCTCCGATACCGCGCCGAAGGAAATCGTCGGCCTGTGCGGCGGGGTTTTCAATGTTTTCGGCAATGTGGCCTCCATTGTCACGCCGCTGGTGATCGGCTATCTGGTCAAAAGCCTGCATTCGTTCAATATGGCGTTGATCTTCGTGGGTTGCTCGGCCTTGGCGGCCATGTTGTGCTACCTGGTGGTGGTCGGCGAAATCAAGCGGCTGGAATTGATAAAGTCTTGATGACGAGGAGGGCCGCGCGTTAATGCGCGTGCCTGTTCTGTTTCTTTGCAAGAGGTTGATTATGAATAATCCATTACTGCCAAACCGTTTTCGCCAGCGTTTGTTGCAGGGCGATACCCTGATCGGTTGCTGGTGCGCGCTGGCGAATCCCATCACAACCGAGGTTCTGGGACTGGCGGGCTTTGACTGGCTGGTATTGGACGGCGAACATGCCCCCAATGACGTGACGACCTTTATTCCGCAACTGATGGCGCTCAAAGGGGGACACAGCGCGCCGGTGGTCCGTCCGCCCACCAATGAACCGGTGATTATCAAACGATTACTGGATATCGGTTTCTACAATTTCCTCATTCCCTTCGTGGAAACCGGGGAACAGGCTTTACGGGCGGTGTCCTCCACCCGTTACCCGCCGGCGGGCATTCGCGGCGTGTCGGTTGCCCACCGCAATAACAACTATGGCACCGTGCCGGACTATTTCGCCCAAATCAACGACAACATCACGGTTTTGGTGCAAATCGAAAGCCAGGAGGGGGTCGACAACCTGGATGATATCGCCGCCGTCGAGGGCGTGGATGGTATTTTCGTCGGACCTGGGGATTTATCGGCGGCGCTCGGCTATATCGGCCAGCCCAATCATCCGGAGGTCCAGCGCGTCATTCGGCAGATCTTTGAACGCGCCGCCGCCCATGGCAAAGCGAGCGGCATCCTGGCGCCGGCGGAAGCCGATGCCCGTCGCTATCTGGAGTGGGGAGCGCGGTTTGTGGCGGTCGGCAGCGATCTCGGCGTTTTCCGCGCCGGCACCCAGGCCCTCTGCGACAAATTCAAGCAATAACCGTCGGGGCGCGATAGCCGCGTCCGTCTTTTTTACTGATGCAAGAGGTCACAGGAATGAAAATCGGATTTATCGGCTTGGGCATAATGGGCAAACCCATGAGCAAAAACCTGCTGAAAGCGGGTTATGCGCTGGTGGTGCTGGATCGTAACCAGGATGCGGTGGCGGAAGTCGTCGCTGCGGGCGCCGAGCAAGCCGCCACGCCAAAAGCCGTCGCCGAACTGTGCGACATTGTGATTACCATGTTGCCTAACTCCCCCCATGTCAAAGAGGTGGCGCTGGGAGAAAACGGCATCATCGAGGGCGCCCGGGCCGGCGCGGTGGTGATCGACATGAGTTCCATCGCGCCGTTGGCCAGCCGCGAAATCGCCGCCGAACTGGCCAAAAAGAACGTGGCCATGCTGGATGCGCCGGTGAGCGGCGGCGAACCCAAGGCGATCGACGGTACGCTGTCGGTAATGGTAGGCGGTGATAAGGCGATTTTTGAGCGCCATTTCGACATTTTGAAAGCCATGGCCGGTTCAGTCGTTCATACTGGTGATATCGGCGCGGGTAACGTCACCAAACTGGCCAATCAGGTCATCGTCGCGGTGAACATCGCCGCCATGTCGGAAGCCCTGGTGCTGGCCACCAAGGCCGGCGTTGAACCGGAGCTGGTTTTTCAGGCCATCCGCGGCGGCCTGGCCGGCAGCACCGTGCTGGATGCCAAAGCGCCAATGGTGTTGGATCGGAATTTCAAGCCCGGTTTCCGCATCGACCTGCACATTAAGGATCTGGCCAACGCCCTTGATACCTCCCATGGCGTCGGCGCCCAATTGCCGTTAACCGCGGCGGTAATGGAAATGATGCAGGCATTGAAACAAGATGAACTCGGTACGGCGGATCATAGCGCGCTTGCCCGCTACTATGAAAAATTAGCCAAGGTTGAAGTCAAACGCTAGCCGAATGGTCGGGCGCCAACCGGCGTCCTTCCCGGCGGCGCATGAGAATTTTGCCGGCTCCGGCTCAACAGGCATAGGTAGTCTATGAAAATAGTAATCGCACCGGATTCTTATAAAGAAAGCTTGTCTGCGCTGGATGTCGCAACGCAGATTGAAAAGGGATTTCGCGAGGTTTTCCCCGATGCCCGCTACGTGAAGTTGCCGGTTGCGGATGGCGGCGAAGGAACCGTGGAGGCAATGGTGGCGGCCACCGGCGGAGAAATCGTCAAGATGCGGGTCACCGGGCCGCTGGGCGAACCGGTGGAGGGATTTTTCGGTTTATCCGGCGATAAAGAAAGCGCTTACATCGAGATGGCCGCCGCCAGCGGACTGGAACTGGTGCCGGTCGGCGATCGCAACCCGTTGCTGACCACGTCTTACGGCACGGGGGAGTTGATCCGTTGCGCGCTGGATCACGGGGTCAAACGCTGCATAATCGGCATCGGCGGTAGCGCCACCAACGACGGCGGCGCCGGTATGGTCCAGGCCCTGGGCGGCCGCTTACTGGACGCCGACGACGAACAGATAGGCTTTGGCGGCGGCCAGTTGGAAAAACTGGCGCGCATTGATATCGAAAATCTGGATCCGCGTATCCACACCTGCCGTTTTGAGGTGGCCTGCGATGTTACCAGCCCGCTCACCGGCCGGGACGGGGCCACGGCGATATTCGGTCCCCAGAAAGGCGCCACGACGGCCATGATAGAACAACTGGACGCGGCGCTGCGGCATTACGCCGAGGTTATCAAGCACGATTTGGATAAAGACGTCGCCGATATTCCCGGCGCCGGCGCCGCCGGCGGCATGGGAGCGGGATTGCAGGCCTTCTGCGGCGCGGAACTGCGCAAGGGCATCGAAATCGTCACGGAGGCGCTGGGGTTGGACGCCTTGGTGCGCGATGCGGATCTGGTCATTACCGGCGAGGGACGCATCGACAGCCAGACCATTCACGGCAAGGTCCCTATCGGTGTGGCCCGGGTGGCCAAACGTTACAATAAACCGGTGATTGGCATAGCCGGCAGCCTGACCGCCGATGTGGATGTCGTGCATCAGCACGGCCTGGATGCGGTTTTCAGTGTGCTTTACCAGATTTGCACCTTGCAACAAGCGTTGGACAATGCGGCGGAGAACGTCCGGAAAACCGCCAGGAATATCGCCGCGACGATTAAACTGGCGCAACACCTTCCCTGAAAACGGCGTCAGCAACGCGCCCCGCCGCCGGCAACGGCTTCGGCCGGACGGCGAACGATGAAACGCGGCCGCGCCGCCGGGCCGTGGCTCAGTCGTTGATAAAGGGTTCTGAAGCCAGGGTGACATTTTCGATCTCATCAAGCATTTCCAGCCATTCCGGCTCCAGCTCCGCCGCGCCGACCCCGGCGCGCAACTGGCGTTCGATATCGGCGCACAACCGTCCCAGGCGCGGTACGCCGCTGTAACTGCAACTGCCGCGCAATTTATGGATCAACGCGCCGATATCGCCGTCTTCATTGCCCGCCAGTATCCCTTCAACCCGCTGTTTCACCTCGGCAAGGAACGCCACCAGCATGGTGAGCAGATCTTTGGCCAAATCGGCTTTGTTGGCGGATTGGCGTAAGGCCAACCGCCAGTCCAGCGTGGCATCCTGGGCGAGGTGTCCGTCTTCCGGCGCCGCCGCGGCCGGTTCGGGCTGATCGTCGGCGTTGGTAAAGCGCGCCAGCAGACGTCCCAGAATGGTTTCATCAATGGGTTTGGCGAGATAATCGTCCATGCCGGCCCGCAGCAGTGCCTCCCGCTCATTGCCGAGGGTATGCGCCGTCACCGCCACAATGGGCGTACCGGCGTGCAGGGGGAGACGCCGTAACAACTTTGCGGCGCGCAAGCCGTCGATTTCCGGCATCTGAATATCCATTAACACCAAATCCAGCGGATGCTGGCCGGCATAAGCCAGCGCCTCCCCTGCGCTACCGCATAAAACCGTTTTTACCACCTGCTCCTCCAGCAAGGCGCCGATGAGCTTGAGGTTTGCCGGATTATCATCCACCGCCATCACGGTCAGCGGCAGACGCGCGCGAACCGGCGGAACAATGACCGACGCGGCGGCCGGCCGGGGATGTTCGCGCAATAACGGCAGGAAACGGTTGGCGGAGATGGGCTTGGCCAGACAGGCGCAGGCGCCCATGCGTTTGATTTGTTCCGCCTCCACCATGGATTGGCTCGGCAACGCCAGAATGATGCACCCGGCCCGTTTCGCCGCTTCGGCCAATTCGCGTTTCACGTCGATAAGCGATGTGCGTTGGGTGACCGGCTTACCGATAAGCAGGATGTCGTAGCGTTCCGCCGGCAGCTGTTCCAGGTTTGGGCTGAAATCGACCTCCAGCGGCGTGGCGCTCAACATGTCCAGCGTGGCCTGCGCCGCGGCCGAATTGCTTTCCACATAAGCCAGACGTTTATGGCGCAGATGGGAGAAATCGGGCTCGCCTGCCCGGTCCGGCTCTTTTATCTGCAGGGGAATATGAAACCAGAACGAGGAGCCGCGATTGACTTCACTGCGAAAACCGATCTCGCCGCCCATTTCCCTGATGAGCTTCTGGGTTATCACCAGTCCCAACCCGGTGCCGCCGTGGCGGCGGGTGATACTGGCGTCCGCCTGGCGGAAAGCTTGAAACAATTGCGATTGCTGCCGTTCGGAAATACCGATGCCGGTATCGTGAATCTGCACTTCCAGATCCATCTGCCGGCCATCCGCGGCTTGTTTTTCGATACGCAGATCAATATTGCCCTGTTCGGTGAATTTGATGGCATTGCCCAAAAGATTGGTCATCACCTGCTGTAGACGTAAAGGATCGCCTATCACCTGATCCGGCACGTCGCGCTGAACATTGATGGTGATTTCCAACCCTTTTTCATGCGCGGTCTGCGCCAGCAGAACCACGACTTCATCCAGCGTGGCGCGCAGGGCGAAAGGGATCGCCTCGAGAATCAGTTTACCGGCTTCGAGTTTGGAGAAATCCAACACGTCATTGATTATGCCAAGCAGATTATTGCCGGAACGTTCGATGGTTTGCAGATAATCCCGCTGAGTGGGCGACAGCGGCGTCTTGAGGGTTTGGCGGGTGAAACCGATTACTCCGTTTAACGGCGTGCGAAGCTCATGGGACATGTTGGCCAGAAATTCGGATTTGATGCGTACCGCTTCCTGGGCGCGCTTTTTTGCCAAATCCAGTTCGATGTTCTGGATTTCCATCTGTTCCAGCGTTTCGCGCAGATCGGAGGTGGCCTGGTCGATATTTTGCTGCATTTCCTCATGGTAGGCCGCCAGCGACACGGCCATGGCATTGATGCCGTTTTTCAGCATATCCAGTTCCCCCAGCATGTGGCCTTCCACCCGGCTGTCCAATTGACCTCGGCGGATTTTATCGACGGTACTGACCATGTTGCGGATAGGCCCGGTAACATCGCGCATCAGCCGGTAGGCGAACAGCATGGCGATGCACAGGCAGAGCAACAGCAGCAGGGTGGAAACGAACGCCTCCTTATATTGCTGAAGGCGGACGGCGTCCAGATCCAGGTCGATGGCGATATAGCCCAGCGGGACGGCCGGTCCCTCGGCTTGATGCGGCATGTCGGGCAATTTATCCTCGGCGATGATCGGCGCGCGCATCACCAGCATCCCGGCGCTTCGCGCCAAAGTCAGACTGCGGGGCAACGGCGCGCCCGGCGGCAATTGCATCCGGCTGAGATTGTCGCGGTAGTTGGAGGTGACAAACAGGGTATTGGCGGCGTCGTACACGCTGATGGACCGGACGATATCGGAGTGATGACGGTGCAGCAGGTTAACCAGGCGGCCCACTGTCTCCCGGTTGCGGGATGTCATGCCGTTGACGCTGGACACCGCCAGCGGTTCGATGATGCTGGCCCCGGCTGAAACCAACTGGTTTTGCAGTTCATTGTACCGGTGGATAACAAAAAAGGCGCTGAGCAGCAAACCTATCAATAATGTTGGCGCCAGAATCAGGATCATCATCCTGGCGCGCAAGCTGTATTTGGTCATAACGTTCCAATATGGGAGAATGACTGTAGGCGAATCAATATCCATAACCGGCTACTATGGCGCAATTCTACTCCGCAAACCGTCGCGTGGCGACCCGGCAGACGCTCACCGTCGTCTGCCACGACCTGGATGTTTTTGGTCAAGGCGTGGCGAAGCATCAGGGCAAGACCTTGTTTATCGGCAACTTGTTGCCCGGCGAGCAGGCCGAGGTGCGCGTCACCGAGGACCGGCGACAATACGGTCGCGCCAGCGTGGTTACACGATTGAGCGACAGCCCGGACCGGGTGGCGCCCCGTTGTCCCCATTTCGGCGTGTGCGGCGGCTGCCGGCAACAACATGCTTCTTCGGACCTGCAACAGCGTAGCAAGGCGGCGGCGTTGGAACGGTTGCTGGCGCGTGAAACCGGCGTCGCGACCCCGGTATCCGTGCGTATCGGCGGGCCGGCTTACGGCTACCGGCGTCGGGCCCGCCTTTCGCTGGTCTATCGGCATAAATCGCGGCAACTGGAGATGGGCTACCGGCAGGAGAAGTCCGACGAGGTGGTGCCCATCCGGGCCTGCCCCATCCTGCGGCCGGAACTGGAGCGTTTGCTTGCGCCATTGCGCCGGTGTCTGGCCGAATTGCGGGCGGTGAGCCGCCTGGGCCACGCGGAGCTGGTACTGGCGGATAACGGTCCGCTGGCGGTGTTGCGCCATCTCGATCCCCTCGGCGCCGAAGACCGGCGTAGGCTGGCGGAGTTCGCCGAACGGGAAAACATCATGTTCTGGCTGGCGCCCGGCGGCGATGCGCTGGAATGTCTGCGCGGGGAACCGCCGGTCTATCATATTGAGGGTCTGCGCCTGAGGTTCAGCCCCCGCGATTTCATCCAGGTCAATGACGACGTCAACCGACAGATGGTCGCGCTGGCGCTGGACTGGCTGGACCCGCGGCCCGACGAACGGCGGCTGGATCTGTTTTGCGGCATGGGCAATTTCACCTTGCCGCTGGCGCGGCGCGGCGGACAGGTCATCGGCGTCGAAGGGGTTGCTGCGCTGGTGGCGAACGGGCAGTATAATGCTCAGCAAAATCTGCTGACCAATGTCGCATTTTTCCACGAGAATCTGGAAGCGGATGTGGCGAAACAACCCTGGGCCGCGGGAAAATTTGATAAAATCATAGTGGATCCGGCTCGCGCCGGCGCGCCGGGGGTGATGCCGTTGATCGCCGCCTGGTCCGCTCAACGGATTGTTTATGTCTCCTGTAACCCCGCTACGCTGGCACGGGACTGTACGGCGTTATTGGCGTCGGGGTATCGCCTGGCGCGCCTGGCTATGCTGGACATGTTTCCCCATAGCGGACATCTTGAGTCGATGGCGTTGTTTGTCAAAGAGACGGACGGCTTCGCCAAGTAGGGAGTGGATATGGTTGCGGTACGAAGTGCACATTTGAATACGGCGGGAGAGTTCGTTCCGGAAGATTGGGTCGCCAGTCTGGGGCTTTCCAACCCGCAGTCAAGTGAACGGCTGGCCGAAACCTGGCGCTATTGCGAACAGCAGTGCAAAGATCATCCGGCCGCCTCGCTGCTGCTGTGGCGCGGCATCGAAATGGTGGAAATCCTGTCCATGCTCAGCATGGACGGCGATAGCCTGTGCGCCGCGTTATTGTTTCCGCTGGCCGATAGCCAAGTGGTTTCGGAGGACGTGCTGGCCGAGCGGTTCGGCAAGAAAATCGTCGACCTGGTGCATGGCGTGCGGGATATGGACGCTATCCGCCAGCTCAAGGCCGCGCATAACGATACCATGGCGCCGGAGCAGGTGGATAACGTGCGGCGCATGCTGCTGGCCATCGTCGAGGATTTCCGCTGCGTGGTTATCAAACTGGCCGAGCGCATCGCCCATCTGCGGGAATTGAAGGATGCGCCGGAAGACGAACGCGTGCTGGCGGCCAAGGAAAGTTCCAATATCTACGCGCCGCTGGCCAACCGCCTGGGCATCGGTCAATTGAAGTGGGAACTGGAGGATTTCTGTTTCCGTTATCTCCATCCCGATGAGTACAAGCGCATCGCCAAACTGCTCCATGAGCGTCGTATCGATCGCGAGCAATATATTGAGGATTTCGTCGCCTCGCTGCGCAAAGCCATGCAGGAGGAGGGCCTGAAAGCCGAAATTTACGGCCGACCCAAGCATATTTACAGCATCTGGCGCAAAATGCAGAAAAAATCGCTGGAATTCGGCGAACTGTTCGATGTGCGCGCGGTGCGGATTGTGGTGGATCGTCTACAGGATTGCTATGCCGCGCTGGGTATCGTGCATACCCATTTCCGGCATTTGCCCGACGAATTCGACGATTACGTCGCCAATCCCAAGCCCAACGGCTACCAGTCCATTCACACCGTGGTGCTCGGCCCCGGCGGCAAGACGCTGGAGATTCAGATCCGCACCCGGCAAATGCACGAGGATGCGGAACTGGGCGTGGCCGCGCACTGGAAATACAAAGAAGGCGCCGCGGCCACCGTGGGGCGTTCTACCGGTTATGAGGAACGTATCGCCTGGCTGCGCAAATTGCTGGCCTGGCAGGAGGAAATGGCGGATTCGGGCGAGATCCTCGACGAGGTGCGAAGCCAGGTATTCGACGATCGGGTCTATGTGTTTACGCCTAAGGGCGACGTGGTCGATTTGCCGGCCGGCTCCACGCCGCTGGATTTCGCCTACCATATCCACAGCGATGTGGGGCATCGTTGCATCGGCGCCAAAATCAGCGGCCGCATCGTACCGTTCACCTATCAGCTGCGTATGGGCGATCAGGTGGAAATCATCACCCAGAAACATCCCAATCCCAGTCGGGACTGGCTCAATCCGAATCTGGGCTATGTGACCACCAGCCGCGGCCGGTCGAAAATCCACAATTGGTTTCGCAAACAGGATCGGGAAAAGAATATCCTGGCCGGCCGCCAACTGCTGGACGAGGAACTGGCGCATCTGGGCATTGGCATTAAGGAAGCGGAAAAGCTGCTGTTGCCGCGTTACAACGTCAACAGCCTGGATGAACTGCTGGCCTCCATCGGCGGCGGCGACGTGCGTATCAACCAGATGGTCAATTATCTGCAAGGTCGGCTGAACCAGCCGAGCGCCGAAGAACAGGACCGCGCCGCCCTAAAACAGCTGACCACCCAGAAAACCCCCGTCGTGCCCCGCAGCAAGGATAATGGCCGCGTGGTGGTGGAGGGTGTCGGCAATTTGATGCACCATATCGCCCGCTGCTGCCAGCCGATCCCCGGCGACGATATCGTCGGCTTTATCACCCGCGGGCGCGGCATTTCCATCCACCGCGCCGATTGTGAGCAACTGGCGGATTTGCAGGCCAATGCCCCGGAGCGCATCGTCGATGCGGTGTGGGGTGAAAGCTACTCCAGCGGCTATTCGCTGGTGGTCCGGGTGGTGGCCAATGATCGCAGCGGCCTGTTGCGGGATATCACCACCATTCTGGCCAACGAGAAAGTCAATGTCCTGGGCGTCGCCAGCCGCAGCGATGTCAAACAGCAACTGGCGACCATTGATATGGATATTGAAATTTACAATTTGCAGGTGCTGGGCCGGGTGCTGTCCAAATTGAATCAATTACCGGACGTCATCGACGCGCGCCGGTTGCATGGGGAATAACATGTCGGATCCGTTTTCCGCTCAGCAACGGCTGCTGGACATCATGACCCGTTTGCGTGATCCGCGGACGGGCTGCCCCTGGGATCGGCGCCAGACATTCGACAGCATCGCGCCCTATACGCTGGAGGAAACCTACGAGGTACTGGACGCCATTGCCCGCCGTGATTACGATGACCTGCGCGGCGAACTGGGGGATCTGCTGTTCCAGGTGGTATTTTACGCTGAACTGGCGCGGGAGCAGGGGTTGTTTTCCTTCGCCGATATCTGTCAGGCCATCAGCGATAAGCTGGAGCGGCGCCATCCGCATATTTTCCCCGACCCGCAAGGGCGGCTCGCCGCGCCCGCGCCCGGCCAATGGGAATCGCTTAAAGCGCGGGAGAGGGCCGAAAAGTCGCGGCCCTCGCCGCTGGACGATATTCCCGAGACGCTGCCGGCGCTGATGAAAGCGCAAAAAATCCAGCAGCGCTGCGCATCGGTGGGGTTTGACTGGACCCGCCTTGAACCGGTGGTGGACAAAGTTCGCGAAGAAATCGACGAGGTCCTGCAAGAAGTTCGTCGGCCGCAAATCGACGAAGACAAGCTGGAGGAAGAACTGGGCGATCTGCTGTTCGCCACGGTGAATCTGACGCGGCATCTGGGCAAAAAGGCCGAAACCGCGCTGCAAAAGGCCAACCGCAAATTCGCGGAGCGCTTCCGTCAGGTGGAGGCGTTGCTCAAGGCCGACGGTCTGGATTTGCCGGAGGCGTCCCTAGAGCAGATGGAAGACGCCTGGCGGCAGGTGAAACTGCGCGAACGCGATCGTTAACGGCGGCAAGGGGCCGTCGCCGGCTTCCCCTCCGTTTGCGACGGCCGGCGGCTTTCGACGACGTGCCCGGCGTGATTATCCGCGCTGCCGCACTGTGGTTCCTCGCCCCCGGCGGCCCGAGAGGGCGCCCTGTTTTGATTGGAATGCGGCCCGTTTTGCCAAAACGATCGTTTGTGGCGGATTGGCGCTTGAGGTATACTGTTTTCCCGTCTTGGTTATTCCGTCTTTACTCCACATTCTCAGGTTCAGCATGACGACTAATTATATTTTTGTAACCGGCGGGGTCGTTTCCTCATTGGGTAAAGGTATTGCCGCGGCCTCATTGGCGGCGATTCTCGAAGCCCGTGGTCTTAACGTAACCATCATGAAGCTGGATCCCTATATCAATGTGGATCCCGGCACTATGAGCCCGATCCAGCACGGCGAGGTTTTTGTCACCGACGACGGGGCGGAAACCGATCTGGACCTGGGGCATTATGAACGCTTCATCCGCACCAAAATGTCGCGGCGCAACAACTTCACCACCGGCCGCATCTACTCCGATGTGCTGCGCAAAGAGCGGCGCGGCGACTATCTCGGCGCCACCATTCAGGTCATCCCCCATATCACCAATGCCATCAAGGAGCGGATCATCGAAGGCGGCGAAGGCCACGATGTGGTGCTGGTGGAAATCGGCGGTACGGTGGGCGATATCGAATCTTTGCCGTTCCTTGAAGCCATCCGCCAAATGGCGGTGGATGTGGGACGCGAGCACACCCTGTATATGCACCTGACCCTGGTGCCCTATATGGCGGCCTCCGGCGAGGTGAAAACCAAGCCGACCCAGCACTCGGTCAAGGAACTGCTGTCCATCGGCATCCAGCCGGATGTGCTGATCTGCCGTTCCGATCGCTCGGTGCCCAATAACGAACGGGCAAAGATTGCTTTATTCTGCAATGTCCCTGAAAAAGCCGTAATATCCCTTAAAGACGTTGATTCGATTTATAAAATTCCGGCCCTCTTGAAATCCCAGGGGTTGGACGATTATATTTGTAAACGATTCAGCTTAGACTGCCCCGAGGCGGATTTGTCGGAATGGGAGCAGGTGATATATCAGCAAGCCAATCCCAACGGTGAAGTCACCATTGGCATGGTGGGCAAATATGTCGAACTGCCGGACGCCTACAAATCGGTGATCGAAGCGCTCAAGCATGCCGGGCTGAAAAATCGCCTGACGGTAAACATCAAGCTTATCGATTCACAGGATGTCGAGACCCGCGGCGTGGGCATTTTGAAGAATCTTGATGCGATTCTGGTGCCGGGCGGCTTCGGCTATCGTGGCGTGGAAGGCATGATCCTGACCGCGCAATACGCGCGGGAGAACAAAATCCCTTATCTCGGTATCTGCCTGGGCTTGCAGGTAGCGCTGATAGAATTCGCCCGGAACGTGGCGGGCATGGAAAACGCCAACTCCACCGAATTTGTGCCAGACTGTAGGTACCCGGTTGTGGCGCTGATTACCGAATGGCGCGATGAAAACGGCAATATCGAGAAACGCAGCGAGCAGAGCGATTTGGGCGGCACCATGCGTCTGGGCAGCCAGGCGTGCCAATTGACGGAGGGCAGCCGGGTGCGCGATTTGTACGGCGAGCCGACCATAATTGAACGCCATCGCCACCGTTATGAAGTCAATAATCTGCTATTGAAGCCGATTGAAGCCGCCGGCTTGCGCGTAGCCGGGTTGTCGGGCGATAACCAACTGGTGGAGATTATCGAATATGCCGATCACCCGTGGTTTGTGGCCAGCCAGTTCCATCCGGAGTTCACTTCGACGCCCCGTGACGGCCATCCGCTGTTCACCGGGTTCGTAAAGGCGGCCGGCGAGTATCAGAAGCGTCAAATGAAATAACAGGGTTACCGATAAGCGCGCCGCGCCTGGGCGCGCGGATCCGTTCAAGAATTTTTGGTTTAACTTGTACTGAGGAAACACGAATGTCCAAAATTGTAAAAATCATCGGCCGTGAAATCATCGACTCGCGCGGGAATCCGACTGTTGAAGCGGAAGTGCATTTGGAAGGGGGTTTTGTCGGTTTGGCCGCCGCGCCGTCGGGCGCGTCCACCGGCTCTCGCGAAGCGCTGGAACTGCGCGACGGGGATAAATCCCGTTTCATGGGCAAAGGCGTGACCAAAGCCGTGGGCGCCGTCAATGGCCCGATTGCCGAAGCGTTGCTGGGTAAAGATGCCAAAGATCAGGCCGCCCTCGACAAGATCATGATCGACCTTGACGGTACCGAAAACAAATCCAAGTTCGGCGCCAACGCCATTCTGGCGGTATCCCTGGCCGCCGCTAAAGCCGCTGCCGCCTCCAAGGGCATTCCCCTTTACGAACATATTGCCGAACTGAACGGCACCCCGGGTAAATTCTCGATGCCGTTGCCGATGATGAATATCATCAATGGCGGCGAACATGCCGACAATAATGTCGACATCCAGGAATTCATGATCCAGCCGGTTGGCGCCAAAACCTTGAAGGAAGCCGTCCGCATCGGTTCGGAAGTCTTCCATAATCTGGCCAAGGTTCTTAAATCCAAGGGCTTGAATACCGCCGTGGGCGACGAAGGGGGCTATGCGCCGAACCTGTCGTCCAACGCCGCCGCCCTGGAAGCCATCAAGGAAGCAGTGGAAAAAGCGGGCTATGTTCTGGGTAAAGATGTCACGCTGGCCATGGACTGCGCGTCTTCCGAATTCTACAACAAAGAATCCGGTAAATATGAAATGAAAGGCGAAGGCAAATCCTTCACCTCCGAAGAATTCACGCATTACCTGGAAGAACTGACCAAGGCCTATCCGATTAAATCCATCGAAGATGGCCAGGATGAATCCGACTGGAACGGTTTTGCATACCAGACCAAGGTGCTGGGGGACAAAATTCAGCTGGTGGGCGATGACTTGTTCGTGACCAACACCAAGATCCTTAAAGAAGGCATCGACAAGGGCATCGCCAATTCGATTCTGATTAAGTTCAACCAGATTGGCTCGCTGACCGAAACGCTGGCCGCCATCAAGATGGCCAAAGACGCTGGCTACACCACGATCATTTCCCATCGTTCCGGTGAAACCGAAGACGCCACCATCGCTGATTTGGCGGTAGGTACCGCGGCCGGCCAGATCAAGACCGGTTCCATGAGCCGCTCCGATCGCGTCGCCAAGTACAACCAGCTTATTCGCATCGAAGAAGCGCTGGGCGCCCGCGCGCCTTTTAACGGCCTGAAAGAAGTCAAAGGCCAGGCCTGATTTCGATTTGCGTTGCAACGCCCGGCAGATGCCTGCCGGGCCCTTAAATCAGGTCGATAAAAAACGGCAGTCGTGCAGACGCTGTTTTTTCCCCTTCTATAACCCGTGACACCTCAAACCGCCTCTTTGTTGGCTGCGTTGTTGGCTGCGTTCGATCACCCCAGTCACATCGTAATCTATGCTCTTGGGGAGGCATGAGAGACATCCTGTCTCTCACCGGAGGCCCGCCGTTGGCGGTTCAAATTCGTTCCCGACGAATTTGTCACTCACTTGCCGCCGCGACGCAACTCGACGTATTTAGGGTATAGCGTACCTATTGGTGAGCGTAAGCGGTTTAATCCGGGCATCACGAAACAAACATCAATCGTTTCATCATAAGCGAAAGGCGCGTTGGCCAAAATCCATAGCACGACAATAACATGTCAGCCCAGTTTGCCGGAGGGCAACATCGTCGAGTGTTTGGCTTTCGGCTTCAACGCCTCCTCATTTCCATAATAAGGCGTTTCGGAATAGAATTCCCCATCATCGGCGACACAGGGTTAATGAATATCTCTTTCAACGAATAACTCAATATTCTCTGTCGTCATTGAAGTGACCGGCACTGGGAATATATGAGTCCGGAAAAGAAAAGTATCCATTGTCTCATTTGCTCGTGAGCATTGTCTTATTCATAAATGGCCACCTACCTGACTCGCTGCTGTGGCCCGGTACCGGCGAGATGGGATTGGATGCGGGTAGGGTTACCCTTCTGGCTCGTCGCCGGCTTGCGGCGAGTCCCTGGATTGTAATGATATAAAGTTGGCCCATAGCGGCTAATCTGTAATAATCGGCGCCTTGAATGTTTAACTTTGATCGAGACCGTCATGCAGTATCCCCTTAACGAACTGTTCCAGACCTTGCAGGGTGAGGGATATTTCACCGGCGTGCCGGCTATCTTTATTCGCCTGCAGGGTTGTCCGGTCGGATGCAGTTGGTGTGATACCAAACATACCTGGCGGGTCGATCCCCGGCGGGAAATTCCGCCGGGCGAGATCCCGTTGAAAACCGGCGACAGCGACAGCTGGGCCGCGATCAGCGCGGAGGCCATGCTGGATCTTATCGCGCGGCAAGGCTATACCGCCCGCCATGTGGTGATCACCGGCGGCGAACCCTGTATTCATGACTTGCTGCCGTTGACTCAAATACTGGAACGGCGGGGCTTTCATTGCCAGATTGAAACCAGCGGCACACACCCTATCCGATGCAGCCCGCGGACCTGGGTCACGGTCTCGCCCAAGGTGGGAATGCGCGGCGCCTTGACGGTGTTGCCCGAGGCCTTGCGCCGCGCCGACGAAATCAAGCATCCGGTGGCGAGACTGCGCGATATTGAACGGCTGGACGCGCTGTTGGCCGTGCTTGACGATGAAAAGCCGCGGGTGATAGCCCTACAGCCAGTCAGCCGGAAAGACGATGCCACCCGGCTGTGCATCGATACCTGTATTGCCCGCAACTGGCGGTTATCGCTGCAAACTCATAAATACCTGAATATCGCCTAGCGGCGCAAATCAGTCCTCACCGCGATACAGACAGCCGGCGGTGCAGGTTTCCTTGACCGTTATGGCGCTAAGCTGCGGCAATTGCGGTTTCAATCGCGTCCAAATCCAGCGGGACAGTATTTCACTGGTAGGGTTTTCCAGACCGGGAATATCATTAAGATAGTAATGATCCAACTGCCGCAAGATCGGGTTGAATGCCGCCTTCAAATCGGCAAAATCCATGACCCAACCGGTATGGGGATCCACCGGGCCTTCGATTTCCACCCGCACCGTAAAGGAATGACCGTGCAGCCTGCCGCATTTGTGCCCGGCGGGGACATGCGGCAGCCGATGCGCCGCCTCGAAAGTGAAGTCTTTGAATAATGTGGTAACCACTTTAGGGCCTCATCAAAAAAACCAACGCCGCATGGTACAGAATTACGGCGGTGGATGCCATGGCATGGGCGGAAAAAGCCGCCGCCGTCCGCGCCGGAAGTTAATCACTTTAATCGATATGTTTAACCGCTATTATTCTTTAGGCTATTTGGTTATTAAATATTGCAATCACATCTTTTAGGAATGGCCCGGGCTGGGTAACCTTACAAACTCCGCGACTTCCCTAACATGGCACGGCCAAGCTGGTCAGCACAAGGACATGACAACTGCAATGACGACTCAGGTTCCACCCACGGCCTCACTCCCGCTGGATACGGCGCAATTGGCCCGTTTGCAAGCCGCCACCGGCGATTTATCCCCCTTGCAGATGGCCTGGCTATCCGGTTATTTCTGGGGACAAATCCAGCAACCCGCCGTTGTCCAGCCGGCCGCCGCGCCGCCGGCCGAGGCGCAACGCATCACGCTTATCAGCGCCTCCCAGACCGGCAACGCGCGTCGTCTGGCCGAGCAGTTGCGCGATGATGTGATCACGGCGGGACTGGATGTGACCCTTATCAATGCCGGAGAGTATAAATTCAAACACATCGGTCAGGAAAAGTGGCTGTTGATCATTGCCTCGACCCAAGGGGAGGGGGACCCGCCGGAAGAAGCGGTGGCCATGTACAAATACCTGTTCTCGAAAAAAGCGCCGCGTCTGGAGAACACCCATTTTGCGGTTTTCGGTCTGGGCGATACCTCCTATGCGCACTTTGCCAAGGTTGGCAAGGATTTCGACCGGCGCCTGGCGGAGTTGGGTGGGCACCGACTGCATGCGCGGGTGGATGCCGACGTGGAATATCAGGCGGCGGCCCAGGCGTGGCGCAAGGACATGGTGGCGTTGCTCAAGGAACGGGTGATACGGGAAACGCCGGCGGCCCTGGCGCAAACCCTCAGCGGAGCCGTGGATCAGCTCGATGCCGTGCCTTACGCCAAAGATCAGCCGCTGACGGCCGTTCTGGCGGTAAACCAGAAAATCACCAGCCGACAATCGGTAAAGGATGTCCGTCATCTGGAAATCGATTTGGGTGATGCCGGCCTGCGTTACCAGCCGGGCGATGCCCTCGGCGTCTGGTATGAAAACGACCCCGCGCTGGTGGAAGAGCTGGTGGCGTTGTTATGGCTTAAGGGTGACGAACCCGTGGCGCTGGGGGACGGTATGTTGCCGCTGACCGATGCGCTGCGCGCCCGGCTGGAACTGACCCAGAATACCCCGGTGATAGTCGGGAACTACGCCGCGCTGGCCCGGGATGAGGCGCTATTGGCCCTGGCGGCCGATAAAGCCGCGTTACAGCATTATGCCCATGCCACGCCCATAGTGGACATGGTGCGCCGGGCGCCGGCGGAACTGACGGCGCAACAACTGGTGGATTTGCTGCGGCCGTTGACGCCCAGATTATATTCCATCGCTTCGTCACAAGCCGAGGTGGGCGACGAAGTTCACATCACGGTGGGCGTGGTACGTTATGAGGTGGACGGGCGCGCCCGTACCGGCGGCGCGTCCGGCTATCTGGCCGATCGTCTGGCGCAAGACGAACAGGTGCGCGTTTTTATCGAGCGCAACGATAATTTCCGCCTGCCCGACAACGGCGATACGCCGATCATTATGATAGGACCCGGTACCGGTATCGCGCCATTCCGAGCCTTTATGCAACAGCGGGAGGCCGACGGCGCACGCGGCAAGAACTGGCTATTCTTCGGTAATCCGCATGCCACCGATGATTTTCTTTATCAGGTGGAATGGCAGCGTTATAAAAAGACGGGTCTGCTTAGCCGAATCGATCTTGCCTGGTCGCGTGATCAAGACCGGAAAATTTACGTTCAGGATCGTCTGCGCGAGCGCGGCGCGGATATCTGGGACTGGCTCCAGCAAGGGGCGCACCTGTATGTTTGCGGCGACGCCAACCTGATGGCGAAGGACGTCGAACACGCGTTGCTGGACGTCATTGCCGAACATGGCCATAAAGATATTGAGCAGGCCGATGAGTATTTAAATGATTTGCGTGTTGAGCGACGTTACCAGCGGGATGTCTACTAATGAGCGAAAACAAAGCCAATCCGCCGCTTTCCGATAACGAGCGGCTGAAAGGGCAAAGCAACTTCTTACGCGGCACTATCGCCGAGGATTTGGACGACCCGTTAACCGGTGGGTTTAACGGCGATAATTTTCAACTGATCCGCTTCCACGGCATGTATCAGCAGGATGACCGGGATCTGCGCGCCGAACGGGCCGAGCAGAAACTGGAGCCCCTTATCAATATGATGCTCCGTTGCCGTATGCCGGGCGGCATCGTGACGCCCGAACAGTGGCTGGCCCTGGATGCCTTCGCCGCCGAGCATACCCTCTACAGCAGCCTGCGTCTGACCTCGCGCCAGACCGTGCAACTGCACGGCATACTCAAGCGGCACCTGAAATCGGCGCACCAGATGTTGCATCGGGTCGGACTGGATTCCATCGCCACCGCCGGGGATGTCAATCGCAATGTGTTATGCACCGCCAATCCGGTGGAATCGGCGTTACATCAGCAGGCCTATGAATGGGCGAAAAAGATTTCCGAGCATCTCTTACCGAAAACCCGCGCCTATGCCGAAATCTGGCTGGATGGCAAGAAGAGCGAAACCACCGATAGCGAGCCGATCCTGGGGGCGGCTTATCTGCCCCGCAAATTCAAGACCACCGTGGTCGTGCCGCCGAACAATGATGTGGATTTGCACGCCAACGACCTGAACTTCGTCGCCATCGGCGAGGCGGGGCGGCTGGTGGGATTCAACGTGCTGGTGGGAGGCGGCCTGGCGATGACGCACGGCGATACCTCAACCTATCCGCGTACCGCCAGCGAGTTCGGATACATCCCGGCGGAGCACACCCTGGCTTTCGCCGAGGCGATTGTCGGTACGCAGCGCGACTGGGGCAACCGGTCCAATCGCAAGAACGCCAAAACCAAATATACCCTTGAACGCGTGGGTATCGAGGCTTTCAAAACGGAGGTGGAAAAACGCGCCGGTATTCGCTTTGCGCCGATTCGGCCCTATCAGTTTACCACGCGGGGCGACCGCTATGGCTGGATTAAGGGAGTGGAAAATCGCTGGCACCTCACGCTGTTTATCGAAAACGGCAGACTGGTGGATTATCCCGATCGTCCCTTGCGCTCCGGTATGGCGGAAATCGCCCGGATCCATAAAGGCGATTTTCGGCTGACCGCCAATCAGAATCTGGTTATCGCCGGCGTGAGCGCACGGGATAAGGCTAAAATCGAAAAGCTGGCCCGACAGTACGGCTTGCTTACGGATGGCGTCAGCGCGCAGCGCAAGGCGTCAATGGCCTGCGTGGCGTTTCCCACCTGCCCGCTGGCCATGGCCGAGGCGGAACGGTTTTTGCCGCAATTCGTCGACAAAGTGGAAAAAATCATGTCCGCGCATGGCCTGGAAAAAGACGATATCATCTTACGAGTAACCGGTTGCCCCAACAGTTGCGGCCGTTCCCTGCTGGCGGAAATCGGCCTGGTAGGCAAGGCCATCGGTCGCTATAACCTGTATCTGGGCGGCGATCGGATGGGGACGCGTATTCCCAGGATGTATCGGGAGAATATCACCGAAGACGAAATTCTGGCCGTCATTGATGAAACAACCGGCCGCTGGGCGGCCGAACGCCGATCAGGGGAAGGGTTTGGCGATTATGTGGTGCGCGCCGGCATTGTCAGACCCGTATGTGACCCGGCCCGCGATTTTCACCAATAAATCAGGGGAACCGCTATGACCGATTTGAACCTGGGCCGTTTAAACGCGCTGGATAAGGAGAATCAAGCGGCTGAACTGGCCGATGTTAACCGCCATCTGGAAACGCTCACGGCGGAGCAACGGGTGGAATGGGCGCTGGAAAACCTGCCGGGGGAAGTGGTGCTGTCGTCGAGTTTCGGTATCCAGGCGGCGGTATGCCTGCATCTGGTTACCCGGCAACGGCCCGATATTCCGGTGATCCTCACGGATACCGGCTACCTGTTTCCGGAAACCTATCAGTTTATCGACGCGCTCGCCGACCAGTTGCAGCTCAACCTGAAAGTGTTCCGGGCCGAGCTTTCGCCCGCCTGGCAGGAAGCACGCTACGGTAAACTCTGGGAGCAGGGAGTGGAGGGCATCGAACGCTATAACCAGATCAACAAGGTTGAGCCCATGAATCGGGCGCTCAAGGCGCTACACGCGCAAAGCTGGTTGGCCGGACTGCGCCGGGAGCAATCCGGCAGCCGGGCCGCATTGCCGGTACTGGCCGTGCAGCGCGGCGTGTTTAAACTGCTGCCGATTATTGATTGGGACAACCGCCAGGTTTATCAGTACCTCAAACAAAACGACCTGTCTTATCACCCGCTCTGGGAACAAGGTTATCTCTCGGTGGGGGATACCCATACCACTCGGAAATGGGAGCCGGGCATGAGCGAAGAGGAAACCCGCTTTTTCGGTCTGAAACGAGAGTGCGGTTTACACGAGGGCTGACTGTTCCCCTACCGGCCGGCGTTATCGCCGGCCGCGCCTTTCTGATGAAGAGGCAACCCGCCTCCTTTAGGATATTTCGGCGCCCTACATCGCGTCGCTTCGGCGGCGATGCGACTCAACGTATTGAGTTGAGAGATTACGTATTCTCATGATGTTTACGTTAACTTTACGGTAAAAAAAGACATATTTTCGTTCGGATAAGTGATAATCGTCGTCACTCTCATTGAAGGGATCGTGGAGACGCTTATGATAATTGCATTGTCCTGCTTGATTTCAGCCTTAATTATTGTGGCAGTCCAATCCATTCCTGAATAATCCCAGCCGGGAAAACGGCGCGATACAATAACATATTTATCGGGAATGAAGGCGAAGCGCCATTTTAGGGGTTTTATAAAATCAGATATCTCTTATTTATCCCAAGCGGAAACTTAATTAGCGACTGGGAGAAACCGGGATATACCCGTATACGTTACCTTGCCTATTATGGGTTGGCCGCGTTCGCGCCTCCCAGCCACAGAGCCGGTTATGTTCCCAAGGGCGTTGAAAACCTCCCGTCAGCCAAGAAACCCCGCCGTTGGCGGTTCACCCCCATTCCCGACGGATGTGTCACTTCCTTGCCGCCGCACGGCGACTTGAATTATTCAGAATAGAAATCTTATCCTTAATTCCTTCACTTTATTTACCCCGTTTTTACAGTGAGTCTGGCCCTCTTCATAAGTAATAAGATTATTATAAAAGAACAGAGTATTCGATTGGAACGGCACGGAAAATTCATCTGTGCTGAACGGTAATCATTATTTACATTATGTTTCCTTTTATTGCAAAACGGGCCAGTGCATGGATTACCCGTCCATGCACGGAATCGTCGGAATATTCCGTAAAGAATATTGATAGAAAAGGGTTAAACTATGAAAATTAAATTCAGCATCGTCACAGCTATTATCGCCATGCCCATTTTATTCAGCCCTTTGGCCAACGCCGGCGTTTCCGGTGTTCCCACCTGGTCGGGCAACGTTCTCGACGACGGCAAGCGCGAAGATACCACGCCCACCGTCGTCGTCGCCAGAACCGCCCCGGTCGTCAAGAGCGCGCCCGCGAGCAAGAACGCCGACGCGTCGAGCGGGGGAGGCGTACCCTTCTGGTCCGGCAATACCCTTGGTAAATAGCATAAATCGCCATGCCGGCTATGGCGCGGCGCCGAAGGGGATTATCCCCGATTGGCGCCGGTCAGGTCCAAAACCAGAGGACGGAGCAGGGCCATGCCGTCGCGCGCGCGTTTGGCTATCTGCCCGGTCAAATGCTTATCCAGATAAGTCAGGTTATCGCGCTGGCTTTGATAGCGAACCATTCCCTGGGGAAAATTACGGCTGACCCGGCGTTCCCGGCAACCGTCGCCGTTGATACCGGAACCGACGTCCAGCACCGCGAAGCCCGCCTTGGCGAATGGCAGGGCGTCGGTCGGACAGCGTTGCTCATCCGGCACGCCGGCATTAATGATCAACGGGATGCCCGCCCGGCGCGCCCGGTTGCCGAGGCTTTTGACGATATCGCCCAAACGGGCGTCGCCATTGTTCGGGCTGTAGTCGATACGCAGTTTTTCGCCGCCGATCAGGCTGTCGAGATTCAGCACCAGCAGCGTGTTGCGTTTCTCTTGCGGCGGCATGCGTCGCAGATAATCCTCCGCCCCCTGGGTTTCCGGCTCGACGGTACTGAGCGCCACCCACCGGACACCGATCCGCAAGGGGGACTTGCTCAATATCCGGGCTAAATCCAGCATAACGCCAAGTCCCGAGGCATTGTCATCCACCCCTTGCAGGGTTAATCCGCCGAGATTATTGTTGAGATCGTCGTCGTTACGCGGCAAAAAGGTATCAAGGTGAGCGATAATCAGAATTTCCTCGCCGGAAGAACCGGCTTTGGCGGCGATGACCGACGTGGCGGTGATTTTGCGCAAGTCGGCTTTTCCGTCGCCGCCGCGGTAGGCGTAACGGGTATCAAAGGCGCGCAAATTGCTTTGATAGCCCATCCGGGCCAGTTGCCGCTGCACATAATCCGCCGCCATCAGTTCGGCTGGGCTGCCCGCCATGCGACCGGGGAAGTAGGTGGCGATGTACCGCATTTGTTCTTCGGCATAATGATCGGGCGTTGTCGCCGCGGCCGGGGCGCAAACCGCCATGAGGCCGGCGAGGCATAGCATTAACCGGGCGCGCTTGCTGCGACCGTGGTGAAACATAAACCTTATCCTTGTCATTGGGCGCGGCCGACTATAACGCCGCGGCTCTCAGCGCTATAGTATGTTCCGGCCGCGGGTTCAACACAATTTGAACTCGTCGGCCGTACGCGCTTACCGCACTTTTGGTTGCGCTTCGAAGACCTTATGTCAATCGCAGCGTTATTCCATTAAAGCAAATGTAATTCCAATTAAGAATTTAATAGAACATCTCTGCAAGACGTATAGTCATTTTATTGCTAAATCCTATGATATAAAGGTTGCCGTGGAGTATTTACCCTTATTTGCCGATCTCAGGCAGCGCCCGGTGCTGGTTGTCGGCGGCGGCGATATCGCCGCGCGTAAAATTCATCTGCTGCTGCGCGCCGGCGCGGAGGTCAGGGTGGCGGCGCGCGATGTGCTGCCCGAGCTGGCGCGCCTGGCTTCCGAGGGTCGCATCAGCCTGGTGGGCCGGACGTTCAATCCCGATCAGTTGGCCGGCGTTTTTCTGGTGATCGCCGCCACCAATGACCCGGCCCTTAACGCCGAGGTATCCGCGGCGGCGGATAAGCGTTGCCTGCTGGTTAACGTGGTGGATGATCAACCGAAGTGCTCGTTTATTTTCCCTTCTATTGTCGATCGATCGCCGATTACCGTCGCCATCTCCTCCGGGGGTAAAGCGCCGGTGCTGGCGCGTCTTTTGCGGGAAAAGCTGGAATCGCTGCTACCGGCCTTCATTGGCCCGCTGGCGGATATCGCCGGCGCCTGGCGCGATCGGGTCAAACAACGATTTCCGACCCTCGCTGGCCGTCGTCGCTTTTGGGAGGATGCCTTAAATGGTCGTTTCGCCAGTCTGGCGGCCGTCGGCCGGTACGCCAATGCGCAAGAGGCCTTGCGTGAGGCCCTGGACGGGCAGGGCGAAAACGGCGGCGAGGTGGCCCTGGTGGGGGCCGGTCCCGGTGACAGCGGTTTGCTGACTTTGCGCGGACTGCAACTTCTCCAGCAAGCGGATGTGGTGTTGCACGATAACCTGGTGGGCGAGGCGGTTCTGGAGTTGATTCGGCGCGACGCGGATCGGATTAATGTCGGCAAACGTTGCGGCGCTCCCTCTATGTCGCAGGACCAGATCAACCGGTTGCTTATTGATCATGCCCGCGAGGGGAAACGGGTGGTCCGTCTGAAAGGCGGCGATCCGTTTATTTTCGGCCGAGGCGGCGAAGAGCTGCAAGCGGCGGCGGCGGCCGGTATTCCGTTCCAGGTTGTGCCGGGCGTCACCGCCGCCTCCGGCGCCAGCGCCTATGCCGGCATCCCCCTGACCCATCGCGAACACGCCCAAAGCGTCACGCTCATCACCGGTCATGCCTGCGCCGACGGCGCGGCGCTGGATTGGCGGGCGTTGGCCGCCGGCCGGCAAACACTGGCGTTTTATATGGGTGTGGCCAATGGGGCGGAAATCCGCCGCCGGCTTATCGACCATGGCCGTTCGCCGCAAACGCCGGCGGCGGTGATATGCCGCGGCACCCGACCGGATCAGCAGGTTTTCATCGGCACCCTGGACCGGTTGGAGGATTTGACGCGGCAGGCGACATCGCCGGCCTTGCTGATTATCGGCGAAGTGGCGTCTTTGCACGATGAACTCGCTTGGTTCGGGCACCATGAGCAAGGGGCGCGCCCCCGCGCGCCGCTGGTTAATTTGGCTTAAGGATTTCAATATGGATCAACAACGACTCACTCATTTGCGGCAACTGGAGGCGGAAAGTATCCATATCATCCGTGAGGTGGCTGCTGAGTTCGCCAATCCGGTCATGCTGTATTCGATCGGCAAAGATTCCTCGGTGATGCTGCACCTGGCGCGCAAGGCCTTCTTTCCCGGTAATCTGCCGTTTCCGTTGCTGCACGTGGACACCGGCTGGAAATTTCGCGAGATGTACGAATTTCGCGATCGCACCGCCAAAACCTACGGCTTCGAGTTATTGGTGCATCGCAATCCGGACGGCGTGGCTATGGGCATCAACCCGTTTATTCATGGCAGCGCCAAGCACACCGATATCATGAAAACCGAAGGCCTCAAACAGGCGCTCAATCAACACGCTTTCGATGCGGCATTTGGCGGCGCCCGGCGCGATGAGGAAAAGTCCCGCGCCAAAGAGCGTATCTATTCCTTCCGCGACCGTTTTCACCGCTGGGATCCGAAAAACCAGCGCCCCGAGCTGTGGCACAATTACAACGGCCAGATCAACAAGGGGGAAAGCATCCGGGTTTTCCCGCTGTCCAACTGGACCGAGCTGGATATCTGGCAGTACATCTATCTGGAAAATATCGAAATCGTGCCGCTGTATCTGGCGAAACCCCGTCCGGTACTGGCTCGCGACGGCATGTTGATCATGGTCGACGACGATCGCATTGATTTACGGCCCGGCGAAATGATCTCTCAGCGGATGGTGCGCTTTCGCACCCTGGGTTGCTGGCCGTTGACCGGCGCGGTGGAATCCCATGCCCAAACCTTGCCGGAAATCATTGAGGAGATGCTGGTTTCCACCACCAGCGAGCGCCAGGGCCGGGTAATCGACCGCGATCAGTCCGGGTCGATGGAATTGAAGAAACGTCAGGGCTATTTCTGAGGAGCGAGCGGGATGAACACGACCATAGCCGAACAAATTGCCGAACAAGGCGGCGTCGAGGCCTATCTGCGGGCGCAGCAATATAAGACCCTGTTGCGTTTCCTGACTTGCGGCAGTGTGGATGACGGTAAAAGCACCTTGATTGGCCGGTTGCTCCATGATACCCGGCAAATTTACGAAGATCAGCTCAGCACCCTGCATTCCGACAGTAAACGTCTGGGCACCCAGGGGGAAAAGCTGGACCTGGCTTTGCTGGTGGACGGTTTACAGGCCGAACGCGAGCAAGGCATTACCATCGATGTGGCCTACCGGTATTTTTCCACCGAGAAGCGCAAATTCATCATTGCCGATACCCCGGGACATGAGCAATACACCCGCAATATGGCCACCGGCGCGTCCACCTGCGATCTGGCCGTCTTGCTTATCGATGCGCGCAAAGGCGTACTCGACCAGACCCGGCGGCACAGTTTCATCAGCACGCTGCTCGGTATCCGCCATCTGCTGGTGGCGGTCAACAAGATGGACCTGGTCGGTTATGATCAACAGGTATTCGAGGGCATTAAACAGGATTACCTGACTTTCGCCGAAGAACTGCCGGTGGACCTGAGCATCACCTTTGTGCCGATTTCCGCGCTGGACGGCGATAACGTGGCACAGCCGGGTAAAACCCTGTCGTGGTACAAGGGGCCGACCTTGCTGGACGTGCTGGAAACCGTGGAAGTGGCCGAGCGCGGCGCCCAGCGGCCGCTGCGTTTCCCGGTACAATACGTCAATCGGCCCAACCTGGATTTTCGCGGCTATGCCGGTACCGTGGCCGGCGGCATATTGCGGGTCGGCCAGGGGGTAAAAGTGTTGCCCTCCGGCGTGACGTCAACGGTCGCCCGCATCGTTTCCTTTGACGGCGCCCTTGACCGGGCCGGTCCGGGCGAGGCGGTGACGGTGGTGTTGTCCGACGAGGTGGATATCAGTCGCGGCGACCTTCTGGTGGATGCCGCCGAAATGCTGCAACCGGTGCGCCATGCCAAGGTGGATGTGGTCTGGATGACGGAGCAGCCACTGGTGACCGGCCAGAGCTACGATATCAAGATAGCCCATAAAAAGACCCGGGCCAGGGTGGAAAACATCGAGTATCAAGTGGACATCAACAGCCTGACCCAACGTGCGGCGGACAGCCTGCCCCTCAATGGCATCGGCCTGGTGGAACTGGCCTTCGACGAACCCTTGGCGCTGGATAGCTATCCGAATAATGCCGTCACCGGCGGGATGATTTTTGTCGATCGGCTGAGCAACGGTACGGTGGGCGCCGGCATGGTCCGCGAACCCATCGCCGAGGTGTTCCGTGAAAAAGACAGCCACAGCGCCTTTGAACTGGAGCTTAACGCCCTGGTCCGCCGGCATTTCCCCCATTGGGGCGCGCGCGATTTGCTGGGAGGCAAATAATATGGCCGGACTTGACACGGCGGCAAAAAATCATGTTGTCTGGCACGATCACCCGGTCAGGCGGGAGGATCGCGAGCGGTTGCGCCGGCATCAGGGCGCGGTGGTCTGGTTCACCGGTTTGTCGGGTTCCGGAAAGTCCACCCTGGCGGGCGTGTTGGAGCAGGAATTGCATCGTGCCGGCGTCAGCACCTATTTGCTTGACGGCGACAATGTTCGGCACGGATTGTGCCGGGATCTGGGTTTTGACGACGACGACCGCCGGGAGAATATCCGCCGGGTGGGGGAGGTCGCCCGCCTGATGGTGGATGCCGGATTACTGGTCTTGACGGCTTTTATTTCCCCCCATCGGGCAGAGCGCCGGATGGTGCGGGATATGCTGCCCCCCGGTCGTTTTATTGAAGCGTTTGTGGATACCCCTCTGGCGGTTTGCGAGGCGCGCGATCCGAAAGGTTTGTACAAGAAAGCGCGAGCGGGCGAGCTCGCGCATTTCACCGGCATCGATTCGGCTTACGAGGCGCCGGAACGGCCGGAGATCCGGCTTGACGGCCAACAATTGGTAACACATTTAACCGACCAAGTGTTAGATCTGCTGCGTAGCCGCGTTATTATCACTCCCTGAGTAGAGTTTACCGGCGCCGCTCTCCCCCCGACGCATGCCGGCGAATCAACCCCAGGGATCAAGACGTATGTTGAATGTTACCCAGTCAAAGCCCGTGATGCCGGTGACCTCCGGACTGCCCGACGCGGCCCGCGGCGTCGAGCGCGGCGTCGAGGAACCTTCCTACGGTTTCTGGGGCGGTACGGCGGCGTTTATCTTTTACTGGCTGGCATTCGCCGTTCCGCTGCTTATCCATGGCGCCAACGCGCTATTCTTCCTCTTGTACACTTGGCCGTTTTTCCTGGCCCTGCTGCCGTTGTCCGTGCTCATCGGCATTATTTTCGGCACGGTGCTGGCCGGACGCGTCTGGCTGATGATTCTCTGCATCGGGGCGGCGGTGTCGAGCCTGTTCTGGCTGGTCTTCTCGCTGCTGACCTGTTGGTAGCGGTCCGTCAAGATGGGCCGCTGGTAACAAAGCGTAAATAACCTGCATTATTCGGTACAAAAAAACGGCTTTTTATCTTATTAGCGCCGCATTCTTATCGTGCGGTGTGGAGTCCGGCCGCAAGTTATGGGATGATTGGGCAGTCTATCAGGGGGCGGGATGGGAAAACTTACGCTGCTGTTACTGGTACTGCTCGGCTGGCTGCAATATTCCTTGTGGCTGGGTAAGAACGGCGTGCATGACCTGGTCCGGGTTCGGGACGATGTCGCGCAGCAGCAGGGCAGTAACGCCAAGCTCAAGGCGCGCAACGATCAGCTTTTTGCTGAAATCGATGATCTGAACGATGGCCAGGAAGCCATTGAGGAACGCGCTCGCAACGAACTCGGCATGATTAAGCCGGGTGAAAGTTTCTACCGTCTGGTGCCGGACCAATCCAAACGCCAGACACCCGCTCCGGCTTCACAAGATACTGTGCAATGACCCCCGTCGTTTTACCCGATATCACCGCGATCCTGCCGGCCGCCGGCATCGGCAGCCGTATGCATTGCGATTGTCCGAAACAATATCTCGCCATCGGCGGCAAAACCCTGCTTGAACACGCGGTTGACGCGTTGCTGACGCAAACCAGCATCCGGCGGGTGATAGTGGCGGTCAGCGCCGAGGACGAGTATTTCGACCGCCTCCCTCTGCGCGACGACTCCCGCGTCAGCCGGGTTATCGGCGGCAAGACCCGGGCTGAATCGGTGATGGCCGGCCTGTGTGGCGCCCGGGGGGCCGAATGGGTATTGGTGCATGATGCCGCCCGTCCCTGTCTGCACCAGGAGGATCTGGCCCGCCTGTTGTCGGTCGCCGTCCATTCGGCGGTGGGTGGCATTCTGGCGGCGCCGGTGCGCGATACCATGAAGCGGGCGCGCCCCGGCGGCAGCGCCATCGACCATACCGTCAATCGCCAGGACCTCTGGCATGCGCTGACGCCGCAACTCTTTCCCCTGTCATTGCTGAAAAACTGTCTGGCCCGGGCGCTGGCGGAGGGCGCGGTGATAACCGACGAGGCGTCGGCCTTGGAACATTGCGGCTATCAGCCGCTACTGGTGCCCGGCCGGGCGGATAATATCAAGGTGACCCAGCCGGAGGATCTGGCGCTGGCGACGTTTTATTTTTCCCGAATGGCCGGCGATAATCCGACGCGCCCGCGGTAATGGGCCAATAAAAGGAGAATGCCAATGCGAATCGGCCATGGTTTCGATGTGCATAAGTTCGGCGGCGAGGGGCCGCTGATTATCGGCGGCGTACGCATACCCTATTCACAGGGGCTACTGGCCCATTCCGACGGCGATGTGGCGCTGCACGCGCTGACCGATGCCTTGCTGGGCGCCGCGGCGCTGGGCGACATCGGCAAGCTGTTTCCGGATACCGATCCGGCCTATGGGGGCGCCGACAGTCGGCTGCTGCTGCGCGAAGCCTGGCGCCTTGTCCGGGAGAAAGGGTTTACGCTCGGCAATGTCGATATCACCCTGATCGCCCAAGCGCCAAAGATGGCGCCGCATATTCCGCAAATGCGCGTCAATATCGCCGAGGATCTCGGCTGCCATATGGACGACGTCAATGTGAAAGCCACCACTACCGAGCAACTGGGCTTTACCGGCCGGGGCGAGGGCATTGCCTGCGAAGCGGTGGCCCTGCTATCGAAAGCCGCATAATGGAACACTTCGATCAGGGATTGTTCCGTTTGCACGGCGCGCCGGCGGCGCGCGGGGTAATGAAGGCCGGTTGGGAAGATTTTCGGGTGGAAGAGGACTTGGGATTCGCGCCGGACGGCGAGGGAGAACATGTCCTGGTGCGCGTGCGTAAATCCGGCTGCAACACGCCCTTTGTCGCCGACGCGCTGGCGAAATTCGCCGGGTTGCCGGCCAGGGCGGTCAGCTATGCCGGGCTAAAAGATCGGCAGGCGGTGACGGAACAGTGGTTCTGCCTGCATATGCCCGGCAAGGCAACACCGGATTTTACCGCTTTTCATCTTAATGGTTGCCAGGTACTGGAGTCTGCCCGCCACCGCCGTAAATTGCGCATCGGCACGCTGCGCGGCAACCGGTTTGCCTTAATTCTGCGCGACATAGATGATCCCGAGGCGGTGGAACGCCGTTTACCCTTGCTGGGCCAACAGGGGGTCCCCAACTATTTCGGGCCGCAGCGATTCGGCAGGCAAGGCAATAACCTCGTCCAGGCGCAGGCCTGGGCGCGCGATGAGATTCGGATCAAAGATCGCGCCAAACGCAGTTTCACGCTTTCGGCGGCCCGCAGCGCGCTGTTCAACGCCGTGGTCAGCGAACGCCTGGCGCGTTTCGGTCGCTGGCATCTGCTGGAGGGCGACGCGTTGCAACGGGTTGGTCGGGGCAGCTGGTTTTTGGCGTCGGCGCCGGAGTTGCCGCAACTGCGCGAACGCCTGCGGCGGGGCGAGTTGGTGCCCACCGCTCCATTGCCGGGCATCGGCAAGCCGGGGGCGACGGCATGCGCCGAACTGTTCGAGCGCCAATGCCTAAGCCGGCAACCGGAACTGTTGTCGTTATTAATTCGCGAACGGGTGGAAGCGGATCGCCGCGCCATGCTGGTGACGCCGGGCGACTTTCGCTGGTATTGGCGGGATACGGCCACGCTGGAATTGCACTTTGATTTACCGGCTGGCTGTTTCGCCACCAGCGTCGTGCGGGAATTGCTCGAACTGCCCCCGGAACCCTGAATTAGGCACTTCACCGCCATGGCGTTTCATGCGATTATTGCGCTATTCCGGTCCCGGATAGTTTGCCGGTCCCCGCGCCAAAGGCGGCCGTCGGGTTCGGTGGGTCGACGGCGCGTTGAAAATTATCATAAAAGTCATAAAGCAAATCAACTTATGCGCATACTGCTAAGTAACGATGATGGAATCCATGCGCCCGGCATTCAAGCGCTGGCGGTCGCTTTGCGTCAATTTGCCCAGGTGCAGGTCGTCGCGCCCGATCGCAACCGGAGCGGGGCATCCAATTCCCTGACGCTGGATATGCCCTTGCGGACATTCCGCCATGCCGATGGCGATATCTCGGTCATATCCGGCACGCCCACCGATTGCGTTTATTTGGGCGTAAACGCCCTGATGCGGCCCATGCCGGATATTGTGGTGTCCGGCATTAACGCCGGCCCCAATCTTGGCGATGATGTCATTTATTCCGGTACGGTGGCCGCGGCCATGGAAGGACGGCATCTGGGCCTACCGGCGCTGGCGGTATCGCTTAATGGTGAACGGCACTACGATACCGCCGCGGTCGTCGCCGGCCGGCTGATAAGAGCGCTGGCGCAGGAACCGTTGCGCACGGGCAAAATCCTCAATGTGAATGTGCCCGACCTGCCGCTGGCGGAGATTCGCGGTATCCGGGTAACCCGTTGCGGCAGCCGCCACCCGGCAGGCCAGGCCATTGCCCAGCGTGATCCGCGCGGGCGGGAAATGTTCTGGATCGGGCCGCCGGGCGAAATGCTGGACAATGGCCCGGATACCGATTTCGCCGCCATTGATGAAGGGTTTGTTTCCATTACGCCGCTACAGGTGGATTTGACCGCTTATTCCGCCCAGTCGGTTCTGGCGGCGTGGCTGACCAAGGCTGAGGTTGGCGCGACATGGTGAATCGGCGGACCCAGGCGTTGATAGATCAGCTCCGCAACCTTGGCATCCGGGACGAGCGTCTGCTACAGGCTATCGAAGCGGTGCCGCGCGAGCGCTTCGTGGACGAGGCTTTCGAACTTAAAGCCTACGACAACATCGCCTTACCCATCGGCTCGGGTCAGACCATCTCCCAACCGTACATCGTCGCCCGTATGACTGAGTTGTTGCGGTTGCAACCCACCTCCCGCGTGCTGGAAATCGGCACCGGTTCCGGCTACCAGACCGCCATTCTGGCGAATTTGGTACAGCATGTCTGCTCGGTGGAGCGAATCAAAAAATTACAATGGCAAGCCAAGCGCCGGCTAAAGCAACTGGATTTGCACAATGTTTCCACTCGCCACGGCGACGGCTGGCTGGGCTGGCCGTCTCGCGGTCCCTATGACGCCATTATCGTCACCGCCGCGCCTTTGGAAATTCCGCAAGCGTTGATGGCCCAATTGGACGAAGGGGGAATTATGGTATTGCCGGTAGGGGAGGATATTCAGAAACTGACCACCGTCCGGCGACAAGGCGGCGAGTTCACCGTTACCCCTGTCGAGGCGGTGCGGTTTGTGCCGCTTATCAAAGGCGAACTGGCTTGAGCGCCGCGCCAGGCGCGCTGTATGGACAACCGGGCTTATTGTCGCCCCGTGCTTTCCCGCCCGGCGCCGACATTAGCTGATATGCCGGCCCGGGATGATCGGGCGGCAACATTTTCGCCTCAATAATCCCGTCACACCCATCGTCTACTCTGAATCCGACGCGTTCCATCGCGGCGGCAAGCGAGCGCAGCCGACAAAGAGGCAACGTGAAGTATGACGAGTATAAATTTCTATTTTAGCCAATGCGCATCGCGGCGGATGGGTTATTGCCATTACGCTCCCGGTAAATTGCGCGCCCGTTTTTTGAACAAGATAATATGAACCAGAGGAATTATCTGATATAGGCGATATTGCCGGGGATTTCTTCATCCCCGTTGAACCGGTTATACTTCCCGTTATCTCGTGGATGGCAGTAATCGCCCGCCGCCGGTGAAAATCTTTCCCTGAATATGCCCCCTATTTCATCGCCCTTTTGTTGGCGGCGGACACCCCGCGCAATCACGGTGTATCCCTGCGTGCGGGAATGATGGCGGACCGCCCGTTCCTCGCCGCAAACCCATCGCGGGCGATTCATATTCGTTGCCGATGAATTTGCCGCGCGCTTGTCGGCCGACGCGACTCAAATTATTCAGGGTATATCCACTTTATTTCACCGCAATTGCCGTTTCGCGCTGAAAGCAAGCCCGATGATTTCGGCAATGGACGGCGTTTTTTTAAATTTCTATACAACTCGTGTATGGCACCCTCCCCAGTATATTGCTAGCATTGACATCAGATATTTGCGATTTTAAGGAAGCGTGGAAATATTCTCGTACGTGTGGTCGCGCATAAAAGCGGGATCTTCACCCAACGTCATTTGGGGTTTGCGTGGCGGCGACCCTTCGCAGAGACAGGATGCCTCGCCTTTATCCCCGGGAACTTAGCGGGTTTGGTGACGGGGGTAACCGGGGCCGCCCACTAAAAGGTCATGACAGTATGATGAATAACACGTGTTTGGAACGATGATTGGCGTTACTGCCATAGGGGAGAAATGAGCATGGGAAGCCCAAAATGCCATTGGCGCCGCGCAGCGGCTTATGTCATGGCGAGCATCGGGCTGGCCGGTTGCGCCAGTAATGAATCTTCTGCACCGATCAGTAGCGTGAATGGCGGGAACAATAACGGCATTATCACGGCCCGGCCATCGATGGGGGTACAGCGGGGCCGACCGCCGGTCGAGAATCAAGTGACGACCGGCCCGTCGGGGAATATTATTTATAACCGCAGCTACAATACCATTCCCAAAGGTTCCTATGCCGGTTCCACCTATGTGGTAAAACGGGGCGACACGCTGTTCTATATCGCCTGGATAACCGGCAACGATTATCGCGATTTAGCTAAAAGAAACAATATTCCGGAACCTTATGGACTGAACGTTGGTCAAACACTCCAGGTAGGTAACGGAACGGCACCGCTTACCGGTTACGGAAATACCGTCGGCGGCGGTGGAATGCTGACGGAGAATAATACCCGCGCCAATGTCGTGCCGAATCCGCCATCCAATACTAAAATGCTGAATACGGGTATTGCTTCCCAAGCGAACAATGCGTATTCTGAAGGTTCAGGTAAACAGAATGTAGGGAAAATGTTGCCTTCAAACGGCACCAACAATAACAGTAAATTGTTGCCTACATCTGGCGCGGTTGTGACGACAACGGCGCCGGTTACCGCCCCGGGGGCGACATCGGGACTGGTCGCATCTTCGGGGGGCTCGGCGGCGATAACCAATTGGCGCTGGCCGACGGACGGCAAAATCATCGATAACTTTTCTTCCGCCGAGGGCGGGAACAAAGGCATCGACATCGCCGGTTCGCGCGGACAGCCAGTCAGGGCTACAGCTGACGGCCGGGTGGTTTATGCCGGTAATGCGTTGCGCGGGTATGGTAATCTGATCATTATCAAGCACAATGACGACTACCTGAGCGCCTATGCCCATAACGACACAATGCTGGTTCGGGAACAACAAGAAGTCAGGGCAGGGCAGCAAATTGCTACCATGGGTAGCACAGGTACCAGCTCAGTTAGATTGCATTTTGAAATTCGTTACAAGGGGAAATCCGTAAACCCGCTGCGTTATCTTCCGCAGCGATAAATTGGTCGGAATATTTCGGTATTCTGTCCTGGGATCACGGGTAGGAGCCACTTATGAGCCAAAACACGCTGAAAGTTAACGAGTTACATGAAGATGCTGAATTCGATGAGAATGGAGCCGAAGCATTCGACGAGAAAGCGTTAATCGATGAGCCCGCTGAAAACGATTTGGCTGAAGAAGAGTTGCTCTCGCAGGCGGCAAGCCAGCGTGTACTTGATGCTACGCAGCTCTACTTGGGTGAAATAGGTTACTCGCCGCTCCTCACCGCTGAAGAAGAAGTTTACTTTGCCCGGCGCGCACTTCGGGGAGATGTTGCCTCACGACGCCGCATGATTGAAAGCAACCTGCGGCTGGTGGTGAAAATCGCCCGCCGGTACGGCAACCGGGGCTTGGCCTTGCTGGACCTCATCGAGGAAGGCAACCTCGGCCTGATTCGCGCGGTGGAAAAATTCGACCCGGAACGCGGGTTCCGTTTCTCCACTTACGCCACCTGGTGGATTCGTCAGACCATCGAACGGGCTATCATGAACCAGACCCGGACGATTCGCCTGCCGATACATATCGTCAAAGAACTGAACGTGTATTTGCGAACCGCCAGAGAACTGTCTCACAAGCTGGATCATGAGCCGAGCGCGGAGGAAATCGCCGAGCAACTGGATAAACCGGTTGACGACGTCAGCCGCATGCTGCGGTTGAATGAACGCATCACGTCGGTGGATACGCCGCTGGGCGGGGATTCCGAGAAAGCGTTGCTGGATATCCTGTCCGATGAGAAAGAGAGCGGGCCGGAAGACACCACGCAAGACGACGATATGAAGCAGAGCATCGTCAAATGGCTGTTTGAACTGAACGCCAAACAGCGGGAAGTGCTGGCCAGACGTTTCGGGTTGCTGGGCTATGAAGCGGCGACCTTGGAAGATGTCGGTCGCGAAATCGGTCTCACCCGTGAGCGCGTTCGTCAGATTCAAGTCGAGGGCTTGCGTCGTTTACGCGAAATCCTGCAAGGGCAGGGCCTGAATCTGGAGGCGCTGTTTCGCGAGTAATTAACCGCCATTCGCACGGTTATCCCATTCTGGTAAAAACGGTGGCAGGCGCCACCGTTTTTTTTTGGGGCATTATAACAGGGCCTTGAGCCGATAGATCCATTCCAGTGCTTGACGCGGGCTCAGCGTATCAGGGTCCAAATCCTCCAGCGCGGCCACTGCCGGCGGTGTTTCTTCCGGTTGCGACTGCAAAAGCGACAATTGCGAACCCTCGACTGTACTGGTCGCGGCATTCGCGGACAGGCTTTCCAACTCTTTAAGCTTTTGCCGCGCCCGCTTTATGACCTCGCGGGGAACGCCGGCCAGCGCCGCCACCGACAATCCATAGCTTTTGCTGGCCGCGCCGTCCTGCACGCTGTGCATAAAGGCGATGGTTTCGCCTTGTTCCAGGGCGTCCAAATGCACGTTCACCACGCCCTCCATTTTGTCCGGCAAGGTGGTGAGTTCGAAATAATGGGTGGCAAACAGCGTCATGGCCTTAATCTTGCCGGCCAGACTTTCAGCACAAGCCCAGGCCAGGGAAAGCCCGTCATAGGTGGAGGTACCCCGGCCAATCTCATCCATCAGCACCAGGCTCTGCGGAGTGGCGTTGTGCAAGATATTGGCCGTTTCAGTCATTTCCACCATAAACGTTGAACGACCGGAAGCCAAATCATCCGCGGCGCCCACCCGGGTGAAGATCCTGTCCACCGGGCCGATAATCGCGTCCTCCGCCGGTACGTAACTGCCAATATAAGCCAGCAATACGATTAGCGCCGTCTGTCGCATATAGGTGCTTTTGCCGCCCATGTTCGGCCCGGTAATGATCAGCATCCGTCGCTGGGGCGAAAGTGACAGCGGATTGGCGATAAAGGGTTCGCTCATCACACGCTCCACCACCGGATGGCGGCCGGCGACGATTTTTATGCCCGGCTGCTCGACAAGCGTGGGGCAAACATAGTTATGCGTTTCCGCCCGTTCGGCCAGGTTGCTCAGCACATCGAGCTGCGAGAGGGCGGCCGCGCTTTGCTGCAAGGCGGCCAGGTGCGGTAGCAGCAGATCAAATAATTGATCATAAAGCGCCTTCTCCAGCGCCAGCGCTTTGCCTTTTGAGGTCAGCACCTTGTCTTCGTATTCTTTCAATTCGGGGATGATATAGCGCTCGGCGTTTTTCAGGGTTTGTCGGCGAACATAATGAATGGGCGCCTGCCGGCTTTGTCCGCGGCTGAGCTGGATAAAGTAACCGTGTACGGCATTAAACCCCACTTTCAGCGACTCCAGGCCGGTGCTTTCCCGCTCGCGGATTTCAAGCCGTTCCAGGTAGTCGCTGGCGCCGTCCGCCAGCGAGCGCCATTCGTCCAGTTCGGCATTGTAGCCCTCGGCGATGACACCACCGTCCCGCACCAATATGGGCGGTGTTTCCACAATAGCGCGCTCCAGCAACTGGCGAAGTTCGCTGAAGTCGCCCATCTCCCGCGCCAGTTGATCGAGGTGATCGGCGGTTTTGCCGGCCAGCAGGGCATGAATCGCGGGCAGTTGTTGAAAAGCATGGCGCATGCGGCCCAAATCGCGCGGCCGGGCGGATCGCAGTGCCAGCCGGGCGAGGACCCGTTCCAAATCGCCCACTTGCTGCAACAGCGGCCGTAATTCGGGGTAGATATCCTGTAATTCCCGGATGGACTCCTGGCGTTGACGCAGCGTGGCGAGATCCCGGGTGGGCATATGCAGCCAGCGTTTCAGCATGCGGCTGCCCATGGGCGTCACTGTGCGGTCTAGTATATCCGCCAGTGTATTGTCGGTGCCGCCGCCCAGATTTTGGGTGATTTCCAGGTTACGGCGAGTGGCGGCATCCATGATGATGCCGTCTTGCGGGCGCTCCAACGTCACTGCGCGAATATGGGGCAGGCTCGTGCGCTGGGTGTCCTTGACGTATTGCAACAGACAACCGGCCGCCCGTAGGGCCCTGGCGGCGCGTTCAACGCCAAAACCGTTCAGATCGCGGGTACCGAATTGCAAATTGAGCTGCTGGCGGGCGGTATCGAGATCAAACTCCCAGATTGGCCGACGGCGTAAGCCGCGGCGATGTTCGATAAGGCCCATGTCGCCCAAGGTTTCCGGATACAACAGCTCCGCCGGATTGGTGCGCAACAATTCGGCGGCCATTCCCTCGCGATCGGTCGGTTCGCCGATGCGAAACCGGCCCGAACTGACATCCAGCGTGGCATAGCCAAAGCCTTGCGGCTCCTGCCAGATTGCGGCCAGCAGATTGTCCTGCCGCTCGCTGAGCAAGGCTTCGTCGCTGATGGTCCCTGGCGTCACAATCCTGACCACCCGGCGTTCCACCGGGCCTTTGGCCGCCGCCGGATCGCCGATTTGCTCACATATGGCCACCGATTCCCCTAGTTGCACCAGTTTGGCCAGATAGGTTTCCACCGCATGATAAGGCACGCCGGCCATAGGGATCGGTTCGCCCGCCGACTGGCCGCGCTTGGTCAGGGAAATGTCCAGCAATTGGGCCGCCCGCTTGGCGTCGTCATAAAACATTTCATAAAAATCGCCCATGCGGTAGAACAACAGGATGTCCGGATGCTGGGCCTTTAAGCCAAGATACTGCTGCATCATTGGGGTGTGGGAGTCGAAATTCTCTGGTGTACTCATTGAGTCAAGATGTCCATTTCTCTGATTTTTTCAAGTTAGTGATGAGAATTGTTCTCATGAATGATCACTGTGTCTCAAGAAATATCGCTACATCTTACAGTTAAATGTAGGTCAGCGTACGGGGTAATCCCGGTGCGGCCGAGCTCCCGTTGGGCACCAAACCGCCGATCCGCACGCTGGCTGGTCTTGGAATCGGTCCATGATAACGGAGTCTTTATGGCAGGGAAACAAGAGGGCAAGCCCCTAACGTCAAAAGCGATGGAAATGATGAAATCGACAGATAAAGATAAGGCTGACACAGGTGAAAACCGTGGCCTGCGGGTCAGTTGTGGAACGACCGGCGCCAAAACCTTTTTCTACCGCTATACCAGCCCACTGACAGGTAAGCTGGCCCAAGCCAAAATCGGCAACTTCCCGCGCACGTCGCTGGCCGTGGCGCGTATCAAGCTTGGCGAGTTGCGGCAGATTCGCCAGCAGGGGCGCTGTCCCGCCGCTGAACTCAAACAAGAAAAACAGCAGCAGACCGAGGCGGCAGCAAAAAAGCCGGCGCCGGAACTGACGGTACAGGGGTTAATTGAACTCTAAAAATCGAACCAAGAGTACTGGTTAGCTAAGCTGGCGAGGAATAAGATGCGGGATACATCAAATCTTTTGAAACTGCATGAAATGGGCTGGGAAACTTTGGTGATCTGGGAATGTGAGTTAAAGGACTAGATCTTCTGCAAGCAGAGATTAAATTGTTTCTTGCCGCCAAATAAAAAATATCGACTGATGGTTAACGAGATCAGGTGTATTAGGTTTTTCAACCGACAACCTTCACCGTTGACAAAAATGCCGACACACCAGCATCGTTTTTAGCTTATAATGTGTTGTGGTAATCAGCCGTCAGCGCAGGAGTAGTGATGAGCAGTAGTAAAAAAGTGGTGGGATCTTATAACAGGCCCTCGCGCGAACAGATTGTCCGTTCAGTCGTGACTTCGACGGCAATTGAAACCGGTCAGTCTTCGGAGCAAGTTGAAGCTTCCCTGAAAGCTCAGCGCAAAAAATTTGCCCATCTTCGTTTGGGAGATTAAGCGTTTTCCAGTGCTTTGCTAACCCAATATTTTATTGGCTCATAATTCATGGGCATACCTGCATGAATAGCTGATATATATTGGCTCTTGTTTTGCTCCCAGCTTCCATAATTCAAAGGGTTAAACCCTCCCTGTACCGCCATAACGTCAGCCAGGAGCCGTGATAAGCGCCCGTTGCCTTCCCTGAACGGATGGATGAGTATCAGCTCGACATGGACAATGGCGATCGCTTCAATGAGCTGCTCTTTATCCATCCCCGAGCAGGGTGTGTATATGGCCAGGTATTTTGTTTCGAACTCACTCAACAATTTCGGTATTTGGGCTGAAGGCGCAAACATAAAGCCGCCTTTGCTGATATTCATCGTTCTTTCTTGTCCAGCCCACTCATAGATGCTCTCTAACCAGCGCCGATGCCAGCTTTTTAGCATGGCAACCGTTATGCGCCCAAGAGGGAATTGCTGTTCAAAAACAGTCTGATAAAATTTTTCCAGCAGAACCAATTCCGCGCCATTGATTTCATCAGGTTTCGAGATCCCCAGCTTGTTGGCCAAGACCTGTTCGCCAGAGCCTTCGGCGAACTTTCCTTCGCTGTTGGAAACGTCATATCGGTTCATCGGGGTATTCCACTTTGCGGATGTTACTGCCAGGGCGTCAGCCTTTAATTATATACCCGTCATACTTCAAGTTGCAGGTGCGTTGGCTTTCCTCGCTCACCCCAGTCACTTACCTGAGTAAGCTCCTGGGGATTCGCTGCGTCGCCTCCTTCCTGCAACTCGAATTATTTAGGGTATAGTGCTATTGTCGAATGGTGGAATGAAATGACCGATAAATCAATCAGTTATAAAAATATAGGTTAAAGTGTAGTCTTTTCTTATTTTTTGAAAATTGTCGTTAAATATCAATCACAACACACCAATGCATCATTGGCGTGTGGGCGTCGAAATTCTCTGGTGTACTCATTGAGTCAAGATGTCCGTTTCTCTGATTTTTTCAAGTTAGTGATGAGAATTGTTCTCATGAATGATCATTGTGTCTCAAGAAATATCGCTACATCTTACAGTTAAATGTAGGTCAGCGTACGGGGTAATCCCGGTGCGGCCGAGCTCCTGTTGGGCACCAAACCGCCGATCCGCACGCTGGCTGGTTTTGGAATTGGTCCATGATAACGGAGTCTTTATGGCAGGGAAACAAGAGGGCAAGCCCCTAACGTCAAAAGCGATGGAAATGATGAAATCGACAGATAAAGATAAGGCTGACACCGGTGAAAACCGTGGCCTGCGGGCCAGTTGTGGGACGAGCGGCGTCAAAACCTTTTTTTACCGTTATATCAGCCCACTGACAGGTAAGCTGACCCAAGCCAAAATCGGCAACTTCCCGCACACGTCGCTGGCCGTGGCGCGTATCAAGCTTGGCGAGTTGCGGCAGATTCGCCAGCAGGGGCGCCGTCCCGCCGCTGAACTCAAGCAAAAAAAACAGCAGCGGACCGAGACGGCAGCAAAAAAACCGGCGCCGGGACTGACCGTACAGGGGCTAATTGAACTCTATCTTTCCGAACGCATAGAAGACCGCCATGCTCTGGATGGCAAGATCATTCCCGGCGCGAGAAAGAAGAAAGGACAGTCCGAGGTTCGCCGCACTGTATATGCGGAGGCGGTGGAAAAGCGGGGTCACCGTAAGCTGGCGAAATTTCTCCAATGGCAGCCGGGATCAGCCTATACGCCCACCATTAAAGAATGCGTTACGCCTGACCCTATGGGATGCCGGACGGGTGAAGTGTGCAATATGGCCTGGGAGGATGTGGATCTTACCAAAGGGACAATACACCTACGGGAAACCAAGACCGGGGTAAAGCGCGATGTGCAGTTATCCACCCAGGCTATCGATTTCCTTAAAATCTTGCGGCTTAACTCCGATAAATATTTATTTCCGTCGCAAGCAACCAAATTGCCTATCCAGCAGAAGTATTTGACGGAGAACTCGTGGCGTTTGCGTGAAGCGGGGCAAATGCTGGACATTCCCCACTGGACGCCCCATGACTTGCGGCGCACCGTTCGTACCGGATTGTCGCGTTTGCAGTGCCCGAATGAAATTGCCGAGGCGGTGTTGGGGCATACGCGTGGCGGGGTGGAAGGGATCTACAATCTGTACAAGTATGACGCCGAGTGCAAGCAGTGGTTGCAGGTATGGGCGGATTATCTGGGTAGCGTGGCCTAAGGGAATAGCTGAGTTATAAGAATTTGGCGTAGTTTAACGTAGCTGCATAAGCTGAGATCTGAACTGACAGTAACCGTGTATAGCAATATGCTATACAATAGGCTAAGATATCTGTGTAGCAATCCGCTATACGGGGTAAATAAATAATGAGATCAGAGCGAGCAGAAGTCAAAGAAACGCCCATTAATATCCGAGCAAAGGCGTCACAGCGGGAACTTATCGATATGGCGGCCAGCCTGCTGTCAAAATCGCGCACTGATTTTGTGCTTGATGCGGCATGCCGGGAAGCGGAAGAGGTGTTGCTGGACCAGCGTTTGTTTGTGCTTGACGAGGAGCGGTTTAGCGCTTTCATTGACGCCATGGAAAAACCTGTTGCCTCCAATGAGAGATTACATGCATTACTGGATAAGAAATCACCGTGGGAATAGGGGTACCTGAATTGCTGGCTCCCCGGCATATTATCGCGGATTTCCATTGTTCAGAGCCGTCACTGGATGAATGGCTGAAACGTAAGGCGCTTAAAAACCAAACCAGTGGCGCATCGCGGACGTTTATTATCTGCGAATCGGACAGCAAGCAGGTTATCGGTTTTTACGCACTGGCCACAGGTAGTGTGCAGCGTCAAACCGTGTCGGGATCCTTAAGGCGCAATATGCCTGAGCCGATACCCGTTTTAGTTTTGGGGCGTTTGGCGGTGGATGCGCGTCACCATGGCCTCGGTTTCCTGTCCATCTTTATAAAACACAACAGTGGGAATACTGCGAATCCCGTGTTTTGCTGACAACCCCTGTTCTTCATCCACATTGATTTCGCCCAGTAACGCTGTGTCGCCAATCTTCCTGGCCGCTTCTTCATACATGGGTTTCATCATCATGCACGGTGAACACCAGGGCGCCCAAAAACGGAAGACCTGTACTCCGGCATCAGAGCTGGCAACCAATGTATTAAAATCGGACTGGGTAATCTTTTTAACGGACATATTCAATTCCTTCATTTTTTATTTAAGCTAAGTGTGATAGCGCCTGTCAGGCATCATTTGCTGCGGTTATCGCTGACTGCGAAAGCTTGTGTTGTTTATCGAAATATCCGCTGACTAACACCAGCAAGCACTCATTGCGACCACAAACGCAGCGGCATAACTTGTTGCCAGAAGACCATAGTGGGCAACCACCTCTCCGCCAACCCAGGCGCCCAGCACAATGCCTGCGTTAAACGCGGAAATATTCATACTTGAAGAGGCATCGAAATAACACCTAACTGCCTGGTAAGGCTGGCAGGTGTGGGCCGTTCAATATGCCGAGGCAGTAAGAACCACTGAGCTACGGCAGATAATAGTCCTAACACGCTGATAAACAGGAATGTGGTACGCCAGCCAAACAATTCGGACAAGAAAGTACCAAACGGCACACCTGACACCAGCGCAACGGTCAGACCAGTAAAGACGATAGCAATGGCATGCCCCGATTTCTCTTTTGAGACTACGTTGGCAGCGAGAACGGTGGCCATGGAATAAAAAACTCCCTGAACCATACCCGCCAGGACATGCCCCACTAATAACATGGTGTAACTGGATGCCCGCCAGGCAACTAGGTTCGCCGCAATAAATAACACCATTAAGCCGACAGATAATTTACGTCTGTTCATATGGCCTGTGATCGCCGTAAGTAATGGCGCGCCAAGAGCGACCCCCAGTGCGTAGAGTGAAACCAGGTGGCCTGCTGACGGAATATCTACATCCATATCGATGGCAATAGCGGGCAGTATCCCGACTACAACAAATTCCGCCATACCAATAGTGAAAGCGGCGGCAGCGAGAGCATAAAGTGCGATGGGCATGACAATTTCTCTTTATGGATTGACCGATCCATAATTTAGGCGACACCCTTCAGGTTGTCAATTTTTTATGAATTGATTAATCTGGATAACAAGTTTCTAGAGGAAAAAAACATGGCACGAATGGGTCGTCCAAGAGAATTTGACAGAGATAAAGCCGTTGATAAAGCGATGAATTTATTTTGGCAAAAGGGATTTGAAAGTGCCTCTCTTGCGGATCTACGGCAGACTTTGCAGCTTTCCTCCGCCAGCTTCTATGCCGCCTTTGGTTCTAAACAGGCCCTCTACAAAGAGTGCCTTGAGCGGTATACGCAATCATGCGGCGAGGTGGCTTCTGTGTTGAATAATGAGTCTCTTAGCCCGAAAGTTGCAATGCAAACGATGCTACATAAAACCATTGCGATGCAGACCTCGCCGCAATCACCTGCCGGGTGTATGGCCGTGTTGTCTGGGTTGAACTGTGACGATGAAAATAAAGAAATTGAATTGCTTGCGCAGACAGTGCGCCAGCAGACGCGTGATGCCGTTCGCCGCTGTGTTGTTCGCGGGATAGAGCAGGGGGAGTTTTCCCAGTCGGTCAATCCTGACGAATTCACGCTATTGTTGGATTGCTTTATCAAGGGAATCGCTATTGAAGCCAGAGATGGAGTAACAGAAGCAACATTGTGCGCGGCTGCGGATAAGTTACTGGTATTATGGAGATAATGTTACGCCGTTAATTATCTGTATTTAAAAGGAATAAATAGAAGTTTCCATACAAGAGGCTTTCTTTGTCCTGGTGTGAGTGTTCTGTATGTCCACGGGCATGTTTGGGGGCCGGCATCACCTCCTAGTCATCTCGCTACAACAGTTGAAGAGAAGGTAATGAACTATCGCGAACCCATTGCAATTTAATTATGGATCAATTAATCTATAAGTGTTGTATAACGGCTGAAACTTACCCAAAGCTTGTTTTCAACACGCTCTGATGCAAACTGAAGGGTTATAGCAAAAGTTAATGCAGGGGACCGAGATGTCTGAGATTAAAGTCAATCTGGATTTAAGCTGGAAAAATGGTTTTAAAGGCCAGGGCGTTATCGCCAGCGAACATTTGAATACGACAATTGCGATTCCTGGTGTTTACGGTGGCTCGGGGAATGGCAGTAATCCTAAAGAGCTTTATGTAGCTGCTATTGCTGCCTGCTTTGTGTCCACACTCAGTGCTATCTTGAGCAAAAGTGATGTGCCGGTAAGTGAATTGACCATCGCAACAGAGGCTAAATCTGATGAGAAAGAATTCACGGTTCTTCATAATACAAAATTAGTGTTAAGCCCGGGGACCACTGACGCGGATATTGAAAAAGCATCTAAGATTATTACCCGGGCAGACAAAAGTTGTACCATTGGAAATATGGCTCGTGAGGCTGGTGTGGTCATTACTGTTAATGCAACAGTGACGCATTAATCCCTAACAAACTAATAAGCAGCATAATGATGATGTTTTATGCTGCTTTTTTAACAAGCTATAAAATAGCAACATGGTTTCGCAAGCCATGTATCAGATAGTTAATAATTCATTGGTTTTTTTCTCTGATATTTTTCGCGAATGCTTCCAACTATTAATTATCTGATTCAGCTTGATATCTCGCAGCTTGGGCTTCCGGACTTAACTCTCTCCAGGAAACTCGGGGCGGTTCAGTATTGTTTTTATTTTTTCTCAGTGCTGGAAGCATTCCAAATGTCCCGATGCAATGCCATCGGTAAAAAAATTGGCAGTGATGGTTTTTCTGCCCTAAACCTTTCAGCGAACGCCAGGAATTCGGGCGAGACCTTTGGAGGCTCCGGGGAGCTGCTTATCGACCATTGCAATGATCTCCGGACGAGCTTCTCGGGGATGACCCGAATGGAAGGGTGGAGCGGGATCATATTCAATGACAAGTTGCGCGAATTCAGCGGCCTGCTGCCCCCGTAGTTTCGCCGCAACCCGAAGAGCAAAGTCAATACCCGCTGTCACGCCACCACCGCTCATAAACCGGCCGCCGTCATCTTCAACGAAGCGATCTGGAACCGGGATTGCGCCGTATTCAGATAACTTATTGATAAAGGCCCAGTGGCAAGCGCTCCGCTTACCTTTAAGGATCCCCGTTGCCGCAAGTACCAGCGAGCCGTTACAAACTGATGTAACGTATTTCGCACCATCGGCGAGACGTCGAATTTGTTTTAAATACTCTGGTTGCATGGGGGCGGACAAATCAGAACCACCAGGAACCAGGATCAGATCCGTTTTTTCAATATCGGCCAGCCGTTCAGTCTTACCATAGACGACACCGAATTCGAGAATAACGCTCCCTCCATTAAGACTTGCATAGCGTACATTTGTGTTCGGTATTCTGTGAAAAATCTCGCTTGGCCCGGCAAAATCAAGCAATGTCCCGCCATCGTAATTGACAATCAAAATATTGAGGGGCTCATCTGGATCAAATTCCCCGGTATTGCTCCCCTGAGCCAGAGCGTTAACGGCACGACCAGACGGGGCTACCCCTTCCCCCTGCGCATAAACACTACCGATATGACCCAGTAAAGCCCCGCTTCCCATAACGACCCCTAGAGTGGCGGCACTTCCGTATTTGAGGATATCCCGGCGGGAATGACTTTTTTTGCTCAGTGGTTCCTCAAGAGAATTATTTTTATGATCTTCGTTCAAGGCGACTTCTCCTTATATTTGACCCTTACGCAAACGCATCAGGTTTCATGCCGGGTCGGTTAAATAAACCTTTACGGCGTAATGCCTGGTGGATATTTGACTTGAATCTGTAGCACAGGCAATGATGTGTGGATTTTTGCTAAAACGACGACCCAAAAATTAAAGCTGCGAAGCGCCACCATCCACAATCAGTTCCGTGCCCAGGACATAGGATGATTCGTCACTTGCCAGGTAAAGTGCGGCGTGGGCAATATCTTCTGCCTTACCTACGTGGCCTAACGGGATTGTTTTCGCCATCGCCTGTTTGAGCTCGCGCACCTCCTCGTCAGATAAGCCCCACTTGCTTATCAGCGGTGTATCAATCGCTCCGGGCGCGATGGCATTAAACCTGATTTTTCTGTCAAGAAATTCATAAGACCAACTGCGGGCAAGTGACCGCACCGCCGCCTTCGCCGCGGCAGTCAACGAGATGCCGTGTTTGCCGGTTTGCGCGACGAAGGAGGTATTCAGGATAAATGAAGATCCCTCACGTAAGATTGGCAATGTCGCCTGTAGTGTGAATACGACGCCTTTGACGTTGATATCCATGATATCGTTATAAAGGCCTTCGGAGATCTCATTGACAGGTGAAGGAAAGGCTAGCCCTGCGTTTGCAAATACCACATCCAGGCCACCGAATTTCTCTTTCGCCTCCATCGCGACCGCCCGCATATCCGCTATCGAACGGACATCGCCTTTTAACACAAGAGCATGCTCTCCAAGTTCTGCCTTGACATTGCCAAACACGGACTCATCACGCCCCGTCACAATTACCCGGGCACCTTCGGCGACAAAGAGTTTGGCCGTTGCCAGGCCAATTCCACTGGTACCTCCGGTGACTAATGCAACTTTGTTTTGTAGCCTCATTTTATCTTCCTATTTGTGTCGTTATTGATTCTGGGCGAAGACCTGACGCATTGCGATACAGGCCCCGCGACGATTGCTTGTTCGGATTGTGTAACGCAAAGGGCATGGCGTAAAGGTCGTATAAACCTCAAAAAAGGACATTGTGAGGAAGACGTAAATGGACATACGGAGAGTGAGCATGGCAGTATAGACTGCGTTCAAGTCCTAACACGCGCCCGGTCAACCAGAGCGGTCCAAAACGGGCTGCCAAGCATGGCCGCCTCACTCAGGCATACAGAATGAGAAAAGCGGCCACACGAGAACGGCGGCCGTCGGTATCAGGCTGCCAGTTCAGGCATTTGTTCCATCACGCGCTTTAGCACTTTTTCCGCGTCCAGTGATGCATAAGGAAGACTTTCAATAATCGCAACTAACCGAGAGTCACCGACAATTTCTTTGATTTCGTGGAGCCTGTACTGAATGTGCGGCGCTATGAGGAAAGCATCATAAGCGGGAGCCACACTGGCGAAGTTATCCAGACCCACAGCGCTGATAATTAAGCTGTGGCCTTCTCTGTCAACCAATGACTGCATCTTTTTGGCAAGCGTATTTGCCGTATTCCCGAACAGACAACATATCAGAAGCTTTTTCATATTTTTTACCTCCTGAGAGCTGCTCACAGAATATTACTGGCGAAGATTACAAAATGAGCGCTACATCTTAATTTGCATGACAGACCAATAGCAGAGCTGACCACGCCACACCGGAGACACCAACCCGTCGAGTACAGTTGAACTACCACGACGCATCCGGATCCTGTCGGATAACACCTTGTCCAAGCAATCGACTGTGGTAGCTCAAAGCCAACTTTTTACTCATCGCGGCCTTGTGATGTTTATGTGAACTGATCAGGGAGCAAAATTTTGTGCAGCGCGGGTTCGAGTTGTGTCAACCCATGGGAAGAAGGTCGTGGCAACTCTTGGCGCGGTCCACCGACTAGACATATACATATTTCAAATAAGCGCGTGTGACAGGGTTCTGCGTCGAAGAGGGCATCGTGACGCCTTTCTCGAACGGTTAATGCGTGTGCCCTTACGATGAATCAATAAATTGTGAGTGAGTATGAATCCAGTCAATCAGGCAATCAACGCCGATAGAGATAATTATGCTGCCAGAAACAGTAACCATCGGGTTAAATGAACTTCCTAACTTAACGCTCACAGGAAAACCGGTATGATTCATATCACTATGAGCCTGCTTCCCGTTTCCTACGGCGCCGGGCAAACCAGAAACTACCCATCAGCCCTGCGACAAAAAGGAGAATGGGGAGTAAAAGTAAAAACGCCATTCCAATGGCGGAGTTTTCTTTGAATACGGGGAGGTTCGCCAGGTGTTCCCCGACTTGTAGCAGGACGCCTACCCAGGTTACTGCTCCCAGCCAGTTAAAGAAGTGAAAATGACGTTGCCGAAGTGAAGTCGCGCCTGCAAGTAATGGTAATAGCGTGCGGATAAAACCAATAAACCTCCCTATGAGCAGGGCTGACGGGCCATATCGGCGAGAAAAATTTTGTGCCCGTTGGTAATCATGTGCCGACACATTCATCAACCATTTTTGTACTGATTTTGTCTGTATCAGCCAACGGCCGGTCAGATAATTAAGCCAGTAGCCGGTGCCTGTCGCAGTAACAAGAACCGCCAGTGTTGGATAAAAACGCAGCAGGTGTTTTGTTATCATTGCCCCAGCCAATAGTAACAGGCTGTCACCGGGCAGAAGAGCTGCGGGAAGAAGGGCGCTTTCAAGAAAAATAGCCATGGTCAAAATACAGTAAATGGCAAAAGTAATACCATGTTGGCCGAACAACGACAGGTTTTGAGTTAATAATGCATCAATAAACATTGTCATTTTTTCTCAGTTCTGCACGGGAAAGGGTAACCGCAGGTCGTACGGATTGTTCTCTCCAATCTTTAACGGTATGCTGTAAAAAATATGACTATAAAATAGTCACTACAAATAATTCAAATTAAGCGTATCAACTGTCATTTTTGCGAAATTATGTCGCCATATAAACGTTCTTACTGGTTAACCTGTAAAACAAATATTGAGGGAAAATTACAGCGATGACATTTCTGTTTTCAGCCTATCACTAATGAAAATTCATTTTTTTTTCGGTAGATTTGGCGTTTTGAGAAAAAGGAAACCAAAAGAAGAATTTGTAACTTATTGATTCGCAGAATTTAGTTAATGGTTCTCCATAGACTTTCCATAACGGGAATATAATCATATTGGCTAATAAAGCGATAATAACGGCGCCAACCATATCGAATGGAAAGTGAACGCCGAGAAAAACACGGGACCATGCTACAAAACAACTGAGTATAAGCAAAACGGAGCCATATATCGTGGCACGAGATAACATCAACGCTACAGCAGCGCTAAAAAATAATGTGCCATGATCACTTGGAAATGAGGCGTCCGGCGCATGTGCCATCCATGTATGCCCAATCGGAATCATAAACGGGCGGGGGTGATAGTAAATGTGGCTACAAAGTGCTCCTAATCCTAGAGCAAATAATGATGTTATCACGCATGATAGTGCCTGGCGTCGAGTTTGTTCATTACCAAAGAACCACAGCTTTAATATTATCAGAGGAATGACAAACAGGCTATATTGTGCGCAAATTTTAGCAAACAGAATCACCCCCGCTGATGTGCCAGACGATGCATTGACGGATAAAAACCAGGACTGATTGAAGGATTCCAACATATAAATAGTGTTCCAATTTATTTGAATAACAATGAATTTAATTATCTGGTCGTTATATTAAAAAAACCTTAGTACATGAAACTTTACACTGGAGACTTTTTATGCCCGCCAATGGTTATCGTGATGGTGAGCGAGAAGATAGAATATCTATGTGTTTCGTTTTGTTAATGTTCTGAATAATTGATTAACGGATGTTATTCCCAAAGATTATCATTGATTATGGCGCAAGAGAAAAAAATAAAAAAATTAGCATGTTTTTAGCAAATATAACGCGCGGCAATGACTCTTCTTTCATGCTGGCTTAGTTTAGATTCAGATGATATCTTACTTTTGGCTGGAACTGCTTTTGTAATGTAAAATTTCTTGCATATGCATACAGGCAAGATTAAAGAAATAAGTAAGTTTAAATTGGTAAATGTCATCATTTCCTCCATAGCGTATGCAACCATCATAGTTTCGAATACTTAGAGGAGACTGAGGCGTTTCCAGTTTTTTTATCAGGAATGACCATCTTGGCCATGAGACCGGATGTAAAATGTGGTGAATCGAGTAACGTGATAACCCCGCCCATTTTTGCGATACAGGCTTGAACGATAGAAAGCCCCAGTCCGGAGCCTGTTTCTGCTGCGCCTTCAATACGGTAAAAGGCATCAAAAACACGCGTTCTCATCGCTTTATCAATCCCTGGCCCGTTATCTTCAACGGCAATGATGGAATGCGCGCCGGTCTTATGTACGTGTAAGTCTATTTGTCCCCCTTCCGGTATATAACGAACTGCATTTTCAGTGAGATTCTTCAGTGCCGTATAGAGTGCGTTCTTTTCAGTAAATACACTGACATTCGATTGGGATGTTGAAGATATGCCGATGTCAATTTTTTTTTCCAGTGCAAGGGGGAGTAGTGTTTCCAACACCTGTCGGAAAATATCATCTATTGAAATCCATTCATATAGAAGACCATCGTTGGTTTGTTGCTGACGAGCTAATGCTAATAACTGCTCTAATAAATTTTTTGTCCGCTTTAGTCCCAGACGCAAAGCGATGAGTCTCTCACTGGCTTCTGTCGACATAGGCGAACCAGAAAGACGTTCTGCCTGGAGGATTAATGCGGTGATAGGGGTCCGTAGTTCATGTGCTGCATCAGCAATAAAACGTTTTTGCGCTTGCATTGCATAATCCACTTTACCTAACAACCTATTGATACCGGAGATAAAGGGTAAAATTTCATTAGGAATTTGTTTTTTTGTTAGAGGCGTTAGATCGATTTCATCTCGTTGCCGAACTTCATTTGCCAGTGTTGTTACTGGTTTTAATGAGTGGCGGATAAGTAAAACGGCAACAAGAACGAGGACGGGTAGTGTGATGGAAAACGGAATCAATGTCCTCAAAGCACTTTTAAAGGCAATATCATCGCGGACATCGGTTTGCTGACCAATGGCTATCATCCTTTTTGATGATGGTTTTGTCACCAAAACCCGATAAGTTTCACTGTGGGTATCTATATTATGAAAGCCAGTGGTGACGGCAGGAGAAAGATGAAAGTGTGTTGTATTCCCATTCCATTCAGAACCCGACAAGGATAAGTCATCAACAAAAATTCGCGCGTCTTTATCATCTTCAACCCCTAACGACCACTTTTCCTGCGGGCGTCTGGCCGCCGGGGCGTTTTGTATCACGATGGCCATTTGTTGCAACATCCTGTCCTGCAGCTCATGCGCCTCATCGAGGGCGGAAGCAAAAGTCAGTCCTCCAGAAATCAGCGCGATGATAATGATTGCCAGGCTTAGTGCAAGCGTTAACTGGCCCTGGATGGAATTCTTTATCCGTTTTTTGAAACTAGCCACCCGGCACCCCTGACATTTTTGATGGCATCCCGTCCCAGTTTTTTACGCAATGCATGAATGAAAAACTCAATTGCATTGCTTTCTACTTCTTCGCCCCAGCCGTATATTTTATCTTCCAGATTACTGCGCGAGAGTATCCTGCCGGGGTGTAGCATTAACGCTTGCAGCAATGCGAATTCGCGGTTCGATAACTGGAAATGATGTTGTGAAGCATGAACGGTGACCACATGTGTTGCGGGGTCCAGCGTGAATTCGCCATTACTTAGCATCGGGTTGGCTGAGCCGGTATTGCGTCTTACTACAGCGCGAATCCTGGCCAGAAGCTCACTTAATTCGAAAGGCTTAAGAATATAATCGTCCGCGCCACTGTCCAGACCACGCAGGCGGTCTTCAAGCGCATCCCTCGCTGTTAGGATCAGGATAGGTGTAGATGAAGCATTCTTGCGGATTCCGGCGAGCACGGAGAAGCCATCTTTACCGGGCAAACCTAAATCAAGTAAGACAACATCGTAGTGCTCTAAGCTGAAACTGGTAAGCGCATCGTTACCATTTTTTACCCAATCCACGGCATAAGAGTTATCTTTCAGGGTACTGGCAACCGCATCTCCCACCATCGGGTCATCTTCAACAAGGAGAACACGCATATCTGAAACCTTTTAATCATGTTATGGGTTAAAAATAACAGAGTGCGAGGTACCTGCAAGTTTACGTGACTGCAATTGTGAGCATATATTGCATAACAATCAAGCACTGAGATTCGTTTATGCCTCTCTGAAACATCGAGCATGAGTCCGCTTCATCACCTGCAAAGGTATTGTGTTGATAAGAGTAATTTAAATCATGCGTTCCACCGATGGGTATGCTTACCATCGACATCCAGGGCGGAGACCATGACTCCTCGTTCGATCTCCTTGATACGTGTTGTACTAACAGCGCCATGAGGGGATCGTGCTAAATTGTAATGTGCATGTTATTTTTATTGAATCCATTCCGTTAGTAAAAAAACTAATCCTGTTTGTAAGACCCGCCATAAAGCACGGCTCTTGCTTTTCTTGCCAACGCTTGTTCATGGCGGCGTAAAAATAGAAAACTAAGAATAATCCCTATCAACGTACATGCTATAATTAATATCCGTAGTTCCGTATTTAGGCTAAACAACCTGTCACCGAAGAAATAAGAACCGGACCCAAACAATACAGCCCAGGTGATTGCACCAAGAGTATTCATGAGGAAAAATGTTCTCCATGGCATATGGTTGGCACCGGCAAGAAATGCGGCCAAGGTCCTTAATAGTGTAATGAAACGCCCGAAGAAAATTATTTTTCCACCATGTCGATGGAATAAATACTCGCCAATTTGTAGGCGGGTTTCATTGATGTGGATATATCTCCCATAATGGCGCAGTAAGCGAGTTCCTATAATCTTCCCTATAAAATAGCCTGCATTATCTCCCATAATAGCGGCAATAGAAGCAGTGGCAATAACACTGGTAAGAGAAACATGATGAGTTGTTCCGGCATACACCGCCATTCCGATCAGTGTCGCTTCACCAGGCAAAGGCAGCCCCATGCTTTCGAGCAAAATAACAATGAGTAATCCCCATAATCCGTATTGCTGAATGACTTGCTGAAAATGGTCAGAGGAAAATATACCCAGCATACTGTGCTCCGGCTTCGGGAAAAGAAAACGTTTCGCTTTTTAAGCGTAAAAACATCTTTCGGGCTTGCAGTAATAGACCCAGGCGGGAGGTATATTACGGATTTCCAGCTTTTTATCCCATGAAAAATAGCGAGACAGCACTTTTTCCGCGGCTGAAGTGTATTGAAATTGGATGAATGTACCGCCGGGATTAAGTTGCCCTGCCGCACTTTTAAGTATGCGCAAGCGAGTGCGTTGATGCAAGGATAAAAGCGGCAGACATGAAAAAATCAGATCGTACCTTTTCTCCAAGATTTCGGCGGATCTGGCAATCACATTCAACCGTGGGTCTTGGATTTTGGACAATGATTGTGCCAGGTCAAGTGTTATTTCATAAGCATCAAGCGAAGCGTCTTTGGGCATCGCCGTGAGTATTCGTCTTGTTAACACCCCATCCCCAGAGCCTAATTCAGCCACCCGTGTGATTTTTTGCCAGGAGACTTGCGATAACATGGCTTGGCATAACCAGGGTGATGATGGCGTCAGCGTGCCAAAGGTTCGGGGTGAACGGACAAACTGCCGTATATAACCTATTTGACTTTTCAGAAGAATATCAATGTTAACCATTTTGACACTCCTTACCTGTAGTGTTGAAATTGGGATGGTACATTTATGTGCCCTTCATCTTGGGGTTATTTTTTATTTGTCGATAATAGTTAAGAAAACTTAGAGCTTCCTTAGGGTGACTCAGGATACACGGGACAGGGGCCGGGGGGTCTGTAAAGCCGTAGCCGCCACTCCCGTCAGGATGGGTGACAACCCCCATCGAAAACTCTGATGATGCTATGGCTCAAATTGAGCATCACGGTATCCCCCCTCTGGCAGGCCAGTCGATGCCCCATATTGAAAATTGAATCGCCCCGGGTCTAACAGACACTTTCCCGTCATTTAAGATGGCGCTGTTTTACTGCGTCGACAAACAGCCGCAATGCAACGGGCATATGGCGATTTTGCGGGAAATAGAGCGCGATGCCTTGGGATGCAATCGTCCAATCCTCCAACAGGGTAACCAACTGTTGTGTGGCTAGCCACGGCTGGGCGTAGCTCTCCGGGACATATGCCACGCCTAATCCGGCGACGGCCGCGACTACCATTATAGCACTGCTGTCCAGGGTCAAGTTGCCCGGCACATCCAGCACAACATGCTGATTATTCAGATGATATTCCCAGTGATAGCGTTTACCACTCGGTAAGCGCTGACGCAGGCAGGTGTGCTGCATAATGTCCTGGGGATGATGGATTTGGGATCGGCATGTTAAGTAACCGGGCGATGCCACGGTCACGAAGCGCAGCGGCCCGCTTAAAGGAATCGCCACCATGTCTTTAGGAACATCTTCAATCAACCGAATGCCCGCATCAAACCCCTGTTCTACGATATCCACCAACTGGCCTTGGGCGACTAAGTCAATCTCAATCCCGGGTTGTTGCTGGATAAACGTTGGCAATATTGTTTCCAGTAGCAGGCGGATCGCTGCGTCGCTGGCAGTGATGCGCAGCGTGCCATAAGGCTGATGACCACTGGCGGTGACGTCGTTTAGCAACTCATCCATCTCGGTTAGCAGAGGCGCCAGACGTGCAATCAGCATTTCACCGGTTTCGGTCAGTGCCACGCTGCGGGTCGTACGATGGAAAAGGCGCACGCCAAGTGCCGCCTCCAGGCCTTTGACAGTGTGACTGAGCGATGAACGTTTAAGCCCGAGCACATCCGCGGCGCGACGAAAACTGCGCTGCTCGGCAATGGTTTTCACCGCTTGCAATTCGTTCCAGGAAGGACGCTTCATTGATGAATTATTACCACCATCTCATGCCAGTTTGTGGAGATTATGCCATCAATTATTCGTTTTATGATAACGATCGGTTTACTGAACGGAGATGACAATGATGAAAACCTGGCTAATTACCGGCGCATCCAGCGGTCTGGGCCGTCTGATGTGTGAAATGCTGCTGGCTCGTGGCGATCGCGTGTTTGCGAGCGTTCGGCGTGAAGCCGCCTTAGACGACATGCGCAGACAATATGGCGATCTTCTGCAGGTGATGGTGCTTGACCTTAGTATGACAACGACCATCAAGCCCACCGTTGAGTCGGCGTTCGCTCAGGCGGGGCGGATTGATATTGTGGTGAGTAACGCGGCTTACGGCTTGTTCGGGGCGGCGGAAGAACTGAGCGATGATCAAATTGAGCTGCAGATTGCCACCAATCTGATCGGTTCGATTCAACTGATCCGCGCGGCGATTCCATTTTTGCGGCAGCAAGGGGGAGGGCGCATTGTGCAGGTTTCCTCGGAAGGCGGCCAAATCGCTTACCCTGGCTTCAGTGTGTATCACGCCAGTAAATGGGGGATAGAAGGCTTTGTCGAAGCGGTTCGCCAGGAAGTGGCGGCATCGGGTATCGACTTTTTGCTGGTAGAGCCTGGGCCGACGGCGACCAGATTTGGCGCCGGGCTGGATATCGCTGGTGCCTTGCCGGTTTACCGTAATACGGCGGTGGGGCAACTGCGAAAGGCGCTGTTATCTGGAGAGTTTGCGATTAAAGGCGATGCGGGAAAATGCGTCACGGCAATGATAGCCGCTGCTGACGCCGCCCATCCGCCTCTGCGCCTGCCGTTGGGCAGTACCGCATATAGCCATATTGAAGCAGCCTTAAAGACGCGTCTGGACGAGCTGAAAACATTGAAAACAGTAGCATACGGTGCGGATCGCCAGGATGAGGAAACCATGAGTCCCCGATAAAGTATTGGGCCCCCGCGCAAGAGGTGGCGCTACAAACCTTGTAAACGTTCGGGGCGCATGGGACGGGACAGCCCGATTCCCGGCGATAGGAATTCTGGAATACCGGTTGTGTTAGGCTAGGCAATGACCATTTAGATTGTGTCAATATCCTCAGATCCGACGCCCTGTCCCGTCAGACATTCCCGCGCCGTATTCACACTGGTAACTTCACACCGTTTGCCGCCGGCGCAGTGTTTATGGGTAAGGTCCATATTATGGAACGCGCCCCCCGTTTCTTGTAAAACCTTGGTCGCTGAATAAACGTGAGCGGCCTGTTTCCACCGAGTGCCTCTTCGATGAGCCAGCACGGGCTTCGGGGAGGAGAGTAACACAGCAGGCAGAATACCCTCCCTTTGAAAGCACCAGGCCGAGATAAATTGTATCTATATGAAATATAAATATATTTAAAATTTTCAAGTGAAAGTGGAGAAATTCGCTTGCCAAATGAGAGCATATGCTCTTATATTGTTTATTAAATGAGAGCATATGCTTTTATTGATCATCTCCCATTCGCTCAACAGGTGGCTACAACATGAGTAAAGCTGACATTCTTATCACAGGCGCGACCGGGCGTACCGGTGGAGCAACCATTGACGAACTCTTGAACATGGGAAAATCAGTCAGGGCTTATGTTCGCGCAGAAAATGAAAACACGCAGGCGCTGAGAAAAAAAGGGGTTGAGATAGCTTTTGGCGACTTCACCGATCTTAATGCTATCCGTGCCGCAATGGAGGGGATTAAGTCAGCTTACTTTCTTTATCCTATTGCGCCAGGGATTTTGAGTGCAACGGCATACTTTGCCCAGGCGGCTAAAGAAGCGGGAGTGACGGCACTGGTTAATTTATCGCAGAAATCAGCCAGGCGTGATGCGACAAGCCATGCCGCTCAGGATCACTGGGTGTCTGAGCGGGTCTTTGACTGGTCGGATGTCCCTGTTACCCATCTTCGCCCGACCTTCTTTGCCGACTGGTTTATCTACCCCTGGTTTGCCCGGGAAATCTGGGCCCGGAAGAAAATCGAATTTCCTTTTGGCCAAGGCCGCCATGCTCCCATCGCGACTGAAGATCAGGGTCGTGTAATAGCAACCATTCTGGCTAAACCTTACGGTCATGGCGGTAAGACTTACTCACTGCACGGTCCGATCGAAATGGACCTTGCCGACATTGCACAGGTGATGAGTGAGGTTTTGGGTACCAAGATTGAATATGCCCCAACCTCAATAGAGGACTTCAAGGAAAAAATGGAAAATATCTACAAATTTCCTCCATTCCTTGTGCAACATCTTGTCGAGGTTGCAAAGGACTATCAGGGCGGCACTATTTTCAATGGCACCAATGATAATGTTGAGGTCATCAGTGGCGTTGCCCCTTTGTTGATGCCGGCATTCTTCAACACGTATCGGGCCTGCTACAGCGATCCCACACAACCTGTTTCATTGCCTGAAAATCAACATGTCTGAACAATAACCGTACAGAGGAAACCAACATGCTTATCAAAGATAAAACGATACTGGTCACAGGTGCAAACCGGGGTATGGGCGCAGAGCTGGTTCGCTCATTTCTGAACGCCGGGGCGAAAAAAGTTTTTGCGGGCGCACGTAATCCTTCATCATTACCCGATTTCGACGACGCCCGGGTGGCGCGTTTGCAACTGGATATCACCAAACCAGAAGAGGTGGCTTCCGCCGTACAGGAGGCCGGGGACATCGATATTCTGTATAATAATGCCGGAGTCATGAACTATGGTGATATCCTGACGACGCGCGCTGAGGATCTCCTTTTCAATATGAATGTCAACTACTTCGGAACAGTGAGAATGATGCAGGCATTTGCTGCCATTATTGAGAAAAATGGCGGCGGCATTATCGCCAACACCATCAGCGTTCTCGGTCTTGCTCCCATTGCGGGAATAGCGGGTTATTCAGCATCCAAGGCCGCGTTATTTTCAGCCACGCTGGCCGCCAGAAAAACCTTGCAACCCAAGAATATCGATGTCATTGCCGTCTATCCTGGCCCGATTGCGACTGATATGGCTGAGGACCTGGATATGCCCAAGGCTTCTGCCGGTGATACGGCCAATGAAATTGTTAACGGTATCATCGACGGGCAGGAAGATATCTACCCAGATCCGATTTCGAAGCAAGTTTCAGTTCTTTGGGGAAGTAATCCCAAAGGGGCGGAAAAGTATTTCGCAAGCTTGTAATGCATGCCAGCAATAAACCGAGGGTAAGAAAGTGAAAATCACAACCAGTCAAAGTGGAATTGATAAGTGTAATTGTTCTGTAATACGGCAGGCGAGTCGTCGCATTTCACGCTTCTATGACGCTCATCTTGAGCCTTCTGGTTTAAAGATTACACAGTTCCTTACCCTCGCCGCACTGTACGAAATGGAAACGGCCACAGTTAATGCCCTGGCAGAACGTATTGATGTTGAACGTACCGCAATGGGCAAAATGCTTGGTTTTCTGGAAAAGGACGGCTATCTCACCGTGAAACCCTCTTCGCTCGATCGCAGAAGCCGCGTCGTTGAGCTTACCTCTACGGGCATAAGGCTGTTCAATACGGCGCTTCCTCTCTGGGAACAGGCACAAAAAGAATTCGAACAATTGAACGGTACTGAAACTACGCAAAAACTGATCAATGAGTTGAAACAGGTCGTGCTCGGGAAACAAAACTCCTCTGCCAGCGATGATTAACAGGCAATGATCGGCGCGATATTTAACCGTGAATTATCAATACGGGTTCTCCCAATGGCGATAATCTCCCAGTATGGCCTTTGCTCAAAAGTGGGAGGTTCGTGGTGTTGAATGCCAAACCACAGGCTGCGTCATTGCTCACTGAAGAACAGAAATCCAGGTTCCGGCAGTGGATTGGAAATGGCGGCAGTGTTTTTCTGTACTGGTTAGCATGGAATAGAACCAACTGAAATTATTGTTTAAGCCGCCCATATCCCCATGGGTGGTTGAATCCCCCCGGCCCATATGTTCACGACCGGCATTGGGTCCCCCCCAAAAAAATGTTCACAAAAAAGCCCAAAACCAAGGTTGGAAAGTTGAGTTTTATGATTTATTCTTTAACAAAGAATATGCATAAATCATAAATAAAAAGTGGAGTTGCTATAATGGCGGTTCAAAATCCATTCAAAATACACATTCCAGAAGAAGATATCAATGATCTTAAAAAAAGGTTAGTTAACATAAGATGGGGATCCGTATCAAGTCATGATTGGGATAGCGGTACGCCAAGTCGTTTTTTAAAGCCTTTGATGGATTATTGGGAAGATGGTTACGACTGGCGTGAACAGGAAAGGTTAATAAATCAATACCCTCAATACATGACTGAAATAGAGGGTCACAATATTCATTACTTTTATATAAAAGGGAAAGGTTCTTCATCCGTCCCGTTAATTCTAACGCATGGATGGCCTGACTCCTTTATGCGTTATATAAAACTGATCCCATATCTTAATGATCCTGAACGATATGGAGGTCGTGCGCAAGATTCTTTTGATCTGATCATTCCCTCACTGTCCGGCTTTGGATTTTCATCATGTGCAGGCGGTAAGTCGCTTAACAATGCACAGATTGCACATATCTGGTTTAAATTAATGACCAACACTCTGGGATATCATTCATTCTTTGCTCATGGCGGCGATATTGGTTCAGGCGTGACACGCTATCTTGCACAATATTACCCGGAACACCTGCGAGCCATTCACGTCGTTGATGTGGGCATTATACGAGATTTATTAACAAGCCAATCCCTTGACTCTTTAACTGCTGAACAGCAAAATTATAAAAAAGAAGCCAGTAACTGGATGATGAAAGAGGGTGGCTATATGTCAATTCAGGCCACAAAACCTCAGACCCTTTCTTTTGGGCTGAATAACTCACCGGTTGGACTGGCCGCTTGGATAGTAGAGAAATTTAATTCATGGGGCAACCAAAAAACAGATTTGTTTGAGCGTTTCCAGCGAGATGATATTCTGACCAATATAGCGCTGTACTGGTTTACTCAAACGATTGGGTCTTCTGTCGCAGTATATCGGGCCAACACCACAACACTGCCATCACATATTCCTCCCAAAACCCCAATTGGCGTTTCATGTTTCAAAGATGATATCTTACTACCGCCCCGTGACTGGGTATCCGAAAAATACAATTTATGCTATTGGTCTGAACTCCAAATGGGGGGACATTTCGCCGCGATGGAGTATCCAGAAAAATATGCAAACGAATTAAAAACTTTTTTTAGGAAATTTCGCTAACCAAAATGCGGGGCGGACGGCGAAGAGCGTCCGCGTCTGCTTAGAGGGTATGAAAAACGCTGATCACTTTTTGGTTTATACAGTGGCTTAATAGGCTCAACCATTTCCGATAAGTCCATAATGGCGCCGTAAAAGAGAGGGGACTCTCCCATTACTGACCCTTCAGTAACTTCGGATCGCGAGGATATTTACTACCCACTTCACAGCCGGTAAACCCCGCCAGCGCCATCTCGCTGATGGTTTGTTGAAAGGTATTTTCCTTGCCGAGTTCCGGCATGTCGTCATTGGTCCAACCGATAGGCGCAATAGCGAGTTTTACTTTGTCTTTATCCATAATGCATCTCCCTTAAATAGGTGTCGGTATTGGGGCTGCGCGTTGCGACGCGCCGGGGAAAGCTCGTGTGGCGTAACGTTGACTAACAGGAAAACCAGGCGGCCTGCCAACACCCTGTTGACCCCTGCTTTGCTACCATGACGCAAACCTATCGCGCGCCGCCGGACAACCCCAGTGCGGTCGAGGCGAAAAACCGAGACCGCCATAAGGCTGCCGCCCCGCATCGCGATAACATTGGTACTGATATTTGTTTCTTTCTTCAGCGTCATGCCCATGCTCTCTCGAGACGCTGTCGTGGGGGTGTTATGCCTGATCGGGTAATCCCATTTGTCACGTTCCCATTTCATTAAATAAAGAATATATATTTTATAAAAATTAATACAGAAAAAATATTCTATTCTGAGATAAAGATCATATATTCAACGATCATTTCCGTCGCTCATCCTGTGTCACACTGTCCCTAATGAGATAATAAGGGATTTAAATTTTTAATATGTTGTTTTTTAATATTATTATGCAAGCCGTGTTCGGCTGCTTTCATTGGATTATCAAGGCGCCGTCAGAGGGGGAGGGAAAGGGCATCAGAATGGAGAAGTGATGCGTCGCCTGTTTTGCTGGAGGTTTTTTCGTTTTTATGGGCTAACGCAGCAGTGAAATTTTAATTTCGTAATAAAATAATCAACATGGATCCGCCGGCCGGGTGCTTGGATTCTGTGGCATTCCTATTGGTTTTTCGTGACCTCGCCAGACAGCGGCGACATTGCCGCCGCCCGGCAGAATCCTCAATCAGGCGCCGGTTGGTACCCTATCACCGCGGGTAACGGCAAAAAAACGCCAATGCCGGCCGAAAAAGTCCTAGGGTCAGTATTGGCGAGCCATGAAGATATTTTCGTTCTCTCGGCGGGCCGCGGCTTGAATATCGGCATCCACGGCGGTCTGTGCATTGCCGACTCTCCACCAACTGAAATAATTATGCAGCATGGTCTTCGGCAATACCTTAATGTCGATCAGTGTTGATGCCTGCTGTCGCGCGGCGTCGGCCAGCGCGTGGCGCAATTCCTCCTCCGTTGTCACCCGGTAGCTCTTACAGCCGTAGCCCTCGGCTATTTTAGCGAAATCCACCGGAATCATAGCGCCGGCCGATTGTGGCGCGTCGTTATCGCGGAAACGGAATTCCGTAAAAAAGCTGCCCATGCCATGCCCTAACTGTAAATTATTGATGCAACCGTTGGCCATGTTATCGAACAATATCACATTGATTTTACTGCGTTCCTGAAGAGAGGTAATGAGTTCGGAATGGGACACCATAAAAGCGCCGTCGCCCACCAGGGCGTAAACTTCCCGAGACGGCTCGGCCATCTTCACGCCTAGGGCCGCATTGACTTCATAACCCATACAGGAATAGCCGTATTCCACATGATAACCGTGCAGCGCGGTTGTACGCCAAATCCGTTGCAAGTCTTTGGGTAAACTGCCTGAGGCGGCGACGGCCACCGCATCCGCCGGTAGCGTATGATTGTGATGATGCCCAGTACCCGGCTTTGCGCCAGTATCGGACCGGTGATACGCCTAAATTCGGCCAAAACGGATGGGTAATCCAAGGCGTCTTTAACCTCGGGGATGAACGTACCTCCCATCACATCAATGGCGTAAACGCGCTCACGTTCCCTTTGCAATTGGCCGCGCGCGTCCGCGATCACTTGGCAACCGTCGAGCTTACCGGCATCGAAGCGGTTAATGTTCAGATTTAAAAAGGACACCGCGGGATTCTGAAAAAGCCATTTCGATGAGGGGGTGAAATCGGTATAGCGGGCCCCGCCCCCGCATTGCGTTAATGCAGGCGCTCATCAGTTGTTCCGGGCGGCAAATCCGCTCCCAATATTGACTGACGGCGCGAAAGGCATCATTGGTGGTGATACTCTGGTTGTGGGAACGTTCAGTTTGTTGCAGTACCTGATCGGGCTGGCGTGTGGCATAAACATCGCCAGGCAACAACAACGGGGGAATTCGATTGGCGGTGGCCGCCGCCGTCACCCTATTGGCGGCGCCGGGGCCAGGGATTCAAACAAGGCATGACGTAAAGATACTGAGGCTCATCGGATTGTGAAGAGTGGAACAATTATAGGTACTCAAAAACGTAAGAAATCTCGTTATGGAATTTAAATTTCATTTATGAGCTGAATTTCAAAATATAGAAATATTTTTTTCATTGTGGCGGGAAACGTTTGTCGGAGTGATGATCATTATTGAATAATAAGCTGAAATAGCGACACTGTAGAGCCCGATGGCTATCGGCGATGCCTCATCGGTCCGGTGCGTTTAATGAGGCATCCCACACGGCGTCATCACGCTTGTTGTCGCCAAACGGCCCCCCAGGGGCTTTATGGCGCGGCGGGGTTTGACGGCCATAAGAAAATGACGAGATATTTTCAATAATAAGTTGATTTGGAATTTTCAAACGTAATAATCAAGGCTAGCCCATCTGGTTGAATTTACGATGCGTGGTTTTTCATGACAACTTCTTCTACACAGCTTTCGTCACTACAGGATGAGATACGCGACCGCTATGATACGCTCAGCAAGCGATTAAAACAGGTGGCGCGCTATATGCTGGACAATAGCCACAGTATTCCGTTCGATACCATCGCTTCCATTGCCGATAAGGCCAATGTTCCGCCTTCGACGCTGATCCGTTTCGCCAACGCTTTCGGTTTCGATGGTTTTAATGAGATGAAACAGGTCTTTCGCCAACATATGATGGAGGATACAGTCAGCTATACCGAACGGGCCCGGCTGTTCCGTCAGACCGCCGGCCGGGAAGTCAAGGCGCCGGAAACGCCCCTTGAGATATTGAGTATGTTCAGTATGGTTAATAGCCTGGCGCTGCAACAATTACCGAGTCAAATCAAGGAAACGGATCTCGCCCGCGCCGCGCAACTCCTGGCGGGCGCCAATACGATTTACGTTATCGGGCTTCGTCGGTCATTCAGCGTGGCCGCATATTTGACCTATGCCTTGCGGCACCTCGAACGCCGGGCTTTCCTTATCGACGGGCTCGGCGGCATGTTCTCCGAGCAACTGAGCATGGTGCAGCCGGAGGATGTGGTGATCGCCATCAGTTATTCGCCGTATGCCCAGGAGGTTGTCGAGCTGGTGTCTATGGGGGCGAAAAGCGGCGCCAGGCAAATCGCCATCACTGATAGTCTGGTCAGTCCGCTGGCGGCTTTCAGCGACGTGTGCTTCGTGATGCGCGAAGCGCAGGTAGATGGGTTCCGCTCTCAGGTTTCCTCCATGTGCCTGTCGCAAACGTTGATGCTTTCTTTGGCAATGCAAAGCGCCGGCGACGTACCCGTCGATGTGGACAACGCTGACTGATATCGATAGATTCCCGCCTCGCCGACAACGCTCCCCGAGTGCTGTCGGCGAGGCGTTGCCATTACTCCGGTTTTCTGGGGTAATCCGCCGAATTGATCCAGGCGTGGTCTTTTTCCCAGGTGAACTGCCACTTTCTGACGGGACCCGCCATGACGTTTAAGTAGTAATCGTCATAGCCGGCCAGGGTGGCCACCGGATGATAGCCGCGCGGCACTTTGACGACATCGCGATCATAAACCGGCATACAGGCGTCCAAACTGCGATCGTCGGTGTAAACCCGCTGGAAGCAGAATCCCTGAGACGGATCCAGCCGGTGATAATAGGTTTCTTCCAAATAGGTTTCGTTATCCGAATTTTCCGTATCATGTTTATGACTGGGATAAGAGCTGGTGTCCCCTTCGGCGGTAAACACTTCCACCACCAAAAGGCTGTCTGCCGGCGCGCTTTCCGGCAAAATATTATGAACCAACCGCCGATTGCGTCCTTTACCCCGGTGCTCGACGCCCACGTTATCCGGCGCAATCAATCTTGCCGGTAAATTTCCCTTACCGGGCGCCCGGCACACCGCGAGTTCCACATCGCTCAGCGCAACGATGCGCGCCTGATCGTGATGAGGCACATAAACCGAATACGGCGGAATGCGCTCAAAGGGGCTCATGCGCCCGCCAATGGCGTCGAATGCGGCGAAACGCGTGGTTATGCTGGCGAAACCGGCCACCAGTACCAGACAAAGCTCTTGCTCCTCGCTGGCAAGATCCAGCGTCCGCCCTTTCCCAAGTTGATAGGCATCAAAGCCGACATAGCGCCAGCCGGCGTTTTCCGGGGTGATATGCTGAATTCGTCCGTGGTTATCCCCCGCCTGGCATTTCGATAATAATGTGCTCACAACGTCCTCCTGTTCGTATCGATTCCTTCCCCCGATAGCGCGTTCGGCCCAGCATCCGGCTGGAATGAATAATCTATTGCGACAACCTTCGGGGTAGAGTTGATATCTTACGTCTAGAAATAAATATTCCAAATAATATTGTTTGAAATTTAAATTTAATGTGATTTGGCGCACACTTTCAACTCTATTCATGTTGATGGGGCCTTAAATCCCCGTGAGGGCCTTGTCCGGTCAAAACGGGAATTCACAAAATCAGGACGCTTATCCTGGTTGTTTTTTGCGCTGGCTCAACAAACCAACTTGGGTTTTATGTCATGTTGAATCGATTCTGCCCCAGGCTCACTCGTGTTCACCCTCGATCTTCATGTCCGTTTCAGGGAGCGGATTAACTCCGGCGGCGACAGAGATGAGAGAGAATACCCGCCGCAGATCTAAAAATTAATATTTCATTATTTATGAATAATGAAATAAATTTTCTAATATAGACAACAGGTTTTCTTCCGGCAGTACGCCGCTTAAGCCGATGCTGGGTCCTTCGCGTTAGGGCGCCACACTGTCGGGTATGGACAAAATTTCTTATTACTCAACTCTATAGGGACTTATTATGACAATCTCGACATTTTCCCTCCCCCGAAACATTATCTATGGGGAAAACGCGTTGGATCACCTTTCGCAATTAAAGGGAAAACGCGCCGTATTGGTGACCGGCGGTAATTCCATGAGACGTCTGGGTTTCTTGCAACGCGCTGAGTCGTTGTTGCAACAGGCGGGTTTTGCCTCAATGATTATCGATAATGTCGAGCCGAATCCGTCGGTCGACACCGTGCAAAAAGGCGCCAAAGCCATGCTTGCCTTTGAGCCTGATTGGATAGTGGCCATCGGCGGCGGTTCGGCGTTGGATGCGGCCAAGGTAATGTGGTGTTTTTACGAGCATCCGCATTTGCGTTTCGAAGACATCATTCCGGTAGGCGCGATGCCTCCCCTGCGCGGCAAAGCCCGCTTTGTGGCCATACCTTCGACAAGCGGCAGCGCATCCGAAATTACCGCTTTTTCGGTTATCACCGATACGCGCAATCATATCAAGTATCCTATCGTCGCCGCGGATATGGTCCCGGATATCGCTATTTTGGACCCGCTGATCCCGGCTAAAATGCCGGCGAATATTACTGTGCATACCGGCATGGATGTGCTGACCCATGCCCTTGAGGCCTATGTTTCCACTGCGGCCACCTCATTTACCGACCCTTACGCCCTTGAGGCGATACGGCTGGTATTTGAGAATCTGGAGGTGGCTTATCTACAGCCGGATAATATGGCCGCCCGCCTTAACATGCACAACGCGTCTGCGCTGGCCGGCATCGCCTTCACCAATGCGTCCTTGGGCCTGGTGCACTCCATGGCGCACAAAATCGGCGGTGAGTTCGGCATCACGCATGGGCTGGCCAATGCCATCATGCTGCCCTACATCATTCAGTACAACCGTCTTTTTACCGCCAAATATTGTCAGTTGGAAAAAAGTCTGGGAATGAAAAACATTGTTGATGCCGTTAAGGAACTCAATAAGCGATTGGGTATCCCGCCGACGTTGCATGATTGCCGGGATGCCGCCATCGAGGAGGAAAAATTCAACCATGTGTTGGAACGGATGAGTGAAAACGCCCTGGCCGATCCCTGTACGCTGACGAATCCAGGAAACCCCGTCGCGGCGGATATCAGAATTCTTTATCAGCAAAGTTATTACGGAGAGTAAGTCCTCATTGCAACACAGGGCGGCCAATTGGCCGCCCTGGTTAACCCCGCGCGAATGAATGTTAGAGGGTGCCGTCCCAGGAATCGACCTTTTCGCGTTTACGTTCTTCCTCATCAAACCAGCGGCTGGTAACGCATTTGGTTTCAGTGTAAAAGCGCATACCGTCTTTACCCAGACAATGAAGATCGCCAAAAAAGGAATGCTTATGGCCCGAAAAGGGGAAAACGCCGACGGGTACCGGAATACCCACATTAATTCCCACCATGCCGCCATGGGTGCGTTTTTGGAACTCCCGGGCATAATGACCGTTCTGGGTAAAAATCACCGAACCGTTGGCTAGAGGGTTCCGGTTCATCAACTGAAGACCTTCCTCAAAGTTTTTCACCCGCTTAATGGCAATTGGCGCGTCCGCCAATACCAATGCATGATTCTTGGCTTCGCACAGCGCCTGGACGCGCTTGCCGTGCGCCGCCGCTTTGGAATAGACATGCAGACCCACCGAGGTAGAACCAACGAACGAGACGCCGTTGATATCGGGATGGGTCAGCAACATGTCGGCCTCGTTGCGCGAGCAGGTCACAATATTGATGACCCCATCCGGCACGCCGGCCTGCTGATAAAGTTTGGCTATTTCCATGCAGGTCATAGGCGTCATGCTGGCGGCTTTAATCATCATGGTATTGCCGGAAGCGATACACATCGGCGCCATCCAGCCCATGGGGATCATGGCCGGGAAATTGAAGGGACGATACCGGCAAAAACCCCTATGGGTTCGCGGTATAAGTGGGTGTCGATACCTGATGGGGCATCCATCAAACTCTCGCCGGCCAGCAGGGTCGGGATGGAACAGGCCAGCTACGTGCCCTCCTTAACTTTTAACACGTCGCCTTGCGCGTCGCCCCAGGCTTTGCCGTTTTCCTGCGCCACTAGGGCCGTAAGCCGCTCTTCGTGTTCGATCAGTAGATTGCGCACCTTGAACATGATCTGTGCGCGCGGTTGCTCGGTATTTGAAAAAGCCATCCCCGCCGATTGGACGAAGGTGATGAAGACTATCGCGGCGTGATGATTCTAGGGTTGGATGCCCCGGAAGAATGCTTGAAAGCTGGATTTGCCGCGGCGGCCGATGTGCCCTTGGTAAAGGGGTTTGCCGTGGGAAGAACCATTTTTGGCGAACCGGCGGCCCAATGGTTCCAGGGCGTGCTGGATGATGAGCAGTTGGTCGAAAAAGTGAAACAAATTACTTAACACTAAGTCATCATTGGCGGCTATATCGGCCTGCGGCAGCATAAGCGATAAAGTCTGACGCTACAGTATTCGCAGCGTATTACAGCGGCAAGCGGGCTACCGCTTGAGTAGTCAATTTAAACCGCCTTCAGTCCGTAGTGCTAAGTAGGGAATCCATAGCAATCAGAAAGGCTGGCTCCGAGGTGCGTTCTCTTTACAAGCGGAGCCTGATATTTTGATCCTAATCGCAAAATGAAATATTTTTTTCGTATATAAAAATAACGGAATTTAATTTGCAATAAAGCTATTGCTATCCGATTACTCTCTTTTGTGAGGATCATTATGTTGAAGATTGCATTATTGGGCGCAGGACGGATCGCTAAGATACATGCGAAAAATATCCATAATCATCCCGATTCAACCCTGTTCAGTGTTTCAGATATTAGCGATACCGCCGCCCGCGCTCTGGCCGGCGAATATCAGGCCCGGGTCTTGTCGGTCGATGAGGCGATAACACACCCTGAAGTGGATGCCGTGGTAATTGCGACATCCACTGATACTCACGCCGAATTAACCTCGTCGGCCGCCAGGGCCGGCAAAGCCATTTTTTGCGAAAAACCCATCGATCTGGATACTGCGCGCGTAAAAGCCTGTGTGGCGGAGATCCAGCGTTTGGGCGTACCCTGCATGGTCGGCTTCAATCGTCGTTTCGATCCCAATCACGCCGCATTGCATCGCGCTTTGCGCGCGGGTGAAATCGGTGAGTTGGAGCATCTGCAAATCTGCTCGCGAGACCCGGCTCCGGCGTCGGAGGATTATCTGCGCGTGTCCGGCGGAATGTTTCGGGATATGACCATTCATGATTTCGATATGGCCAGATTCCAACTTGGCGAAGAACCGGTCTCGGTCTCGGCAATCGCCTCAGCAATCATCAGCCCGGCGGCGAAGGCGGCGGGCGACATCGATATTGCCGTCGTGATCCTGCGTACCGCCACGGGCAAGATAGCGGTGATCAATAACAGCCGGCGCTCAGGTTACGGTTATGATCAACGGATTGAAGCCCATGGACAAAAGGGGGCGTTGCGTGTGGAGAATGTGCCGACTACGACACTGGTCAAAATGAGCGAACAGGGCGGTGAACAGGCGCAAAATCCGCTTTACTTCTTTTTGGAGCGTTATCAAGAGGCCTTTAAGGAAGAATGGAACGCATTCGTAACCGCGCTTAAAAACGATACGCCCATGCCCGCGTCGGCAAAAGACGGCCTGAAGGCGTTGATGTTAGCGGAAGCGGCAATGGCGTCATTGGAAACCCAGCGCGTCGTAAACGTCGCGCTGGAGGGTATTTGAAGTGAAATCCCGGTTGCGCTCGAGATGACGAGCCGCACGCGTCGGAGCCTCGGCGTCCGGCCCGTTGCCGGGCGCATCCGGGATAGTGTTTATGGCGGTCCTGTCCGTTATTTGATGTCGTGTCGGCGCACAGGTTGCGTTAAAGCAACGATCCGTCGGCGCGCGCCCTGCAATTCACCGCGCGGTCGTCTAAACTAAACAGAACCCTTATTCATCATTAAAGGACTGTTTTATGCGATTACCGGTCTGGCTTTCCGGGGCGCTGTTGTTGATTATCAGTTCCGGCGTCTCCGCAATTCCCACGGCAATTCCCACCGGCACCACCTTTTACGATCCCGCCAAAGCTTACAACGGCTATATCCTGTTTCCAGGCAGCGACAACCGGACGCATCTCATTGATATGACTGGTCAGGAAATCCGCCGCTGGGATAACGAGAGTTTCCCCGCCTGGCCAATAAGCGTGCAGCGGGCCAATGGACGGCATGGTCATTTACTGGCGCAACTGGCGCGGGTAAACCGCCTTGATCCGGTGGCCAGTCCCGGAAATGGAATGGTCAATGCCAGCGTCGGCGAGCTGGATTGGCAGGGCAATGTGACTTGGCGCTACGGCAGTCAGCGGCAGCCGCTGCATCAGCATCATGAAATTCAGCGGCTCGCTAACGGCAACACCCTGGTGATGGATGCGCAATTGCGGCAATTGCCCGGATGGGGCTACTCGATTATCGACAACAGCGTGGACGAGGTGACGCCGCAAGGCGACGTGGTGTGGCACTGGTCGGCCGCCGAAAATCTGGATCAGTTCGGGTTTAGCGACGCGCAGCTGAAGATGATCAAAGACAGCCGGGATCCGGATTTTCTCCATCTGAACACCGCCGCGCCGCTGGGGCCCAATCACTGGTATGACGCGGGGGATGATCGGTTCGCGCCAGGTAATATTCTGATTAACTCGCGCAATGGCAACGTGGCGATCATCGTCAATAAACGGACCGGCAAAGCCGTCTGGCGCATCGGGCCGGATTATCCGCCATTGCAAATGAACACGCCGCTGCCGCGTCCGCTTGACCAAACCAGCGGCGCCCACGATGTGCATATGATTGCCCAGGGTTTACCCGGGGCCGGGGATATTCTGATATTCGACAACCAAGGCAACGCCGGTTTTCCGCCCACTCGCCAGGGCTTTTTTTCCGCCTCGCGCGTGATCGAGGTCAATCCGGTCAGCAAACAGATCGTTTGGGAATACACCGCCGAGCGGACCGGCCAGGCGATTTCCACGTTTTATAGCGCCTATATCAGCAACGCGCAGCGCCTGTCCAACGGCAATACCCTTATCACTGAAGGGCAAAGCGGGCGAATTTTCCAGGTGACGCCGCTCGGGGATACGGTATGGGAGTATGTCAGTCCCTACTACGGTAAGGCCATGCCGAATGACAAGTATGTTTCCAACACGGTGTATCGCGCTTATCTGGTGGATTATAACTGGGCGCCGCCGGGAACGCCCCATGCCGAAACCCCCGTCACGGCGGATTGTCGGCGTTATCCGGTGCTGCCCGGTTGCCCGGCGCTGAGCGGAAAATGAGCGCCGGTCCGGCGCCCGGCGCCTTAAAACGGCCGGGTATTATGCGCTACGGTAGAGCGAACCTTGTCCGCGGCGCGCCCGCGCCCAGAGTTCATCGTCATCAAGGGTGGTCTGGATAAGTTCGATGGGGACGCCGGCGTCATTGATGACGGCCACGAAATAATCGTCGATGGGCTCGTATGGACCGAGTATGACCTCTTCACCTTCAATAGCCCGCGCCAGGTTGCTGACCTTGAAGGCGATATGCGGCACGGTTTTGAGCAATGGGTGTAATGGGGAATCGGCAGTGAAGCGATGCCATTGCACGCGGAATTTTCCCGGATTGTCGCTGGTGAACATCCCGGCGTTCTCGCTGAACACACCTTCGTAATGACCATCTTGCAACGGAATGCCGCAATGGTGGAACTCATAGGTGAGGGTATTTTTCATCACCATTCCTCGCCGACCGAAAGGCGGCATAAATTCATGTCGCTATTGTACTGTAAATCCGCGTCATGTGATCAGGTCACGTCAAGGTTTGTTTACCCTACCGGCGCTTTCGCGTTACAGCGATACATCCCTTGTCTCAAGGAGCCATGGCCGCATCGGTGTGGGTAAACGGGGCTGACGAAGCGTAAAATGGCATGAGATTATTTATTCACATTATAGAATAAATACTATTTAATGACGAATTCATTTTCGGCGTAAACCTCAGCGCGCTGTCGGCAATTGGGCGCACACACCCTAAAATCAGCGTGTTCATGTGTCTAAAACGCACCATATCCCAGGTTATTGACTGTTTTTGGGTCTTCGCACGGCAGACACCGGGAATCGCGACCGGTATCACAGAGTGTTTATAAAAGTATGATTTATTCACTTTGGGTTATTGACGACGCCCATCACCGGTTATAGGTTTATCAATTGAGCCGACCTGTCGGCCTACGACGTAGGCCGGCGAGGAACAGGCGGGGCACATCGGTTATCCGTAGGGGGCTGCATGCCTAAGATCATCATTTTTGGCGTCGACGGACTAACGATGCCGCTGTTGAAAAAGTATATGGCGGAAGGGATCTTGCCGAATATCGCCCGGATGTTCGCGCAGGGATCAGCGGCGGAGCTTCTGCCCTTTATTTCGGCCTGGGGCGATCTCAATTGGGTATCCCTGCTCACCGGACAGTGTCCGGGCACCGCCTGGATAGGCCAGGGAATGCCGGCGGATAACCGGCAAACGGTCAACTTGCTGTCTTTGATGGAGGACAAGCGACTTCACGCCGCCCTGGTACATTTTCCCGAGACGGTTGCCGCGCCGGCGCCGCATTTTCCCTTTGCCCCCTACTGGGGACGCGCCACCCCCTGGCCGGCGGAAATCGCTAAGCCCATGGGGTTCTCTACGGCCAGCGAGACCAAAGCCGCGGTCGGTACTACAAAAACGCAAACACTGGGTTGGCCGCCGTCGGGCTCCCTCGCTTATCACGACAAGGGCGCCTGGCAGCCGCTCAGACGAGCCGGCGCCGGATGGCAACTGACGATGCGCGGCGGCGAACGGTGCGTGAATATCGCTATCGATTGCGCCGGCGAGACACCCACGGCGACATTCGGCGAACATGCGGTGGATTTGCCCATGGCTCAGTGGAGCCATGGGTTGCCGGTAACGACCGAGGAGGGGCGTGGCAGTGTAAGGTTTTATCTCGGTCGCCATCAGCCCCACGATGGGCAGATGGATATCCTGCAATGTCAGATGACCGATCCCGGCCAGTTGTCCGCCGATCAGGTATTGGCGCACGAGCTTGTCAGCCGGTTCGGGCCATTTATCAGCAAATGGACGGTGAAAGCGTCGCCGGAGGAAACCTATCGCGATGCGGCTTTCGCCGAGGCGGAGGCGCAGTCCTTGTGGCTGGCGGATTCGGCGTTATATCTCACCGGAGAGCGGCATTTTTCCCTGTGGGCGACGGTTCACCGCCTGGTGGACGAGTCGCATCACAACTGCCTTGGTCAGTGCGACCCGCAATCGCCGTTTTATCAGCCCGAAACAGCGCAATGCTTCGAGGACAATATCCGCCGAAGCTATCAAGTACTGGATAAAACGCTTGGTTATATCCTTGACCGGATGGACGGCGAGTCGACTTTACTGCTGGTTTCGGATCATGGCGCGGTACCCAATGCGTATCTGTGCGACATCCATTGCTATCTGGCCAAATTCGGCCTGGTGGCGCTCGACCGGCAGGGCCGGGCCGTACTCGAAAGCAGCAAGGTGTATTTGAAGGATGAACGCGGCGGACTGGAAATCTACGTCAACCTGAGGGGCCGGGAAACCGGTGGCATCGTGTGCCAAGCCGACTATGAATCAGTGCGCGAAGAGGTGCTGCACGCCCTCGGCGGCTGGCATGTTCGCCATCAAGGCCGTATCCGCAATGCCGTGGCCCTGGCGCTGCGCAAAGAAGACGCGGTGGGTATCGGTTATTGGGGAGAGCATGCGGGAGATATTGTGTTCGCCTATAACACGGGATTCGTCTGGGGAGTCAGCGCCGACGGCGCCGATATCTGCCCGGTAACTTCTCCCGGCGCCAATCACGGCCCGCAAAAACCCACCGCTGAAACAGACATGGCGTCCAATTATGGCGTCATAGTGGCCAGCGGCGCCGGCATCAGGTCCGGTTATTACCGCGATCGTCGGTCCAGGGGGCCATATCGCATGGTTGATCCGGCGGCCACTATCGCCCGTTTACTCAACCTGGATAGTCAAACGTTGGACGGTGTGGCCATGGAGGATTTTCTGGCGGACACACCATAGCTCAGGACGCGATTTACCGCGTCGGCTATGGGTCGGCGCGCTGTTTGGCGGCGCGGTAATAGCGGCGTTGGGTATCGTCAAGATGGGCCTGCATCGCAGCGGATGCCGCCGCCGCATCGCCCTCTAACAGGGCGTGGAGAATATTGGCGTGCAAAGGCAGGGATACGTCGCGATTCTCTCTGGCATCGGGGTTGGTCTGGCGCAGGGACGCCAATAACGTGGTGCGGATGGCATGGATTATCGGCAAGAGGAACCGGTTTTTTCCGGCCTCGAGAATGGCGGTATGGAATTCGAGATCGGCCAGAATAAATGTGTCCACCTGACCGTCGGCGGACGCCATTCGCTCGTAGGCGGCGATGATCCTCTGCTTATCTTGCTCACTGGCGCGCTCGGTGGCCAGGGCCGCGGCGGGTGGTTCGACTATTCGCCGGACCTCCATTAATTGCAGCAGGGCGGGGTCGTCCGCGTTCAGGCGGGTATGCCAGTCCAACAGCAGCGGATCGAGCTGGCTCCAGAGTTCCCGCGGCCGCACAAAAGTGCCTTTACGCTGGCGTGAATCCAACAGCCCCTTGGCGGTCAGGACTTGCAGCGCTTCGCGTAACACCGTCCTACTCACGCCATAGTATTCCAGGAGCAGAGTTTCATTAGGCAGCAAATCGCCGGGTTTGAATTCGTTTTGGACAATGCGTCTGCCGAGATCTTCGGCCACTTGATCGGACATGGTCCGTTTGACGTCAAGCACAAAAGTCATTAGTTGGACCCCGTAAAAATAATATTAATCATTTTTTTAAGCACCTTAGATGAGCCAACTATAACAGCAAATCACCTTAACTCAGACAGCTAAAGGAGAGTGATGTGAACATCACCCATGTCAAAACGCATGTGCTGGCCGCCGCGTTGCAAGGTCCCTTCGCCTATTCGCGGGCATGGTACGACACCCGTACCGCCATGCTGGTGGAAATCGAGACCGACGAGGGTCTTACCGGATGGGGCGAATGCTACGGGCCGGCGCGCATGACGGAGGCCGTGGTAAGCGGTATCGCCCCCTGGCTTATCGGCGTCGATCCCTTGCGCACCGAACATATCTGGCAGGAAGTGTACGGGCGGTTGCGTGATCACGGACAAAAAGGCCTGGTCATTGAGGGGTTAAGCGGTATCGATATCGCCTTATGGGATCTGCGCGGCAAATATTACAACGCGCCGGCTTACCAACTGCTGGGCGGCGCCGTTCGGACTGGGGTCCGCGCCTACGCCACCGGTCTTTACCGTCGCGCCGAGGGCGATCCGTTGACATATCTGCCTCAGGAGGCCGCCGGATACGTCCGGGAAGGTTTTCGGGCCGTGAAATTGAAAGTCGGCTTCGGCGTGGCCGAGGATGCCGCCATCGCCCGAGCCGTTCGACAGACGATTGGACCCGACATAGAACTGATGATCGACGCCAATCACGCCTATGACGCCGTGGCGGCCATCAAACTGGGGCGCGCCATCGAAGATTTGGATATCGCCTGGTTCGAGGAACCTGTTCCACCGGAGGATCTGGCTGGCTATCGCGCCGTTCGCGAAGCGTTGTCCATTCCCGTGGCCGGAGGCGAATGTGAATTTACCCGTTTGGGATTCCGTGATGTCCTGACGACCCATGCGATGGATATCATCCAGCCGGATATCTGTGCCGCCGGCGGGTTATCGGAATGCAAGAAAATAGCCGATATGGCAATGGCCTTCGGCGTGCGGACCAACCCGCATGTTTGGGGGACCGGCATCGGTATCGCCGCTTCCTTGCAATTTATCGCGCTATTGCCTTGCCATACGCCGGTTTCACTTTCGCCCGCGCAACCAAGCCTGGAGTTCGATCGGACCGAACATCCCCTTCGCCAGGCCATTCTCAAAGAACCGATAACGCATTGCGATGGCTGGGTGACTATTCCCCAGGGACCGGGATTGGGTATCGACATCGATCGCAGCGCACTGATTCGGTTTAAGGCCGGCTAGTGCCGCGCAGCATTGCTGAACGTGATGGGTCGGAAATACATCGAGGTGGAAAATGTCTGAACATGTGTATGCTCGTTACGGTAGTCTCGCGGGTAAAGCCGTAATCATCACCGGCGGGGCAACTGGCATTGGCGCGGAGCTGGTGAGTGCGTTTGCTGGCCAAAAAAGCCGGGTGCATTTTCTGGATATTGACGGCGAAAGCGGCGCGGCGTTGGCCGCCGCGACCGCAACGACCTTTCATCAATGCGATATCTGCGATATCACGGCCTTGCGCCAGGTTATTCACGGCGTAGCGGAACAGGAGCAAGGCATTGATGTGCTGATTAACAACGCCGGTAATGACCAGCGCCACGCTATGTTTACAGTTGAGCCGGATTACTGGCGCAATCGCCTCGCCGTCAATCTGGATCATCAGTTTTTCGCCTCCCAGACAGCCGCGTCGCTCATGCGCGAGCGCCGCACCGGGGTCATTCTGCTGACCAGTTCAACCACGTTTATGAAAGGCCGTCCCGGTCTGGTGGGGTACACCACCGCTAAGGCGGCCATTATCGGTTTAAATCGAACACTGGCCCGGGAACTGGGCGTATTCGGCATCCGTGTCAATTGCATCGTGCCAGGCGCCATATCCACACCGCGCCAAGAAGCGCTTTGGCTCACGCCGGAGGCCAAGGCGGCTATTGCCAAAGATAGCCGCCCCTGAATTGTGGAGGCACACATGAAAAGTACCTTGCAAAATATGCCGGACATTCCTGAGTCGGGGAATAGAAACGCGAAACATTCTAAAATGCCGTTTCGCCGAATATTGATTTTTCTTTTTGCGGCATTGGAGGGGCTGGTCTACGGATACGATACCGGCGTGGTGGCCGGCGCGTTATTATTTTTGAAGAAAGAGATGGCGCCCACACCGGTCATGCAAGGTTTAATTGTCAGCGCGCTATTATTCGGGTCATTATTGGCTGCACCTATTGCCGGTATGTTGAGCGACCGGTTCGGCGCGCGAAAATTAATAGCCTTGGCCGGTATGCTATTTTTTATCGGCAGTCTCGGTTGTGCGTTGTCACCGAATTCAACGGTATTGATACTGTTTCGTTTCGTGCTGGGGATCGCCGTGGGCGTGGGGACAGTACAGGTACCGGTTTATCTGGCGGAATTGTCGCCGGCCGCGTTGCGAGGCAGGCTGACGTCGCTTTATCAACTGATGGTGGCCAGCGGTATATTTCTGGCGTATGTGTTTGGATATTTCCTCTCCGGCAACGGTAACTGGCGGATGATGTTCATGGTGGCCGCCGCGCCAGCCGTATTATTGACCATGGGAATCTTTTTTTTGCCGGACTCGCCGCGCTGGCTGGTCAAACGGGGCAGGTTGGCCGACGCGCGGACCGTATTGGGCAACATGCTTGAGCCGGAAGAGGCGCAACGGGAATATCGGGATTTGCAAACATTGTCCCCCGCTGGCAAATATCACTTCTCGGCGATAGTAAGGGAAAAATGGGTCATAAACGTGTTATTGCTGGTGCTTAGCATGTCGGTTTTGCAACAGGCCCTGGGCATTAATACTATCGTTTATTATACGCCGACTATTTTGCAGGCCGCCGGATTCACGCCGTCGATGGCCATCCTGACTGGCGTAGGGCTGCAATTTCTTTCGATAATCGTCACCTTCATTTTGGGTATTATCGTTGATCGCACCGGCCGACGGATACTGTTGGGCATCGGCGCGTTTGTCATGGCATGCAGCATGATGACGCTAGGGAGCGTATTTCATTATCACATGCTCGGGAATTCCCTTGGATCCGGTATCGGCATCGCCTGACTGGCGATATTTAAAGTGGCGTTTTCCTTGAGCTGGGGGCCGGTGCTATGGATTGTCTTGCCGGAAATATTGCCGCTGAAAATTCGCGGACTGGCCATGGGCGCCTGCGTATTCGTTTCGTATGTCGCCAATTTTATCGTCTCGCTGTCTTTTCCGGTTCTGCTGGCCTCCGGGCCGACCATGGCCTTTGGCACCTTCGCCCTATTCGGCTTGGCGGCGATAGCGTTGGTCTGCTGGTGGCTACCGGAAACCGCCCGTAAAACCCTTGAGCAAATCGAAACCGACAACAATGACAACCTACAAAAGGCCCCCCATGACGCAAAAACGACGGCCAGAACGACATCGCATTGAAACGCGAATCACCGCGGACGGCGGCGGGTGTCTGAGCGCTATGCCGGCCCGGGCGCAGCGCATTGGCCAACGCTGTTGCCGTTGATGATTTGGCAATTGCGTCGTCTCCGCCCAACCCGGGCTCAAAAGAGGTTGTTTGGTTGCTCGTGTTTATTTGATAGCATGATCCTACAATCAACGGATTCACCCGATAATCCCCCGTTTACCGAAGCGTCGTCTTGTCGGCCGCGCGTCAATGGCGGGGCCAGGCGCCGGTTATGCGCGTGATAATGCCCGCGCCTGCCGCCTCGACGCGTTGTGGATAGCGGCGGGTACGGGTATTGAAAGACGGCATGGCGGTATGATGTTTTTTAAAGACAAGGCATGGCAGCGCGAAGGGAAAAATCCCGATTACCGATTTTCCCTGGCCAATGAACGCACGTTTCTGGCGTGGGTTCGAACGGCACTGGCTTTTCTGGCCGGCTCGCTGGCCATTGATCAGTGGGCGACGGCATTCGCCACGCCGCTGATTCGCAGTTTGCTTGCCATTTTACTTGCGATATGCGGAGCGGTATTAGCGCTGGTGGCGTTGCGGCGCTGGGAAGAAAACGAAAAGGCCATGCGTAAAGATGAAGCCTTGCCTTACACCCGCTTGTTGCAGACTATTTCACTGATGGTGGTGCTTATCGCGCTGGCGTTGGTGATTTTTATCGTGGCTGAATAAATGGCGGCCGATGAAACGCCATCGCCGCATGTCGTTGCCCGCGATCCCGGCCTGCAACCCGAACGTACCCGGCTATCCTGGGCGCGGACCTTGTTCATCCTCGCCCTGGACGGCGTCTTTTTTATCCGCATCGGTCTGGTGGACGGCAGCGCCTGGCTTATCTGCGCAGGGGCATCGCTGCTGCTGCTCGCGACGTTCATAACAATAGGCCGACTGCGCTCCCAGCAGTCTGATCATTGTGGTTTACGGATAAATACCCGACGTTATCTCAGTTTATTATCCTGGACCATTGTGGTGGTCGGCGGGTTATTGATCGGGCACATCACTGTCGATTAACCCAGCCCGTTTTCATCAGACAGTCCTGGATGAGGGATAAGACCGGGCGTCCGTTTCATTAGGCCAATACAAAAATCAGTTTAATTGATTGTCACACTATTTCGTATCACTCCAATGTCATTGGACCGCCGTGATGCCATTTAACTTGTTCAGAGTAAATATGTTATTTCAGCTCGATGGTTTATTGCCGGATGACAAAAATCAAATGGCGGATATGATAGGTCCACCCGCCGTCGCATAAAAAGGGCGTTATCCTGGGCTCGATGGCGGCATATTATATAACGATGAATTAATAATCACTTGTTGAATCGGCAAATAAACGCCGCGGATAAAGCGGCAAATAAAAATGACATACTCTCAATAGGGAGAGTTGTCTCGCGGCGGTCCAGTAAGCGGTACCTTCGTCGGGAACGGATGCAAACCGCCAGCGGCGATTCCCACGGTGCGAGACGGGCTGTCTTCATTCCTCCCCAGGCGCATCAATGAGAGGGTGGCCGAGTTGAGCGTTCGTCGCCAACGAAGAGGCCGCGTGAGAGAGAGCGAGTATGAATATTTACCAGGCGAATCAGAGAGGCCATTCTGTAATGATCCCTTACCACTTGCCCACCGAGCAATCCCGGATGTCGACGATAAGGCCAATGCGTCATTCAGAACAATCGGCATCATCGGCATCGCCGCTGGTGATGTCATTGACCGGCCTGTCTGTTCCGCCATCGGCGGAACGGTCGTCCGCCGGTCGGGACAAAGCGCCGGATGGGGCGCCGGTGGCTTGTATGGAAGCCTTGATTCGACAGTGGGATGCCCTGGAAGGACACATGCTTTCCCCGCTTAGCCGGCATGAGCTTGCCCAAGCGGAACAGATGAGGGACGGCGCTGAAAAACTGCTGATGGACGGGCCCCGCGCGCCATTGTCCGCCGCTGCGGCGTCCGGCGTTCCGTTACTCCTTGGAATGCGCCTGGCTTTGCTGGGAAACGCCGCCGCCGGCTTGATGGAGCGCGGACGGATATTGCTGGATTATATTGGCGATGTGTTGGCCAATGATGAGCGAATATTCTCCAGCGACAGGGCGCGCCGCGCCGGCAATGTGCTCGCGGTGGCAACGCGTACCGGTGTGATTGTCGCTTTGACGACGGTTTTACGGCAGATGGTCGGTTTTGTCTTGGAACGTCATTTACAGGGGCTTGATGGGGCCGACGCCCATCATTGTCGAATGATCAGCGGTATAGGATCGCTCCTCCTGGGGCCGGCTCTGAACCTGGCCGGCGTTTTGCGCGATGAACGGACGGGTACGGCCACTACCGCCAGTCGCTGCTCGCGGATGGGGGTATTGTTATTGAGTTCCCTTGCCATTTTGACCGCGGCGGTTTATCAGCCGCAGCGCATTCTTGGCGCGACCTTGGCGTCCGTCGGCCCGCAAATGGCTTGCTATACATTGGCGCGGGACATCCTGCAAACCTTCTTTCCCTTGCGCGGGGATAGTGGGATGAATGGCGACGGCCTGGTTTGCGCCAGCGTGTTGTACGGTATCGCCCAAATGCTGCTAAGTGAGGGCTTGCTCAGGCTGGCGCCGCGTTCCGGCGCCGAATTTTTGATTTCATCGGCCGCGCGAGCGGCGGATTTGGCGCCGGCCGCCGCCGCCGCGCTGGCGCTGGCGGAACCGGACCTCCTCCATGATCTGTTGCGCAGCGCCATGAACAGCGCGGTGGAAGTGTTTGATGAGCTGCAAAGACCCTTTTGGATGCGCTATTTCGCCGCTGATCCACAAGACCGGCCGGAACCGGAAAAGGCGGCGCTTATGTCGGGACTTCATACAGCGTCGGCGCAAGGGATGACGGCGAAGGACAACGCGCTACCCCCTGAGCGCGCTGGGATGCGCATCGGTTTGGCGCGCCCGCGGGTCGGTTCCGGCAATTGGCCGACATCAGCCCAGTTCGCCGATAATCTGTTGACCACCAGTGCCATGCGCACGTCGATTTTCGAAGCGGTGGTGGCTATCAGTGCGACAATAGCCGTCGCGCTGGAGAACACCTCACTGTGCAAAGATGAACGGTATCATGCGGTCAGCCTGTTGGTGGGCGGTTTGGTGACACTGGCATATCCGGGATTTGCCGGCGCCCACCTGACCTGTGAGCCATCTGGCTCGGCCACTCGTGAAAATACCGACATAACGGGCGCGTCGCAATAATGTCGCTGACTTGTCGCCGCGATACAACGCGAAGTATTCAACGTTAAAACTGCTTTATCGCCGGTGTCGCGCTTCAGTCAAGGGACGGGAGTTCCTCATTAGCCCCGGGATCCCCTGGCTGGCGTTTGGCTGGCGTAAGTGAACGCCGCCGGCAAAGAGGCGGCTTGAAGTATAACGAGTCTAGCTGTTTAGCCTGGAAATGGTAAACTGCAACGATGTTATAAGGTATTACATTACCCGGGGGCGGCATGGATGGTGTTTTAATTTTCTGTAAAGATTCAATCTTAAGGTTTCGTTCAGATTATGATGATCTCACCGCGGTGCCCCTATTAGCGATACAGGACTGCCTGAAAGTGGCGGATCCTTTTTTTTTATTAAAATACTTCCGCCATCATGTCCTCATCGAGGAAGACACGACGCTGTCGGATATATTTTTGGCCATTGAGCCCTGGGCACCGCTATTAAGCGCCTATCTGGACATCGATGTTATGTCCTACATCACCGAAATCCGCAAGCCCTCTCAGACGCAAGCGCTTTTCGACTGGATCGGCATTCAGCGAACAACCTCCGTTCACCGTGCATTCAAACATCAGGAAATCCAGCAGGGGGAGGATTTTGCCAGTTATTTCAATCGGGAGAGAATTCCGACCCGCTATTTCGACATCGAGGTAGCCAGTACCGCCAACGGTTACAAACGGGCGGACCGGGAGCATTACAGCATCAGCGGCGATATCCATTGCATCAAAAACGTGCCTGTGGTCATTAGCGATCGGCAAGCCTTGGTTAGTTATAATTTTGAAAAGAATAGCCTTTTTGACCAAACGACGATGGGCGTGTCGATAAATGATAAACTGACTTACGTACAAGGTGGAATGCACTTTTATTTTTATGAAATCATGGAGGCGGTGTTTAACGACGGCCTATTTTATTTTTCACCGCAAACCGCCAGTCATGATTTACAAATGATCAAACAAATGGCTGAATTTTTAGAAGAAGATGAAACGGCTACCCCGGAGTGCGACGAGGAGTTGCAGGAAGATAACGACCCAACAGCCGAACAGCCCAAAATAACGATAGCCGATGGGGCCTTCGACCCCATGATCGAACATATGGAAACAGAACAAGCGCACTGGCAATACATTAAATCTCTTTGTGATTCCGATAGCGAATTGCCCATTCGTATCGGACATATTACCGAAGCCAGATTACCGGAATACCGCTTATCCAACTTTATTATGGACGATCATGATATATAAACGTCACAGGAACAGTTAATTCAATTTAATGAAATAAGCGTTTTTCGTCATATGGACCGTTTTGCCCGGATAACTCTTCGCGGAGGGCGGTAGGGGCGGCAATGGCGCCGAATCGGCGCCATTGCCGTTGTAACGGACGGCTTACGGCGTGAAAATCATTCGTACCGGCGAAAATGCAGTTCCAACCGCGTTTGCAGTTTGCTGAGCACGGTACTGAACATCAGATAGATGATGGCCGCTTCAATGTAAAGAATCAATGGTTCATACGTGACCGCAACGATGCGTTGGGCGGCCAGGAACATTTCCGGCACGGTGATAACGGCCGCCAGCGATGTGTCCTTGATCAGGGAAATAAACGAATTGGCCAACGGCGGCAGTGAAACGAACACCGACTGGGGCATGATAACCCGGCGCATGGCCTGGGTGCTGCTCATGCCGATGGCATAGGCGGCTTCCCATTGCACCTTGGGTACTGACAAAATAGCGCCGCGGATGATTTCCGACCCGTAGGCGCCGACACTGATGATAAAACCGATCAATGCCGCAGGAAACGCGTCCAGGGTAATGCCGGCGCTGGGGAGACCATAAAATATCAAAAACAGCTGTACCAGCAGGGGGGTGCCGCGGATCACCCATACATAAAAATCTGCCAGCCCTTTAAGCGGTTGGGGACCATAAAGCCGGATCAGCGCCACCACAAAACCCACCAGCAAACCGCCGATAAACGACAGTACCGCCAGCGGTATAGTGAACATCAATCCGGCGGAAAATAACCGCCAAAAGGAGTCCAGCATCAGTTGCAGCCAGGAAGGCATCGCTCAGGGCTCCTTGATCGTCGCGGTTACTTGGAAATATCCTGTCCGAAGTAACGGATCGAAATCGTCTTGTAAGTTCCGTCAGCTTTAATCTGGTCCAGCGCATCGTTTAGGGCTTTCACCAGCTCGGGCTGGTTTTTGCGCACAAGAATGCCGGAAGGCGCGTTGCCGGGCTGGGATGCCACCACTTTCAAAGGCGCGTTCGGTTGATGTTTCTTGAAATCCAGATAGGAGAGATTGTCGTTAAGCGTCGCGGCGGCGCGCCGGCTCAGCACCAGTTCGATTGATTGGTTGAAGCCGTCGTTGGGGACGATTTCGGCGCCATATTTGGTCGCCAACTGCCCAAAATTGCTGGTCATGCTCTGGGCCGCCTTTTGCCCCTTCAAGTCGGCGAAACCTTTGATAGTGGTATTATCGCTACGGGTAATCAGCACCACTTTGGAATCGATATAAGGTTTGGAGAAGTCATATTTGGCCTGCCGTTCCGGCGTGATGCCCACTTCATTGATGACCGCATCGTACCGTTTGGCATCGAGGCCGGCTATCAGACCGTCCCAGCGGCCTTCGACGAACTTGGCCTTAACGCCGAGTTTTTGCGCGATGGCGCGGCCCAAATCCACATCGAATCCCACCAGTTTGTTATTGCTGTCATGAAAAGTGTAAGGCGCGTATGTGCCTTCGGTGCCGAAAGAAATGGTTCCGGCGGCCTTGATGGCGGCCAGTCCGTCTTCAGCCTGGGCCTGAACCGCCCCAAACGCCAGGGAGGCGGCCAGTAACGCTAATGTCGTTTTTTTCATCATTATTCCTGAATTTGCCAGTGGAAAGAACCTGCATGCCGCTGGATGCTAATCCACTCTGGATTACGCAATAAATTCCAATAAGTCATGAGAAAGACTTTTTGAGTATATACCCTGATCCCGCCAGGCGTCGTCCGGGGGAATCCATAAACGCCCGGACGGCGGGGCGAGCAAAGGCGCGGGCAAAGAAAATAATGCATCGTCCGTCGTCGGACAAGCGAAATCGAGCGGGTCCGTCGCCGAATAACGCCATAACGGTCGCGGCTATACTGGCTTCAGCGGGGCCGGCGTCCCGGCTTCCCGCGACTGGGCCGCCGGTTCCGACCGCGGTATCAAAAAAATGCGGCCCGTCTTACAATGATACCGAAAAATGCCGCGCCGACCGGCGCGGCGGTTCCTTTTCAGCCGAGGTTGCATCAGGATGGGATGATATGAACGACGAAGAATTGCTGAAGCTCAGCGCCCGAATCGGCCAGGCCCTCAAGAGAGAAGGCCGCTATATTACGTGCGCGGAGTCCTGTACCGGCGGCTGGATCGCCAAGACGATCACGGATCTCCCAGGCAGTTCCGGCTGGTTCGATCGCGGCTTCGTCACTTACAGCAACCGGGCCAAATCGGCTATGCTGGGGGTCAAGGCCAGCACGTTGGAGCAATATGGCGCCGTCAGCGCCCCGGTGGTGTTGGAAATGGCCGAGGGCGCCCTGGCGATCGCCTCGGCGGATTATGCCGTGGCGGTCAGCGGTATCGCCGGTCCGGACGGCGGATCGATCGATAAACCGGTTGGCACGGTCTGGTTCGGCTTCGCCGGGGGGCGACGCGAACCCTTCGCCCAACTGAAGCATTTTCAGGGCGGACGGGATGCCGTCCGCCGGCAGTCAGTCCATTTCGCCCTGACGACGCTGCTGGACACTTTTTTCTGAAAAAAACTTGATACTGTATGATTGTACAGTATAATCGCCGTATGATCGGCATTGACGATTGCCGGAACGGCCAAATGGGCAATCCAAATGGGCAATCCAAATGAGCAATAGGGCAGCGGTGCCGCTCCCTGCGCAACAGGACGAAAGGAGTTGAAATGGCTATTGATGAGAACAAGCAAAAGGCGTTGGCGGCGGCGTTGAGCCAGATTGAGAAGCAGTTTGGCAAAGGCTCCATCATGCGCCTGGGTGAAGATAGGTCCATGGATGTCGAAACCATCTCCACTGGCTCTTTGTCCCTCGATATCGCGTTGGGCGCCGGCGGTTTGCCCATGGGGCGCATTGTTGAAATCTATGGGCCCGAGTCCTCCGGCAAAACCACCTTGACCCTCCAGGTCATCGCCTCGGCGCAGCGCGAAGGCAAGACCTGCGCGTTTATCGACGCCGAACACGCCCTTGATCCCATCTATGCCAAAAAACTGGGCGTGGATATCGATAATCTGCTTTGTTCACAACCGGATACCGGCGAGCAAGCGCTGGAAATTTGCGATGCCTTGACCCGCTCCGGCGCGGTGGATGTCATCATCGTCGACTCCGTCGCCGCATTGACGCCCAAGGCGGAAATTGAGGGGGAAATCGGCGATTCCCACATGGGGCTGGCGGCGCGCATGATGAGCCAGGCAATGCGCAAACTGGCGGGCAATCTCAAAAACGCCAACACGCTATTGATATTTATCAACCAAATCCGCATGAAGATCGGCGTCATGTTCGGCAACCCGGAAACCACCACCGGCGGCAACGCTCTCAAGTTCTATGCGTCCGTGCGCCTTGATATACGCCGTATTGGATCCATCAAGGAAGGCGAAACGGTGGTGGGCAGCGAAACCCGCGTCAAAGTGGTTAAAAACAAGGTGGCCGCGCCTTTCAAGCAAGCTGAATTTCAGATCCTCTACGGTGAAGGCATCAATATCTATGGAGAGCTGGTGGATTTGGGCGTTAAGCACAAATTGATCGAAAAAGCCGGTGCCTGGTACAGCTATAACGGTGAGAAAATCGGTCAGGGCAAAGCCAATGCCTGTCAGTTTCTTAAGGATCGCCCCGAAGTGACCGCCGAATTGGATAAAAAACTGCGTGATATGCTGTTGCATAATTCCGCCGCCAGCTTCGGGGGCGATGGCGAGGCTTTCGATGAAAATACCGTTGATGAAAGCAGTGAGGAAATGTGATCGCCAGAGATTCAGCATCCGCTGAAGCGCGCGTAACGGTATCGGTTTCGTTGCTGGATCAAGCTATGCGCATATTATCGCGCCGGGATCATAGCGAGGCGGAACTGCGTAGTAAGTTAAAGGCGGTCATGGCGAGGGATCGACTGAAATCCTCCCTGCCGCCGCAAGAACCTGAACGGCGCGCGCGGGTCGAGCTTGATGAGGTCATCGACTATTGCCGACGGCGTGACTGGTTGAATGACAGTCGTTTTACCGCGAGTTATGTGACGAGCCGCAGTAACAAAGGTTATGGTGAACAGAAGATCCGCGCTGAACTTAAGCAAAAAGGGGTGAAGCGCGAGATTATTGATGCCGCTTTCGCTGAGGCGGCCATCGATCGTCCGGCCCAAGCCATGAGCGTTGCTCAAAAAAAATTTGGGCAACCGTTGCCAGCCGGGCGCCTGGAGAAGATCAAAGTGCAGCGTTACCTGCTTGCACGGGGCTTTTCCTTTGAAGAGATCCAGGCCATCTATACAAATTCTATACGCTAACGTATCCGTATTGTATCGCAGTGGCCGGCGAGCGGCGCATTTGTCGCCAACGTCGTCGCCAAAGTGGCAACCAGTAGCATGACGAGTATAAATTCATAAAATTGATTGCTGTTGGATTTTACTTCGCCGCAAAGAAAACTTATCTTATTCCCACTTTTGAGTTGTGAACGCTACTGTAGCGTCGCGATAGTGCGCTATTCTGTTTTCGATTTGTTCGTTTATACTCTGAATTATTCGCGTTGCACAAAGGCGGCGACGCGGCAGCCCTCCGGTCGCTGGCTTGTCAGACGGCCAGGGCGAGCGGGTAAAGCCGGCCTGCCGGCAGCGCGAAACGTGACGAGTATAGCTTGATTCCAGGACTACTATGAGCAAGAGCACCGCTGAGATCCGTCAAGCGTTTCTCGATTTTTTCCATAGCAAAGGACACCAGGTCGTTGCGAGCAGTTCCCTGGTGCCTGAAAACGATCCGACATTATTATTCACCAATGCCGGCATGAATCAGTTCAAGGACGTGTTCCTCGGCCTGGATAACCGGTCCTATCATCGCGCCACCACATCGCAGCGCTGCGTGCGTGCGGGCGGAAAGCATAATGATTTGGAGAATGTCGGCTATACCGCCCGTCACCACACTTTCTTTGAAATGCTGGGCAACTTCAGCTTTGGCGACTATTTCAAAAAAGACGCTATCAGTTTCGCCTGGGAATTGTTGACCGGCGAGCAATGGTTCAATTTGCCGGAGGAAAAGCTGTGGGTGACCGTTTATGCCACCGACGACGAAGCCTACGACATCTGGGCCAACGAAGTGGGCGTGCCGAGCGAGCGCATTGTTCGGATTGGCGATAACAAAGGTAGCGCCTACGCCTCGGACAACTTCTGGCAAATGGGCGATACCGGCCCTTGCGGCCCTTGCTCGGAAATCTTTTACGACCACGGCGACCATATCTGGGGCGGCCCTCCGGGCAGTCCGGAAGAAGATGGCGATCGCTATATCGAAATATGGAACCTGGTGTTCATGCAGTTTAACCGTCAATCGGACGGCACGCTGTTACCGTTGCCGAAACCTTCGGTGGATACCGGCATGGGTTTGGAACGCATTGCCGCGGTGTTGCAGCATGTGGATTCCAATTACGATATCGATCTGTTCCAAACCCTTATCGCCGAAGTGGCCAAGGTCACCGGTAGCCGTGACCTGGCCAGCAAATCCCTGCGGGTTATCGCGGATCATATCCGTTCCTGCGCCTTTCTGGTGGCTGATGGCGTCGTCCCCGCCAATGAGGGCCGAGGCTACGTATTACGCCGCATCATTCGCCGCGCGGTGCGCCACGGCAACATGCTGGGCGCTCGGGAAGCCTTTTTCTATAAGCTGGTTGGTCCGCTGATCGACGTCATGGGGCCGGCGGCCGAGAGTATGAGGCAGCAACGTGCCGCGGTCGAACAGGTGCTGCGCGCCGAAGAGGAGCAGTTCGCCCGCACCCTTGAGCGCGGTTTGGCGCTACTGGATGAGGAACTGGCGAAATTGCAGGGCGATACGTTGGATGGGGAAACGGCGTTCCGTTTATACGACACTTATGGTTTCCCCTTGGATCTCACCGCCGACGTTTGCCGGGAACGGCAGTTGAAAGTGGACGAGCAGGGATTCGATCGCGCCATGGAGGAACAGCGCCGTCGCGCCCGCGAATCCAGCGGCTTCGGTGCGGATTACAACAGTATGGTCCGGGTGGAAAACCCCAGTCGGTTCTTCGGCTACGATGAACTTCGCCATCGGGGAAACGTCACCGCGCTGTTTCGCAATGGCGAAGCGGTAAACGTGATCGGTCCTGGAGAGGAGGCGGTCGTTGTATTGGATGAAACGCCTTTCTACGGCGAGTCGGGCGGGCAGGTCGGCGACCAGGGCGAGCTGAACGCGTCCTTGGGCCTGTTTAAGGTCGAGGATACGCAAAAATACGGCAAGGCTATCGGCCATCTCGGTCGGCTGACGTTCGGAGAGCTGAAGATCGGCGAGGAAGTCGCCGCCTGTGTCGACCCGTCCCGGCGCGATCGCATTCGCCTGAACCATTCCGCGACCCATTTGCTACATGCCGCGTTGCGTCAGGTGCTTGGCACGCATGTGGCGCAAAAAGGGTCGTTGGTGAGCGATCAGTATCTGCGATTCGATTTTTCTCATCACGAAGCCATGAAACCCGAACAGATCCGGGCCGTTGAGAATATCGTCAACGCGCAGATACGGCGCAACCTGCCCATCACCACCGATATCATGGATCTTGAGGCGGCTCGCGCCAAAGGCGCCATGGCGCTCTTCGGCGAGAAATACGACGCGCAGGTCAGGGTGCTGGCCATGGGTGATTTTTCCACTGAGCTTTGCGGTGGCACCCATGCGTCGCGAACCGGCGATATCGGCTTGTTCCATATCCTGTCCGAATCGGGCACCGCGGCCGGTATCCGCCGGATTGAAGCCGTCACAGGCGAAGGCGCCCTGGCGGCCGTCAACCAGCAAATCGATGTGCTGCATGACCTTTCCCAACTGATGAAGGGTGACAGCCAGAGCCTGCCGGAGAAAATAAAAGTTTTGTTGGAACGTAATCGTCAACTGGAAAAGGATCTCCAGCAGCTCAAAAACCAGCAGGCCGCCCAGGAAAGCGCCACATTGACGCAGTCTGTGAAACAGGTTAAGGGCGTTAAGGTTTTGGTCAGTAAACTGAACGATACCGAGGCCAAGTTGTTGCGTACCATGGTCGATGATTTAAAAAATCAGCTGGGGTCCGCCGTGATTGTCCTGGCGACTGTCAACGACGGCAAGGTCAGCCTGATCGTTGGCGTCACCAAGGATTTGACCGATCGGGTCAAAGCTGGCGAACTGGTAGGCCATCTGGCCGCGCAGGTGGGCGGTAAGGGTGGCGGACGTCCCGATATGGCGCAGGCGGGCGGCAGCGATGTTGAATCGCTGCCCGCCGCGTTGGCGAGTGTCGAGGGCTTCCTGGCAGCGAAATTTTAGGCAAGATAAGAATACGTTATTATCAACGCCATAGCTTTCTGTTAAGTTATGGCGTTTAGATTCGCCTTGTTTTCAACTTAAAAGTTAGGCGCGAAGCTGGTCATATCGACTAAACTTATACCTGATGTTGAAAGTTGTCAGCCTGCTGGCATTTTATGTCACTAACATGACTTACGTTTTCACGGTATATGATGGATAATGGCGGGAAACTGAGAGACCCGACTCTTTTAATCTTTCAAGGAGCAAAGAATGCTTATTCTGACTCGTCGAGTTGGTGAAACCCTCATGATTGGCGATGAGGTAACGGTTACGGTTTTAGGAGTCAAGGGCAACCAGGTACGTATCGGTGTCAACGCGCCTAAAGAAGTTTCTGTTCACCGTGAAGAAATATACCAGCGCATCCAGGCTGAAAAGTCGCAACAAAACCCATTCTGATTTCATTGCGCCTTGCGTTAGCGGGGCGTAGCTATTTATGCGTCACCTTTTTCTTATTCGAACCTGATTATTCCCTCATTTCATGTTCTTCTTGCCTGTCAGACGGGGCGGAGGCGGGATGAGGCATCATTGCGCTGGCGTTCTGGTCAAGTTGCATGGCTTTTGTCCAAACGCTCGGAGGATGGGAAAAATTGTTTGACTTATCAGGCCGGGAAAGTAATATGTGCGCCACGCAGTGCCGATGAGCTTTACTGTTGGCATGTGGGTGAGGTGGCCGAGAGGCTGAAGGCGCTCCCCTGCTAAGGGAGTATACGGTCAAAAGCTGTATCGAGGGTTCGAATCCCTCCCTCACCGCCATTTGCTGTGCATCCATAGCTCAGCTGGATAGAGTACTCGGCTACGAACCGAGCGGTCGGAGGTTCGAATCCTCCTGGATGCACCATTTACTGCGCTGTCTTCATGGCGGTAATAAAATGTGCAGTAATATTAAACTATGACTCGGGCTGTAACGGCTCAGTGATTAATGCATTAGCCTTAATGGTTTAGTTTAATAGGTAATATATTGGATCTGACTTGTAAAAAGGATTAAACAATTAATCCTGGAATCGAGTTATAATATTCCAATAGGTAAGTTTTTGTTACGCTGCATCCATAGCTCAGCTGGATAGAGTACTCGGCTACGAACCGAGCGGTCGGAGGTTCGAATCCTCCTGGATGCACCATCTACTGTTGACTTCTTCTCCTTGGGAAGCAAGAAGGTGTCGGGGCAAGGTGCTTTCGTGTTAAGTCCTCGGCATATCGGCAACATAAAGCGGGACGCGTTTTCATCCGTTTATTTGCAACCACTCGTGGTATTGCATCCATAGCTCAGCTGGATAGAGTACTCGGCTACGAACCGAGCGGTCGGAGGTTCGAATCCTCCTGGATGCACCATTTCCCCTCTGATATGTCTTGTTCCTGTGTTGTTCCCATGTTCACCACGCAATGCCCTTAATGTGGCCGAGCCAGGCTTTCCATAGCCTCTTGACTGACTGCTATCGCTCGCCTGAGGGACGGCGCTTACACGCCTTGCATTGTCCCGTGTCCGCCAGAACGGATAAATGCCGCGAAACTACTGCGCATGGCGCCATCCCCGGCGTGCCGCTAACAGAAAAAGCGACAACTTTATGACTTTGGGTTACAGTATGGCCCTATTACTCGCATCAGGATGCAACGATGTACGATCAATACGAGGGGCTGATCTTCGATATGGACGGCACGCTGCTGGATACGGAATCAACCCATCGCAAAGCCTGGCATCAAGTTCTTAAACGATATGACATGCAGTTCGACGAGGCTGCGATGGTATCGTTAAACGGTTCGCCGACCTGGCTTGTCGCAAAAACGATAATCGATACATACCGCTCCACTCTGGATCCCCACCTGCTGGCCCGGGAGAAAACCGAAGTGGCGCAAGCCATGCTGTTCGATGAAGTCCGGCCTTTGCCGCTGGTGTCGCTGGTCAAACATTATCACGGCAAACGGCCGATGGCGGTCGGCACGGGAAGCGAACATCGACTGGCTGTTTCGTTGCTCGACCACCTGGGCTTACTGTCCTATTTCGATGCCGTGGTCGGGGCCGACGATGTCAGCCGGCATAAACCGCACCCGGAAACTTTCTTAAAGTGCGCTGAACTGTTGCGGGTGCGGCCGGAAAGATGCGTCGTGTTCGAAGACGCCGATTTCGGCGTCATGGCCGCCCGCTCGGCATCAATGGCCTGCGTGGATGTCCGAATCGCCCACTGGTGACCGGACGCGCCAGTCTGGCCAACAGAGGACACGCCGTCGAATGTGGTCCGAAATAGCACAACCGCACACGGAAATTCAGCAAGGGCATGCGTTAATAACCAGGATATTTCCAGAGTTCGCGCGTCGCGGTAATGCCGGGAACATCCCACTTGCCGCCTCGACGCATCTTGAATGATTTTTGAGTAGAGATAGTCATAAATGGGCAGATTAAATTATGCTTACCCAATATAAAACCCACTGCGGGAGGTCAATTTGATCCCGGATGTATCAGCAGCGCTGTCATGGCTGGAAGCGCATCCCCACGCACTGAAGGGTATCCGCCGAGGGGTGGAGCGCGAAACGTTGCGTATTTCCCCCCAGGGCCGTTTGGCGCAAACCCCGCATCCCGAATGCCTGGGCGCGGCGTTAACCCATAAATGGATCACCACCGATTTCGCTGAGGCCTTACTGGAATTTATTACGCCGGTGGATGACGACGTCAACCATATGTTGGCCGTACTGCGGGATGTGCATCGCTATGTGGCTCGCCATTTGGGCGATGAACGGATGTGGCCGCTGAGTATGCCGTGTTTCATCGATAACGCCCAGCCCATTGAACTCGCGCAATACGGCTCGTCCAATCTGGGCCGCTTCAAAACGCTTTACCGGGAAGGACTCAAAAATCGCTATGGCGCTTTGATGCAAGTGATCTCCGGCGTTCACTACAATTTTTCCCTGCCGTTGGCTTTTTGGCAGGCGCGCGCCGGGATCACCGATGAAATCAGCGGCAAAGAGGCCATTTCAGCCGGCTATCTGCGCCTTATCCGCAATTATTATCGTTTTGGCTGGATCATTCCCTACCTTTTTGGCGCTTCTCCGGCCATTTGTTCGTCTTTCCTCAATGGTCGCGACACACAGCTTCCGTTCGAGAAAGGCGAATCCGGTATGATTTATCTCCCCCATGCCACATCGTTACGGCTCAGCGATTTGGGTTATACCAACAAGTCGCAAAGCCAACTGGGCATTACCTTCAATCGCCTGTCCGATTATATCGCCGCCCTAAGACGCGCTATCCGCACGCCGTCCACGGAATATGAACGCATCGGCCTGAAACGGAACGGTAGATACTTGCAGGTGAATACCAATATCCTGCAAATTGAAAATGAGCTGTATGCGCCGATACGTCCCAAACGTGTGACGAACGAAAACGAATCCCCCTCGCAAGCGTTGCTGCGCGGCGGTATTGAGTATATCGAAGTGCGTTCCCTGGATATCAACCCGTTCTCGCCGATAGGCATTGATGAGCAACAGGCCCGTTTCCTGGATCTTTTCTTGATCTGGTGTACTTTAGCCGAGGCGCCGGAAATGTCCGCCGACGAACTGCAGTGCACCCGCGCTAACTGGAACAGCGTTATACTTGAAGGGCGCAAGCCCGGATTGCTGCTGAGCGTCGATTGCGGCGCGGCGCGTGTTCCACTGGCCGAGGCGGGTCTTACCTTGTTTGAGGATTTGCGCCGGGTAGCCCATATCCTCGATCACAATAATCATAATCGCCTTTATCGCCAGAGTTGCGATGAGCTGGCTGCCGGTTTTAACAACCCGGAACTGACGTTTTCGGCCCGGATCCTGAACGCCATGAAGAAGCAGGGCATCAGCGGGCTGGGCCTGTCGCTGGCTAATGAGTATCGCCGGATGTTGAGCGATGAGCCCCTTGAGGTGCTTGATGAACGTGCCTTCACGGCCGAGCAGGCACGTTCATGGCAGCGTCAACGCAAGCTGGAGGCATCGGATACGGTGAGTTTTGACGAATATCTGCTGCGGCGGCATGGCGGTGAGTAAAAAGAAAAGGCCACAGAAGCTGTGGCCAAATAAACATCTCTGAAGACAGGGATGATGATAACAAATGCGCGTCTTTCACTATGTGAGACTCGTGGCCAGGAAAAAAGTTTCCCCAGATCAGCAAAAAAATAAATTTTTTAATAGGAGGTGACGATATGCCACTTTTGGATAGCTTTACCGTAGACCATACCCGTATGGCCGCGCCAGCGGTTCGGGTCGCCAAGACCATGAAAACCCCCCATGGCGATACCATTACCGTTTTCGATTTGCGTTTTTGCCGGCCCAACGAAGAGATCATGCCGGAGCGCGGCATTCATACCCTGGAACATCTGTTTGCCGGGTTCATGCGTAATCACCTCAACGGCAATGGGGTGGAAATCGTCGATATCTCGCCGATGGGTTGCCGTACCGGTTTTTATATGAGCCTTATCGGCGCGCCGGATGAACAGCGGGTCGCCAACGCGTGGAAAGCGGCAATGGAAGATGTGCTGAAAGTCGCCGATCAGCGCAAAATTCCAGAACTGAACGAATATCAGTGCGGCTCCTACCGCATGCACTCGCTGACGGAAGCGCAGGACATCGCCCGGCATATTCTTGACAGCGATGTCCGGGTCAACCACAACGATGAGCTGGCCTTGCCGAAGGAGAAACTGGCCGAGTTGCACATCTGACCTGACCGCCATTCAAGACATCCCGCCGTCCGGCGAGAGCCGGAGGGCGTTTGACGGTCTGCCCGCGGCGCGGAACTTTTGGGACTGGCGTCTACGTATCCGCCTTATCGGCTCTCATCCAGACCGCTTTTCAGCGCCTTAAGCGGCGTGATGCGAACTTGCTTTATCATATTGTCCTGCACCAGCAGAATTTCGATTTGATAATGGCCGACCTCCGTCAAGGTGCCCTCGGCGGGGATATCCTGCAATTCCTCCAAGAGCATACCGTTTACCGTCCGCGCCTCATCCTCAGGCAGCGTCCAGTTGAATGCCTTGTTCAACTCGCGGATATTGGCGCCGCCTTCGATCAATACCGAGCCATCGCTTTGCGGGACGACTTCTTCGGCCAGGGAGGGCGACATAGATGTGGTAAAGTCGCCGACGATTTCCTCAAGGATATCCTCCACGGTGATTAAACCCTGGATATCGCCGTATTCATCCACCACCAACCCGACTTTTTCTTTGTTACGCTGAAATTTGACCAATTGGACATTGAGCGGCGTCCCCTCCGGTATGTAATAAATCTCATCGGCGGCACGCAGCAGGTTTTCCTTGGTGAACTCCTGCTTTTCAGTCATCAGCCGGTAGGCTTCACGGACGCGCAGCATGCTGATGGCGTCATCGAGATTATCGCGGTACAACACGATGCGACCGTGCGGGGAATGGGTCAATTGCCGGATGATGGATTTCCATTCGTCGTTGACATTGATACCGACGATTTCGTTACGCGGCACCATGATATTGCCGACGGTAACTTTTTCCAGGTCCAGCACCGAAATCAGCATGTCCTGGTTGCGCCGTGAAATCAGCGATCGGGATTCGCTGACGATAGAACGCAGCTCGTCCTTGCTCAGGGCGTCGTTAAGATTTGACGGCACCTTGATACCCATCATCCGCATCAATAACCGGGTAATGATATTGAGCAGCCACACCAGCGGCAGCATGATTTTTTGCAGCGGCATGAGAATCAGGCTGCTTGGTAACGCGATGTGTTCCGGATAAAGCGCCGCAACGGTTTTCGGCAGCACCTCGGCGAACAGCAGGATAACGAAAGTGAGAATACCCGTGGCCATGGCCACGCCCACGTCGCCATACAACCGCATGCCGATAATGGTGGCCAGGGCCGAAGCGAGGATATTCACCAGATTATTGCCGATCAACACCAGGCTCAGCAGGCGATCAGTACGACGCAACAATTTATCCACTCGCCTGGCGGCGCGGTTGCCTTGCTTGGCCAGATGCCGCAGACGGTAGCGGTTGAGCGTCATCATTCCGGTTTCCGAGGCGGAAAAATAAGCGGAAACCAGCACCATAATTATCAGAATTATCAATAGGGTACTGGTCGAAACCTGTTCCAACGTGGGGATTCCCCTTAAATAAACCCGTAAACGGGCGTCCGACGGGCGCGGATTCAGCCCGCCATGATATCTTGCCAGATGCGGCTGCCAAAATAGGCAAAGGTGAGCAGCAATATCCCCAGCAGGCTCAGCCATACCACCGGGCGGCCCCGCCATCCCTCACGGTAATGTCCCCACAATAAAACAACATAAACCAACCAGGCCGCAATAGAGAGAACCGCCTTATGCTCGTTTTCGCCGCTGAACAGATCGCGCAGATACAACAGACCCGTGCCGAGCGTCAGCGTCAGCAAAACGACGCCCACTTGGGTAATATGGAACATTTTACGCTCTATCGTCATCAGCGGCGGCAGATCGGCGCTGAAACTCAGTTGCTTGGTTTTAAGCAGATGGTCCAGCCAAGCCAGTTGACCGGCATACAATGCGGCGATAACCAACACGGCATAGGAAAACAGCGCCAAGCCGATATGCACCAGCAACCCCGGCGTGCTTTCCAGATGCGTAATGAATTCTCCCGGCATGAGGCTGGCGGCCGCCAGATGCAGCATGGCCAAGATATAAACCACCGGCAGCAGGAACCAGCCGCGGTTGCGGCTCGCCACCACGGTCATGACTACGCAAATCATCAGGCTGACGGTGGAACCGATATTGATAAGGCTCAGGTTCAGTCCCATCCGCGCCGGCGATATCCAGAAATACAGCGAGCAGGCATGGCTTACCAGCGCCACGGCGGCCGATAGCAGCGCCAGCCTCCGGTAGACGCTATTCCTGCGCAGGACACCGGGCAGGATCAGACCAAGACTCAATGCGTAGGCGAGAAACGACAGCAGGGCAATCCAGGGCATACGGTTTGGGGCTTAACTAAAGAAATTGAAATGAATAGTATACCGCCGCCGGTCTTCCGCTCCAACCGTTCTCATCGTCAATGCAGCGATCCTTTGCGGCTTCATGTTATACTCATCATCCTTCACGTTGCCACTTTGTCGGCGGCGCTCCCTTGCCGCCGCGATGCAACTTGAATTCATTAAGATATATAATCGGTTACCGATGTCGCATCCGCGGCCGGACTTCAGGTTGAGTAGAGAACGATGTTTGAAAATTTATCCGATCGATTATCCCGTTCATTGCGCAATATCAGCGGCCGGGGCCGCCTGACCGAAGACAACATAAAAGATACGCTCCGTGAAGTGCGTATGGCGCTGCTTGAAGCCGACGTGGCGTTGCCCGTGGTGCGCGAGTTTATCAACCGGGTCAAGGAAAGCGCCCTTGGACAGGAAGTCAACAAAAGCCTGACGCCGGGCCAGGAATTTGTCAAGATTGTCCGTACCGAACTGGTGAACGCCATGGGCGAGCATAACAGCGAGCTCAACCTGGCCGCCCAGCCGCCGGCGGTGGTGCTGATGGCGGGCCTGCAAGGCGCCGGGAAAACCACCAGCGTGGCGAAACTGGGCCGGCATCTGCGTGAAAAACACAAGAAAAAGGTGCTGGTGGTCTCGGCGGACGTTTACCGTCCGGCGGCGATTAAGCAACTGGAAACGCTGGCACGGTCCGTCGAGGTGGATTTTTTCCCTTCCGACGCCAATCAGCGGCCGCTGGATATCGTTCGGCAGGCGCTACAGCAAGCGAAACTGAAGTTCTACGATGTTCTGCTGGTGGATACCGCCGGCCGCTTGCATGTCGACGAAGCCATGATGGAGGAAATCAAGCAAGTCCACGCGGCCATCAATCCGGTGGAAACGCTGTTCGTGGTGGATGCCATGACCGGCCAGGACGCCGCCAATACCGCCAAAGCGTTCAATGAGGCGTTGCCGCTGACCGGCGTGGTGCTCACCAAAGTCGACGGCGACGCTCGCGGCGGCGCGGCGTTATCCATCAGGCACATTACCGGCAAGCCGATCAAATTCCTGGGGGTTGGGGAAAAAACCGAGGCGTTGGAGCCCTTCCATCCGGATCGTGTCGCCAGCCGCATTCTCGGCATGGGCGATGTGCTGTCGCTTATCGAGGACATCGAAAGCAAAGTGGATCGCGCCCAGGCGGAGAAGCTGGCCAATAAACTGAAAAAAGGCGATGGTTTCGATCTTACCGATTTTCTCGACCAGCTTAAGCAGATGCGCAACATGGGCGGCATGGCCAGCATGATGAGCAAATTGCCGGGCATGGGCCAGCTGCCGGCCAACGTCAAATCGCAGATGGATGATCAAGTGCTGGTCCGGATGGAAGCCATCATCAATTCGATGACGCTAAAAGAGCGCGCCCAGCCGGAGATCATCAAGGGCTCCCGTAAACGTCGCATCGCCGGCGGATGCGGATTGCAGGTACAGGACGTCAATCGTATGCTCAAGCAATTCGACGATATGCAGCGTATGATGAAAAAGATGAAAAAAGGCGGTATGGCGAAAATGCTGCGCGGGATGAAGGGGATGATGCCGCCCGGTTTTCCCGGACGTTAACTAGCGATTGCTTTTCGCCCCGAAACGAGTAAAATTTTGGGGCTTTTAAATATGGCAACCGGACCCCGTTCCTCGATGGGGCCCGGTTGTTTTATTCACTAAAGAGGATGTTATGGTAACAATTCGTTTGGCACGTGGCGGCGCAAAAAAACGCCCGTTCTATCAAATCGTCGTGACCGACAGCCGCAACGCGCGCGACGGTCGCTTTATCGAACGCATCGGTTTCTTCAATCCGATCGCAACCGGTCAGGCCGAAGCGCTGCGCGTGGATTTGGATCGCGTTGACCATTGGGTCGGCCTGGGCGCAACCGTTTCTGATCGCGTCAGCTCGCTTATCAAAGACGCCAAAAAAGCGGCCTGATAGGTCGCGGTGATGGCAATGAGCAAACAAAACGGCATTGCGGCTCCCACCAAGCCGGTGGTGTTGGGCAAGATGGGATCGGCATATGGTATCCGCGGTTGGCTCAGAGTGTTTTCTTCCACGGAAGAATCCGAAAGCATTTTTGATTATCAGCCCTGGTTCGTGAAACGGGCCGGCGTCTGGCAACACGTCGAGCTGGAAGGTTGGAAACGCCATAATGATGATTTAATCATCAAGATCAAGGGCATGGAAGACCGGGAAGCCGCGAGCTTGTTGACGAACTGCGAGATCGTCGTCGACTCGACGCAACTACCGCCGCTGGACGAGGGCGACTATTACTGGAAGGATCTTATCGGCTGCCAGGTGGTCAACACCGCGGGCTACCGGCTAGGCGCCGTCATTGATATGATGGAGACCGGCTCCAATGATGTCCTGGTGGTAAAAGCCGACCTGAAGGATGCCTTCGGTATGCAGGAACGCTTGATTCCGTTCCTCGACGGGCAGGTTATCAAACACGTTGATCTCGACGCTCGGAAAATCGAGGTCGAATGGGATCCGGATTTCTGATCCCGTGGATCAACCGGTGGTAATGGGTGGAACGGTATGATGTGGATTGGGGTCATAAGCCTGTTTCCCGACATTTTCCGCGCCGTCACCGATTACGGGGTAACCGGCCGGGCGGTAAAAAACGGCCTGTTGGCCGTGCAGTGCTGGAATCCACGTGATTTCGCGCATGATCGTCATCGTACCGTGGACGAACGCCCCTATGGCGGCGGTCCGGGCATGCTGATGATGGTCGAGCCCTTGAGGGACGCGATTCACGAGGCGAAAAAAAAGGCGGGCGAAGGGGCGAAGGTGATGTATCTCTCCCCTCAGGGACGCAAACTCGATCAGCAAGGTGTGAGCGAGTTGGCCGCGAATCCGAAAATGATTCTGGTTTGCGGTCGGTATGAGGGAATCGATGAGCGCCTGATAGCCACCGAAATCGACCAAGAATGGTCGATAGGCGACTATGTGCTCAGCGGGGGCGAATTGGCGGCGATGGCGGTTATTGACTCGGTTTCCCGGTTTATCCCCGGTGTGCTGGGGCATGAAATGTCGGCGGCCGAGGATTCCTTCGCCGAGGGGCTGCTGGATTGTCCCCATTATACCCGGCCCGAGGTGTTGGCGGGCATGGAGGTTCCGGCGGTGTTATTGTCGGGCAATCATGCCGAGATTCGTCGCTGGCGTTTGAAGCAGTCCCTTGGCCGCACATGGCTTAGAAGACCTGAGCTTCTGGAAAGCCTAGCTCTGACTGACGAGCAAGCGAAGTTGCTGGCTGAATTCCAACGGGAATATCAATCCGCCCAGCAGCACTATTAAAGGTGCCGGCATGGTCCGGGTCACCTGAATTATCAGTTTATCTAGGGTAAGAGACCTATTATGAGCAACATTATCAAACAACTTGAAGAAGAGCAGATGAAGCAAAACGTGCCTTCATTTCGTCCGGGCGATTCCGTCGAAGTGAAAGTATGGGTCGTTGAAGGCAGCAAAAGACGTCTGCAGGCATTCGAGGGCGTGGTTATCGCTATCCGTAACCGCGGCCTGCATTCTGCATTCACTGTTCGCAAAATTTCCAACGGCGAAGGCGTGGAACGTGTCTTTCAGACGCATTCCCCTGTTATCGACAGCATTGAAGTGAAGCGCCGCGGCGCTGTCCGCAAGGCCAAACTGTACTACCTGCGTGAACGTACCGGTAAGTCCGCTCGTATCAAAGAGCGTCTTAACTAAGCGGTACGCTTTCGCGACATCCGAAAGTAGCGGGGCCGGCTGTCAAGCCGGCCCTTTTGTTCGCGTAAACCTGTACTCGCCATACCCTTGCGCTCAATGCCCTTTACCGCGTTACGGCGCGATAACCGGATCAATGTGATCGATCCCGTCCTGCCAGGCCCGTTTCAAGTGTTCCGCGTCAGGCACGCCGTCGCAACTGGCGGGAAAATTGCGGTGTTGTTCGCCCCACCGTTTGAGTGTTTGCGGCCGGCAAAAATCCATTTGACCGGCGTCGTACCCTTTGAGGTACTGATCACGGTCCACCTGCGGATTGCCGTACCACTCCGCCAGCGTGTCATTGTCGCGAACCGCCTTGCCGGCCAACGCATCACGGTAACCCGCCTGATACCAGGGTGATGCGGCCCGGGTGCCGCCCGACGGTAACGGGTCGGAGGAGCCACAACCGCCAAGAAGAAATAACAATCCGCATAAGACGGCGATTTTCCTGAACATTATGACATCCGTGATGAAAGGGATTGGCACCATCATAGGGGCTATTCGGTCATTAGGCGATAGCGTTTTATCTCGTATATTTCCATCAATAACCCATAATATGTTATGACGTCGCCGGTAATACCGTCTCTTCGGTATTAAGCAAGGTCAATTCAAAACTGTACATTTAATTTTACACCTATCTCTTATCGATCCGTTGAGGAATGCCGGTTTGCGGCAATCGCAGAAGTAATATCATGGCAATTTTTGCCAAATGCCTTGTTAATAATGGCTATTTTCTCTCGTGCAACCGTGCTTGATGCCGCTGAAAACCCCCTTGTATGACACCTTAAAGGCGTTTGCAGGTAGTAATATTATTTTTACAGTTATGGATTGAAAACTTTACGACTCATGATATCGTATAGGCCATACACCGGCGGACGACAGGGGTGGCGTCGCGCGGTATCCTCTTTTTTCAGGACATCATCATGCAAAAAGACGCGCTGAACAATGTGCATATCACCGACGAACAGGTCATCATTACGCCGGATGAATTGAAACGGCAGTTTCCGCTGTCCCGTCAAGAGCAGCAGAGCATTGCCGCCGCGCGGCAAACTATCGCCAATATCATTCATGGTCGCGATTCTCGACTGCTTATCGTCTGTGGTCCTTGTTCCATACACGATCCCGACTCCGCACTGGACTATGCGCGGCGGCTAAAAGCCTTGTCGGACGAATTGCAAGACCGGTTATTTATCGTGATGCGGGTCTATTTTGAAAAACCGCGTACCACCGTGGGCTGGAAGGGACTCATCAATGACCCCTACATGGACGGCTCATTCGATGTGGAATCCGGCCTGAAAATCGCCCGTGGCCTGCTGCTGGACTTGGTCCGGATGGGATTGCCGCTGGCGACCGAAGCGCTGGATCCCAATAGCCCGCAATACCTGGGCGATCTGTTTAGTTGGTCGGCCATTGGGGCGCGTACCACCGAATCGCAAACCCACCGGGAAATGGCCTCCGGGCTATCGATGCCGGTCGGTTTCAAAAATGGCACCGACGGCAGTTTGTCCACCGCGATCAATGCCATGCGGGCCGCCGCCATGGCTCACCGTTTTCTGGGCATCAACCAGGCGGGGCAGGTCAGCTTGTTGCAGACCCGTGGTAATCCGGATGGGCATGTCATCCTGCGCGGCGGCAAAATGCCCAATTACCATCCGCGGGATATCCTTGATTGCGAAGAACAGATGGCCAAAGCCGGACTCAACGCGGCTTTAATGATCGATTGCAGCCACGGCAATTCCAGCAAGGATTACCGTCGCCAAAACGAGGTGGCGCAATCGGTGCTAGAGCAACTCAAGGGGGGCAACCGTTCCATTATCGGTCTGATGCTGGAAAGCCATATTCACGAAGGCAATCAATCCTCGGAATTGCCGCGCGATGAAATGCGTTACGGCGTTTCGGTCACTGACGCCTGTATCAGTTGGCCGACAACCGATACACTGTTACGACAGATGCATGATGAGCTGCGCAGTGTCCTGACAGACCGGGCGGCGGGGGAATAAGACGTATGGTTGCCGAGCTGAACGCATTACGCGATCACATTGACGAAGTGGATAAGGCGTTGTTGGTGCTACTGGCCAAACGGTTGCAACTGGTCGCAGAGGTGGGTGAAGTAAAAAGCCGCTACGGTTTGCCTATCTACGCGCCCGAGCGGGAAGCCGCCATGCTGGCGTCGCGGCGGAGCGAAGCCGCCGCGCAGGGCGTGCCCCCCGATTTAATCGAGGATGTGCTCAGACGGGTCATGCGCGAGTCTTACAGTAGCGAGAACGACAAGGGCTTTAAAACGCTGCATCCACACTTGCGCCCGGTGGTGATTATTGGCGGGCGGGGGCAGATGGGCGTCCTGTTTGAAAAAATGCTCACGCTGTCCGGTTATCAGGTCAGAATATTTGAGCAGGAGGATTGGCCGCGCGCGGAATCGCTAGTGGCCGATGCGGGCATGGTGATTGTCAGTGTGCCCATACACTTGACCGTTAGCGTGATCGAACGCTTGCCGCCGCTACCGGAAGATTGCATTTTGCTGGATGTCGCTTCGGTAAAAAACGCGCCGCTGCAAGCGATGCTGGCGGCCCATCCCGGGCCGGTGCTGGGGTTGCACCCCATGTTCGGCCCCGACAGCGGCAGTCTGGCCAAACAAGTCGTGGTCTATTGCGATGGCCGACAACCGGAAGCCTATCAATGGCTGTTGGAGCAAATCCAGGTATGGGGCGCCAGATTGCATCGCATCAGCGCCGTGGAACACGACCAGAATATGGCCTTTATCCAGGCGTTACGGCATTTCGCCACTTTCGCTTACGGCATGCATCTGGCGGAAGAAAACGTTCAGTTGGAGCAGTTGCTGGCCCTCTCTTCCCCCATTTATCGGCTGGAGCTGGTCATGATCGGCCGATTATTCGCGCAAGATCCGCAATTATACGCGGATATCATTATGTCGTCGCAAGGCAACCTGGCGCTGATTAAACGTTACTATGCGCACTTCGGCGAGGCGATCGCATTGTTGGAACACGGCGATAAAGCGGCTTTTATCGCCCGTTTCAAGAAAATCGAACAGTGGTTCGGCAGCTATGCCCAGCGCTTTCTGGAAGAAAGCCGGCTGCTGCTGCGCCAGGCCAACGACAGCCGTACCTGAAATCGGTCGATAGGCGTCGTCGGACGATCTTCTTTATCCATTGCCGACACCGCGCACCGGTCGGCGCGGCGCCCGACGCCCCGGCGCCGTCAACGGGGATTCACCGGAACAACATTCTCGCTGGGATAACATCCCAGGACTTTCAGCGAACGGGTAATGGCCCCCAGATCCGCCAGCGCCTTTTGCATGGCCGCATCGCGCAGGTTGGCCTGTACGTCGATATAAAACATTTCTTCGTAAGGATTGCCGCGAATAGGCCGTGATTCCAACCGGGTCATCACGATGCCCTGATCGCGCAGGACCAGCAACGCCTCCACCAAAGCGCCCGATTGCTGGCCGGTGGCCATGATGAACGTGGTTTTAGCCGGTACTTGTTCCGATACCTCGATGGCCTTGCGGGCCAGAATGATAAAGCGGGTAAAATTTTGCTGCTGATTGGCCAGATTCTGTTCCAATACCCGTAATCCGTACAAGACGCCGCCGGGACCGCTGCCTATGGCGGCCGCCTTGGGCGAAGCGAGCGCCGCCACTTTTTCCATGGCGGCGGCGGTGCTTTCGCAATAGTCGATTTTCCATTGGGGATAGCGGGCGATGAACTGACTGCACTGCTGGAACGGCTGGGGATGGCTGTAGACCACCTCGATTTGGTCCAGGGTGGTTTCCGCGGATACCAACATGCAGTGATCGATGGGATTGGTCAGTTCGCCCACCAACGACAAATTAGTGTGCTGCAACAAATCGTAGACATCGTTGATGGATCCCGAACTGCTGTTTTCGATAGGCAATACGCCATAATCGGCTTGTCCGGTTTCCACCATTTGCACGATATCGGTGAATTTGAGACAGCCGCATTCCACCACTTGATCGAAGTAACGGGCCCCGTATTGCCGGGCGGCCAGGTGGGAATAAGATCCTTTCGGTCCGAGAAAGGCGATGCGCGCGGAGTGCTCAAGGGTTTGGTTCAAGCTGGATTGCAGTAAAGCCTGTTGCGTGAGTACCGAGTCTTCAATGATAAGCTGAAACAATCGCGTGACGTAAAATCCATCAAGATTGCGCTTTTTGCCTTCCGCCATCAGGTGCTCCAGCAGGTCGCGCTCACGGTTTTTATCGCGAATTGGCCGGTGCGTGGTCAATTTGTTGCGCGCCACATCCAGCGCCAGTTCGCGTCTTTCCGCCAACAGGGTCAACAGCTTCAGATCCAGCGCGCTGATGCTATCGCGTAACGCCGCCAAAGAGGTTTCATTCATTTTTCGTTACCTTTCACGTCCCAATAAAAAAGCCCCCTGTGGTCAGGAGGCTTTTTGTTCGTCTTCGCTTTATTTTTCACACGACGACCTGCCTCCCATTCAGGGGAAGACAAAAAAGAAAGCGAAGAAAAACGGCATCGTCGTTGGCATGTTAAGCAATTCATTCCGGTATCGTTAGCCTTTACAGTAACCGCTGGCTTTTCATTCTGTCAACATCTACTCGCTATACTTCATGATGTCTTTTTTATTGGCGGGGAAAAAACGATAAAGCCGGGAAGACGCCTTCCCGGCCTGAGGATCAAACGCGTGGGTCAAAAGACTGCGAGGTTATTTGATATCTTTACGCATTCGGCGGCCCGGCGGGCTTCGCCTTTATGCTGTACCTTGTTCAGTTGCCGTTCCAGCTTGGTGATGAGTTCGTTTACCGCGGCATACATGTCCTGGTTGCTGGCGCTGGCGACAAGTTGACCGTTAGGCGTATTCAACGTGGCATCGGCCACGAAACCCTGAGGCTGCTTTGAGAGAATGATATGGGGGTTGATCAGTTGGGTCTGCCATTTTGACAGCTTAGCCAAACGTTCTTCCACATGTTGACGAATGGCCGGGGTGATTTCCATTTGCTTACTGGTAATATTAATAATCATATCACTACCTCTCTCGCTGTTTCCGTCTACTGATTTTCAGCATACCGTGCCGGGCTGCAAAAAATGTGATTTAGATCACTTTTTTTTGGGGATTTGACGGGGGCGAATGGGTTTTGTGACCCCTCTTGGGGAATGTGCGACGAGGGCTTGAGAGTTGGCCGGCAATCAGTCATTATTGTTGGGATAAGCCATATCGGGTTTGTCTGCCAATCCGCTCCACGCCTGGCCTTGGCCTGATTTAACACCCCACGTATCCCCTTTCCCGATCGGGCTGTTTTCCCCCGTCAACGGTTGAAATTATCTTTGCCGTTAAGGCAGACGCGTCTTCTTCCGTCAAGATACCTTCATGCTGGCGGTTCGGTGGCCGCGTCGTCAGCGGCGGCCGCCGATCCTTTGGCGGCAAGCGCCGATTCGCGCGGAATAATGAGGATAAGGCGTCCGGCGGTTTTAGGGACCGCCGTGTCAGTCATTGCAGTTGGGTGGGCTGTCAGGATAGCGGGTTGGCCTGGATCAGTTTCGCCACTTTGTCCGCCTGGCCGTTCAATTGCAATTGTTCATAAGCGTTTTGCATCAGCGGCAGCGCTTCACGGGTCGCTTTGGTATCCGGATAATCGGCCAGCATCTGTTCGACCCGGTTGACTACCGCCACGTACGCGCCGCGACGGGTGTAAAAACGGGCCACCGCCAGTTCATAATTGGCCAAACGATCTTTCAGATATACCAAACGCTTGGTGGCATCTGTGGCATACTGGCTGTTCGGATAACCTCGGATCAACTGGGTGAAATCCCGGAAAGCCGCCCGCGCATGCTCTGGATCGCGGTCGGAACGGTCGATACCGAAGAAGCTCTGTATCATGCTGTCATCCAGCGCCATATCCGTCAGGCCGCGCATATAAAGGACATAATCGACGTTCGGATGGGTGGGGTTGAGCCGCAGGAACCGGTCAATGGAGGCCTGGGCCAGCGTTAAGTCCGCCGATTTGTAATACGCATAAATCAAATCCAGTTGAACCTGCTGGGCATAGGGGCCGAACGGATAGCGGTTATCCAGGGCTTCCAACTGCTTGATGGCGTTTCTGTAGTTGCCGTCCTGCAAATATTGCTGGGCGGTGGCGTAAATCTCGGAGGGGGGATTATCGGGAACCGCATCCTTGGAACTGGAGCATCCGACCAGCAACAGGCTCAATGTGGCGGCTGCCACCAGATATTTCATACGTATCATGACGTTTTGCTTATCCTCAGAGTGTTTTTCCGGGAAACTGTCCGTTAAGTTCCCGGATGAGACCAGCTACAATAGCATAGTATTCTAAACGGCATTGCCGTGAAAACCCAACGATAACGAAGAAGCAGCCTATGGCACAACAACAACGCCTCACCGGTACGGTGAACGAATCACAACTCGGGCAACGATTAGATCAGGCTTTGGCCGAAATGTTCCCGGATTATTCGCGTTCGCGCATAAAAGCCTGGATCCTGGAAGATCGCGTAAGAGTAAACGGCGCGGTGACCACGACGCCAAAAGAGAAAGTCCTGGGCGGCGAGGCCATTGAAATCGACGCGGTGCTGGAAGAGGAAACGCGCTGGGCCGCGCAGGATATCGCGTTGAACATCGTGTATGAGGACGAACACATTATCGTCATTGATAAACCGCGGGATCTGGTGGTTCACCCTGGGGCCGGCAATGCCGACGGTACGGTGCTCAACGCGTTGCTGCACTATTGTCCCTCCATCGCCGAGGTCCCCCGGGCCGGCATCGTCCATCGCCTGGATAAAGACACCACCGGCCTGATGGTGGTGGCGAAAACCGTCCCCGCCCAAACGCGGCTGGTGGAATCACTGCAGGCGCGGGAGATCACCCGCGAATACGAGGCCGTCGCCATCGGCACCATGACCGCCGGCGGCACGGTGGATAAGCCCATCTCCCGCCACCCCACCAAACGCACCCATATGTCGGTGCATCCCATGGGCAAACCGGCGGTCACCCATTATCGGATACTGGAGCACTTTCGCGCGCATACCCGATTGCGCCTGAGGCTGGAAACCGGGCGAACCCACCAGATCCGCGTGCATATGGCCTATATCAACCATCCGCTGGTGGGCGACCCTTTGTATGGCGGGCGGCCGCGACCGCCCAAAGGCGCATCCGCGCAATTCGTGGACATGCTGCGCAACTTCGATCGGCAGGCTCTGCACGCCGCAATGCTACGTTTGTATCATCCCATCACCGCCATCGAAATGGAGTGGCATGCGCCGCTTCCCGCGGACATGGTGGCTCTGATAGCCGCCATGAAGGCGGATACCGAACAATTCGCAGACTCGATGGACAGGCTATGACGTCGCTGCTTTTGCCTGAATGGCCGGCCCCGGCCAATGTCCGCGCCTGTTCCACGACCCGTCAGGGCGGCGTCAGCCAGGGGCCGTACCGGTCGCTGAATCTGGGCTGTCACGTCGGCGACAGCGCGCAGGCGGTGGCGCAAAACCGCCGGCTTCTTGGCGAGTTGGCGGCATTGCCTGGCGACCCTCACTGGCTGCGGCAAGTACACGGCACCGATGTCGTTAGCCTGTCTCAAAGGGATGACGCGCCCCGTTGCGGCGACGGCGTCTATACCCGGCAACCGGGCCGGGTTTGCGCGGTCATGACCGCCGATTGCCTGCCGGTATTGTTCTGCGACCGGGCGGGCCGCGAGGTGGCCGCGGCCCATGCCGGGTGGCGTGGATTATGCGCCGGTATCCTGGAGCAAACGCTGGCCCGGTTTCAGTCCGCTGCGGACGATATCATCGTATGGTTGGGGCCGGCCATCGGTTCGGAATCATTCGAGGTGGGGCCCGAGGTGCGGGCGGCATTTCTGGCGCAGGATCGGCGCGCCGGGGCGGCTTTCCGGGCGAGAGGCGACAAATATCTCGCCGACCTCTACCATTTGGCGCGCTTGCGGCTGAATGCCTGCGGCGTGCATCGCATTTACGGCGGCGATCGTTGCACGATGACCGAATCCGACCTATTTTTTTCTTATCGGCGCGATGGCGTCACCGGACGTATGGCAAGTTTGGTCTGGCTGATATAATCTCTTTTACCAAGACGATCCACGGTGGATAACGAAGATATTCCCATTATTTGGCGAAATATCCTTGAATTTTAAATAAACGACCTTATTTAATCTCCAGTAGCAATTTTGACCAATATGGGAGGAGTTATGCGTCTGGATCGTCTTACCAATAAATTCCAGCTTGCCCTCGCCGACGCCCAGTCCCTCGCGCTCGGGCGCGACAATCAGTTTATCGAGCCTTTGCATCTGATGCAGGCGCTGCTCAATCAAGAGGGCGGTACTGTCGGTCCCTTGTTGCAATCCGCCGGCGTTAATCCCGCGCCGCTGCGTAATGCCGTCGAGCAGGCCATTGATAGACTGCCCCGGGTAGAGGGTACCGGCGGCGATGTGCAGCCCTCGGCGGATCTGGTCCGTGTATTGAATCTGTGCGACAAACTGGCGCAAAAGCGCGCTGATACCTTTATCGCGTCCGAGTTATTTGTCGCGGCGGCGTTGGAATCCCGTGGCTCCCTGGCGGATTTGCTCAAATCCGCCGGCGCCACCCCGGATAAAATCAACCGGGCCATCGAACACATGCGCAGCGGCGACCCAGTGAATGATCAGAGCGCCGAAGATCAGCGCCAGGCGCTGAAAAAATACACCATCGATCTCACCGAACGGGCGGAACAAGGCAAACTTGACCCAGTCATCGGCCGGGACGAAGAAATCCGCCGCACCATTCAGGTTTTGCAGCGGCGCACCAAAAACAACCCCGTGCTTATCGGCGAGCCGGGCGTGGGTAAAACCGCCATCGTTGAAGGGTTGGCGCAACGTATTGTCAACGGCGAGGTGCCCGAGGGCATGAAGCACAGTCGTGTATTGGCGCTGGATATGGGTTCGCTGGTGGCGGGCGCCAAATATCGGGGTGAGTTCGAGGAACGGCTTAAGGGCGTGCTCAATGATCTGTCCAAGCAGGAAGGTCATATCATCCTGTTTATCGACGAATTGCATACCATGGTCGGCGCCGGCAAGGCTGACGGCGCGATGGACGCCGGCAACATGCTCAAACCCGCATTGGCCCGCGGCGAATTGCATTGCGTGGGCGCCACAACCCTGGACGAATACCGGCAGTATATCGAAAAAGACGCGGCCTTGGAGCGCCGTTTCCAGAAAGTGTTCGTGGCCCAGCCCAGCGTGGAGGACACTATCGCTATCCTGCGCGGTTTGAAAGAGCGTTATGAACTGCATCACCATGTGCAGATCACCGATCCGGCGATTGTCGCCGCAGCGACGCTGTCTCATCGTTACATATCCGATCGTCAACTGCCCGACAAGGCCATTGATCTCATCGACGAGGCGGCGTCAAGTATCCGTATCCAGATGGATTCCAAACCGGAGCCGCTTGACCGGTTGGACAGGCGCATTATTCAGCTCAAATTGGAACAACAGGCGTTAAAAAAAGAATCGGACGATGCCAGCCGCAAACGGTTGGATATGCTCAATGAAGAGTTATCTCAAAAAGAGCGTGAATATTCGGAACTTGAAGAGGAATGGAAAGCGGAGAAAGCGTCGCTGTCCGGCACTCAAAACCTGAAAGCCGAACTGGAACAGGCCAAGATATCCATTGAGCAGGCACGGCGCGTGGGGGATTTGGCGCGAATGTCGGAATTGCAGTACGGCAAAATCCCTGAACTGGAAAAACAACTGGCGGCGGCGACTGCGGCTGAAAGCAAATCCGTGCGCCTGCTGCGTAACAAAGTCACCGATGCGGAAATCGCCGAGGTATTGGCGCGTTGGACGGGAATACCCGTATCGCGCATGCTGGAAAGCGAACGCGATAAACTGATTCGCATGGAAGAAGAACTTCACCGGCGGGTCATCGGCCAAGATGAGGCGGTGGAGGCGGTAGCCAATGCCATCAGGCGTAGTCGGGCCGGATTATCCGATCCTAACCGCCCCATTGGTTCTTTCATGTTCCTGGGGCCGACAGGGGTTGGTAAAACGGAGTTGTGCAAAGCGCTGGCGAATTTCCTGTTCGATAGCGACGATGCGATGGTTCGCATTGATATGTCCGAGTTTATGGAAAAACACTCGGTCTCCCGCCTGGTCGGCGCCCCTCCAGGCTATGTCGGCTATGAGGAGGGCGGCTACCTGACCGAAGCCGTGCGGCGGCGCCCCTATTCCGTCATTTTGCTGGATGAAATTGAAAAAGCCCATCCGGATGTATTCAATATTCTCTTGCAGGTATTGGATGACGGAAGGTTAACCGACGGACAGGGCAGGACGGTGGATTTCCGTAATACCGTGGTCATCATGACCTCCAACCTGGGTTCGGATATCATTCAGGAACGTTTCGGCGAGATGAACTACCAGCAGATGAAAGAGACCGTAATGGGTGTGGTCAGTCATCATTTCCGTCCCGAATTCATCAACCGGGTTGACGAAGTGGTGGTATTTCATCCGCTGGCGCGCGATCACATTACCCGTATCGCTGAAATCCAGCTGCAGCGGTTGTATAAGCGTCTGGAAGAGCGCGGCTACAGTATGACTATGACCCCGGCCGCCTTGGAACTGTTGGGCCAAAGCGGGTTCGACCCGGTGTATGGCGCTCGTCCGCTCAAACGGGCCATTCAGCAGGAAATCGAAAATCCGCTATCGCAGCAGATGCTGTCCGGCAAGCTCATACCTGGCGCGCCGATCACGCTGGATGTGAAGGACGGCCATATCGTCGCTGTGCAATAGGCTTGCGCCGCGCGTGGCAGACTGTTCAACCCGCTGTTTGACAGCGGGTTTTTTTACTCGCCAGCTCATCCAGGGCGCATTCGTGACGTCTCGGACGGGACGGATAATGGGGCATAAACGCGCTGCCGTCGCGGGTCGCTATTTATTTTGTATTATTAGTGAGCGATCAAACTGTTTTTATCAAATAGCACTTGTCACCCCGCTGAAAAACCCTATAATGCGCCTCCACCAACCGGGATTACATTATGAAATGCTTCGGTTGGGGAAGGTTGAGCACAACGTCGGTCGTAGGATTGATGGTTTTATGGGTGCCTTAATAGCACAAATAAATGCTTGACTCTTCAAGGGGAAAGCGTAAAATACGCCACCTCGCGCCAGAGGAGTTACCCGGCGCACGCTCTTTAACAACTTATCAGACAATCTGTGTGGGCACTCGCAAGACCTATAGATTCACAAAATCAAG
>NZ_SZPQ01000025.1 GCF_005217455.1 Martelella alba
CCGAGGGAATACCGGAGCCGACGGATAACACTAACTTAGAGATAAAAGCTGTCTGAATATAACGGGTCAAGATCACTAGATAAGCCGTTATCCAGCGTGGCGATCTATATACTCGTCATACATCAAGCTGCCTCTTTGTTGGCTGCGTTCGCTCACCCCAGTCACATAGTTGGCTATGCTCCTGGGGATTCGCTTACTTGCCGCCGCGATGCAACCCGATGTATTTAGAGTATAGGATTGTCATACATCAAGCTGCCTCTTTGTTGGCTGCGTTCGCTCACCCCAGTCACATAGTTGGCTATGCTCCTGGGGATTTGCTTACTTGCCGCCGCGATGCAACCCGATGTATTTAGAGTATAGAGGCAATTTGCGGTATGACGCGTATCGCGTGAAATATCACGGGTGAGGATCAACATGACCCTGCAGGGCGCGTGTGGCAGGGCATTATCGCATCAGCCATGTCAGGAATGACAAGTTTAACCGTATTGGCGAGGTCAATATGTTTACTCTGGAAATTCTCAAATTTATTGTGGATATACTCAAGGTGCCCTCTGTGCTGGTGGGGGTCATTGCGCTAATAGGTTTATTGGCGCAGAAAAAATCGTTTTCCGATGTTATAAAAGGTACGGTAAAAACGATACTCGGCTTTCTGGTGCTGGCAGGCGGCGCAACGGTATTGGTCGGCTCGCTAAATCCTTTAGGCAGTATGTTTGAACATGCGTTTAATATACAAGGTATTATACCGAATAATGAGGCGGTGGTTTCCATTGCATTAGGAAAATATGGCGCCTCCACCGCGCTTATAATGGCTTTCGGCATGGTGGCCAATATTATTGTCGCCCGTTTTACCCGATTAAAATATATTTTCCTGACCGGCCATCATACTTTCTATATGGCCTGCATGATAGCCGTCATCCTGAGCGTGGCGGATTTCGACGGAATCGAACTGGTTTTTACCGGCGCCTTATTGCTGGGGATCATCATGGCATTTTTCCCGGCGCTCGCCCACCGCTACATGCGGCGTATCACCGGCAATGACGACGTGGCTTTCGGCCATTTCGGCACGCTGGGTTACGTGCTCTCCGGTTGGATTGGCGGTCTGGCGGGTAAAAACTCGCGCTCAACGGAAGAGATGAGCCTGCCGAAGAATCTCAGTTTCCTTCGCGACAGCTCTATTTCCATCTCCATGACCATGGCGATCATTTTCATCGTGTTGGCCGTTTGCGCCGGGCAAAATTATGTTGAACAGCAACTTAGCGGGGGGCAGAATTATCTGGTCTATGCCATCATCCAGGCCATTACTTTTGCCGCCGGGGTATTCATCATCCTACAGGGGGTGAGGCTTATCCTGGCGGAAATTGTTCCGGCATTCACCGGTTTCTCGGAGAAGCTGGTGCCCAATGCCCGTCCGGCGCTGGATTGCCCGGTGGTTTATCCCTACGCGCCCAATGCGGTGCTGATAGGCTTTCTTTTCAGCTTCCTGGGTGGACTGGTCGGACTGTTCATTCTGGGGCAGATGAATTTGGTGCTCATCCTGCCCGGGGTGGTACCGCATTTCTTCACGGGCGCCACGGCCGGCGTGTTCGGCAATGCGACCGGCGGACGGCGGGGCGCCATGCTCGGCGCTTTCGCCAACGGCGTGCTGATCACCTTTCTTCCGGTATTGCTGCTGCCGGTACTGGGCGCGCTCGGTCTGGCCAACACCACCTTTTCCGATGCGGACTTCGGCGCGGTGGGGATTATCCTTGGCAATTTGGCCCGTTTCTTCTCCAAGGGCACCATCATGGCCATCGTCGTCGCGCTGTTCGCTTTGCTGGTGGCGCACAACTACTTGTTCCGCTCGCGGCGCAAAACCGTTCCCGCCGCGTCCGACGCCAAGAAATAAACCGAGGCCGTCCATGGATAATGATCATGCTGTGCGCGACTTCGCCCGCCGTATCCGGATTGCCACGCTGAAGATGTTGGTAACACGGGGGTTCGGCCATTTTGGCGGCTCAATGTCGGTGGTGGAAACACTGGCGGTACTGTACGGCGACGTGATGCGTATCGACCCGGCCCGGCCCCAATGGCCGGAACGGGATTATTTCGTTTTATCGAAAGGCCATGCCGGCCCGGCGCTATATAGCGCTTTGGCGTTGAGGGGCTATTTCCCCCTCGCGGAACTGGCTACGCTTAATCAGAACGGGACCCGCTTGCCAAGCCATCCCGATCGGCTACTGACTCGGGGGGTGGACGCCACAACCGGCTCGCTCGGGCAGGGGGTATCCATTGCTGCGGGCATGGCGTTATCTCACCGGCTGGCGGCGCGGCCCAACCGGGTGTTTTGTATTCTCGGCGACGGAGAATTGAACGAAGGCCAATGTTGGGAAGCCTTTCAGTTTATCGCCCATTGGAACCTCGATAACTTGACGCTGTTTGTCGACTACAACAAACAGCAATTGGACGGTCCGCTGGACGAGATAGTCAAACCCTTCGATCTGCCGGCCAAGTTCCGCGCTTTTGGCTTTGACGCCGTGACGGTCCCCGGCGCGGACATCGCCGCCATTCGCGAGGCGGCGGCGCCCGCAACCCACGGTGGACGCCGGCCGAGGGTCGTTATCCTCGACAGCGTCAAAGGTCAGGGCGTGCCTTATCTGGAAAAGCTCGCCAATTCGCACCATTTGCGCCTCACCGCGCAAAGTCGGCTCGACATCGAACGGGCTATCGCCGTTTTGGAGACCGAATATGACCATTGAAGCGACCCTTGCGTTGCAAAACGACGCCGTGGAAATGCGGCGGATTTATGCCGACGGTTTGCGCGAGCAATTCGAGAAAGACTCGACGGTCATCGCGCTGGAGGCGGACCTGATGACCTCCATGGCCACGGACGGCGTGCATCGGGACTATCCCGATCGGGTCATCGATTGCGGTATCATGGAGGCTAACGTTATCGGGATGGCGGCGGGTTTATCGCTCACCGGCCGGGTGCCTTTTGTCCATACATTTACCGCGTTTGCCAGTCGGCGCTGTTTCGACCAGTTGTTTATGGCGCTGGACTACCCACATAACAATGTCAAGGTCATCGCTTCCGACGCGGGGGTGACCGCTTGCCACAACGGTGGCACCCACATGTCGTTTGAAGACATGGGCATTGTGCGCGGATTGGCGCATTCGGTTGTGCTTGAAGCGACCGATGCGGTAATGTTCCGGGATATTCTCGCGCAGCTCGCGGTGTTGCGGGGATTCTATTGGGTACGCACCATACGAAAACAGGCGGTAAAGATTTACCAAGAGGGTTCGCATTTCACTATCGGCAAAGGATGCGTTGTTCGCGATGGCGGCGATATCACCCTTATCGCCAACGGCATCATGGTGGCGCAAGCGGTACGCGCGGCGGCCATGCTGGCGGCGCGGGGCGTTGACGCCGCGGTCATTGATATGTTCACGCTTAAACCCATCGATCGGGCGTTGATTTGCGCTTATGCGCGTAAAACCGGCCGAATGGTAACCTGTGAAAACCACAGCGTTCATAACGGCTTGGGGTCGGCGGTGGCTGAAGTGCTTTGCGAGCATGTCCCGGTGCCTCTGCGGCGGGTCGGCGTGCGGGAGCGCTATGGTCAGGTGGGTACGCAGGCCTACCTGCAACAGGAATACGGCTTAACGGCCGACCATATTCTGGCGGCGGCTGAACAGCTATTGGAAAGTTAAGTTTCGTTAATGGGTCGCACTGCCGCGATGGGACGCGAATCCTGCAAGCGGGGACATCCGCCGCGGGCGTACATCACACGCTTGACACAACAAGCCCGCGTTAAACGCGGGCTTGGCACAAAGGGACGGACAGCGGCGTCCGACCGTGAGCGGATGTTACTTGCCTTCGGCTTGTTTTGACTGAATGGCGGTCAGGGCGATGGTATACACAATATCGTCCACCAGGGCGCCGCGCGACAGATCGTTCACCGGCTTGCGCATCCCTTGCAGCATCGGGCCGATGGATATCAAATCGGCAGAGCGCTGTACCGCTTTATACGTGGTGTTGCCGGTATTCAGATCCGGGAAAATAAACACCGTGGCCTTGCCGGCCACCGGCGAATTCGGCGCTTTGGACAAGGCAACGTCGGCCATGATGGCCGCGTCGTACTGCAACGGGCCATCCACCACCAGATCGGGGCGTTTTTCCTTTGCCAGACGCGTCGCCTCGCGCACTTTCTCCACATCGCTGCCGGCGCCGGATGTCCCGGTGGAATAGGAAATCATCGCCACGCGCGGCTCGATACCGAAGGCCGCGGCGGAATCGGCGGACTGAATGGCGATTTCCGCCAATTGTTCGGCGGTCGGATCCGGATTGATGGCGCAGTCGCCATACACCAGCACCTGTTCCGGCAACAGCATAAAGAACACCGACGACACCAGCGAACTGCCCGGCGCGGTCTTGATCAACTGTAGCGGCGGACGGATGGTATTGGCGGTTGTATGCACCGCCCCGGATACCAGCCCGTCCACTTCCCCCCGCTCCAGCATCATGGTGCCCAGCACCACATTGTCTTCCAGTTGTTCGCGGGCGACCACTTCGGTCATCCCCTTGCTCTTGCGCAAGTCCACCAGTCGCGGCACATAACGTTCGCGGGCCACTTGGGGATCGATGATTTCGATGCCTTTACCCAGCTCCACGCCCTGCACCGCGGCGACACGCTGAATTTCATCCGGATTGCCCAGCAACACGCAATGGGCGATACCACGTTCGGCGCAGATGGCCGCCGCTTTGATGGTACGGGGTTCATCGCCTTCCGGCAGCACGATGCGCTTACCGGCTTTGCGGGCCAGCTCGGTCAACTGATAACGGAACGCCGGCGGCGACAGGCGGCGGGTGCGTTCGACGCTGGCGGTCAACGATTCGATCCAGTTGTCGTCGATATGGCCGGCGACGTAGTTTTGCAGTTTTTCCACCCGGCTATGGTCGTCGGCCGGCACTTCCAAGCTGAAACTCTGTAGATTAAGCGAGGTCTGCCAGGTATTGGTCTGCACGGTAAACATCGGCAGGCCGGTCTGGAAGGCGCGTTCACACAGACTGTTGATGCGCGGGTCGACCTGATAGCCGCCGGTGAGCAAAATGGCGCCGATTTCCACACCGTTCATGGCCGCCAGACACGCCGCCACCAGCACATCGGGACGGTCGGCGGACGTCACCAACAGCGAACCGGGACGGAAATGCTCCAGCATATTCGGCAGGCTGCGGGCGCAGAAAGTCACCGATCTTACCCGGCGGGTCTTGATCTCGCCTTCATTGATAATGACGGCGCCCAGATGTTTGGCCATGTCGACCGCCCGCACCGCAATCAGATCAAAGCTCCAGGGCACGCAACCCAAAATCGGCAGGGGGCTGTTTTCGGCTAACTGCCGGGTATTGACGGCAGTCACATTGGCCTTGGCGGATTCATCGAAGATTTCCGACAAGTCGGGACGGGTCCGGCCTTGTTCATCCACCGGCGCGTTCAACTTGTTGATAATGACGCCGACGATGCTTTTATTTTTGCTGCCGCCGAAGCTGGAACGCGTCAATTCGATACGTTCTTTCAACTGATCGGGGGAATCGTTGCCAAGGGACATCACAAACACGATTTCCGCGTTCAACGTTTTGGCGATTTCATAATTCAGCGCGTTGGCGAATTGATGCTTGCGGGTCGGCACCAGTCCTTCCACCAGTATCACTTCCGCGTCTTTGGTGTTTTCGTGATAACGGGCGATGATTTCTTCCATTAGCACGTCTTGCTGATTGGATCCCAACAGCGATTCGACATGGCTCATCAGCAGCGGTTCGGCGGAGGGAATGGCGGAGTTGGCGCGGATAATGGTGGTCGTGGCATCAAGCGCATCATCACCGGACCGGGGTTGCGCTATGGGTTTAAACACGCTAAGACGCACGCCCTTTTGTTCCATGGCGCGAATGACACCCAGACTGATACTGGTCAGTCCGACACTGGTGCCGGTGGGGATCAACATGATAGTACGGGACACGGCTAAACCTCTTTTAACGGTTGCTCGTTACTTGAAAGCCTTCCGCCGGCGCATGCCGGCGGAATGGGGGTATTTACGCGGTCAGACGGGCGGCGTCCTGGGCAATGACCAATTCTTCATTGGTTGGAATGACGATGGCCTTACGGCTTTCATCGGTGGTAATCACCCCACTCTTGCCAAAGCGGGCTTCCTCATTGCGCTGTGCGTCGATGGCAAAACCCAACAACGCCAGCTTGCCCAGAGTCAATTCCCGCACCATGGCGGCGTTTTCGCCGATACCGCCTGTGAAAACCACGGCATCCAAACGGCCGTCCATCAACGCGGAATAGGCGCCGATGTATTTCGCCAGGCGGTGGCAGAATACGTCCATTGCGCGCTTGGCGGCCGGATTGTCCGCGTAATTATCGATGACCCAGCGCATATCGCTGGTTTCGCCGGTCAGGCCCAGCAAACCGGATTCCTTGGTCAGCATATGGTCGATTTGCTCAATCGTCATACCCATGGCATCATGCAAAAAGAACAGGATGGCCGGGTCAAGATCGCCGCTACGGGTGCCCATGACCAGTCCCTCAAGCGGGGTCAGGCCCATGGAGGTATCAACGCATTCACCGTTGCGCACCGCGGTGACCGAACCGCCATTGCCCAGATGGCAGGTGATCAGATTGACGGTGTCCACGGGCTTGTTCAGGAACCGGGCGGCTTCCTGGGTCACGTAATAGTGGCTGGTGCCGTGCGCGCCGTAACGGCGGATGCCGTGTTCCCGATACAGAGAATAGGGCAGGGCATACAAATAGGATTCTTCCGGCATGGTCTGGTGGAACGCGGTGTCGAATACCGCCACGTTTTTGTCCGCCAGGCGCGGGAACGTCTTCAATGCCTCGTTGATGCCGATGATATGAGCCGGGTTGTGCAGCGGCGCAAACGGGATGGAATCCTTAATCGCCTGTAAAACATTCTTATCGATCACCGCGGATTGGGTGTATTTCTCGCCCACATTGACGACCCGGTGGCCGATTGCGGTTAATTGCGCCGATAATTCTGGTTTTTGCGCCAGAATTGTATTAACTATAAAGCTAAGTGCTTCACTGTGGGCCGCGCGGTTGCCTAATGCCGCTTCATGCTTGGCGCCGTCCATCTTCCATTTAATGCGCGCTTCCGGCAGATTGAAGCATTCGGCGAGACCGGAAAGGAATTCTTCGCCGCTTGCAGCATCGAGAATGGCGAATTTCAAGGAAGAACTGCCACAGTTAAGAACCAGTACTAGCTTACTCGACATGGAAGTACCTATGTGTTATGCATGGTTAATAAATCGTCAGTAGCTATAAAGCTTAGCGCAATATGCTGCGGCAATTTATGATTAACATCATGTCATAGGGGGTTTATCTGACATGATTGCGAATTTTTTTGAAGAAATGTAATTTTTTTTGAAGTACGGTTTTTTTTATTGCCCCGCCAGTGTCGATGGCGCATGTTACACTCCGTCGTTCGACGATTTTCCGGTCCTGGGCGGCGGCGACCCAAGGATAACCAGTGACGAGGCTAAAGACAAAATATATTTAAATGATCTAAAATTTATTTGTGGTTTTGCATAAATTTTTTAAATTCTATTCGTAAAGTTGAGGTCCGCTATGGCGACAATCCCCTCCGGTTCAGTAAGTTGGTATAAGATTTTCCAGCGCGGACAACACTATATGAAAACCTGGCCCACCGACAAACGCCTGGCGCCGATTTTCCCCGAGAACCGCATGATAGTCGCCACCCGTTTCGCCGTGCGCTTTATGCCGCCGGTGGCGGTGTTTACCCTGGCGTGGCAAATCGCCCTGGGCGGCCAGCTCGGGCCGGCGGTGGCGACCGCCGTTTTCGCCTGCAGCCTGCCGATGCAGGGATTATGGTGGCTGGGAAAGCGTTCGATCACGCCATTGCCGCCGACGTTGCTCCATTGGTTCCATGAGGTTCGCCATCAACTCACCGAGGCGGGGCAGGCGTTGGCGCCGGTTGAGGGAATACCCACCTACCAGATGCTGGCGGAGGAGCTCAAGCGCGCCTTCAAACTGCTCGACAAGGCCTTTCTGGACGATTTATAACGCCCGGTTGCCGGTGATGACCGGCCCGGCGGGGCGAAAATCCCGGCGAAATGGCATCCGCTGCTGTCTTAAATCAATAAATCCCCGGCTTGCGGTTTCGCCGCCGCCGGCATTATGCCATGCTCACGTCAGCCCTCAATTGAAGCAATCAGGAATGTACTCAGGAGTTAATGATGGAAATGACAAACGCCCAGCGATTAATTCTGTCGAACCAGTATAAGATTATGTCCTTGCTGGATCCGGATAACGCCGATCGCTACCGCCGCCAGCAAACCATCGTCGAACGGGGATATGGTTTGCAGATGAACGAGCTGGATCGCGATTTCGGCCAACTGAGCGAGGATGTTTGCCGCACGATCATTGATATCATGGAAATGCATCACGCCTTGCAAGTTTCCTGGGGTAATCTCAAAGATCGCCAGGATATCGATGAACGGCGCCTGGCATTTCTCGGTTTTGACGCCGCCACCGAGGCGCGCTACCTGTCTTATGTCCGTTTTATGGTTTTCACCGAAGGGCGCTATACCCATTTCGATTCCGGCAGCCACGGTTTCAACGCCCAGACCAAAATGTGGGACAAATACCTGCGGATGCTGGCCGTCTGGCAGTCCTGTCCGCGTCAATACCATCTCAGCGCCGTCGAAATCACCCAAATCATCAATGCCTGAGGGCTTAATCCGGAGATATACCCGTGCGCTGCAGAGGTTTTCTGTTTGACCTTGATGGAACTTTAATCGATTCATTACCCGTAGTGGAACTGGCCTGGAGTAACTGGGCAAAGGAAAAGGGCATCGCCGTTGCGGAGGTATTCCGCTTCATCCATGGCAAACAGGCCATCACCTCGCTCCGTCATTTTATGCCGGGGGCCAGCGAAGAGGATCTGCGATCCGAGTTCCTCGCGCTGGAAAAGTTCGAATCGGAATGCACGGAAGGCGTAACGGCCCTGCCCGGCGCGGTGGCGTTGCTTGAACATCTCAATGCGCTGGTTATTCCCTGGGCGATAGTCACCTCCGGCACCCTGCCGGTGGCGTCCGCCCGCATCCGGGCCGGCCGACTGCCCGAACCGCCCGTGCTTATCACCGCCGAGCAGGTTATGCGGGGCAAACCGCAGCCGGACGCCTATCTGATGGGCGCCGACCGCCTGGGACTGACGCCCGGCGAATGCATTGTGGTGGAGGATGCCATCGCCGGCATCCAGGCGGCCCTATCGGCGGGCTGCGGCGTTATTGCCGTTAATCCGCCGGCGGAGACGCCGCAAAAGGACGCGGTCGGTTTGATCTTGACGTCCCTTGAGCAGCTGTCCGTCCAGCAGGATAGCGACGGCGCGCGAATAAGCGTATCTCCCTGAGCGCCGGCGGCGGGCCGCCGCGTCGGTAAAAAAACCTTTCGTTGACTAAGCCTCCGATCCCGCGGAGGTTTTTTATGGCATGATATCGGCTAAACCCAAGGCTAATCAGGGACAACGCCGTGACCTTTCAACTTATCTGGGTGCTGACCCTGTTGCTTGCCGCTATTTTTCTGTTTATTTCCGGCAAAGTCCGCATGGACGTGGTGGGGTTGTTGGTGATTGTCGCGTTCGTCATGAGCGGCACCCTGAGCCTGGCCGAGGCCACGGCCGGTTTCAGCGACCCCAATGTGTTGCTTATCGCCGCGTTGTTCGTTATCGGTGAAGGTCTGGTGCGTACCGGCATCGCCTACCAAGTGGGCGAGTGGCTGATGCGCGCGGCGGGAAATAGCGAATCGCGCATGTTAATTCTGCTGATGCTGGCCGTCGCCGCCCTGGGGGCGTTTATGAGTTCCACCGGCGTGGTGGCCATTTTCATTCCCATCGTGCTTAATGTCGCGCAGAGGATGAAAACCTCGCCGGCGCGCCTGATGATGCCCTTGAGTTTCGCCGCGCTGATAAGCGGCATGATGACCCTGATAGCCACGCCGCCCAACATGGTGGTCAATAGCGAGCTGCTCAGGGAAGGGGCGCGCGGCTTCGGTTTTTTCGCCGTGACGCCTATCGGTCTGATTGTGCTGGCGCTGGGCGTCGGCTACATGCTGGCGGCGCGGTTTTTGCTTAACGGCGCCGATAAGGACGAGACGGGAAAAAGCTGGAAACGCCGCACCTTTCGCGATCTCATCCGTGATTACAAACTTGCCGGACGGGCGCGGCGCTTGGCGTTGCGCCCAGGATCGCCCCTTATCGGCCACCGTTTGGATGATTTGCGTTTACGCGCCCGCTACGGCGCCAATGTGGTGGGCATTGAGCGCTGGCGCAAGTTCCGGCGGGTGATGGTCAGCGCCGGCGGCCATACGCAATTGCAGCCGCGCGATGTGCTGCTGGTGGACATCGCCGTCTCCGATGATGTATTGCGGCGTTTTTGCGCCGAGCAGTTGCTGGAGCCGATGATACTGCGCGGCGAATACTTTTCCGATCAGGCCAGGGATGTGGGCATGGCGGAGGTTACCCTGATCCCCGATTCTGCGCTTTTGGGTAAAAGCCCGCGCCAGGTGGGATTTCGCAGCCGGTACGGCTTAAACGTGGTCGGCATCCGCCGCAACGGCGACGCCCTGACCGGCCAGTTCTTGGACGAGGAAATGGCGTTGGGGGATATCTTGCTGGTGATTGGCGACTGGAAACTGATCCGCCAGTTGCAATTGCAGAAAGACGATTTCATCGTATTGAACCTGCCGGCCGAAGTGGACGACGTGGCGCCTGCCGTCAGCCAGGCGCCCCATGCCTTGTTTTGTCTGGCGCTGATGGTGGCGATGATGCTTGTCGATAAGATCCCCAACCCCATCGCCGCCTTGATCACCTGCCTGCTGATGGGCAAATTCCGTTGCATCACCGTGGAAAGCGCCTATCGCGCCATTCACTGGCCGAGCCTCATCCTGATCGTCGGCATGTTGCCGTTTGCATTGGCACGGCAAAAAACCGGCGGCGTGGATTTGGCGGTCAGGTTATTGATGGATGTCTCGGGCGGCGCCGGCGCCCGCGTGATGCTACTGAGCCTGTTTGTTCTGAGCGCCGTGATTGGCCTGTTCATTTCCAACACAGCCACCGCGGTACTGATGGCGCCTATCGCCATCGGCGCCGCGCGTGAAATGTCGGTCTCGCCCTATCCTTTCGCCATGATTATCGCCATCGCCGCTTCCTCGGCGTTTATGACGCCGGTCTCCTCGCCGGTCAATACGTTGGTGCTGGGACCCGGCGGCTACAAATTCGGCGACTTTGTCCGGGTGGGGGTGCCCTTTACCCTACTGGTCATGGCGGTCAGCGTACTGGTGGTGCCTATGCTCTATCCGTTGTGACGGTTCGCCCGCATCGGGCGGGGTCAAAGAGGCGAATCTTCCCGGCTGATTTCATCAAGGGACAGGCTGAAGCTGGGGACGAATACTGTCATGAAATAGGTCATCTCCCGGGAACTGCGCTGAGCCAGCGTCTTCTCCAGCCGGGCCATCGCCGGCGTGAATTCGTTGTTGCCGGCGGCGATCTCTTCCAGGCATTTCAGATAGGCGCACAACGCGTCTGCCTGCTTAACCAGCGATTTTTCTTCCTCGCTGTAGCGCTGTTCGTCGATAAGGGGGCTGAAATCCTCCCTAAACTCCTCCGGTAGCATATGGATAAGCTTTTGCTGGGCAACCTTCTCAATATTCTTGTATTCGTGGGCGATTTGGGCATTGAAGTATTTGATGGGCGTCGGCATATCGCCGGTCAGCACTTCGCTGGTATCGTGATACATGGCCAACAAGGCGATGCGTTCGGGATTGACCCGGCCATCGAACTTGCGGTTTTTTATCACGGCCAGCGCATGGGCGACAAACGCCACCTGCAAACTGTGTTCCGACACGTTCTCGGTACGCACATTCCGCATCAAGGGCCAGCGGTTGATCAACTTCAACCGGGACAAATGGGCGAAAAAATGGCTTTGATTCATGGCAGACTCTCGGGGGAAACCTGGCTTCTTATTGTGGCCGGCATTAGCGTGATTTGCAAACCCGGCGCGCCGCCGGGTTAGAGTCGAAGACATCGGACGCGGCGCGCAAGGCGCCGTTTCGCCCGCTATTGCTGATGGTATTTTTGCAAAAATCGGCCAAACTTGGCCAGGGCGGATTCCAGCTCATCCACCCGCGGTAACGTGACGATACGCAGATGATCCGGCCACGGCCAATTGAAGGCGGTGCCTTGCACCAGCAGCACTTTTTCCTCCAGCAACAGATCCAGCACCAATTTCTGGTCATCAAGAATATTGAATCGACGCGCATCAATGCGCGGAAACATATACAACGCGCCGTCAGGTTTGACGCAGGAAACGCCGGGGATATCATTGATCACTTCCCAAGCGCGGTTGCGCTGTTCATACAGCCTGCCGCCCGGCACCACAAATTCGCTGATGCTCTGGTAGCCGCCCAGCGCGGTCTGAATGGCGTGCTGCATGGGCACATTGGCGCACAGTCGCATCGAGGCCAGCATTTCCAGGCCTTCTATATAGCCACGCGCCTGCTTCTTGGGACCGTTGAGCACCATCCAGCCCTGCCGAAAACCGGCGACCCGGTAGGTCTTCGACAACCCGTTGAACGTCACTGTCAGCAGATCGGGCGCCAGCGCGGCAATCGAATGATGCTGGGCGGCGTCATACAGAATTTTGTCATAGATCTCATCGGCGAAGATGATGAGATTATGCTGGCGGGCGATTTCCACCAGTTCCAGCAGCATGGCCTCGCTATACACCGCCCCGGTGGGATTATTGGGGTTGATAATCACCAGTCCCCGTGTACGGGGGGTAATTTTACGACGGATATCGTCCAGGTCCGGGAACCAGCCCGCTTCCTCGTCGCACAGATAATGCACCGCATTACCGCCGGCAAGCACCACGGACGCGGTCCAAAGCGGGTAGTCCGGGGCGGGGATCAACATTTCATCACCGGTATTGAGCAGTGCCAGCATGGCTTGCTGGATAAGCTCGGAAACACCGTTGCCGATATAAACGTCCTCAACGGTGAGATCCAGCATATTGCGCGCCTGGTAGTGCTGCACGATGGCTTTGCGCGCCGAATAAAGCCCTTTGGAATCGCAATATCCCTGCGAGGTGGGCAGATGGCGAATAACGTCCACGACTATCTCGTCCGGCGCCTCGAAACCGAACGGCGCGGGATTGCCGATGTTCAACTTCAAGACCTTGTTGCCTTCCTCTTCAAGGCGTTTGGCTTCCTTCAGCACCGGTCCGCGAATGTCATAACAAACGTTTTCCAATTTGCTGGATTTTTCAACGGTAATACTCACGATTTTTTGCCTTATGACAGGAAATCCCGTCTCGACCGTAAAAACTTGCGTTCGACATAATGTACTCTCGTCCATGGCCCATTAGAAGCTTGACCGACGGCTTCAGGATTATAGCGTGATTGTCTGGAAAAATTTTGGTTCAATATCTTAATAAGATTTATTTAAATAGCATTAAATATAAATAAATTGTTTTTATGTAAAATATTATACTGGATTGACCACGAAAAGATTGCATCATTTTTCATGATTTGATTAATTTATGTACTTGACGGACGGTGAGCGGGATGACGGATTAAATCCGCCGGAGGTAATCTAAACCGGAAAAGTCGTGCCTGACTCCGTGGTCGAATAAACTAAATACCCCTTTCATTCATTTTTTGGATAAAAGGGCTAAGATGAGGATGTATACCATGACACTTATCACATTTTTTAACCAGGTAAAGTATCTTAACCTGATCGTCCTGTGAGCTTTTTCCCATTGAAAAATAAAGCTCATCCGTTGATGCTTACAAATTATTGTTGTTTCGTTTATGGTAGCTTTTTATGGTATACATCTGAAGGTGGGAAATTTTTGCTACGAGATATATTTTGGTTGTATAAACAATAGTTAAGAGAAATTAATGTAAATAATGCCAGTTGAAACTGAAATCAAGTTGTAAGCCTTAATATACAACATTAATTTTTTCAATGTTCATGCCATTTAATAAATTACATTTAAGTTTTGTATAGTTAAGTAGCCTTTCTTTCGTTTTAACTATAGCTGTTTGCAATGATATCCGGTGGAATTTTAGCGATTGTTCAGTATGAAAACGTTGTTCCAACAATGCTGACTACCATTTATATAAGTGTGTTCTTTGCTCGTTAAGCCTGTGAAGCGCTCACAACATTAAAGTGCGTATCGACTCGCGAAGCGGTATCGGTTTTTGCCGTCGAGTGGGGCATGAAGGGGATACGTGCATAACAGTTATAGCTTGGATATGCGATTTTTTTAGAAACGCCAGGGTAGTAGTTTGTAATTAGAATTCATAAGTGAAGACAAAATTATGACCAATGCAAATCGTCCAGTGCTCAATCTTGATCTTGATTTATTGAGAACGTTTGTTGCCGTCGCTGATCTGAACACCTTTGCGGCGGCAGCAGCTTCAGTATGCCGAACCCAATCGGCAGTAAGCCAACAAATGCAACGATTAGAACAGCTTGTCGGAAAAGAATTGTTTGCCCGTCATGGTCGGAACAAGCTATTGACCGAACACGGAATACAATTGCTTGGTTATGCCAGGAAAATTTTGCTTTACAACGACGAGGCCTGTACTTCCCTGATGTACAGCAATATCCAGGGCGTGCTGACTATCGGTGCGTCCGATGATACGGCGGATTCCATATTGCCGTTCCTTCTGAGTCGGGTCACCCGGGTCTATCCCAAGCTGGCGATTGATGTTTGCGTCAAGCGAAGCCCCCTGATGCAGGAAATGCTGAACAACGGTGAAGTGGATCTGGCCATTGTGACGGAAAGCGAGGGGCAGCATCCCCACGTTGTCCTGCGTTCGTCCCCGACCTTGTGGTATTGCGCCGCCGATTACCGGTTTAACCCCGGAGAAGTGGTGCCGCTGGTCGTATCAGATGAACCCAGTCCTTTTCGTACCATGGCTATCGAGCAGCTTCAGACCGCCGGCATTCCCTGGCGTATCGCCTACAGCGCCTCCACATTGGCGGCGATCAGGGCGGCGGTCCGGGCGGGGCTTGGCGTTACCGTCCGGCCGGTGGAAATGATGGGGCCTGAACTGCGGGTGCTGGGAAAGAACGAGGGCTTACCGATACTGCCTGAAACACAATACCTTCTCTGTAAGAACCCCCAATGCGAAAACGAACTGGCCATGGCGATTTTTAGCGCCGTCCAGTCCGGCAGCGGTACGTACAGTTCCCCGTTGCCGCGTACTGTCAAAGGGGAGGATGAAGACGAAAGTTTCACTGTGAACGATGATTAAGAGTAATTGTTAACCTGCCAAGCCCCTGTTTACAGGGGCTTAATTTTATGAAAGTCGAGTATTCATCCGGTTTAACTATGATAGCGATCATAAACCGCAAAAATACGGGTTTTTTGCCTAATGGCCCCGCTGGCCACACATTAGCGTTATTTTTGGACCGGCCCAATCGCACGATATGTTCAATCATGAGTTCAATAAATATAAAACCCTGTTTCTTTAAATTTTTTTTGCATTACCGCGACAAAATACTGCAAATAGTGGCGTCATAAGTTGCAAATTTGTGTTCCAGATCATATTTTGCCCTTACCGTTAACGAGGAATAACACGAATTTCCACGGAAATGGTATAGTGTTGCCCAAGTAAGGCCGCCGGGGTGGGACGCTTCCTTTGGATTCAGGTTAATGACTGACACGATTAAGCGTCAGGTATTCGCATCAATTGTTAATAAGATATTGCATCTGTAAATTACTATGAAGTTTCCTTTGTCCAAGTTGACAAAAGGTTATGTAAAGGAGTAAAAACCCCACATAATGACTGTATTTGCCGGCGGCTCCAGTCCTGTGCGGTGTTGTAATCCTTCCCATAAATCAATGTGGTGAATCGAACTGCCGTTTATCAAGAGCAGGCTGCCAAGCGCCACTTTTGTTGAGTAAGCAAAGAGAATGTCAATGGCCACTGAAGTTACTGCCCATTATTGGGCACTCGCCGTTTTTTTCATCGGGGCTGTCGGTCTATGTGTTTTTATGCTGACAGGCGGCTTCCTGCTGGGCGGCCGCGCCCATGCCCGCTCAAAAAACGTCCCCTTCGAATCCGGCATAGACCCGGTGGGTACTGCAAGATTACGCCTTTCAGCCAAATATTACCTGGTTGCCATGTTTTTCGTCGTTTTTGATGTTGAGGCGCTATATTTGTACGCCTGGTCGACCTCCATCCGCGAAGTGGGGTGGGTCGGCTTTTGCGAAGCAGCCATTTTCATATTGGTGCTGTTGGCGGGTCTGGTGTACCTGGTGCGCATCGGCGCGCTGGATTGGACGCCCGATCGTTCCAAGCGTCTGCGCCGTTCCGGCCCAATCGCCGAAACCCACCGTCGACAGCCGTAACAGCGAGGCAAAAAAATGGACTATACTCTCACCCGAGTCGAGCCGGATGGCGATAACGATCGCTATCCCCTGCAAAAACAGGAAACCGTTGCCGATCCGCTGGATGGGCACGTCAATCGCAGCGTCTTCCTCGGGAAACTTGAAACCGCATTGCACAATGCGGTGAATTGGGGCCGTGGCAATTCCCTTTGGCCTTACAATTTCGGCCTTTCCTGCTGTTACGTCGAAATGACCACCTCGTTTACCGCGGTACACGATGTCGCCCGTTTCGGTTCCGAGGTCATTCGCGCCTCACCGCGTCAGGCGGACTTCATGGTGATAGCGGGTACCCCCTTCACTAAAATGGCCCCCGTCATCCAGCGCCTTTATGATCAAATGCTTGAGCCCAAGTGGGTGATTTCCATGGGCGCCTGCGCCAACTCAGGCGGTATGTACGATATTTATTCCGTCGTGCAAGGCGTGGATAAATTTTTGCCGGTGGATGTGTACATACCCGGTTGTCCGCCTCGCCCCGAAGCTTATATCCAGGCGCTGCTGCTGTTAAAGGAATCTATCGGCAAGGAACGGCGTCCCCTGTCCTGGGTGGTTGGCGACCAGGGGGTTTATCGCGCCAATATGCAGGCGGAGCGCGATCGCAAGCAGGGCGAGCGTATCGCGGTGACTCAATTGCGCACCCCGGATGAAATCTAGAATAAAGCGCGAAGTACGGCGGCAAGGGTCGTCCAACAGACAACCGTCGTCCATAATGTTGTTGACGCGCACAATGGCATGACGCCGATTCAGCCACAATTTGGTGAAAAACTATGACAGAGTTGATGACGCAAAATCTCGTCCAGCCGGCCTGGCAAACGCGCGATCACCAAGATGATCCCGTTATCGGCGAGTTGCGTGACCGCTTCGGCCCGGAAGCCTTTACCGTTCAACCGACCCGTACCGGTTTCCCGGTCGTCTGGGTCAAGCGGGAGCAAATCCTGGATGTGCTGGCATTCCTGAAAAACCTGCCGAAGCCCTATGTGATGCTCTATGATCTGCACGGCGTGGACGAGCGCCTGCGCTCCCACCGCGCCGGGCTGCCGGCGGCGGATTTCACCGTCTTCTACCATGTGATTTCCATCGAACGCAACCGCGATGTCATGCTTAAAGTGGCATTGGCGGAAAACGACATGCACCTGCCCACCGTCACCGGGATTTTCCCCAACGCCAACTGGTATGAACGCGAGACCTGGGAAATGTTCGGCATGACCTTCGACGGGCATCCCCACCTGACCCGCATCATGATGCCGCAAAGCTGGGAAGGCCATCCGCTGCGCAAGGACTACCCGGCGCGCGCCACCGAATTCGATCCTTTCACGCTGACCAAGCAGAAACAAGATCTGGAAATGGAAGGGCTGACGTTCAAGCCGGAAGACTGGGGTATGAAGCGCGGCCGCGAAAACGAGGACTTCATGTTTCTGAACCTGGGCCCCAATCATCCCTCGGCCCATGGCGCGTTTCGCATCATTCTGCAACTGGACGGCGAGGAAATCATTGATTGCGTGCCCGATATCGGTTATCACCACCGGGGCGCGGAAAAGATGGGCGAGCGCCAATCCTGGCACAGCTACATTCCCTATACCGACCGGGTGGAGTACCTGGGCGGCTGCGTGAATGAAATGCCTTATATCCTGGCGGTGGAAAAACTGGCGGGCATCGACGTGTCCGACCGGGTCAAGACCATCCGCGTCATGCTATCCGAATTGTTCCGCATCAACAGTCATTTACTGTACATCAGCACTTATATCCAGGATATCGGCGGGATGACGCCGGTCTTCCTGGCGTTTACCGATCGCCAGAAAATTTACGATATCGTCGAAGCCATTACCGGTTTCCGCATGCATCCGGCCTGGTTCAGGATCGGCGGCGTCGCCCATGATTTGCCGCGGGGCTGGGAACGGCTGCTTAAGGAATTCATCGACTGGTTGCCGAAACGTCTGGATGCCTATGTCAAAGCGGCGCTGAAAAACAGCGTATTGCGCGCGCGCGCCGAGGGCGTGGCCGCCTATGGCGCCCGGGAAGCGCTGGATTGGGGCGTGACCGGCGCCGCGTTGCGCGCCACCGGCATTGCCTTCGATGTGCGCAAATGGCGGCCTTACTCCGGCTATGAAAACTTCGATTTCGACGTACCGGTGGGCGACGGCGTCAGTGATTGCTACAGCCGGGTGATGCTGAAAGTCGAGGAAATGCGCCAAAGCCTGCGGATTCTGGAACAGTGCCTGAAAAACATGCCGGAAGGGCCGTTCAAGGCTGATCATCCCTTGACCACCCCGCCGCCGAAAGAGCGGACATTGCAGCATATCGAAACCTTGATCACCCATTTCCTGCAAGTGTCCTGGGGGCCGGTAATGCCGGCCAACGAGGCGTTCCAGATGATTGAAGCCACCAAGGGGATCAATAGCTACTATCTGACCAGCGACGGCAGCACTGTCAGCTACCGCACCCGTATCCGCACGCCGAGTTTCCCGCATTTGCAGCAGATTCCCTCGGTGATTCGCGGCAGCCTGGTCTCGGACCTTATCGTCTATCTGGGCAGTATTGATTTTGTTATGTCAGATGTGGACCGCTAATTATGCCAGAATTAAAAGACACCCATCAGCACGCCGAAACATCCGGCAAACAGCAGGCTTCGGCGGACTTTGCGCTCAGCGCCCTTGAGCGCGAGGCCATCGAACATGAAAAGCACCACTATGAAGATGCCCGCGCCGCCTCCATCGAAGCGCTGAAGATCGTGCAAAAGCAACGCGGTTGGGTGCCCGATGGCGCCATCGCCGCCATTGCCGAGGTGCTGGGCATCGCCGACAGCGATGTGGAAGGGGTGGCCACCTTTTACAGCCAGATCTACCGCCAGCCGGTCGGGCGCCACATCATTCGCTATTGCGACAGTGTCGTTTGCCATATTACCGGTTATCAAGGGATTGAGGCCGCCCTTGAACACGCGCTGAACATTAAACCGGGGCAGACCACGGAGGACGGACGGTTCACGTTGCTGCCGACATGCTGTCTGGGCAATTGCGACAAAGGCCCGACCATGATGATCGATGACGACACGCATGTCCATCTGACGCCGGAAGGCATTGGTCCGTTATTGGAGCAATATCGATGATCAAACCCATCTTACGCACGGCTGAAACCCATCCGCTAACCTGGCGTCTGCGTGACGACCACCAGCCGGTCTGGCTGGATGAGTATTGCGCCAAAAACGGTTATGCCGGCGCGCAAAAAGCGTTGAAAAGCATGGCGCAGGAGGAAATCGTCGCGCTGGTCAAGGACTCCGGTCTCAAGGGCCGTGGCGGCGCCGGGTTTTCCACCGGCCTGAAATGGAGCCTGATGCCCAAAGACGAATCCATGAATATCCGCTACTTGCTGTGCAACGCGGACGAAATGGAACCGGGCACCTACAAGGATCGCCTGCTGATGGAGCAATTGCCGCATTTGCTGGTGGAAGGCATGCTGATCGCCGCCTTCGCCCTGAAGGCTTACCGCGGCTACATCTTTCTGCGCGGCGAATATGTCGAGGCGGCGGCCACGTTGCGCCGCGCCATTGCCGAAGCCACCGAGGCGGGCTGGCTGGGCAAGAATATCCTCGGCAGCGGATTCGATTTCGAACTGTTCGTGCATACCGGCGCCGGCCGGTATATCTGCGGCGAGGAAACGGCGCTGATTAATTCCCTGGAGGGCCGCCGCGCCAATCCGCGCTCCAAACCGCCGTTTCCCGCCACGTCCGGCGCCTGGGGCAAGCCGACCTGCGTCAACAATGTCGAGACGTTATGCAATGTGCCGGCGATCCTGGCCAATGGCGTGGAATGGTACAAGGGCATAAGCGCGGACAAGAGCAAAGACACCGGCACCAAGATGATGGGCTTTTCCGGCCGGGTGAAAAACCCCGGCGTGTGGGAGTTGCCGTTCGGCGTCACCGCGCGGGAAATCCTTGAGGATTACGCCGGCGGCATGCGCGACGGGCTGACGCTGAAAGCCTGGCAACCCGGCGGCGCCGGCACCGATTTTCTCACCGGGGACCATCTGGATCTGCCGATGGATTTCGAGAACATCGGCAAGGCGGGCAGCCGCATGGGGACCGCCCTTGCCATGGCGGTGGATAATGAAATCAATATGGTATCCCTGACGCGCAACCTTGAGGAATTCTTCGCCCGGGAGTCTTGCGGCTGGTGCACGCCTTGCCGCGACGGATTGCCCTGGAGCGTGAAGCTGTTGCGCGCTCTGGAAAACGGCCAGGGACAGCCCGGCGATATCGAAACGCTGGAGCAGCTATGCCGTTTCCTCGGGCCGGGTAAAACCTTTTGCGCGCACGCGCCGGGCGCCGTCGAACCTTTGCAGAGCGCCATCAAGTATTTCCGGCACGAATTCGAAGCGGGAATCGCGCCGCAGCCCATCGGCAATACCCGCGTTATCGCCGGTATACAGCCGAACCTGCTGAATGCGCGTTGGTAATCCGCGACCGGTATCCGCGCCGGCGCCGGTGTTTTGCGCCCGAGACGCATTTTGATTAACGCCCGCTGATTGGCGGGCCACACGGAAGCATGCTGACTATGGCTACCATTCATGTAGACGGCAAAGAATACGAGGTGAGCGGGTCGGACAATCTGTTACAAGCTTGTCTTTCCCTTGGCCTCGATATTCCCTATTTTTGCTGGCATCCGGCGCTGGGCAGCGTCGGCGCTTGCCGCCAATGCGCGGTCAAGCAATACCAAAACGCCGATGATACCCGCGGCCGGTTGGTCATGTCCTGTATGACGCCGGCTTCGGACGGCACCTTTATTTCCATCGCCGACGACGAAGCCAAACAGTTTCGCAAAAGCGTGGTGGAATGGCTGATGACCAACCATCCCCATGATTGTCCGGTCTGCGAGGAGGGCGGCAATTGCCACCTGCAGGACATGACGGTCATGACGGGCCAGAATTTCCGCCGTTACCGTTTCACCAAGCGCACCCACCGCAATCAGTATCTGGGGCCGTTCATTTCCCACGAAATGAACCGCTGCATCGCCTGTTATCGTTGCGTCCGCTATTATAAAGATTACGCCGACGGCACCGATCTCGGCGTGTATGGCGCCCATGACAACGTTTACTTCGGTCGTCCGGAAGACGGCGCGCTGGAAAGCGAGTTCTCCGGCAATTTAGTGGAAATCTGCCCCACCGGGGTATTTACCGACAAGACCCATTCCGAACGCTACAACCGCAAGTGGGACATGCAGTACGCGCCGAGCGTCTGCCAGCAGTGCAGCGTCGGCTGCAATACCAGCCCTGGTGAGCGCTATGGCGAGCTGCGTCGTATCGAAAACCGCTACAACGGCAGCGTCAACCACTATTTCCTTTGCGACCGCGGCCGGTTCGGCTACGGTTACGTCAATCTCAAGGACCGGCCGCGCCAGCCGCTGCAACGCCGCGGCGACGACTGGATCGGCCTGAATGCCGAACAGGCGATGCAAGGCGCCGCCGATGCGTTGCGGCGCGCCAAAAAGATGATTGGCATCGGTTCGCCCCGGGCCAGCGTGGAAAGCAATTTCGCCTTGCGCGAACTGGTGGGCGCCGATAATTTCTATACCGGTCTGGCCGCCGGCGAGCAGGCGCGGCTGGCGTTGATGTTGCGCGTATTGCGGGACGGCGGGGTGCGTACCCCATCCTTGCGCGAAGTGGAGAGCTACGACGCCGTGCTGGTGCTGGGCGAGGATTTGACCCAAACCGGCGCCCGCATCGCGTTGGCCGTCCGTCAGGCGGTCAAGGGCAAGGCGCGGGAAATGGCCGCGGCGCAGAAGGTGGCTGACTGGCAGATAGCCGCGGTGCAGACCATTGGCCAGCGCGCCCGCTATCCGTTGTTTGTGACCAACGTCGACGGCACCCGGCTGGACGATATCGCCGCCTGGACCTATTGCGCGCCGGTGGACGATCAGGCCCGACTGGGATTCGCCATCGCCCACGCCCTGGATGAAGCCGCGCCGGCGGTGACGGATCTGGACGGCGCGTTGCTGAGCCGCATCGACATGATCGCGCAAGCCTTGGCCGGCGCCCGCAAACCGTTGATTATCTCAGGCAGCCAGGCCGGCAGCGAGGCCGTCATTGCCGCCGCCGCCAATATCGCCCGCGCGCTAAAACAGCGCGGCGCCGAGGTGGGGATCACGCTGGTCGCCGCCGGGGCCAACAGTATGGGGCTGGCGCTGATGGGCGGCGGGTCCCTGGACGATGCCCTTGAACAACTCGAAGAGGGCGCGGCGGACAGCGTCATCGTGCTGGAAAACGATCTTTACCGGCATGGCCCGGCGCAACGTATCGACGCCGCGCTGGAGAAAGCGGTGAATCTCATCGTGGTGGATCATCAGCGCACCGCCATCATGGACAAGGCCGATTTGATTTTGTCGGCGGCCAGCTTCGCTGAAAGCGATGGCACGCTGGTCAATCAGGAGGGCCGGGCGCAGCGCTTCTTCCAGGTTTTCGATCCCGCCTATTACCAAAACGATACCGTGATGCTGGAAAGCTGGCGTTGGCTGCATTCCCTGCATTCGACCTACCTCAATCGCCGGGTGGACTGGACGCAACTGGATCATGTCATTTCGGCGTGCGCCGACGCCTTGCCGCAATTGGCCGGCATCGTTGATGCGGCGCCGGACGCCGCTTTCCGCGTCAGCGGCCAGAAACTGGCCCGCGAGCCCCATCGCTACAGCGGCCGGACCGCCATGCGCGCCAACATTAATGTGCATGAACCTCGTCAGCCGCAGGATCAGGATACCATGTTCGCGTTTTCCATGGAGGGCAACAACAGCCCGCTGGCGCCGAGCGGGCAAGTGGCGTTCGCCTGGGCGCCGGGCTGGAATTCGCCGCAGGCCTGGAACAAATTCCAGGATGAAGTGGGCGGCCATCTGCGGCACGGCGATCCGGGCGTGCGCCTGTTGGCGCCGACCGACGGCGAAGGGGCCTATTTCACCGTGATTCCGCCGGCGTTTGCGCCGTCCGCCGATGATAAGTGGCGGATCGCCCCTTATTACCATTTGTTCGGCAGCGAAGAAACCTCGCAGCGTTCGGCGGTTATCCAGGAACGGATGCCGAGTCCGTATGCGGCCCTTAATCGCCGGGACGCCGAGCGTCTGGGCGTCAATAGCGGCACGGTGATTGAGTTTAGTTGCGCCGGCCAGGCCGTGCGCCTGCCGGTCAGGTTCAGCGAAGCATTGGCCGCGGGCCAGATCGGGTTGCCGCTGGGGCTGCCCGGCATTCCGCCGGTATGGGTGGGGCAAACAGCCGAAAATCTGCGGGAGGCGGCGCTATGAGTTGGCTAACATCGGATGTGATCGACGCCATCCTGACCGTAATCAAGGCCATCGTGATTTTGCTGGTGGTGGTATCTTGCGGGGCGTTCATGAGTTTCATCGAACGCCGGCTGCTGGGCTTGTTCCAAAACCGTTACGGGCCGAACCGGGTGGGGTGGGGCGGCTCGCTGCAACTGGTGGCGGACATGCTGAAAATGTTCTTCAAGGAGGACTGGATACCGCCGTTCGCCGATCGCATGATCTTCACCTTGGCGCCGGTTATCGCCTTCACCGCGCTGCTGCTGTCGTTCGCCGTGGTGCCGGTCAGCGCCAGTTGGGTCGTCGCCGATTTGAATATCGGCGTGCTGTTCTTCCTGATGATGGCCGGCCTGGGCGTCTACGCGGTACTGTTCGCCGGCTGGTCCAGCAATAACAAGTATTCTCTGCTCGGCGCCATGCGCGCCTCGGCGCAAACCCTCAGCTATGAAGTCTTTCTCGGACTGTCGCTCATGGGGGTGGTGGCCAGGGCCGGTTCGTTCAAACTGGGGGATATCGTCGCCTCCCAGGCCCATCTGTGGAACATCATTCCGCAGTTCTTCGGCTTCGCCACGTTTGTGCTGGCGGGCATCGCGGTCTGTCACCGGCATCCGTTCGATCAGCCGGAGGCTGAGCAAGAATTGGCCGATGGCTATCATATCGAATATTCCGGCATGAAATTCGGCTTGTTTTTCGTTGGCGAATATATCGGTATCGTGACGGTTTCCGCCCTGATCGTAACGCTGTTTTTTGGCGGCTGGCAGGGGCCGTTCCTGCCCTCGTTCGTCTGGTTCGCCATCAAGACCGCCTTCTTCATGATGATGTTTATCCTGATTCGCGCGGCGTTGCCCCGACCGCGTTATGATCAGGTGATGGCTTTCGGCTGGAAAATCTGCCTGCCGTTGACGCTGTTAAACCTGCTGGCGACAGCGGCGGTCGTCTTGTACAACGCTCAATAAGGGGTGAGAAAACCATGACATTAAAAGAGTTGGTTGTGGGTTGCGGCACCCAGCTACGCAGTATTTGGTTGATCGGTATGCAGGCGTTCAGCAAGCGCGAAACCCAGATGTATCCCGATGTACCGGTCAATCCGCCGCCCCGTTTTCGCGGCCGTATCGTCCTGACCCGGGATCCGGACGGCCAGGAGCGCTGCGTGGCCTGCAATTTGTGCGCCGTTGCCTGTCCGGTATCCTGTATTTCCCTGCAAAAAGCTGAAACCGTGGACGGGCGCTGGTATCCGGAATTCTTTCGCATCAATTTTTCCCGCTGCATCTTCTGCGGCTTGTGCGAGGAAGCCTGTCCCACCACGGCTATTCAACTGACGCCGGATTTCGAAATGGGCGAGTATCGGCGGCAGGACCTGGTCTACGAGAAAGAAAATCTGCTGATCTCCGGACCGGGCAAATACCCGGAATACAATTTCTACCGGATGGCCGGTATGGCGATCGCCGGCAAAGACAAGGGCGAGGCGGAAAACGAAGCCAAGCCTATCGATGTCAAGGCGTTGCTGCCCTAAGGAGTTAAGCATGGAAGTCGCTTTTTATATAGCCGGGCTGGTGGCGATACTGGCCACATTGCGGGTGATAACCCATACGCACCCGGTTCGCGCACTGCTCTACCTGATTGTCTCGCTATTGGCCATTGCCTGCGTGTTCTTCACGCTCGGCGCCTATTTTGCCGGCGCGCTGGAAATTATCGTCTATGCCGGCGCCATCATGGTGCTGTTCGTGTTTGTGGTCATGATGCTCAACCTGGGGGCGTCCACGGTCCGGCAGGAACGCGACTGGCTGACGCCGTCGACCTGGATAGGGCCGGGGATTTTGTCGCTATTGTTGCTCTGGGCCCTGATCCGCGCCATTTCCGGGTTGTCCGGGCATGAGATCAACGGCGAAATGATCAGTGCCAAAGCCGTGGGCACCACCTTGTTCGGGCCCTACGTGCTGGCGGTGGAACTGGCTTCCATGCTGTTGCTGGCCGGTCTGGTGGTGGCGTTTCATTTGGGACGCGAAGACCGGGAAGGGGACGCTCAATCCCGCGGGCCGAAGATCGGCGATGCGGTAAAAAGAAAATCGGAGGAGCAAGCATGATCCCGTTAACCCACGGACTCATTCTGGCCGCCATTCTGTTTGTTCTCGGCCTGACGGGCATGTTGATCCGCCGCAATCTGCTGTTCATGCTGCTGGGTTTGGAAGTCATGATTAACGCCGCCGCCCTGGCCTTTGTGGTGGCGGGCAGTTACTGGGGGCAGGCTGACGGGCAGGTGATGTATATTCTCGCCATCAGTCTCGGCGCGGCCGAGGCCAGTATTGGTTTGGCGTTGTTGCTGCAACTGCATCGCCGCCGCCAGAACCTGAATATCGATAAAGTCAGCGAGATGCACGGATGAACCTACTTTACTTAACCATTCTGTTTCCCTTGCTGGGATACCTGTTGCTGGCGTTTTCCCGCGGCCGCTGGTCGGAAAATGCGTCGGCCGTCGTCGGGGTCGGGTCGGTGGGGCTGGCCGCGCTCACCGCCTGTTGGGTGGCGCTGGATTTTCTCGGCCATCGGGCCGGCGACAGCGCGGTATTCACCCAGCCGCTCTGGACCTGGATGCAGGTGGATCACTTTAAGATCGCCGTCACGCTAAGCCTGGATGGCCTGTCCCTGACCATGCTGTCGGTGGTTACCGGCGTCGGGTTTTTCATCCATCTGTTCGCCGCCTGGTATATGCGCGGCGAAGAGGGCTACTCGCGCTTTTTCGCTTACACCAATTTATTTATCGCCAGCATGGTATTGCTGGTCCTGGCGGACAACCTGTTGCTGATGTATCTGGGCTGGGAAGGCGTGGGGCTGTGCAGTTATCTGCTGATCGGTTTCTTCTACACCGAGTCGAAAAACGGCGCCGCGGCGATGAAAGCCTTTATCGTCACCCGTGTCGGCGACGTGTTGCTGGCTTTCGCGCTGTTTATCCTGTTCACCCAGTTGGGCACCCTCAATTTCCGCGAGATGGCCGAGCTGGCGCCGCAGCATATAGCGGGTTCCCCGGCCATTTTCTGGGCGACGCTGATGCTGCTGGGCGGCGCCGTGGGTAAATCGGCGCAACTGCCGTTACAAACCTGGCTGGCGGACGCGATGGCCGGCCCGACGCCGGTGTCGGCGCTTATCCATGCCGCCACCATGGTCACCGCCGGGGTCTATTTGATCGCCCGCACCCACGGCTTGTTCCTGATGGCGCCGGAAGTCTTGCATCTGGTGGGCATTGTCGGCGCCATCACCTTGGTGCTGGCGGGGTTCGCCGCGCTGGTGCAGACCGATATCAAACGCGTGCTGGCGTATTCGACCATGAGCCAGATAGGCTACATGTTTCTGGCGCTGGGCGTGCAGGCGTGGGATGCGGCCATTTTCCACCTGATGACCCATGCGTTTTTCAAAGCACTGCTTTTCCTGTCCTCCGGCTCGGTGATCCTGGCCTGCCACCACGAACAGAACATCTTCAAAATGGGCGGCCTGCGCAAATCCCTTCCGCTGGTCTATGCCTGCTTCCTGGTGGGCGGCGCGGCGTTGTCGGCCCTGCCGCTGGTGACCGCCGGGTTTTTCAGTAAGGACGAGATTCTGTGGGGCGCGCTGGCCAACGGCAATATCAACCTTGAACTGGCGGGCGTGGTCGGGGCGTTCCTCACCTCGATTTATACCTTCCGTATGATTTTTATTGTTTTCCATGGCAAAGAACAGATCAAGGCCCATCCCGGCAAAGGCGTCAGCCACCACTTGCCGCTGGTGGTGCTGCTGGTGTTGTCCACCTTTGTCGGCGGCATGATTACCCCGCCGCTGGCCGGGGTTTTGCCGGCGCCGCATGGGGGCGAAGAAGGCAAGCTGACCCTGGAGGTCGTCTCCGGCATCGTGGTGGTGATAGGCATTCTTATCGCCGCGGCGCTGTATCTTGGCGAGCGCCGGATGGTGAAATCCATCGCCGCCAGCGTGCCGGGACGGTTACTGACCCTCTGGTGGTATCACGCCTGGGGATTTGACTGGCTCTATGACAAGCTGTTTGTGCGCACTTTTCTGGCGGTGGCCAGGCTGCTGCGTCGCGATCCCCTCAACGGGCTGATGAATATTCCAGCGATAATGGCCCGTTGGGGTGGCCGTGCCCTGGTGTTGAGCGAAAACGGACAGGTGCGCTGGTACGCGGCTTCCATGAGTCTGGGCGCGGTCATTGTGGTGGCGCTGTTGATTCTGATTTGACGGCGGCCCACCGGCGGTCTGCGGGAACGACATTGCGAATGCACTGGGCGGGGGAGCGGAATGGTTAGCCGGTCCGCCGTCCAACAGCGAAATTTCAGGTTTTTATTATTAAGGGACGCATAACGCCATGCTATTACCTTGGCTGATACTTTTCCCCTTTATCGGCGGTCTGCTTTGTTGGCAAAGCGAGCGATTCGGCACCCGGGTGCCGCGCTGGATTGCCGTGATCGCCATGGGGCTCACACTGGCGCTTTCCCTGCAACTGTGGCTGCAGGGAAAGTACACACTGGTCTCGGCACAGGGGCTGCCGCAATGGCAATCTGAATTTCTGCTGCCATGGGTGCCGCGCTTCGGTATCGCTTTCCATCTGGCGCTGGACGGACTATCGCTGCTGATGGTGGTGCTGACCAGTCTGCTGGGGGTGTTGGCCATACTCTGCTCCTGGCGGGAAATCCAACGTTATCAGGGATTCTTTCATCTCAACCTGCTGTGGATACTGGGCGGGGTTATCGGGGTGTTTCTGGCTATCGACATGTTCCTGTTCTTCTTCTTCTGGGAAATGATGTTGGTGCCGATGTATTTTCTGATAGCGCTATGGGGACATCGCGCCTCCGACGGGAAAACCCGTATCGCCGCCGCCACCAAATTCTTTATCTATACTCAGGCCAGCGGGCTGCTGATGCTGGTTGCCATTTTGGGCTTGGTGTTCGTGCATTACCATGCCACCGGTATTTGGTCCTTCAATTATGAAGACTTGCTGCACACGCCCATGTCCCGGACGGTTGAATTTTTGCTGATGCTGGGATTCTTTGTGGCCTTTGCGGTGAAAATGCCGGTGGTGCCTTTGCACGGCTGGCTGCCCGATGCCCACAGCCAGGCGCCCACCGCCGGTTCCGTCGACTTGGCGGGGATATTGCTCAAAACCGCGGCTTACGGCCTGCTGCGTTTCAGTTTGCCGCTATTCCCCCATGCCTCCCACGCATTTGCGCCGGTGGCCATGTGGCTTGGGGTGATAGGCATTTTCTACGGCGCCTGGATGGCTTTCGCCCAAACCGATATTAAACGCCTGATTGCCTATACCAGCGTGTCGCACATGGGGTTTGTGATGGTGGCCATTTATAGCGGCAGCCAACTGGCCTACCAGGGCGCGGTGGTGCAAATGATTGCCCACGGCCTGTCCGCCGCCGGGATGTTCATTATCTGCGGACAACTTTACGAACGCCTGCATACCCGCGATATGCGCCAGATGGGCGGCTTATGGGGGCGTCTGAAGCTGCTGCCGGCGCTGACCCTGTTCTTCGCCGTGGCGACGCTTGGTATGCCGGGTACCGGCAACTTCGTCGGCGAGTTCATGATTCTGTTCGGCAGTTTCCCGGTGGTCCCGACCATTACGGTGATCTCCGCCTTCGGCTTGGTGTTTGCCTCGGTGTACTCGCTTATCATGATGCAGCGCGCTTACTACGGACCGGCCAAATCCAGCGAGGCCCTGCCCGGCATGTCCGCGCGCGAGGTGGCAATCATCATGCTGCTGGTGGTGCTGCTGGTGCTGCTGGGATGTTTCCCGCAGGCGGTGCTGCAGACATCGCAGGCGGCGATGAACAACATACAGCATTGGTTTGCGCTGAATGATACAGGTTCAACAATTTTAACAACAAGGCCGTAATTCGCCATGACAATAACTCCTCAACAACTGATCGCACTGTTGCCGCTGTTGATCGTCGGATTGACGGTGGTGGTTGTGATGCTGTGCATTGCCTGGCGGCGCGACCACTTCATTAATGCCACCCTGACGGTCATCGGCCTCAACCTGGCATTGCTGTCGCTGTTTTTCGTCGGCCATGTGGCGCCCCTGGAGGTCACTCCGCTTATCCGGGTCGACGGGTACTCGATGTTCTACACCGCGCTGGTGCTGGCCGCCAGCCTGGCCACCAGCACCTTCGCCTATCCCTGGCTGGCCGGTTATCCCGATAACCGCGACGAATTCTATCTGCTGGTGCTGATCGCCGCCATGGGGGGTATCCTGCTGTCGGGGGCCGATCATCTGGGGTCGATGTTTCTGGGCATTGAGCTTATCTCGCTGCCGCTGTTCGGCCTTATCGGCTACGCCTATCGGCAAAAACGGCCCTTTGAAGCCAGTATCAAATACATGCTGCTGTCCGCCGCGGCATCGTCGTTCCTGTTGTTTGGCATGGCGCTGGTGTATGCCGATTCAGGCAGCCTGTCGTTTGTCTCCCTGGGGCAGAAACTGGATGACGCCATGCTGCACGATCCGTTACTGCTGGCGGGACTGGGCATGATGATTGTCGGTTTCGGTTTCAAGTTGTCGCTGGTGCCTTTCCATTTATGGACGCCGGATGTCTACCAGGGCGCTCCGGCGCCGGTATCGACCTTCCTGGCCACCGCCAGCAAAGTGGCGATATTCGCGGTGTTGATGCGGCTGTTCCTTTACGCCCCGGTGGCAAGCAGCGATACGTTGCGCCTGGTGCTCGGGATTATCGCGTTCTGCTCCATTCTGTTCGGCAACCTGATGGCCCTTAGCCAAAGCAATATCAAACGGTTGCTGGGCTACTCGTCCATCGCTCACCTGGGCTATATGCTGGTGGGGCTCATTGCCGTGCAGGCGCACCTGTTGTCCATGGAAGCCATAGGCGTTTATCTGGCCGGCTATCTATTTAGCAGCCTGGGCGCGTTCGGCGTGGTCAGCCTGATGTCCAGTCCCTACACCGGACCGGACGCCGATTCGCTGTTTTCCTATCGCGGACTGTTCTGGCATAAACCTATCCTGTCGGCGGTCATGACCGTGATGATGCTGTCGCTGGCCGGTATTCCCATGACGCTCGGATTCATCGGCAAATTTTATGTATTAGCGGCCGGTGTCAGCGCCCACCTCTGGTGGCTGACGGGGACCGTGGTGGTGGGGAGCGCCATCGGCCTGTATTATTATTTGCGGGTGATGGTCAGCCTGTATCTGAGTCCGCCGGAAAAATTACGGCGCGATACCCCCAGCAACTGGGCGTTGACCGCCGGCGGCGTGGTGGTGTTGATTTCCTCGCTGCTGGTGTTGCTGTTGGGGATTTTCCCACAGCCCCTGATTACGCTGGTGCGCCTGGCCCAGCCGTTTATGTGATTGGCCCTTCGCCCGGTGTCCTGCGGCAAGGCTGGACACCGGGCGAATGTGTTGCCGGCCTTGCCTGTTTCCCGTGTTCCATCGCCCTTTTCCGCGCGTGTTTTTTTCCCGATCCTGGTGCCAATCCGCCTGAATGCCTTAACCGGCGTTCATCTTTGAAGCATTCCGCTTACTGCCGGGCGCAAGGCTAACGGCGGGTGAAAGACGACAAATACTTATCGTTAAAAAAAACATTATTGACGCTTGTCATTGTTTGATGATGATATTTAGTGATAATGCTAATAAATCTCATTGACTTTTGGTATGCGTTTCATGTCTGTTTCTTTGAGGAAGTCTCTGCTGGGCGGCCTGATTTGGCTGCTCGGCATCGCCTGCGCCTGGTCGGCCGACGACTATCAATCCTGGGTCAAAGACATCCAGGGGCGTCTGGACACCACCGCCCAGCTTTATCAGCAACAGCAAAAGGACGCTGCCCGTCGCGAAGTGCAAATGGCCTATTTCGAGGTGTTCGAAAACCTGGAAGGGCCGATCCGCATGAATATTTCGGCCCAGAAAAGCTACCAGATGGAAAGCCAGTTCGGCGAAATTCGCCAGATGATCAGCGAGGGCAAGCCCCTGGCCGATGTGCAGGGGCAGATCAATAATCTGAAAAGCGAGTTGACTGACGTGCTGCCGGCCCTGACCGGCGGCCGGCAAATGGCCGATACCGAGCAGAATGCGGTGTACGGCAACGGGAAGATCGCCCTCTACTGGCAGCAAACCTACAAAGTCATTGACGACCAATTAGCCAAAGCCTTGTCGCAATACCAGCAGGGACACTATGACGATGCCAGTCAAAGCGTTCAGCAGGCTTATTTCCAGGGATTTAAAAATTCCGAAATGGAAATGTCGGTGCGCAATAACCGGTCCTCCCAGCAGGCCGCGGCCATCAGCCAGCAATTTTCCGCCCTGGTCAACCTGGCGAAACAGCCGGGCCAACTGACCGCCGTGGCGTATGCGGATACCAGTTTGCTGCAAGATCTCGAAGATGTGTTGCCGGGGCTTCCCACCACCCGACCTGACCAACCGGTAACGGCCGCCGCAGCGCCCGCGACGGCGAATGCCGATACCACCCCGGACGCGGACTGGCGGCAGGTGGGCGCCGAGATTGATCACGCCGTCGCCGCGGCCATCGCCCAATACCAGGCCGGCCACGCCAAAGAGGGAATGGAGGCCATCCAGGACGCCTACTTTGATCATTTCGAAGGCAGCGGCATGGAAAACAAGATCGGCTCGCGGGATACGGCGTTTAAAACCAGTCTGGAAGGGTATTTCACCCGGCTGGTCAGTCTGATGAAGGCCGGCCAGCCGGTGGACAAACTTCAGGAGCAAGCCAACGCCCTCAGCCGGGACTTGTCCAAAGCGGCGGGTATGCTGGGGTCGGGCGGACAGAGCCGCTGGAGCCTGTTTATCTATAGCTTGCTGATAATCGTGCGCGAAGGCCTGGAAGCGCTGCTCATTGTGGCGGCCATCATTGCCTACTTGGTGAAAAACAACCATCAAGACAAGTTGCCGATGATCCGGCAATCGGTGTGGGTGGCCCTGGCGGCCAGTGTCGTCACCGCCGCGCTATTCCAATGGCTGTTTGAAAACTCCGGCGCCAACCGTGAATTGCTCGAGGGCGGCACCATGATGGTGGCGGTGGTCACCTTATTCTGCATGAGCTACTGGCTGCTCTCCAAGGTGGAGGCCCGCCACTGGAAGGCCTATCTGGAAGGCAAGCTGTCGTTGTCGTTGACCAGCGGTTCGCTGGCCGGCCTGTGGTTTACCAGCTTCCTGGCGGTTTATCGCGAAGGCGCGGAAACCGTGTTGTTTTACTACGCCCTGCTCGGCGATGCCGGCGGCGTCGCCGGTCACTTCGCCGTGCTGGCCGGATTCCTGGTCGGCTGCGTGGCGCTGCTGCTGATGTATCTGCTGATGCGTTACACCGTGGTGAGGTTACCGCTAAAGCCGTTCTTTATGTTTACCGGTTGCTTTATGTACCTGATGGCCTTCGTGTTTGCCGGCCAGGGGGTCTTGGAATTAATCGAAGGGAAACTCTTCGAACCGACACTGCTTAAGTCAGTGCCGGAAATCAGCCTGTTGGGGATTTATCCCTATCTTGAAACGTTAACGCCGCAACTGGTCTTGCTGGTGGCCGCGCTGGTCGCCCTCTGGGTGATGCGCCGGCGCGCCCAGCGAAGCTTACCCAGACAAGAAGCGATGTAGAGCATTTTAATAATAAGCAAGTTTTGTTGACTGAGGATTTCGTTGATGATGAAGATGAATAAAAGCGTGATAGCCGCGGCGCTCGTTGCCGGTTTCGTGAGCATGCCCGCCGTGTTTGCCGCCGAACACCCGGCTGGCGAGGCCATCACCATGAACGGCATGCAAATCGCCGCGGTATACCTGCAACCCATCGAGATGGAACCGCGCGGCATGGGCTTGCCCGCCTCGCAGGCGGATGTTCATCTGGAAACCGATATTCACGCGGTGCAGGGCAATACCAATGGTTTTGGCGCCGGCGAATGGATCCCTTACCTGACCATCAGCTACACCTTGGAAAATACCGATACCGGGGCCAAACAGGACGGGACCTTCATGCCCATGGTCGCCAACGACGGTCCGCATTACGGCCAGAACGTCAAAATGATGGGCGTCGGCAACTATAAAGTGACGTTTCACATCGATCCGCCGCCCAAGGCCGGCATGTACCGCCATACCGATGCCGAAACCGGCGTCGGTCCGTGGTGGAAGCCGTTCGATGTCAGTTACAACTTTAAATATGTCGGCTTGAAATAACCGTTGCCGCCGCGATTGTCGGGCGATCGCGGCTCTCTCGGACTGTCGCAATGGCACGGCGGGCTGTCGCAGCAACACGATTTAACCGTTCCTGGTAAGCGTCATGAATTATTATTTAGTCACCGCTTTTCAAGCTTTTCTGCCGGTGGCGCTGTTATGCGGTTTACACTGGGCGCGCCGTCCCTCGCCCGCGCTGCGCCCAACGATTTGGATAAGTTTGGCGGCCTTGGCCGTCGGCGCCTTGGCCGGCATAGGGATGCCGGCCAATCAAAGCCTGCAACTGGCTGTGACCGTCGCGCAGTTTGTGGCGCTGATTCTGTTTTTGGCCAGTCAGTTCGCGTTTTCCGCTGGGCTCGGTTATTTCTGGCAGGCCCTGTTGCTGGCCGGTGCGGCAATGCATTGGGCGCAGGACCCCAACCTTAGCGCGCTGACGTCCTCGGGTGTCGTTAATACGGATTTGTTGCTCAATCTCAGCGCGTTGGTCTTCGCCGCGGCCGTTCTGGCACTGAGCGCCGCACTGGTGACGCTGGTGGCGCGGCGGTTGCCCCTGTGGCGCTGGCCGTCACTGCTGGCGCTTTTTCTTATTCTGGCGCTACCGCTTAGCGGGCAGGCGCTTTTGCTAATGATGAAGCTGGACATCGTCGCATTAAGCAAGACCCGGCTGAGTTTTGTCGCCCATGTCACCAACGGCAGCCCCTGGCTGAGTTACTTCGGCGCGGCGGTCATGGCGTTTTTGCTGGTGTGTTTTACGCATCCCTTACTGCGCTTGCGCCGTGACTATCAAAGCCAAACATTGGCCATTCCCCGGCGCAAGGCCATCGCCCGCTACCGCGATGCCCGCCGCACCGCCGTCATGTTACTGGCGGCGGCATTGGTCGTGACCGCGGGCCAACTATACTGGGATTTGGTCGCCTCCCAGCCGCCGCGGCTGTCGCAGGCCGTTCCGGTCACGCTGGCCGCCGACGGGCAAGTGCATATTCCCATCGAACACGTGCGCGACGGCAAGCTACACCGTTTCGTCTGGGTGGCGGACGACGGCAAGGCGGTGCGTTTCCTGGTCATCAATCGTTACCCGGACCGCCTGCGGCTGGGCGTGGTGTTCGACGCCTGCTTGCTGTGCGGCGACCAGGGATATGTGATGGAGGGCAATCAGGTGGTGTGCGTCGCCTGCGGCGTGCATATCTTCATCCCGTCCATCGGTAAATCGGGCGGTTGCAACCCCATTCCCATCGCCAACTGGCATAATGATGATAAGCAACTGACGATAACCCGCGCGGATCTCGAAACGGGAATGAAATACTTCACCACCATCGTGACTTTACATGTCACCGATCCGGTGGATGGCAGCTCGCTGACCAACATCAAGGCCGAATACAAGTACCGTTATGGCGGGAAAATGTATTTCTTCGCCAGCGAGGCCAATTATAACCGTTTCCGCGCCCGGCCGGAGCAGTTCGTTCCGGCCGCCGCCGGCGCGGCGGGGGAATAAGCTATGTTGTGGCGTATGTTACGGCAGTCGTGGTGCAGAAATATCCGGCGCAAATCGCTGGCGGTACTCGCGGTTTTCCTGGCCGCCGGGTTGATCTCCGCGTTATTGGCGGTTTCCATCAATATCGGCGATAAAATGGCGCGCGAGCTGAAATCCTATGGCGCCAATATCCTGATTGAACCGGCCGGACAGGCCGCCCTGCCGACCGGCTTCGGCCGACACGACGAACTGCTGTCCGGCGGAGATCTTCTCGATCAGTCGGAGCTTCCCAACATCAAGGACATTTTCTGGCGTAACAACATCATCGGTTTTGCGCCTTCGTTGAACGGCGATGTCATTGTGGACGGCAAAACCGTGCCGGTATTGGGTACCTTTTTCTCCCAGCCGGTGAATGTCCCGGATGAACCGGATTACCACACCGGTCAAGAAGTCATCAGCCCGTACTGGCGGGTCGCCGGCCGTTATCCCCACGAACCCCTGGCGGCTGGACAGCAGCCTGAGGCCCTGGTGGGCCGGCAACTGGCCCAGCGCACTGGCTGGAAAACCGGGGATGTGCTCACGTTGCAAGGCGATCATGCCCCCTTGCAAGTCCGTATCAGCGGCGTGTTGACCAGCGGCGGCGAAGAGGAGGAACGCCTGGTTATGCCCCTGGCGGCGGTCCAGCAATTGCTGGGGCTGGCCGGCAAGGTACAGTCGGTGCGGGTATCGGCGCTTACCGTGCCGGAAAACGATTTATCCCGGCGCGCCAGGGATGATCCCACCAGTCTGACGGCGGCCGAATATGATCGCTGGTATTGCACCGCGTTTGTTTCCTCCATCGCCCATCAACTGGAGGAGGCGATATCCGGTTCGGTGGTCCATCCCATCTGGCAGGTGGCGGCATCCGAAGGGGTCGTTATCGAGAAGATACAATTGCTGCTGGCGGTGGTGACCCTGGCGGCGCTGGCGGCGTCGGCCATGGGAATCGCCTCGCTGATGACCAGCACCATCATGGAGCGCGCCCGGGAAATCGGCCTGATGAAAGCGTTGGGCGCCCGCCAGTGGCAAATTATGCTGGTGTTTTACCTGGAAGCGGCGATGAGCGGCGCGGTGGGCGGGCTGCTGGGTTGCCTGGCCGGCTGGGGGCTGGCCAAGGCCATCGGCCTGATGCTGTTCGGCGCGCCGCTCAGCTTCGCCTGGATTGTGGTGCCGAGCGTGTTGGTGGTCGCTATTCTTATCGCGCTGGTCGGTACCTGGTTCCCGGCTCGCCGCATCGGCCGGCTTTATCCGGTAGAGGTATTGTATGGCAACTGATTTCGCCGGGGACATGCCGATGGCCGGCACCGGCCGCGCCCGGAGGTTGAATAACCGGATGTTCTGGCTGCTGGTGCTGCGGGCGCTGCGGCTGCGGTTGTCCCGGGTCGCGGTGGTGTTCGCCGCGCTGACGGTAGGGGCGGCCATCGTTACGGCCATGGCGTCGGTTTATTTCGACATCAATGCCAAAATGAGCCAGGAACTGCGCACGTTCGGCGCCAATTTTTACCTGGGACCCGGTCATGGCGCCACGATGCCGATGTCGGTATTGCAGCCCATCATCGATCGGGCGCCGCCCGGCCTTATCGCCGCCGCCAGTCCTTATCTGTATGGCATGGCGCGCACGGAACTGCAAAAAGTGGTGTTGATGGGCGTGTGGTTCGACTCCCTCCCGAAATTGGTGCCCTATTGGCAAGTCAAGGGCGACTGGATTGGCGTTAATTTCGATGACCGACACGCCATGATAGGCGTGAAGCTGGCGGCCATTTTGCATGTCAAGCTGGGCGACCGGGTGACGCTGGTGGATGGCCGTCAAAAGAAAACCCTGCAAATCATGGGTATTGTCGATGCCGGTGACGCCACCGACAATATGTTGATTCTGAACCTGGATCTGGCGCAACAATGGCTGCACCAGCCGGGCCAAGTCACCAACGCCATGTTCAGTGTCGCCGATGACCTCGGCCAGGTGGACGCCTTTGCCCACCGGCTGCAACGCCAATATCCGCAACTGGATGTGCGGCCCATTCTCAAGGTATCGGCGTCGGAAGGACAGGTACTGAATAAAATCAAGGGCCTGATGGGCTTGGTCTCGGTAGTGATCCTGGTGCTGTCGTCCCTGTGCGTGAACACGACCCTGATGGCTATCGTCGGCGAGCGCGCAAAAGAGTTCGCCCTACAAAAAGCCTTGGGCGCCAGCGCGCGCGATATCACACTGCAAATCCTGGCCGAGACCGGCATTATCGCGCTGGCGGCAGTGGTTTGCGGCGTGCTGGCCGGTTTTATTTTGGCGCAGATATTGGGGCATGCGGTGTTCAACGCCTCTATCGCCCTGCGCGCGCCGGTATTACCCATTACGTTGGCGCTTTCCCTGCTGGTGGCGGCGGTGGCGGCCATCGTTCCGGTTCGTCGCGCCCTGCATGTGGTGCCGGCCCTGGTCTTGAAAGGAGAATAAGCTATGGTTTCAGCCGTTCGACTGGTGCAGCCGCCGCGCGCGGCGGATGACGTGATTGAAACGCGAAATCTCTACAAGAGGTTCGGCAAAGTCACGGCGTTGGAAAATATCAATATCCGTATTCAACGCGGGGAATTCGTCGCCATCATGGGGGCTTCCGGTTCGGGGAAAACCACGCTGATGAATATTCTGACCTGCCTGGATACCGCCAGCGAAGGCCAGGTACTGCTGGATGGCGTGGATGCCGCCGGATTGGACGAAGAAGGGCGTCGGGTATTTCGCGCCGACAAAATCGGCCTGGTCTTCCAGCAGTTCCACCTGATCCCCTTTCTCACCGCGCTGGAAAACGTCATGTTGGCGCAGCATTACCATAGCGTGGTGGACGAACAGGCCGCGCGCGCCGTTTTGGAACAAGTCGGTCTTGGCGCCCGCATGGGGCATCTGCCCAGCCAGCTTTCCGGCGGCGAGCAGCAACGGGTGTGCATCGCACGGGCGCTGGTCAACGAGCCGCCGGTTATTTTCGCCGATGAGCCCACCGGCAATCTGGATGAGGAGAACGAACGCCGGGTATTGGACCTGCTGACCGATTTACATCGCCAGGGCCGCACCATCGTTATGGTGACCCATAATCCGGATCTGGGCCGATTCGCCGATCGCATCGTGCGTTTGCAACACGGCAAATACCTTGGCGAGGAGAAAATCCATCATGAAGTGGCATCGCAACGTTAGCCTTATCTGCCTGTTGGCGCTGGCGGCGTTGCTTGCCGGCTGTAAACAGCAAGAGGTCTCTATCGGCTCGCCCGCGCCGTCCCTGGCGGCGTTCGATATCCACGGACAGGCGGCGACCCTTGAGAAGTGGCGGGGCCGGCCGGTCTATTTAACGTTCTGGTCGGCCAGTTGCGGCGGTTGCGCGGCCGAGCTGGCCGCGTTACAGAAACTCACCGAGACCTACGGTGAGCGCGTGGTGGTGGTGGCGGTCAATACGGACCCGCAACAAAAAGATATTTCGCGGTTTCTCGGTCAACTGCATCTGACCTTTCCGGTGGTGCGCGATCAACTGGGCATCACTCAGGAACGCTATAAGGTGGTCGGGACGCCGACGGCTTACTTCATTAACGGGCGGGGGACAGTGGTGGCCGCCCACGAAGGCGCGCAGGGCGAAGACGCCCTGGCGGCGATGTTTCGCGAAACACGGCGGGATCAATCATGAAACGTATGCTATTTACCCTCGCGGCGGCCGGTCTGGCGTATTCGTCCTGGGCGGTGGCCGACGGCGCCCAGACCTATAACCAAAATTGCGCCGATTGCCACGGTCGCAAGGCCAATCAGGTCGCGTTCGGAAAGGCGCCGCCGCTGATTTCCCTATCGCGGCAGCAACTGGTGTCCGGCTTGACCGACCGCCGGGATGGTAAGATTGCCACCAGCGGCGCGGAACAGCGGGCCAAGGAATCCTTAAGCGACGCCGATATTCAGGGACTGGCCGACTATATCCAGACGTTGAAGCACTAGGTCGCGCCGGCGTGTGGGAAAAACGCGCCGCAGGATGGCGGCGTGTATCGGCGGTGCCGGTAAGCTTATCAGGGGGACGCCGGCCGCCAGAGCACCCGCCGCGGGAACGAAAACCCGGTAGCGGGTTGTTTTTAAGAATGATCCGGCAAGAATGCCGCCTCGGCCAGGGAAAAACTGACTATAGTTATACTCTGGATCATTCGCGTTGCATCGCGACGGCAAGTGCGGGATGCCACCGGCGGGAACCGATAAGAACCGCCGCCGGCGTGGTAACGTGAAGTAAGATAAGTCTATCGAGTCGGTATTTTATCAGAACACGGAGAACAGTCATGGCGACCCCAACAGATCCTATTCAACCGCAAGACACCCATGTCGACGACGACGTGCAGTTGCTGTCCGATACCCTGGAGGAAGTGCTGGCCTATTCCGGCGATAAGGCGGATCAGAAGTACGTGGAGTTAAAGACCCGTGCCGAAGCGGCTCTGGACGAGGTTAAAAAACGCATCAGCCATGCCTCGGATAATTACTATTACCGGGCAAGACAGGCGGTTTACCGTGCCGATGAGTATGTCCAGGAAAACCCCTGGCACGGCGTCGGCATCGGCGCATCAATCGGTCTGGTGGTCGGTTTACTGCTGGCTCGCCGTTAATCCTACGCCGGCTGGCCAGTCAGGCCGGCCGCTTCACTGCTTTCGCCCCATCCCCGAGCCGGCGGCAGCCGGGTTTTTTGTTTAACTGTCTACCGATCTTGCCGGTAGGTGAGTACCGCCGCGATGCAACACCGATTATTTAGGGTATAATCCACATTATTACTCAAGTTATCAATTTACGGGTACTTATGCTGTCGTTACTTCGATCGGCGCTCCAACAGCATATCGCAACGGACATTCCCGCCGCGCCGGGGATTTTCCAGATTATTTTGCCGTGGACGCCTGACGGGCGGATATCGATGTTGGACTGGCTGAATGCCTCGCCGTTATTTCCGCAGTTTTACTGGCAGCATCGCAATGGCGATTTGGAGGCGGGAGCCTGCGGCGGACTGAAGATGTTCAATCGTCCGGCACAGGCGCAGGCCTTCCTGGCCGGCCATGCCGACCGGCCGTCGCTGCGCCTGTGGGGATTGAACGCGTTCGGCAGCGGCGCCGGCGAGCCGGACAGCAGCCTGTTCCTGCCGCGACTGACCTGGCAGCGCGATGTGCGTACCCACCGCCTGATCATCAACCTGGCGAGTGATCACTCCGTGTTGGAGGACGCCCGCCATTTTGCCGCGCAATTGGCGACGTTTGTCGAGGCCGTCCCCATAGAACCCCTTGCGGTGCGGGAAACGGCCGCTTGCCACCAGCCAGAGCGCCGGCAATGGGCAGACATTATCTCTCAGGCGCTGCGCGCGCTGGCCGACGGTCGATTCGCCAAAGTGGTGCTGGCGCGCCGTACCCGCCTGGATCTCAGCGGCCACGTCCGCGCCGGGGCGCTCATGGCCGCCAGCAAACGGGTGAATCGCCATTGCTACCACTATCTGTTGCGCTGGTCGGCGCAACGGGCCTTTCTGGGATCCAGCCCGGAGCGGTTGTACCGGCGGCGGCACAACCGGTTGGATACCGAAGCGCTGGCCGGCACCGCGGCGGTGGGCGAGACGCCGGCCGCCAGGGCGCGGCTGGCCGATTGGCTAATGAATGACGATAAAAACCAGCGTGAAAACCTGTTGGTGGTGGATGATATCTGCCAGCGTCTGCATCCGGCGGCGGTGACGTTGGATGTGGCCCCGCCGGAGGTCATTGGTTTGCGTACCGTGCAGCATCTGCGTCGGTCCATCATGGCCGAGCTTGACTGCCGGGATGATGCGCGCTGTCTGTCCCTGCTACAGCCTACCGCCGCGGTGGCCGGCCTACCCAGGGATGCCGCCCGGCATTTTATCGCCTGGCACGAACCCTTCGAGCGACAATGGTACGCCGGTTCCGCCGGATATTTGTCGCTGGAACAGGCGGAATTCAACGTCTCGCTGCGCTGCGCCCTGCTGGAAAATCAATCGGCCTGGCTTTATGCCGGGGCGGGCATTATCGAGGGTTCCGACGCCGAACAGGAATGGGCGGAAATCGACCACAAAGCCGATGGCATGCGCACCCTGTTCGCCGCGTCCGAAAGTATAAATCAATGAACCCGTGCCGCCATGTTCTATAATAATGCTTTTTCGCCCGGTGGCATCGACGGTGGGACCAACGCCGTCGGTATCGGGTGCCGGCCGCGGTGGTGGAACGGTATCTTCTTTTTATTGACGGATCACAGCGATAATGATTGATGCACGCCAAGATTTTACCGTCCGGTTCAACCGGCGCTGGGCCGGTGTAATAGTGGAAACCCTGACGCGGCATGGGGTCAGGGATATCTGTATCGCGCCGGGCTCCCGCTCCACGCCCCTCACGCTGGCCGCCGCCGCGCAGCCGGCGCTGGCTCGCCATACCCACTTTGATGAGCGTGGCCTGGGGCATCTGGCGCTGGGGCTGGCCAAAGCTACCCGCCGCCCGGTGGCGGTCATCGTGACCTCCGGCACGGCGGCGGCCAACCTGTATCCGGCGCTGATCGAAGCCAGTCTGACCGGCGAGGCCCTGATCCTGCTCACCGCCGATCGGCCGCCGGAGCTGATTGATTGCGGCGCTAACCAGGCTATCCGCCAATCCGGCCTGTTCGCCGGTTTCGCCGGCCAGACGGTGAATCTGCCCCGACCGACGCCGGATATCCCGGCCGAATGGCTGGTATCGACGCTGGATCAGGCGCTGTCCGCGCAAGGTAATGCCACTGTGCATATCAATTGTCCTTTCGCCGAACCCTTTTATGGCCCGGACCCGGCCGAAGAAGACGCCTGGTCGTCGTCCTTGGGCCAATGGTGGCGCGACTACCGACCCTGGTTGCGCAATGATTATCCGAACATCGCCGTCGCCGCCGGCGATTGGCATGACTGGCGCCGGCGCCGGGGGCTGGTCATCGCCGGACGTATGCCCGCCGAGCAAGGGCAGCGTCTGGCGGTCTGGGCCGCTGAGCTGGGCTGGCCGCTCATCGGCGATGTGCTGTCGCAAACCGGTCAGCCGTTGCCCCATGCCGATTTATGGCTGGCCGATCCCGCCGCCAGCGCCTGTCTGCGTCGCGTGGAATGGGTTATTCAGTTCGGCGGCGGACTGACCGGCAAGCGATTATTGCAATGGCAGGCGCAATGCCCGGCGGCGGAATATTGGCTGGTGGACCCCGCGGCGGGCCGGCTGGATCCGGCCAATCACCGTGGCCGCCGTATTCATTCCGCCATAGGCGCCTGGCTGGACGCCCATCCCGCCTGTCCTCAAACCCCTTGGGCCGCCCCGCTGACGGCGTTGTCCCGTCGCGCGGGCGAGCATATTCGGGCGATGCTGGGGGAAGGGCTGGGCGAGGCGCAATTCGCCTACCGCCTGGCCGAGTTGTTGCCCGTCGGCGGCCGGCTCTTTCTGGGCAATAGCCTGACCGTCCGGCTGGTGGACGCGCTGGCGCAACTGCCGGCCGGCTACCCGGTTTATGGCAACCGGGGCGCTAGCGGGATAGACGGACTGCTTTCCACCGCGGCCGGCGTGTTACGCGGCGAAGACCGGCCGCTGCTGGTGGTGGTGGGGGATCTGTCGGCCTTGTATGATCTGAATGCGCTGGCGTTATTCCGAGATAGCGCGTCGCCGGCGGTCATCGTCGTGATAAATAACGACGGCGGACAGATATTCTCTTTGCTGCCCACCCCGGAAACAGTTCGCCAACCCCTGTATGTCATGCCCCAGCGCGTGGAGTTTCGCCACGCCGCGGCTTTGTTTGGTTTGCCATATGCGCGACCGGCGGATTTCGCCGAACTCAAAGCCTGCCTTAACGAGGCATGGCGCCGGACATCCGGCGCCACGCTTATCGAACTCAGCGTTCCCCCCGCCGAAGGCGCCGAACTGTTCCGTCGACTGGTCGCCGGCATGGCGGCGCAATGACCTGGGCCATCCGCGAGCAGCGACCGGGCAAGGCCGGACGTCCCTGGCTGGTGTGGCTGCACGGCCTGCTGGGCGATGGCCGGGATTGGGCGCCGGCGCTGCCGTTTTTCGCCGACTGGCCCCTGGCGGTAGTGGATTTACCCGGCCATGGCGATTCTTTTACCCGCGGCGCGGCGGATTTCGCCGAGGTATCCCGCGGTTTGTCGCATACCCTGGCCGCGGCCGGCATCAAGACATATATCCTGATAGGCTACTCCCTGGGCGGGCGAATCGCGTTATACCATGCTTGTCTTGCCCGTCCGCCCGGCCTGCGGGCGGTTTTCGCGGAAGGGGCCCATCCTGGCCTGCCGCGCCATGGGGAACGGGCGGAGCGGTTACGGCACGATCGGGCCTGGGCGCGGCGTTTTGCGCAAGAACCTCTGGCCAGGGTGCTGGCGGACTGGTATCGGCAGCCGGTGTTCGCCGAACTGTCCGCCGATAAACGCCAGGCGTTGGTCGAATTGCGTCGCCACAATCGCGGCGATGCCGTCGCCGCCATGCTCATGGCTACCTCGCTGGGGCGCCAGCCCGATTTGCTGCCGCTGTTGCCAAGCCTGCCCATTCCCTTTGGCTATCTCTGCGGGGAATACGATGACAAATTCTCCGCGCTGGCGCGGCGTTGCGCGCTGCCGTTCCTGACGGTGCGCGGCGCGGGGCATAACAGCCACCGCGCCAATCCGTCGGCTTTCGCCGACCGACTTCTCACCTTGCTTGCCCCCTTGGCTTAATAAGGAAAGAAAGAGTTATGCTGACACGCAACGATGAATACTGGTATGCCCCGGTCGACTGGCATGATTGCAGCGGGGATTTCACGGATATCCTTTATCATAAATCCGGCGACGGCATCGCCAAAATCACCATCAACCGCCCCCGGGTGCGCAATGCTTTCCGTCCGCAGACCGTTAAGGAGATGATTGAGGCGTTGGCCGACGCCCGTTATGACGAGGGTATCGGCGTGATCATCCTGACCGGCGCCGGTGACCTGGCTTTCTGTTCGGGCGGCGATCAGAAAGTGCGCGGCGATTATGGCGGATACCGCGATGACAGCGGCGTACATCATCTTAATGTGTTGGATTTTCAACGGCAGATCCGCACCTGTCCAAAACCGGTGGTGGCGATGGTGGCGGGTTATGCCATCGGCGGCGGCCATGTTTTGCACATGATGTGCGATCTGACCCTGGCGGCGGAAAATGCCGTTTTCGGCCAAACCGGTCCCCGGGTGGGCTCCTTTGACGGCGGCTGGGGCGCCTCATACATGGCGCGAATCGTCGGCCAGAAAAAAGCCCGCGAAATCTGGTTTCTCTGTCGGCAATACGATGCCCGGCAGGCACTGGAAATGGGCTTGGTGAACCATGTGGTGCCGCTGGCGGATTTGGAAAAGGAAACGGTGCGCTGGTGTCGGGAAATGCTGCAAAACAGCCCAATGGCGTTACGTTGCCTGAAAGCCGCCCTAAACGCGGATTGCGATGGCCAGGCGGGATTGCAGGAACTGGCCGGCAATGCCACCATGCTGTTCTATATGACCGATGAAGGCCAGGAAGGGCGCAATGCCTTTGTGGGAAAACGCCAGCCCGATTTCAGCAAATTCAAACGGAACCCGTAATGCGCCAGGCGTCCCTGTTCCGCTACAGCCTGCCGCTGGACGCCGGCGCCGTATTGCGGCGGGGACGGCCGACACGGCGTGAAGGTCTGGTGGTCCGGCTGGCGCAAGGCGGCCGGATCGGCGAAGGAGAAATCGCCCCTCTGCCCGGCTTTAGCCAGGAGAGCCTCCAACAGGCCGCCGACGCCGCGCGTCGATGGCTGGCGATTTGGGCGGCGGAACAACCTGACCGGCTAAACGGCGCAAACCCGGCGCGGGAAACCGATCTGGACGGTATACCGCCTTCGGCGGCTTTCGGCATCAGTTGCGCATTGGCGGAATTAGCCGGCCGTCTGCCGGCCCGGGCCGATTTTCAATCGGTACCCCTGTGCCGTGGCGAGCCGGAACAGTGGATGGCGCAATTGGCCGGGCGGCCGGGGCCGAGCATCGCCAAGATCAAAGTGGCGCTGGGCGAACCGCCGGCTGAGGCCGGAAATATCAACAGGCTGCTGGCGGCATTGCCCGACTGGCGTTTGCGGCTGGACGCCAACCGGAGCTGGACACTCGCCGAAGCCGCCGCTTTCGCCGCCGGGCTGGATCGCGCCGTTGCCGACCGCATTGATTTTATCGAGGAGCCCTGCGCCGATCCCAAGGCATCCCTGGCTTTCGCGCGTCGCGCAAACCTGCCCATCGCCTGGGATGAAAGCGTGCGTGATCCGGGCTTTCGCCCAACGGCGCAACCCGGCGTGGCGGCGGTAATCGTCAAACCGACCCTGATAGGCGGCCTGGAACGCTGCGCCAATCTTATTTGCGCGGTCCGGCAAGCGGGATTGACCGCCGTCGTCAGCTCATCGGTGGAATCAAGCCTGGGGCTGACCCAGTTGGCTCGCCTGGCCGCCTGGCTGACGCCCGGCGTGCCGCCGGGACTGGATACGCTGGCGCTGATGGGCGCGCAACTGTTGCGCCGCTGGCCCGGCAGCGCCTTACCATTGCAGGCGCCTTCCGCCCTGCAACGTGAATCCTTAAGAGTATAAAACAGCCCATGACGTGTTTTGATGATTGGCCCTGGCGACACTGGGCGCATGTCGCCCCGGATCGTATTGCTTTGCGTACCGCGGCCGCCGACTGGTCCTGGCGGCAATTGGCCGCGCATGTCGACCGTCTGGCCGCGCAATGGCGGGCGTCCGGCGTCGTGGAAGGCGCCGGCGTCGCGTTGCGCGGCAAAAACCGGCTGGAGCTGGTGCTGGCCTATCTGGCCGCCTTGCAATGCGGCGCCCGGGTGGCGCCGCTTAGCCCGCAATGGCCGGCAGAGTTGCTGGCGCGTCGATTGCCCGGTCTGAACATGGATTTCGGCTGGTGCGCTAATGGCGAATCCTGGCCGACCGGCGTCCGGCCGTTGTCGATGGGCGTATCCGCCCCCCTTTCCGGCTACGGCACGTTGGTACCCTGGCGGGCCGACCGGCTGGCGACCCTAACCTTGACGTCCGGCTCTACCGGCCTGCCCAAAGCGGCGGCGCATACGTTCGCCGCCCATCTCGCCAGCGCGGCGGCGATAGTGGCATTAATGGGGTTCGGGCAACAGCACGGCTGGCTATTGTCTTTGCCGTTATCCCATGTTTCCGGCCAGGGCATCGTCTGGCGCTGGCTGACGGCGGGGGCCGCGCTGGTGCTCGCCGACGATCGTCCCCTGGCTCAGGCCCTGGCGGGCTGTACCCATGCGTCTTTGGTCCCGACCCAATTGTGGCGGTTATTGGCGGGCGACACCGCCGGTTTTCGTTTGCGCGATGTGCTGCTGGGGGGCGCCATGATCCCCACGGATCTCACGCAACAGGCCGAAGCGCGGGGAGTGCGCTGCTGGTGCGGCTACGGGATGACCGAGTTCGCCTCGACGGTTTGCGCCAAACGCGCCGATGCGTCCCCTGGCGTGGGAACCCTGCTGCCCGGCCGGGAATGGCGACTGGTGGAGGGCGAAGTCTGGTTGCGGGGCAACAGTATGGCGGTGGGTTATTGGCAGGACGGCGGAATATTGCCGCTCGCCGATAGGGACGGCTGGTTTCATACCCGCGACCGGGGGCGGATTCGCGATGGCGAGCTCTACATCGCCGGCCGGCTGGATAACCTGTTTACTTGCGGCGGCGAAAGTGTCCAGCCGGAGGATATCGAACGGATACTGGCGGCCCATCCCGCCGTCCGCCAGGCATTTGTGGTGCCGGTGCCCGATGCGGAGTTCGGCCATCGGCCGGTGGCGGTGCTGGACGCGGACATCCCCTTCGAGGGGCTCGGCCAGTGGCTGAACCCCCAACTGGCGCCCTGGCAACGGCCTATCGCCTATTACCGGCTGCCGGATTCTTTTGGCGGCGGCGGGATCAAAATTCCCCGTGGCCGGCTGGCGGCCTGGGTCGCCGCGCAATTCTCGATAAAACCGTAAAGAAAGGTTGTGTTTATCGATACGGCTTTCTAAAGTGACGGTAAAGGGTGTTCAGAGGAGAGGATGATGCTTAGGGTTGAAATGCTGTGCACCGGCGATGAAGTGTTGCATGGACAGATTGTCGATACCAATGCGGCCTGGCTGGCGGATTACTTCTTCGAACAGGGGTTGCCGATGAGCGCGCGAATGACCGTGGGCGACAACCTGTCCGCATTGGTGGCGGCGATGACCGAGCGTAGCCTGCGGGCGGATATCCTGATTGTCAATGGCGGCCTCGGGCCGACCAGCGATGACCTGAGCGCCTTGGCAGCCGCTACGGCCGCAGGGGAAGAACTGGTGGAACATGCCGGCTGGCTGGCGAAAATGGAAGCGTTTTTCGCTGAGCGGGGCCGGGTGATGGCGCCCAGCAATCGCAAGCAGGCGATGATTCCCGCCAATGCCGAGATGATCGACAATCCGGTGGGCACCGCCTGCGGATTCGCCTTGCAGCTCAACCGTTGCCTGCTGTTTTTCACCCCCGGCGTGCCCTCAGAATTCAAAGTGATGGTGACCGAGCAAATCATGCCGCGCTTGCGCGAGCGCTTTGATTTGCCCGATCCGCCCATTTGCCTGCGTCTGACCACCTTCGGCCGGGCGGAGAGCGAGCTGGCCAGCCAGCTTGACCCAATGACGCTGCCGGAAGAAGTGGTGCTGGGATACCGTTCTTCCATGCCGATCATCGAATTGAAATTAACCGGTCCCGCCCACGAACGGGACGCGATGGAACTGGCCTGGCAGCAGGTCAGGGCGGTGGCGGGCGAAAGCGCGATATACGAAGGCACCGAGGATTTGCCCGCCCAACTGGCCAAACGTTTGCGGCAACGGGGGTTGACCCTGGCCCTCGGGGAACATTTCACCGCTGGCCTACTGACCTGGCAATGCCAAAGCGCCGGTATGCCGGTGGCCGGCGGGGAGTGGATGGCCCCTGCCGACGCCGATGTGGCGTCGGCCTCCGACGGCGCCGCGCTGCATCATCTGGCGCGGGAAGCGCGGGCCCTGGCCGAACGCCACGGCGCTCCGCTGGCGCTGGCGGTGGGCGGTCTGGATCAAAGCCGCTTGAGTCTGGCGCTGCATACGCCGGAGCGCACTTTCGCCCAGACGGTGAATTTCGCCGTCAACATTCAGCGGCACAGCCTGAAAATCCGCCAGGAAATGGTCTCGCTGCTGGCGCTGAATATGCTGCGCCGCTGGCTGAACGGCTGGCCGGTCTACACCGAGCACGGCTGGATAAAAACCGCCGACACCCTGTAATCGCTCCCTGATATTCCGTGCTTCCCCCGCCGGCGGGCAATCTTTGCGGGCCGGGTCCGCGGCTTGTTCATCTCGCCCGGCGGGAAGCGTTAGCGCGGTGGCGCCGTTTCGAAATCCTCGGCGTCCACATCATAACCCGACGGCTCCCAGCGAACGCTTACCAGCGCCAGCAAGCCCGCCAGCGGGGCAAGGGCAATCACCCAGAACACGCCGGTATTCAGCCAGGCCACCAGAACCGGAAACAAAAACAGCGACAACGTGGAACTGGCGCGCATCAGCGTTTGATTGAATCCCACCCCGACGCCGCGCAATGACGTCGGATAACTGAGCGACGCAAACGTCATACTGTGCGAACCGGGACCGAAACCCTGTCCAAACAAAAAGAGCGCCAGCATGGCCAGCGCCAGCGCCGCCTGCGCGCCGTCGTGCGGCCGGCCGACCAGCGCCAGTCCCACCAGCGCCGCCAATTGGCAAACATACCCCAACACGGTCATAGGCCAGGCGCCGAACCGCGATACCCACCGCACGGCAATCAGACCGCCGACAAACGCGAACAGTAAATTGAGCGCCAGCGACGCCAGAATCGTTGTTAGCATCGATTGCGCCAGAAAACTGCTGATAATCACCGGTAAGCCGAACGCCACGGCGTTATAGGCAAAAGAAGACGCAACCGCGATAACCGTGGCCAGCAGGGTGCGGCGCAAATAGACCCCTTGCAGCAACCGAAGATAATTACTCAAGCGGACCCGGGCCGCCTTTGGCGGGCGCTGTTGCTCGGAACGGGGCGCGGCATGGGCGTTGATACCGTATGAGCGGCGCAAAATGGCCGCCGCGCCGGCCAAATCCCCTTGATTGGCCGCCCAAATCGGCGACTCGCTGATATAGCGGCTGCGAATGGCGATGATCGCCAGCGCAGGCACCGCGCCGAAACCCAGAATCACCCGCCACAGCCAGTGGGTCTGCTCGGCGGGCAGCACCCCGTAGAGCAGCAGCACCAGCAAATAGGACACGCTGATTGCGGCATACCAGGTTGGACACCACATGGCGATACTGGCGGCTTTGTTGCCGCGGCCCCTTAACCGGGAAAACTCCGCCAAAAAAGCCATGGCCACCGGCAGATCGATTCCCACCCCCAGCCCCATGACAAAACGCGCGCCGCCCAGAACCCAGGCATTGGGGGCCAGCGCGCAGGCCAGGGCCGCCACCACAAAGAAAAACATATCGGCCATAAACACCCGGTACCGGCCGATTTTATCGGTCAGATATCCACCGATAAACGCGCCGATGACCGCGCCGAACGTAATGGCCGAGGCCACCATGCCGGTACCCGACGGCGTCAGGTTGAACTCCCGGGCGATGTCTTTGATACCGAACGCCAGCGCGCCCAAATCATAGGCATCGAGAAACACGCCGCCCAAGGCGATGGCGATAATGATATTGGCGTGACTGCGCTTGCTGGTGCTGGTGTTAACCCATCGCGAAACATCGGCGGCACTGCGGATCGTGACGGCTTTGTTCTCGACGGGAACCGCGTCATCAAGGGTGGCGACATGCGCCATTGTGCTGGATTCTGACATAATGGAGTGTTATTCGGTGAACGGCGTTAAAGGTGTGTGACAAGTCTGAAAAGCATACCGGGCGGGCCGACGGACACAAATACCGAATCGCTATAAGTTATTCTTCAAATTATGAGTGCGTTATCTCAGCGACGCGCGTGGGTCGGCGTGCTGAGATTTGCGCGGGCAGCCGGCCTCACCGCGAACAGCGACGGGCGCGGCGCTCAAACATCCAGTTCGATATCGCCGGCGGGCAGACAGCAGCAAGGCAGGATATCGCCGGGTCGCAGACAGGCCAGGGGAGGCTGCGAGTAACGGACCTCGCCGCGCACAAGCCGCAAGCGGCAAGACCCGCAATAGCCGGATCGGCACTGGAATTCCACCGGAATACGGTTCGCTTCCAGTACGTCCAGCAGCGAACGGTGCCCGGCCTCGCAGGACAACTGCGTCCCGAGCAGACGCAGCATGACCTTGGGCGTCTCGTTCATCAGAATTCGAAATCGCTTAAATCGTCGGTATTCACTTCGGCATCGATCTGGCCGACCAGGTAAGAACTGACCTCGACTTCCTGCGGCGCCACCTGCACATTGTCCGAGACCAGCCAGGTATTGATCCAGGGAATCGGATTGGATCGGGTGGTAAACGGCAGATCCAGGCCCACCGCCTGCATGCGGATATTGGTGATGTAATCCACATATTGGCAAAGAATGTCCTTATTTAGCCCAATCATGGAACCATCGCGGAACAGATAATCGGCCCATTCCTTTTCCTGCCGGGCGGCCAACACGAATAAATCGTAGCATTGCTGCTCGCACTCCTTGGCAATCTCGGCCATTTCCGGGTCATCATCGCCAGAACGCATCAAATTCAGCATATGCTGGGTCCCGGTAAGATGCAGCGCTTCATCGCGGGCGATAAGACGGATAATCTTGGCATTGCCCTCCATCAGTTCCCGTTCGGCGAACGCGAAGGAACAGGCGAAACTGACATAAAAGCGAATGGCCTCCAGGGCATTGACGCTCATCAGGCACAGATAGAGTTTCTTCTTCAACTCGCGCAACGAGATCACCACCTCTTTGCCGTCGATGTGGTGGGTGCCGACGCCCAGCAGGTGGTACCAGTTGGTCATTTCGATCAATTGGTCGTAATAGGCCGAAATATCCTTGGCGCGCTTGAGAATTTCCTCATTGGTGACGATATCATCGAACACCAGCGCCGGATCGTTGACGATATTGCGGATAATGTGCGTATAAGAGCGGGAGTGGATGGTTTCCGAAAATGCCCAGGTTTCCACCCAGGTTTCCAATTCCGGAATGGAAATCAGCGGCAGCAGGGCGATATTGGGGCTGCGGCCCTGAATGGAATCCAGTAGTGTCTGGTATTTCAGGTTACTGAGGAAAATATGCTTTTCGTGCTCGGGCAATCCCTGGAAATCGATACGATCCCGCGAGACATCCACCTCCTCCGGTCTCCAGAAGAAAGACAATTGTTTTTCGATCAGTTTTTCGAAAATGTCGTATTTTTGCTGATCGTAACGCGCCACGTTGACCGATTGTCCGAAAAACATCGGTTCTTTCAATTGATCGTTTTTTTGTTGTGAAAATGTCGTGTAGGCCATGGTCCCTCCCGTTACCCACGGACGGCGCGCGCCGTCCGCGACCGTCGTTAAATCTTGCAGGCGCCGCTTTCGCAGTCGTCGGCCTCGGCGGCGACCGCCTGCAAATCTTCCTGGGCGTCTTCCGCGCCGTCACGGGTATTTTGATAATACAGCGTTTTCAGACCGTATTTATAGGCGGCCAGCAAATCCTTCAGCAATTGCTTCATCGGCACCTTGCCAGCGGGGAAACGCGCCGGATCATAATTGGTATTGGCCGAAATGGCCTGATCGACGAACTTCTGCATCAACCCCACCAGTTGCAGGTAGCCATCGTTGTTCGGCAATTCCCATAGCAGCTCGTAGGCGCCGTTCAGACGATTGGATTCCGGCACCACCTGACGCAAAATGCCGTCTTTGGATGCCTTGATGCTGACATAGCCGCGGGGCGGCTCGATACCGTTGGTGGCGTTGGAGATTTGCGAGGAGGTCTCGGACGGCATTAACGCCGACAAGGTGGAATTGCGCAGGCCGTGGCGGCGAATATCGTCGCGCAGGGTTTCCCAGTCGTAATGCAGCGGCTCGTCGCAGATGCCGTCCAGATCTTTCTTGTAGCTGTCGATGGGCAACACGCCCTGGGAATAAGCGGTCTGATCGAACCAGGGGCAGGCGCCGCGCTCTTTGGCCAGCGCATTGGACGCCTTCAGCAGATAATACTGAATGGCCTCGAATGTGCGATGGGTCAGATTGTTGGCGCTGCCGTCGGAATAACGCACGCCGTTTTTCGCCAGATAATAGGCGTAGTTGATAACGCCGATGCCCAAGGTCCGGCGCCCCATGGCGCCGCGCCGGGCGGCCGGAATAGGGTAATCCTGGTAATCGAGCAGCGCATCCAGGGCGCGCACCGCCAGGGTCGCCAGCTCACGCAGGTCGTCAAGACTGTCCAGGGCGCCCAGGTTGAACGCCGAGAGGGTACACAGGGCGATTTCGCCGTCCTGATCATTGACGTCTTCCAGCGGCCGGGTGGGCAACGCCACCTCCAGGCACAGGTTGGACTGGCGGATCGGCGCCACCGCGGGAATAAACGGGCTATGGGTATTGCAATGGTCCACGTTCTGAATATAGATACGACCGGTGGAGGCGCGTTCCTGCATCATCAGCGAAAACAGTTCCACCGCCTTGACCCGCTTTTTGCGCAACGTCTCGTCTTGCTCATAATGCGTATAAAGACGTTCAAATTCATCCTGATCGGCGAAAAACGCGTCGTACAGGCCCGGTACATCCGACGGGCTGAACAAGGTGATATCTTCCCCCTTGACCAGACGCTGGTACATCAGTTTGTTAAGCTGAACGCCGTAATCCATGTGGCGCACCCGGTTGCCTTCCACGCCGCGGTTGTTTTTCAGCACCAGCAGGCTTTCCACCTCCAGATGCCACAGCGGGTAGAACAGGGTGGCGGCTCCGCCGCGCACGCCGCCCTGCGAGCAGGATTTCACCGCGGTCTGGAAGTGTTTGTAGAAAGGAATGCAACCGGTATGAAAGGCTTCGCCGCCGCGGATCGGACTGCCCAGCGCCCGGATGCGCCCGGCGTTGATGCCGATGCCCGCGCGTTGCGAGACATACTTGACGATGGCGCTGGAGGTGGCGTTAATGGAATCAAGGCTGTCGCCGCACTCGATCAGCACGCAGGAACTGAACTGGCGGGTGGGCGTGCGCACGCCGGACATAATCGGGGTCGGCAGCGAAATTTTAAACGTGGACACCGCATCATAAAAGCGGCGGACATAATCCAGCCGGGTCTCGCTGGGATAGCCGGAAAACAGGCAGGCCGCCACCAGCATATACAGGAACTGGGCGCTTTCGTAAATTTCGCCGGTGACCCGGTTTTGCACCAGGTATTTGCCTTCCAGCTGCTTGACCGCGGCGTAGGAGAAATTCATATCGCGCCAGTGATCGATAAAACCGTCCATCGCCGCGAACTCCTCGGCGCTGTAATCCTCCAGCAGATGACGGTCGTATTTGCCCATCTTCACCAGACGGGTGACATGATCATAAAGCTTCGGCGGCTCGAACTGGCCATAGGCTTTCTTGCGCAAATGGAAAATCGCCAGGCGCGCGGCCAGATACTGATAATCCGGCGCATCGCGGGAAATCAGATCCGCCGCCGCCTTGATAATGGTTTCATGGATGTCGGCGGTTTTAATGCCTTCGTAAAATTGGATATGGGAACGGAGTTCCACCTGGGAAACCGAAACGTTCTCCAACCCTTCCGCCGCCCAGTCGATGACGCGATGAATTTTGTCGAGGTTGATTTTTTCTTTACGGCCGTCACGTTTAGTAACAAGCAGACTCTGGTTCATGGGGCTTGGCACCTGTCCTGAGTGATCCCGAACCGTTCGTGCGCGGGCACAAACGGCTATAGTGTGTCGATTGGGGTTAAACCACTATATATGGGGTTTTTATGTTAATTTGATAACAAGATAGTGATTAATAGTCGTTAATGCAAGGGACGAAAACGGGGCGATGTGTGGATAAGTTGGGGGCGAAATGTTAACGGCAAGCGACAAAGCGCTATTTCTTCGGCGCTTGCCGCTTGTCAAGCCGAGTCGCTAAAAAATTCTAAAAGATATCTTTTGATGGATTATTAATCCCAAAGTAAGTACCTGGCGGCACGGACCCCTTGCCCGTTATCCCCCATGGCGGGTATGCAACATGTAATTGACATCCACATTGCCCCCCAGAACGAAACGGTCGCGCAGGGGAAGGTAATGCAGGCCGGTGATATGCCGCCCCCGCAAAGGCGTGTCGTCCACCCAGGCCAGCAGTTCCGCCGGTTTGATAAATTTGGCGATATCGTGGGTACCGCGCGGAACCATGCGCAGCACATATTCCGCCCCGACGATGGCCATCAGCCAGGCTTTGGGATTGCGGTTGAGCGTGGAGAAAAACACATCGCCGCCGGGTTTGACCAGCCGGGCGCAGGCGCGGACGACGGAGGCCGGATCCGGCACATGCTCCAGCATCTCCATGCAGGTAACCACGTCGTAGCGGCCGGGCTCGGCGGCGGCGCGCTCTTCCACGGTCTGCTGGATATAATCGATGTCCAGCCGGCTTTCCAGCGCGTGCAACCGGGCCACCGTCAGCGGTTCGGCCCCCATGTCCAGACCGGTGACGGCGGCGCCCTCGCGCGCCATGCTTTCGGCCAGAATGCCGCCGCCGCAGCCGACATCCAGCACCGCCTTGCCGTACAGGCCGCCGGCGCGTTCCAGAATATAGTCCAGCCGCAACGGATTAATGCGATGCAAGGGTTTGAATTCCCCTTCGGGATCCCACCAGCGCGACGCCATGGCATCGAATTTGGCGATTTCCCTTTGATCCACGTTGCCGGCGGCCGGCGGCGGATTATCCACTTCCGGATTCATTCACTGCGCTCCCTGAGTCTATAACGGGCGAAATGCTGCAAGTATACCTGGAACCGGCCGGCAGGCCAGCAATCCCTTCGGCCGGAGCGCCATGAGGCACGTCTATTCAACGCCGACAATTTTCCTGGAACGGCCACTTTGTGGTATACTTTGGCACCTTCAAATCCGGGTAGATGCTTCAATTAGTAGAGGGATAGCGGCTCAATGAGTGACCTAGCCAGAGAAATAACACCGGTCAACATCGAAGAAGAGTTAAAAAGCTCTTATCTGGATTACGCCATGTCCGTCATTGTCGGACGTGCGCTGCCGGATGTGCGGGACGGACTAAAACCAGTGCATCGCCGCGTATTGTACGCCATGAGCGTGCTCGGCAACGACTGGAACAAACCCTACAAGAAATCGGCCCGCGTGGTCGGGGACGTCATCGGTAAATATCACCCCCACGGGGATACCGCGGTCTACGATACCATCGTGCGCATGGCGCAGCCTTTCTCGTTGCGGTACATGCTGGTGGACGGTCAGGGCAACTTCGGCTCGGTGGACGGCGATTCCGCCGCGGCAATGCGTTATACCGAAGTCCGTATGGCGAAAATCGCCCACGAACTGCTGGCGGATCTGGAAAAGGAGACGGTGGATTATGTGCCGAACTACGACGGCACCGAGCAAATCCCCGACGTCATGCCCACCAAGATCCCCAACTTGCTGGTCAACGGCTCTTCGGGCATCGCGGTGGGGATGGCCACCAATATCCCGCCCCATAACCTGACGGAAGTCATCAACGGCTGCCTGGCCTATATCCATGATCCCGACATCAGCGTCGAAGGCCTGATGGAGCACATACCGGGGCCGGACTTTCCCACCGCCGCCATTATCAACGGCCGGCGCGGCATCGAGGAAGCGTATCGCACCGGCCGGGGCAAGATTTTGATTCGCGCCCGGGCGGAAGTGGAAACCGACGCCAAAAACGGCCGCGAAACCATCCTGGTGCATGAAATTCCCTATCAGGTGAACAAGGCCCGCCTGATTGAAAAAATCGCCGAGCTGGTGAAGGACAAGCGCATCGAGGGCATTAGCGCGTTGCGCGACGAATCCGATAAAGAGGGCATGCGCATCGTCATCGAGATCAAGCGCGACGCGGTGGGCGAAGTGGTGCTGAATAACCTCTATTCCCAGACGCAGCTGCAAGTCTCGTTCGGCATCAATATGGTGGCGCTGCACGAGGGGCAACCCAGGATACTGACGCTGAAGGATATCCTGGCCGCCTTCATCCGGCACCGCCGCGAAGTGGTCACCCGCCGGACCATTTTCGAGCTGCGCAAAGCGCGCGAGCGCGCCCATATCCTCGAGGCGCTGGCGGTGGCGCTGGCCAACATCGAGCCGATTATCGAACTCATCCGCAACGCGCCCACCCCGGCCGAGGCCAAATCCGCCCTGGTCGCCCAATCCTGGGCGCTGGGTTCGGTGGCCGCCATGCTGGAGCGCGCCGGCGACAACGCGGCCCGGCCTGAATGGCTGGAGGATCAATACGGCATTCATGACGGACGCTATTATCTGACCGAGCAGCAGGCCCAGGCCATCCTTGATCTGCGCTTGCAGAAACTGACCGGGCTGGAGCACGAAAAGCTGCTGGACGAGTATAAGGAACTGCTGGCCCAGATCGCCGAGCTTATCATTATCCTGGAAAACCCCGAGCGGTTGATGGAGGTGATTTGCGAAGAGCTGACCGCCATGAAAGCGCTGTACAGCGATCCCCGCCGCACTGAAATCACCGTGAACACGTCCGATATCAATATCGAGGATTTGATCAACCAGGAGGATGTGGTTGTCACCCTGTCTCACGAGGGTTATGTCAAGTACCAGCCGCTGTCCGACTATGAGGCGCAGCGCCGCGGCGGCAAGGGCAAGATGGCGGCCCGCATCAAGGAAGAGGATTTTATCGAGCGACTGCTGGTGGCCAACACCCACGATACCATCCTGTTGTTCTCCAGCCGCGGGCGCCTGTACTGGATGAAGGTCTACCAATTGCCGGAAGCCAGTCGCGGCGCGCGCGGTCGGCCGATTGTCAATTTGCTGCCGCTGGAGCCGGACGAGCGTATCACCGCCATTTTGCCGGTGCGCGAGTATGAGGAAGGACGGCATGTTTTCATGGCCACCGCCAGCGGTACCGTGAAAAAGACCGCGCTTGCCGAATTCAGCCGCCCCCGCAGCGCCGGCATCATCGCCGTCAATTTGAACGAAGGGGATGAACTGATTGGCGTGGATCTGACCGACGGGCGAAGCGAGGTCATGCTGTTTTCCGCCTACGGCAAGGTGGTGCGCTTCCCCGAGGAGCAGGTTCGCTCCATGGGCCGCACCGCAACCGGCGTGCGCGGCATCAATCTGGCCGAGGGCGATCGCGTGGTGTCGTTGATCATACCGCGCGGCGACGGACCGATCCTGACCGTGACGCAACATGGCTTCGGCAAACGCACCGCCCAGAACGAATATCCCACCAAGTCGCGGGCCACCCTTGGCGTTATTTCCATTAAAGTGACGGAACGCAACGGGCAAGTGGTCGGCGCGGTGCAAGTGGCGGACAGCGATCAGATCATGATGATCACCGACGCCGGCACGTTGGTGCGCACCCGGGTGTCCGAGGTCAGTATCATCGGACGCAACACCCAGGGCGTGACGCTTATCCGCACCGTGGAAGGCGAGCATGTGGTCGGATTGCAGCGGGTGGCCGAACCGGTGGACGAGGAAGATTTGGTCGATGTCAAAGCCCTGGCGGAACAAGACGGTCTCCCCGAACCGGAAGATGACGTCGGTGACGATATCGATGAGGAGATCGATGACGGGGGTATCGACGACATGGACGACGAAGACGACGCCGACAGATAACCCGGCGGCCGTCCCCACGGCCCCTCGCCGCCCTCCGGTCCCCGGCCGGCGACGGGTCGGACAGCGGGAGAAGACGGACGCCGGCGGCGATAGGGCCGCATCCGGCGCCGCGAGGTCAATGCCAGCGTATGTCGCTGGCTTTTTTTATCCGGGGCCGGTAGTGTATCGCCAGAGGCGTACCCAGATTCATTACGATTCAGCATTCGCCGGGAGGGTGCGGTTTTGAAATACTTTTCGTCATTTCGCACCACCATAAAAATTTCCCGCTATTTGTTCCGGACGCTGGCGCTGCTGCTTTGGGCGCTGGGGGCTTTGCTGTCGGCGTTTTATATGATAAGCCTGCTGCACCAGCGCGAATCCGATTTACGCCAGGAGTTCAATACCATCTATGCCCAGGCACAGAACTATTTCACCCGTTCCGCCACCATCATGCGCGAGATCAAGTACGTGGCGGAAAACCGGCTCAGCGCCGGTTTACCGAGCCTCGACACGCTAAACGGCCTGCTTGTCGGCCGCGTCACGCGCCCGCAATACCTGCCGCTAAACCCCGGCAGCGACTGTGGCGCCGTCGACGCCGAATACCACAGCGCGGTGGATTCGCTCAGTTATTTTCTCAGCTATTGGAAAGACAGTTTTTCCGATAGCTATGATCTTAATCGGGTTTTTTATATCAATGGCGAAAATCTGTGCATGGCGGATTTCAACTTGCGCAATGTCAGCAATGCCGGCAGCACGTTGCCCAAAAGCCTGCAACAGCAAATGCTCAAATACCGCAACGCCCGGCAAAACGATCCGGAGGACGATCTCTATTGGGTCGTGCCGGGCGCCCGCTCCGGCGACGGCTACTTTTACGCGCTGACGCCCATCTATGTGGCCAACAAACTGGAAGCCATGCTTGGCATTGAGCTGAGCGTCCGGCTGGAGGATTTCGCCGCCAACAGCAGCCTGCCCATGGGTATCGCGCTGCTGGATCAAAACAATGCCCCGGTGATTACCCTCTCAGAGGGAGAGCGGCGCGCGGCCCTGTTGACCGACTATCCGGAAGCGGCCAGTTTTTACGGCTATAACGAGGGGTACAAGGATCTGGTGCTTAAACGCAGCTTGACGCCGACCTCGCTCAGTATCGTTTACTCGTTGCCGCTATCGGTCGTCATGGAAAATTTCAAGCTGACGTTTCTCAATGCGCTGTTGCTCAATTTTCTTTCGGCGGCGCTGTTGTTGACGCTGACCTGGCTATTTGAGCGCAAGATGTTCGCGCCGGCGGAGAAAAATGCCCTGCAATTGGAGGAAAACGAGCAATTCAATCGCAAAATCGTCGCATCGGCGCCGGTGGGCATCTGTATCTTGCGTATCAGCGACGGCGCCAATCTGATCAGCAATGAACTGGCGCATAATTACTTAAGCTTGCTGACCTTTGAGGATCGCGAACGCATCATCCGTATCATCTGCCGTCAACAGGTCAATTTCGTCGATGTGATGACCAGTAATAACAATAACTTGCAAATCAGTTTCGTGCATTCGCGCTACCTGAACGAAAATGTAGCCATCTGCGTATTGGTGGATATTAGCGCCCGGGTGAAAATGGAGGAATCGCTACAGGAAATGGCCGCGGCGGCGGAACAGGCCAGCCAGGCGAAATCCATGTTCCTGGCCACCGTCAGCCATGAGCTGCGCACGCCGCTATATGGTATTATCGGCAATCTGGATTTGCTGAAAACCAAAGAGCTGCCGGAAGGGGTCGATCGGCTGGTCATGGCCATGAACAATTCTTCGGCGCTGTTGCTCAATATTATCAGCGATATCCTGGATTTCTCGAAGATTGAATCCGATCAACTGAAAATTGAATCGCGCGGTTACTCGCCGCGGGAAGTCATTAGCCATATCGCCGGCAATTATCTGTCGCTGGTGGTGAAAAAGCGTCTGGGATTGTACTGCTTTATCGATCCGGGCGTGCCGGAAAGTTTGCGCGGCGATCCGGTGCGGTTGCAGCAAGTTCTGTCCAATATCCTCAATAATGCCATTAAATTCACCCGCAGCGGTTGCATTACCGTCAGCCTTTATTGCCATGACGGCTATTTGCAGATCTGCATTCGCGATACCGGGGTTGGCATACAGCAACGGGAATTGGTAAAGCTGTTCGACCCCTTCGTCCAATTGGGCGGCGGCGATCAACAGCAATTTCACGGCACTGGCCTGGGGCTGGCCATATGCGAAAAACTGGTCAGTTTGATGGACGGGGATATCGCCGTGGAGTCCGAAAGCGGACTGGGCAGCCAATTCACCATCCGTCTGCCGCTCTATCAAGCGGTGTATCCCCGCCGGGAGGCCGTGGATGCGTTCCGCGGCAAAGGTTGCTGGCTGGCGCTACGCAATAATGCCCTGGAATGTCATTTAAGACGGATACTTGAGCCATGGGGTTTTATCGTGCGCCGTTATACCGGTCTGGCCATTCCCGCCGACGATGTGCTTGTCGGGGAGGATACGCCTCCCGGCCATGCGCGACACCGGGCATGGATCCGTTTCGCCCTTGAGCATATCGGTCCGGCGATGGAAACCGCGCCCGGCGCCTGGCAACTGAGTCCGGCCTTCGCCGAAGAGCTCCCGGCCATTTTGCGGAAAATTTATTGCCCCGAACACACCCCGACGGCGCCGGCGCTGGTCGGCCCCGTACTGCCGGTCAACGGCGAGAATCTTGATATTCAGGTTCTGGTGGTGGATGATCATCCCATCAATCGTCGCTTGCTGGCGGATCAATTGGGATCGCTGGGGTATCGGGTAGCGACCGCCAACGACGGCGTCGATGCGCTCAATTATCTAGGTAAGCAACCGGCGGATATCGTGTTGAGCGATGTCAACATGCCCAGAATGGACGGCTATGAATTCACTCGCCGTTTACGCCGGCAAGGCAACGCTACGCCGGTCATCGGCGTCACCGCCAACGCCATGGCGGATGAAAAGCAGCGCTGTCTTGACGCGGGGATGGACAGCTGTTTATCGAAACCGGTGACCCTGGCCATATTGCAGCCGGTACTGGAACAGTTCAGCCGCCAGGTCAGGGAGCGTCGGGAAACGGCGCAAGCACAATCCTGACGCAATCTATTGCAGGCGACGCGATAGCGCGTCCGTATCAGGGCCGCGGCGGCCGTGAGCGGGTATCCCCGCTCAGGTCGGTGCGATTATTCTTTATTGGCCGGCGTCATGCTCACCGACGAGAGATAGTTGAGCAGGGCGATATCATTTTCCACGCCAAGTTTCAGCATCGCCGATTTCTTCTGGCTGCTGATGGTTTTGATGCTGCGATTGAGCTTTTTGGCGATCTCCGTAACCAGAAACCCCTCGGCGAACAGGCGTAGCACTTCGCTTTCCTTAGGTGAAAGCCGTTTGTCGCCGTAACCGCCGGCGCTAATACGCTCAAGCAGTTTCGCCACGCTATCGGGCGTGTATTTTTTGCCTTTTTGCAACGATGCCAGTGCTTTGGGCAAATCCGTGGGCGCGCCCTGTTTGAGCACTATCCCATCAATATCCAGTTCAAGCACCGCGCTTAAAATGGCCGGGTTGTTATTCATCGTCAGCACAATGATGGCCAACTGGGGATAATGGCGCTTGATATATTTAATCAGGGTAATACCGTCGCCGTATTTTTCGCCGGGCATTGAAAGGTCGGTCACCAAAACATTAGCGTCCAGTTTGCCGAGGCTATTGATGAGAGACGTAGAGTCCTCAAATTCACCGACAACTTTTACCCATTCAATTTGTTCCAGTGATTTGCGAATCCCAAACAGGACGATCGGATGGTCATCGGCAATGATGACGTTGAGATTATTCATAGAGTTGACTACCTTGCATGCTGTAGCAGTTTAATGACAAAAACATCAATTTGGCGGATATCGTGGCCGATTTTTGAATTATCATTTTCTCTGTTAGCGAGTTTTATGTGTTGTTCCAGCATTTCGCATAATTGCTTACCGTGAACCAGATTCAGCATGGCAAAGACACCTTTTAGTCGATGCGCTGTCTGGGCCAGAGCAGATAAATCACCGTTTTCGGCCTCAGTATACAGCCTCTTGACGTCATCCGGTACTGTCTCGACGAAGAGCGGGATATAATCGCCCGTCAGCAGCGGTACCGTATCCGCTTGAGCGCCTTGGGTTTCCTGGGCGGCGTCGTCTGTATTTTCGGCGTGCTCCAGTCGCAGCTCCATCAATTGTAGCACCGCCTCCAGTAACGTCGCGCAGAGATTATAATTCACCGCCAGCCGCCGGGGCGTTAGCAGGGAGATGCCTACCGTATCCCCTTGCAACAGAACGGCGAAATCCTCCAGCCGCGACGGATCATCGGTGAACAGCAGGTCATGCTGACGGGGCTGGAGGTGCTCATCCGGATGCAGGACCTCCGCGCCCCATTGCGTCAGCATATCGCTGACAATGACGTGAACTTCATCATTGGCGATATCCAGCAAGGCCAGCACGCCCGCCAGAATTTTCTCCTGCTCGCCGGCATCGCCCTCCCCGGCGCTATCCATAACCGGCAACAACAGCCGCAGTCGATAGCGGGTCCCGATATCCGGCGTGCTGTGAATTTCCAGACCGCCGCCCATTTTCTTGGACAAATGATTGCACAAAAACCAGGTCAGACCCGATCCCCGCCGGTAGGTATCCCGCTGGACCGGATGGATAAACGGCTGCTGGAGGTTCGCCAGTTCCTTGGCGTCGATTCCGCTGCCGGTATCGTCCAGACTGATGAGCACGGTGTCGGCCCGCACCGGATCCTGTTCCGTGGTCAAAACGATTTTGCCGTAGGCGGTGTTGATGATGCTGTAGTCCAGCAGCAGCGAAAGAATCTTTTTCAGCGCGGCGCCGTCGCCGGTATATTGCCTCTGCAAGGATAAACGAAAATGGTTAAACAGGCTCAATCCCTTTATCCGTATATCGGACAGCCGTTCCGCGAGCAATTCCTCCACCAGCGTGGAAAGGGAAAACGCCTGCGGCTCCGGTTGCCAATCCTGTAATTCCAATTGGGTCAGCCAGCGCACATTATCGAACAAAACCCGTAATTGCCCGGCGGCGAACTTCAAGGAGGCAAGCAGATGGCGGCGCGTTTGTTCGTCATCGGCGCAAAGCAATTCATCCACCTGTCCGGTCATTTCCCGTAACGGCTCGTCCAGTTCATGTTGCAGGTTGCTCAAAATGGCCCGACGGGCCTGATGATTTTTATTGAGTTCCTGCTGGGCCTGTTGCAATTTTTTATTAACCAAAACCTCTTTGTCGTGATCGAGTAATTGGAACAGATAGGTTTCAGGGGACAGGCGGCTTTTGTACATGCGGATTTCGTAAACTTCATTATTCACCGTGGCCTGGATGATACCCTGATGACTTTCCGCGAGATTGGCGATTTTTTGCAAACTGAGGTGGGGCAGCAGATGATCGGCGATTTTATTGCTGGCCACCAGATTATTGGCGCCGAAGTCGTACACCAGCAAACCCAATGGTAAATTGGCGATGACCTCTTCACTGAGAATCTGCCGGGATTTCAAGGCTCGGGCCATATTTTCCCGCGGGCGCAGAAAATGTTGGCGAACCAGGTAAATGCCAATCATCGATAAGGCGATCATCAACAGATTGATGGCGATAGGCCATAGGTTATTGCGCAGCAAGTCCACCGTCAGGCTGGTCAGCGGCACGCGATACACCAGGTTGAGGGGCGCATCGGGCAAACGGGCGTTGATGAACAGCGTCGACCCTTTGATCTGGCTGCCGATAAGCTGCATACCGTCCTGGGTATCATCGCCGCTGTCCGTATCGCTATTGTCCACGTCCAAATCGGCTTCGTCGGTGCTCAGCGCGAAGTCGGCGCGGGCCATCGTCAACGGTATCAAATCGTTGACCGGCAAATCGGCGGCGATAATGGTCGCCAGATGGCCGGGCTGGTTAAAGATAATCCGTTGAGTGAAGTAATAATCGTTTTGAAAACGGTATTTGCGCAACGGGGAAAAACTTTCCCGCTGGTCCAGTATATTGGCTTGTTGCAGCATCTCGGCCCGGCGGGTCTTGATAAGCGTGCTGACATAGCTGTCTTCGAAACGGGTGGCGCTGTCGCGCAGCGGCTGGGTCGAAATCAACGTCAGGCTGTTATCGGTGCCGTTTAAAAAATACAGGGAATATTGATTGTTTTCCGCGCCCCACAGAATATCGAGATAGGACGACATGGCGGCGGCTGATAGCAAGGTACTGGCGTCGTGAGCGCCGAAAATCAATGCATCGGTTTTTTTATGCGCCTTGTCGACGTAATACACATCGGGCCGCAGGCGGACTTCCCGCGGAAGGGCGGTATTGGTCATGGATTCGCTGTTATTGAGGCTGACCGACAAGTCGTACAGTTGATCCGCCACGGTCCGGTAACGATCGATACGTTTTTGCAAGCCGGCGGAAATCACGGCCATACTGTGCTTTTTCTCAATAAGATAGGCATTGACCGCTTGGAAACCGAGCAACCACAGAGACAATAACAGCAGGCAGATCAGTAATAACAGGCTGCGGGTCAGGGCCGCCGAGGTCAATTTGATGTTCTTGATTCGCATAGAGCAGGCTTCGCCTTGTAAGGGTTACCGAGTCGCGTGACGCGCGCTTGCGCCGACCAGCAAGAGTAACAGCGCAATACCGCCGATCGCGGCGGGCAGGCTGGTGAGATGCGCGATAAAACCAATCAGCGCCGGGCCGGCCAGAATACCGGCGTAGCCGACACAGGATATCGCCGCCAGGGCCTGGCCGGGCGGCATGTCTTTCTGGCTGCCGGCCACGCTGAACAGCAGCGGCACCAGATTCGCCGCGCCGAATCCCACCAGCAGAAAACAAGACAGCGTGATATACGCATTGTTCACCGCGATAGCCAGGCCCAGCCCGGCCGAGGCGCAGAGGCTTCCTCCCAGTAACGTGCGATAGCGGCCGACGGCATTGATAAGTCTGTCGCCTCCCAGACGACCGAGCGTCATGGCGATGGAAAACAGCGCGTAGCCCAATCCGCCCCAGGCGCTGTCCAACCCCCGTCTCGAAGTCAGAAACAGGGCGCTCCAATCCAGCATCGCGCCTTCGGTCATAAAGAGAATAAAACATAACGCGCCGATAAACATCACTTTGCCGCGCGGCAAAGCGAAGATCGGCCCCCTCTTGCCCATGGAGCGCTCGGCGAGAAAATCGCCGGCGGCATACAACAGCAGTCCCAGACAGACCAGATCCACGACCACCACCGACCACAACGGATTCAGCCCCAGCCCCAGCAGTATGCTGACCAGGCTTGCGCCGCTGATTCCGCCGATGCTGTAAAATCCATGGAATCCGGACATCATGGCCCGGCCGCTGGCTTTTTCCACCTGGACGGCCTGAATATTCATGGTAATGTCCATCGCGCCCAGCCCCATGCCGAACAGCAGCAGGGCCAATCCCAATGGCAGCGGCCTGTCGATAATGGCCAGGGTGGGCAGAACCAACACCATGATAACCGCGGATCCCACCAGAAGCGGTTTACAGCCTAAACGGCCCGCCATGGGCGCCGCCAGCGGCAATGCCAGCAGGGAGCCGACGCCCAGACAAAGCAGCAGCATGCCCAGCGAGGCGTCATTGGCGCCCAGGCGCTGCTTGGCAAAGGGCACCAACGGCGCCCAGGACGACATGCCGAAACCGGCGATGAAAAAAATGATTCTGGTGGCGATACGCACCGGCAGGGCCGCATGGCGTTCCGGATTCAGCGTCTCTGTCATAATGCTTGCGGCAACTCCCCCGCCTGGAAAAAACAAGGCCCCGTCGTCGCAACGGGACAGATAAACAACCGAGTCGTCACGAATGTGCCGTCAATCAGGGCGTTTCGTCGTCGCCCCGCCGGCGTAACCAGAGCGCGATAAATTGTAGTATATATTCCTGCTGCGCTGGGGTCAGAGCCTGCCCCCGGGCGATACCGTGCCATTTTTCCAGGCAACCGCGACAGCAGGTGGCCGTGGCGTGTTGGGCGACAAACACCGGATGCCCCCGCCAGGGCGTCTGCTTACCGTCTCTTGGGGGGAGGGCCGGCGAGAGGCGGGCGGCGATAAAATCCCGGGCATGGGATAAAATGACCGGTAACCCCTTGGCGCGCAAATAGGCCCGATCTTTCTGGTTGAGATGGAATTTGGCGCGAAACGTCGACTGCTGTAAACGGTCCCAGATGATGTCGAATATGGGGTCTTGCTGCATGGTTTCCCTCCCTTACCCTGCCTCTTTCACGCTGCAGCGGTGTTGGCCGCGCCCACTCGCCCCAGTCACTTAGTCAGCTAAGCTCCTGGGGACTCGCGGACTTGCCGCCTTGCTGCAACGCGAAAGTTTTTGGGTAATTACCCTGCCTCTTTCACGCTGCAGCGGTGTTGGCCGCGTCCGCAATTGGAAATGTATCAGGTTTTCCGAGTGTAACACGACTCGCGACGAAGGACGATGACTGGTAAGGCCGGCCCGCGACGAGCGGCCTGGAGAAACGTTAATAACGGTAATTAACTAAACCGTGTTTGCAAAGACCTGGCTTCAAATGAATTTTAAGAATGTACCTATTGTGTGGAAAATATATTCATTTTTTTAATAATTTAATTAATAAATGTTAATTTAGAAATACACTGAATCCGCCATTAACATCTTGTCATGTTTAATTCTTATTCAATCCATATTATCTTCTTTATCAGTTCATAATCATTTCTAGCGCGTAAAAAAGCCGGCACAAGGCCGGCTAACAGATTTTTTAAAATCAAATGAGAGTAATAATGACAATTTAATGATGATAGCTATTAAATGATAGTACAAAAAAATAATGTTTTTTGCCACATTGTGCTATTTTTATTATAAATATAAATATATGATTTTAAGCGAGTTTTTTGATTACCCAAAACAAGATCTACCTCAAAGTTTTATTTATTATGGTGTGGTGAATATCAAGTAAGTTCCATGCCTGTTACATTTTAAAATACTAAATTTGCAATTTGAAACACTGTAGGCCAATTGGTATCATTTTTACGCTAGTATATATTTCCATTTCTAGCAAAATAAGATCGCGTATCAGATTTACACCTAATGATACAACACTCAAAGCAAAATAGTGGCCAAAGATAATAAATACACTGAGGACAAGAAGATGAAACTACAGGTTCTAGCCCTGGTGATTCCAGCATTGTTAGTGGCTGGTACAGCGGGTGCTGCGGAAGTCTATAACAAAGACGGTAATCAGTTGGATTTGTTCGGATCTCTCCACGGGTTGCATTATTTCTCCGATAACAATTCTCAGGATGGCGATCAGACCTACGCCCGTATCGGCTTCAAGGGCCAAACCCAGATCAATGACCAACTGACCGGCTACGGCGATTGGGAATACCAGATCCAGGCCAACCATACCGAGGGCGGCAGCGACGCGCAAGACGGCAACCACACCCGGTATGCCTTCGCCGGTTTGAAATACGGCGATTACGGTTCATTCGATTATGGACGTAACGACGGTATCCTCTACGACATCACGTCGTGGACCGACATGCAGCCGGAATTCGACGGCTCCACCTATGGTGCCGATCAGTTCATGTTCGGCCGCGCCACCGGCGTCGCCACCTATCGTAACAAGAACTTTTTCGGCCTGGTGGATGGTCTGAACTTCGCTGTCCAGTACCAGGGCCAGAACGGCAGCCCGGAAGAAAACGTCAACGGCCGCGATGTATTGGGCCAGAATGGCGACGGCTACGGGATGTCGCTGAGCTATGATATCGGCTGGGGCTTGTCCGTCGGCGGCGCGTTCTTTAATTCCAAACGCACTGACGAACAAAACGGCCTCAACAATGCGGGTATCTCCGGACGCGGCGACAACGCGGAAGGTTACACCGGCGGCCTGAAATACAACGCCAACAATATCTACGTGGCGGCGGAATTCACTCAGTCCTATAACGCGGCGCCTTTCGGCTCCAGTGATAGCGATGTTTACGGTTATGCCAACAAGGCGCAATCCTTCGAAGCTTATGCGGGTTATACCTTCGATTTCGGCCTGGTGCCGTTCGTTGGGTATAACCAAACCCGTGCCGAAAACATCGGCGCCGCCGGCGATGGCAATACCTATAACAATCAGGACCTGGTCAAGTTTGTCGACCTGGGCGCCACTTACTACTTCAACAAGAACATATCGACCTATGTTGACTACAAGATCAACCTGATCGATAGCAGCCAGTTTAGCAAGGCGGCCGGCATCAACACCGACGATGTTGTCGCCCTCGGCTTGGTTTACCAGTTCTAATTCCTTCAACGGATACTCTGCGGGCAACAGCGATGTTGCCCGTTTTTGTATTATTTCCCTCCCGTCCCTTCCGTTCTGTTTTATCGCCAGCCCCGCCTTTAACCATAATCCGGCATTAATATCTTTTCGATTGCGGCTTGGTTTAAGTTTCTGACTCTACTATCCGTTGACGGGAATGTATTATGCCCTGGGGTCCATGCGGCAATTCATGTTTCTATCCATAAAATAATATCATTCGCTCATTTTCAATTGATACAGTTCGGTGGCTTTGATTAATGAACAATAAATTTAAAATACAAATATTCAATTAAATCATATAATTATAATAATTTATCGGCTAATGGAAACAGGGTTTGGCGAACTTATCGTCATGGTAAATTCATGGGTGGTCGGTGACGCCATCTTCGTTGACGCTTTATCGATAATGGAAAAATAATTCCAGAGGGAAAAATGAAACTACGTCTTCTTTCAATCGCGATGCCGGCTTTTTTTATGTCCTCCATGGCCGACGCGGCCGAAATCTATAATAAAAACGGCAATAAGTTGGATTTCTCCGGCAGTATTGTCGGTGTGCATTATTTTTCTGACAATAAGCAGGCCGACGGCGATCAATCCTATATGCGTTTCGGTTTCCAGGGCGAAACGCAGATCAATGACCAACTGACCGGCTATGGTCGATGGCAGCACCAGGCCGAACTGAACAGAACCGAGGACGAAAGCAAGAACAAGGGCAATTCCACCTTGCTGGGGTATGTGGGACTGCGTTACGGCCAGTACGGCTCCTTCGACTATGGCCGCAATTTCGGCATTCTCTATGACGTGATGTCCTGGACCGATATGCTGCCGGAGCTGGGCGGCGATACCTACGGCGTCGACGATATGATGTCCAATCGCGGCAACGGTCTGGCCACCTACCGCAACCGGGGATTTTTCGGCCAGGTGGAAGGCTTGGACTTCGCCGTCCAGTATCAGGGCAAGAATACCGAAGGCAAACGGGGCAAGGGCCGCGATGTCATGGCGGCCAATGGCGACGGCTTCGGCATGTCGGCATCCTATAAGCTTTCCGACCGGGTCAGCGTCGCCGGCGCCTTCAGTACCAGCAAACGCACCGAGGGGCAGCGCAATCTGGCTTATGGCGGCGGCGACAGGGCCAATGCCTATTCCGGCGCGCTGAAGTACGATCATGAAGCCGTGTATCTGGCCATGATGTATACCCAAAGCTATAACCTGATGCGCTTTGGCGACGCAGCCAGTGAAGATCATATCCATGGGTTCGCCAGCCGGGCGCGCAACCTCGAATTCGTCGCCCAGTATCTGTTCGATTTCGGTTTGCGTCCCACCCTGGCGTATGTTCTGGCCCGCGGCAACCGTCTTGGCGATTACGGCAGCCAGGATCTGCGCAAATACATCGATATCAGCGCCAGCTATAATTTCAACAAAAATATGCTGGCTTATGTTGACTACCAGATTAATCTATTAAAGGAGAATAATTTCTCTAGAGCCGCCGACATTCATCGCGAAAATATCCTGGCGCTGGGCATGGTCTACCAGTTCTGATAACAGATCAGCCTACGTTTCCCGGCCCGTGGGCAACGTGGTCCCGCCAAGGATGATGTCGTGGCCTGTCCCGCGAGTTCTATACTCTGAATACGTCGCGTTGCATCGCGGCGGCAAGTGAGCGCGGCCAACAAAGAGGCAACGTGAAGTATGACGAGTATAAAGCGGCGCGCAGGCTTGCCGGAAGGACCGGAAGGACCGGAAGGACCGGAAGGACCGGAAGGACCGGAAGGAAAGGCGGCGTCCACTCATCGGCGGGTCATTGACTTGGCAAAAGGGAAACGGATCATGAATGACAGAACAGGGTTGAAAAAGGCGTGGCTGGCCGGCGTATTGGTCGCCGTAGGTGTCATCATGGCGGCGTCCCTCGCGGTGTCGCCAGCCCGGGCGGCGACACCGCCGGTCAAAGTCACTTTCGTACAGGAATGGCCGGTGGCCGACGGGTTCTGGATCCCCTGGACGTTGGGCAAAGCCAAGGGTTTCTATCTTGATGAAGGCATCGATCTCAACATCGTCGCGCCGCCGACGGTGGCGGATACGATGAAATTCCTCGGCACCGGTCGGGCGGATCTGGCCTTCACCACAGTGATGGATATCATTTTCGCCAAGGAACAGGGCGCCCCGGTCATCGCCATTGGCCGGTACGGCACCGGCAACAACTGGGGCATTTTCACCCCGCAGGGTCATCCGTTGACGGTGGCGCAGTTGAAAGGCAAAAAAATCGGCATCTATAACGACGCCTGGACCAAGGCGCAGCTTTCGCTGATGCTCAAAAGCGCCGGCATGACATTAAACGATGTCCAGATGGTGGCGGCCGCCGATGACACCGTGCCGTTACTGCTGCAAAACCGGGTTGACGCCACCACCGGCATTACCAACGCCGAAGGTACCGAACTGGCGGTGGTCGGCAAGGAGCAGCCGGAATTCATCCCCGCCATAGCCCATGGCGTACCGGATACGCCGATTTTCATGTTTGCCGGCAATCAGCGTTGGCTGGATAAGCATCCGGAACTGGCAAAGGCGTTCATGCGCGCCACCAGCAAGAGCATCCGCTATGCCATCGCCCATCCGGATGAGGCTATCGCCGCTTTCGCCAAGCAATACAGCAAGTCCTACGACGCCGACTTCGTCAAGCGGCAATGGCAGGATACCATGGCGGTACTGGGCGCGCCGGACGACAATCAACTGAAGTTAACCGATCAGGCCTGGAGCGATTTGTTACAAGCGGTCACCGCGCTAGGCATCGTGAAACAGGCCCTGCCGCCGTCCCAATATTACACTAACGCGTATCTGCCCCAGCAATAATGCCGGACTTACCCGGGGGCGCCGCTTGTGTGGCGGCGCCCCCGGGTTGGCCGTCATTGGCGAGAATGGCCCGCATGATGCGCCCGGCATCGAGTGGAAAGGGCAGCCGGGCGGCAACGGCCGGGGGAATTTTTACCTCACGGGCGAGGGTTTGCGCCCGGGATTCACGCTCTTCCCTGATCCCCAACCCCGCCAGCGTTACCGGCATGGAAAAATCGGCTAGCAAGGACAGCAGTTTTAATTGTGACGGCGCGTCGGCGTCATCCAGACGGGATTGTACCGCCAATCCGAAACCCACCAGTTCCCCATGCAGAAATCCCCGTAAGTCAGACTGGCGGGTCAGGCTGTTATGAATGGCGTGCGCGACGCCTATTCGCGGAAACTCGTCCCGCATGCTATTGGCCATCCCGGCCAAGGCGATAACCGCATCCACCGTTTTTAGCAACGCCGGCGTGACCCGGCCGTGTTCATTGGCATCAAGGGCATCTTTAGCATGTTGCTCGATAATATCCAGCGCCAGCCTGGCGGCTTGCGCTTTGAGAACAAGCGAGAGACTGTCGTCCTTGGCCCGCAGATACGGCTCGAATTCAAACCATTTCGCCAATGCGTCCACTATTCCGGCTTTGAGATAGCGCACCGGCGCGGCAGCGATGATTGCGCTATCCACCAGAACCCAGTCCGGCGTTCGTTCAAGGGCCATGGAATGCAAATGGGCGCCGGTATCGCTGTAAAGCACGGTAATAGGCGACCAGGCGGCACAGGTCGCGGCGATGGTGGGCACGGTGATAAGCGGCCGCCGGCCGCTGGATTCCGCCACGCCCTTGGCGGTGTCCAGCACTTTGCCGCCGCCGACGCCGATAATCAGCGCGGCATTATCGGCGTCGGCCCGTCCGGCGAATGCAGCGATAGTATGAGCGGTGCATTCGCCTTGCAGGAAATAACGCCGATAGCGGATCCGTTTCGCGCCAAAGCTGTTATCGATTGCCTGTCGGGCCGTTTGCCACGCCCGGGGGCTGGTAATGATCATGACGCCTTCGCGGGCGATCGGCGCCACATATTCGCCGATGCGATAGAGCAGTCCCGTTTCGTTCAGGTAGTGTTGCGGCGCTTTTACGACAATCACGTGATTTCCTCTTGTCCGGAGCCGGCGGCAGGCGTTATTTCTGCATACCCCAGCGTTTCACGGTGACGCGCTCCAAGGAGGTGAAAATCAACCCCTCCATCAACAACCCTATCACGATCACCGAAATAAGACCGGCAAAAACCCGATCAGTGAATAACTCATTACGGTTCTGAAAAATGTACCAGCCCAATCCGCCGGTGCCGCTGGATGCGCCGAACACCAGTTCGGCGGCGATCAGGGTTCGCCAGGCGAACGCCCAGCCGATTTTGAGGCCGGAAATGATCGAGGGCAGGGCGGCGGGAACCAGGATATGCCAGACAAAACGGACTCCTCGTAAATGGTAATTACGTCCGGTCATGCGCAACGTATCGGATACGCCGAGAAAACCGGAATAGGTGTTTAGCGCCATCGGCCACATCACCGAATGCGCCAGGACAAATATCAGACTGTTCTCTCCCAACCCGAACCATAACAGTGAAAGCGGCAGCAGGGCGATGGCGGGCAAAGGGTTGAACATGGATGTCAGCGTACTGAGCGCATCGCGGCCGATACGGGATGAAACCGCCAGTGCGCTCAGAACCAGCGCCAATGTCGTGCCGATAAGATAACCTTTTATCAGCGTGCCGAGGGAAAAACCGATTTTGGTCGGCAATTCACCGCTGACCGTATCTTGCAGGAAAGCCCGCGCGGTCTGGATAAATCCGGGCAATAGCAAGGCATTGTTCTGCCAGCGGGCGGCAATTTCCCATAACGCCAGCAAGACCAGCAGGATAACCGACTTGCGCAGCCAAGATCGGTTCCACAGGCGGCTGGTTGTTGGCAGCGGCTTTTCCAGCCTCTGATCATCCAGTGGCGGCAACTCATAGAGGACTTCCGGGCGCACCGGCGGCAGTATGTTCATCGCGCTTTCTCCTTGCCCGGTTTTCATTTTCCCACCACCCGAAAGCGCGAGCGGACATCGTCGGCGGGGGGCGGCGTTAGCGTGTCCTGCCGCTCGGCGCCGAACAGCAAAGCATGAATGCGTAGGGCGGCGTGCTGGAATGCGTGGCCGCCAAAATCATTGATGCCGTATTGATGGCTGTTGATTTCCGCCCGGACCCGGCCGGGATGCGGCGACAACAACAATATCCGGTTGCCTATCGCCAGGGCTTCCTCGATGGAATGGGTAACGAACAATAAGGTAAATCGCGCGTCTTGCCAAAGCGTTAGCAGTTCTTCTTGCATTTTGCGCCGGGTCAGGGCGTCAAGGGCGGCGAAAGGTTCGTCCATCAACAACACCTTAGGTTGCATGGCCAGCGCCCGGGCGATGGCCACCCGCTGTTTCATGCCGCCGGACAATGTATGGGGGTAAGCGTCGGCGAAATCCGCCAGGCCCACTTTGTCCAGGAAGTGGCGGGCGTGTTCCCGGGCTTCCGCCCGCCGGGCCTTGCCGCTGGCTATCAACGGAAACATCACATTCGCCAATACGGTTTTCCAGGGCGGCAGTTGATCGAACTCCTGAAAAACCATCACGCGATCGGGACCTGGCTCAGTCAGGGCGCGGCCTTCCAATTCGATGCGGCCGTCCGCGGTCGGTAAAAAACCGCCGACAGCCTTGAGCAGGCTGGATTTGCCGCAGCCGGAAGGTCCCAACAGGACAAAACGATCTGCGCGATAGACATCAAAACTGACCTGGTGCGTGGCGCGAGTCACCCCTTGCGGGCCGCGATACTCCAGATTCACTGAACGCACCCGCAACAAAGGCGTGGCCGCGGCCGATGGGATAATGTTAGTCATCATACTGTTCTCTCCTCCGCCATTGCGCCATTAACTGCCCGGCAGCGCATAGGCTTCCGGAAAGAAATAATCTTTCCAGGATGCGGCCCGGTTTTTCAACACGCCCAAGTCATAAAGTTTCTCGGCGTAAATAAATGTTCTCTGCGGGGTAATGGTGAAATCGTTTTGCGGATCATTGAGGATTTTTTCCACCAGCGCCAAGGGCAGGTGGGATTTTTCCACCCGGATATAGGTTTGCGCCGCCGCATGTTTATCGTCCTTGATAATATTGGCGGCATCGGCCAGCGCATCGAAAAAAGCTTTATAGGTTTTCGGATTCTGGTCGTGAAATTTCTGGGTGGTATAAAGCAGATTAAATGTCGCCTGACCGCCCAACACATCATAGGAACTGAGAATTTTATGAATATTGGCATGTTCCAATGCCTGATATTGGTACGGCGGACTGGAAAAATGCGCCGTGATCACCGAACCGCCGGAAATTAACGCCGCCGTGGCGTCTGGATGGGGCAGACTGAGGGTGATATCATCAAAACGCTTATAATCGGCATTGCCATACAAACGGGCGGTTTCAATCTGTAACGTGCGGGACTGAAAACCCACTCCCGCGGCCGGCACCGCGATGCGGTCCTTATCAGTCAAATCCTTGATACTTTTGACCGCCGGATTATTACTGAGCAGATAGTTCGGCATAGAGCCGAGCGACGCGATGGCCCTGACATTCTGTTTGCCCCGCGTGCGGTCCCATACCGTGAGGGCCGGCGGTACGCCGGCGGACACCACATCCAGCGAACCCGTCAGCAGGGCCTCATTCATGGCGGTGGCGCCGGACATTTTGTGCCAATTGACCTTGATGTCCAGTCCTTCCGCTTTGCCGTGCTTCTCAATAAGATGTCTGTCCTGGACCACGTCCAATATGAGATAGCCGATACCGAACTGCTGGGCGATGCTGATGGTGCCTTCGGCCCGGGCCTGTCCGGCGCCGGCCAATTGGCCGATGGCCAATAATAATCCAAGCGCGATAATACCGCCTGTTTGTCGTGGCAATGCGTTCATGGTTTTTCCTGATGTCAAGCCAAAAGAAATTTTTGCTATCTTAAGGAGAGACTGGGCTATTCGGTAAAGTGTTTTTTGGAATATATTAGAATTAAATTATTAGATAATTTTTAGAAAATAATATCCAAATACTTTCTAAGGATAACGTTAAGTATCCGGTTACCTCGTGGCTGACAAAAACAATATGCAGTAGGGCGCGTTTATACGCGCAATACGTCGAATTGCATCGCAGCCAACAAACAGGCAACCTGCGGTATGACGAGTATAGCGATATTTCAGTTTTGCTTAGCAAATACTTATCTTTTGGCGTTACATTCATTAGCGCTATAGTGCTGGCAATTTCATGGGGAGGAATGCCAGTGCCGGTTTTTCAGCATCATTTTTTACGTCAATATGTGGCCGCCCGTCTGACCGATAGGAATATTAAGGCGGATATCGCCCGGCAAGTGGCGGACAATCTGGTGGAATCCTGCCTTAAAGGTCATGATTCCCATGGCGTCAGTATGTTGCCGCGTTATATTGACGCCATGGGCGAGGGTGGACTGCATCCCCATGCCGATGCGGTATTAACCCTGGATGCCGGCGCGCTGTTGTCTTTTGATGGCCAACAAGGGTTCGGACAAGTGGTCGGCCGGCAGGCGGTGGCGCAAGGCATTGAACGGGCCCGGTTCAACGGCGCGGCCATCGTGGGCTTGGCCAATGCCCATCACCTCGGCCGCATCGGCGCCTGGGCGGAGCAGGCCGCCGAGGCCGGCCTGGTTTCCCTTCATTTCGCCAATGTCAACAGTCGCTCGCCGGTAGTTCCCTGGCAAGGGCGAACGCCGCGGCTTGGCACCAACCCTTTTTGTATCGGCGTCCCGGTCCGCGGCGCCCCGCATCCGCTGATCCTGGATTTCGCCACCAGCATTATCGCCGGCAACAAGGCGCGGATCGCCTGGAACGCCGGCCGGCAACTGGAACCGGGCTGCATCGTTGACGATCGCGGGCAACCGGCGGTGGATCCCCGCTGGTTAATGGAAGCGCCGTTCGGCGCCCTGTTGCCTTTCGGCCAGCACAAAGGGTCCGGCCTGTCGGTCGTGTGCTCGTTATTGGGCGCGGCGTTGACCGGCGGATTGACTGAACGCCATGACAACCGTGATAAGCAGCGCATTCTGAACAGCATGTTATCCATATTTATCGACCCGGCGAAACTGGGCGGCGCGGACAGCTATCAGCGGGAGATTTCCGGTTTACTGGAATGGGTACGCGGTTCACGTCCCGACGGCGACCTGCTGCTGCCCGGCGATGTGGAAGCGCGGCATTACCGGCAACGATTGGCCACCGGAATCGTTATTGATGAAACCAGTTGGCGGCAATTGGCGGCGTTGGAAAACACGTCGGCTCGCGCCATCGGCCACTGACCTTGAAAGACCCTGGTCTTTTCAACCTATTGATTGGAGTTCCTTATGCATTTGGCCCGTTTCCCCCGGATCTCGCTGGGACATTTTCCTACCCCACTGGAGCCCTTGCGCAATCTCAGCCGCTATCTCGGCGGTCCGCAGCTGTATATCAAACGCGACGATTGTACCGGCTTGGCCACGGGCGGCAATAAAACCCGCAAACTGGAGTTTTTGCTGGCCGATGCCGTGCGCCAGGGCGCGGATAGGGTGATAACCCAAGGGGCCACCCAATCCAACCATGTGCGCCAAACCGTGGCCGGCGCGGCGAAAATCGGACTCAAAACTCAGATTCTGCTGGAAAAGCGGGTGGCGCGGTTCGGCGAAGACTACCAACGTTCCGGCAATGTCTTGCTGGACGACTTGCTCGGTGGCGTAGTAGTCGATCACCTGCCGGCGGGCAGCGATATGCAACAGGCCATGGAAAACCTGGCCGCCTCCCTGCGCGAGCAAGGGCATCGCCCTTATGTCATCCCTGGCGGCGGGTCCAATCCCATCGGCGCGCTCGGTTACGTGGCCTGCGCCGAAGAATTGCTTTATCAGTCCGGGTGCCAACGGCTGCGCATCGATCAGGTGGTGCATGCCACCGGCAGTACCGGCACCCAGGCTGGCCTGGTGGCCGGGCTGAACGCCAGCAACAGCGGCATTCCGGTATTGGGCATTAGCGTGCGGGCGCCACAGGCCAAACAGGAGGAAAATGTCTATGCCCTGGCGGTGGCCACCTGGCGGCTGCTTGGCGCCCGCGGTGAACTGCCGCGGGAAAAAGTGGCCGTCAACGGCGATTATGTGGGCGAGGGCTACGGATTGCCCACGGAAGGCACGCTTGAAGCCCTGCGGCTGACCGCCCGGCTGGAAGGTATTTTGCTTGATCCGGTTTACACCGGCAAGGGTATGGCGGGGCTTATCGATCTGATTCGCCAAGGCCGGTTCGGCAAAGATGAAAACGTGGTATTTGTGCATACCGGCGGCACGGCCGGGCTATTCGGCTATCGCCAGATCCTGCAAGGGCATAACCGCTGATGGGAGGATTCCTGCTGGGGATATTGGGCGGTATGGGACCACTGGCCACCGTGGACCTGCTGCAAAAAATTATCGAGGAAACGCCGGCCAGCCGCGATCAACTGCATGCTCCGGTGGTGGTTTGGAATGTGCCGCAGGTACCCGACAGGCAACTGGCGCTGGCGGGCGCCGGGCCTTCGCCGCTGGCGCAATTGCAGCTAGGGCTGGCGCAATTGAACCGGATGGACGTCAGCCGCGTCCTGATACCTTGTAATACCGCCCACTATTGGTATCCGCAATTAGCGCAAGCCAGCCGGGCGCCAATTCTCCATATCGCTGATGCCGCGACGGAGGAATTACGCCGGCAGACGGTTAACCGGGTGGGACTCATCGCCACTCAGGGTACCCTGGACGCCACTCTTTTTCAGCCGCGTTTCGCTGAACTGGGCATTGAAACGCTGATACCACGGGCGGCGGAAATGAAGGAATGGTTCGTGCCGGGTTGTTACGCGGTAAAACGGGGTGACTTGCGCCAGGGCGGCGAAGGATTTGCCCGTTTGGCCGACGCGTTGGCCAAACGCGGCGCCGAGCGGCTGGTGCTGGCCTGTTCCGAGGTGCCGCCGGCGCTGGCGGCCATGCGCTCGCCTTGGCTGGCTATCAGCATTGACCCGACCCGCGCGCTGGCCAAGGCCGCCGTGCGCTATTGGCTGGCCTACCGCGACCGCGACGCCGAAAAAACGGTTATATGAAAACCTGGCATACGAAATGAATTCGACCCGGTTTTCAGGCGAAATAGGCTTACCGGCAAGTGCGTTATCCCGCTTAGTCTAAAAAACTATAACTTACCTCTTTTTCTTATTTGTTCCAAACGCGTTTCCTCGGTATGTATAGAGACTCTACATCATTTAAATTGCCTCCCGGCGATTGAGATAAAGGAGACATGGCTGTGAACTTCCAGCAACTACGTATTATTCGGGAATCCGCAAGATGTCACTATAATCTCACCGATGTGGCCAGTATGCTTTTTACTTCCCAATCCGGAGTCAGTCGCCATATTCGTGAATTAGAAGAAGAACTGGGCGTGGAAATTTTTATTCGCCGCGGTAAGCGCCTGATGGGAATGACCGAACCGGGAAAAGCCTTATTAGCGGTTGCGGAGCGTATCTTGAGCGATGCCAATAATATTCGCCGTATCGCTGATGTGTTTGCCAATAACGATGCCGGCGAGCTGTCCATCGTTACCACGCATACCCAGGCGCGTTATAGCCTACCGCCGGTTATCAAGGAATTCCGCTCGCTCTATCCGCGTGTTCGGCTGATATTGAATCAGGGCAGCCCGGAGGATATTGTCGCCATGTTGCAAGCCGGCGAGGCGGATGTGGGGATTGCCAGTGAAAGACTGATGAGCGAGGAGTCCCTGGCGGCTTTTCCCTATTACCGTTGGCATCATGCCATCCTGGTGCCGGAACATCACCCGTTGACCCTGGAGACGAAAGTGACGCTGGAGGCGTTGTGCCAATATCCGTTGATTACCTATCGGCGCGGCATCACCGGCCGTTCCCGATTGGACGCGGCGTTCCAGGCCGCCGGCCTGGCGCCGGAAGTGGTATTGAGCGCCCAGGATTCCGATGTGATCAAAACATATGTGGAATTGGGGCTGGGCGTCGGCCTGCTGGCGGATATGTCTTACCATCGCCAACGTGATGCCGGCCTGGCCAGTATCAATGCCGAACATTTATTTGAGGCCAATACGGTGTGGCTTGGGGTAAAACGCGGGCAACTGCAACGGAAATACGCTTGGCGTTTCATTCAGCTCTGTCATCCGCAATTAAGCCTGGCCGACATCGAGGAACAGGTGTTTTCGTCCCATGCCGCCGTGGCCGAGGCGATTGACTACCAAATTTGACGATAAGGCGGCGAAGGGGCTTCGCCGCCCCGGCTTCCCTCACGTCATTATCGGGGAGCCCTGTGATTGACCTGCCTGTGGTTCATGTCCGTTACGGGGTATTGATACGAGATCGACTGGCCGGTTTTAAGCAAGTCGGCGTAGCTTTTACCAGCGGGGTTATCCTGGCGCGTCAATGCTCGTAACAGGTGTGGCGTTTTCGAGATGGGGACCGGCGCCGACGCCGGCCGCAAATGAATATTGGACGCCCGCGTATCGTACGGCAGGTGAGGGGCGTTAATAGAGGCATATGGATTGCCCGCCAGGGGGATGGACGGCATATATCCCGGAGGAGGGTTAGGATAGCCGGTCCCATGCGGCGAATTTATGGATGACGGCGGTTGAGGATATTGACCGGATGCGGCGTTCGGACCTGGCTGCGGGTAGCTGAAATGGGGGGCATTGATGGAGGATAGATTATTCATTGCGGACTCCCTTCGTAATGATGAATGAAACCATGGGGCAAAACGGGCAGTGATCCCCTCCCTGGTTGTATCCGGGCCGATATTGCGGCCCCGCTGATAAACCATAGCGAAACCGTGAAGAAAAACAAACCGGCCGCCGTCGATGAATCAGGGCCGTCAAGGCGACGGCCGGGCGGCATGCGGCGCGGCGCCATGCTGCCGGCGGAGGAATAACTCATTACCGCGAATTGGAAGCATTATCGAAGGCGCGAGGGGAATTACCTGGCGGCAGTGACATTAAAAAATTTTTGATGAATTGATGACGGCAAAAACGGATTTGTGATAAGTATCACTGACCAATTTTAAGAACATTCCTAAAATAGCGCCATCCTTCGCAGAGCTAACGCCATGCCAACGTCATGAGTGCCGGAGATAAGCGCCGGAAAGGATACCCTCTAATGAAAGCGCCATTTAAGGCGCTTTCTTTCTCAGAAAAGCGCATCGGCTTCTTACCTCCTCGCGAGAGGGAGTACAGCAAAAGTTGTCGGTGCGCTTCTCTGTCTCCCTTCCCAGCATACAAAATACGGTTGGGCCAATGTGCTGTTTGGTCAGGCGTACATAAACGAGACAAAGCTGATAATCACCACCAATAGTGCGGATATGAATGCGATGTCGTGTATGCGCATAAGCGGTCCCTCCTTTCATCGCCTTCATCATGGCGTAATCAACATTGATGCGATGTGACAGCCCGGGCATTTCGCCCACAAAAAGATTCATCATTCATTGGTATATACTCTAGATACTGCGAGTGGCATTGTGGCGGTGAGTGAGCACAGCCAACAATGAGGCAACGTGAAGTATGACGAGTAGATACTCAAGAAATTTCCGACTGCGGTATAACGGCAAACAGGCGACCAGGGTAAGCCGGCAAAGCCGCGACGTAAATGAAAACGGGTAGATGAAAAGGAGAATATATGAATGATTTTTTCAGGCTGGATTTATTCAAAATGGCCGTGTCCGCTTATTTTTGGATTAATATCTTTATTGTATTGTCGTCCACTTTTATCATCTACTTTCTGGTCAGTAAGATAATTAACATCATCGGCAAGAAAGCGGCCAACTGGAGCCAAGATCGGCACAGATCGGTATACCATATCTTTGTGGCGATGCTGAATAATACTAAACGATTTTTAATATTAATTATCGCTTTCTTAATCAGCCTTAATTTTATCAATATGTCAGGGAACTGGCATCATGCCATCGCACAAGGCTGGTTCCTGGTTTTGGCAATTCAGATTGCCATCTGGCTGGATAGCGGCATTAATCTGTGGCATCAAAATATGATGCTCCATCCCGATTCGCTGCGTAATCCGGTGGCAATGGTGATTCTCGGCCTGATGTGCAGGGCGCTTATCTGGAGTGTGATGCTGCTGTCGATATTAGCCAACGCCGGCGTGAACATCACCGCCCTGGTGGCCAGTCTCGGGGTGGGCGGCATCGCCATTGCGCTGGCCATACAAACGGTGCTCAGCGATGTGTTCGCCTCCCTGGCCATCGGGTTCGACAAGCCCTTTGTCATTGGCGATTTCATTGTATTCAACGACATTGCCGGAACGGTGGAACATATCGGCCTGAAAACCACGCGCATCCGGAGTCTGAGCGGCGAGCAAATCGTTTGCGGCAATGCCATTTTGTTGCAGCAGACGATACACAATTATAAGCGCATGCAGACGCGGCGGATTGTCTTCACCTTCGGCCTGGCCTATTCCACGCCGCCGGAAAAACTCCGGCTGGTGGGCGACATGCTTAAAAAGGTCATTAACGAGGTGGGACGCACGCGTTTCGATCGCGCGCATTTTCTCTCTTTTGACAACTTCCGGCTGACATTTGAGGTGGTGCATATTGTTGATAGCGCCGACTACAATACGTATATGGATATTCAGCAAGAAATCAATATCCGATTAATGGAAGAGCTGGCCGCCATGGGCATCAAGCTGGCCATTCCCACGCAGAATTTATTGTTTCCCGAAGACATACCCGCGCCCCTTACGGTGAGGCAAGACGCGGGACGGCCAGGTTGACGCGCCGTCAAGTTCTGCCCCATAGACGCGCCATCGTCAACGCGATAAAGGCTTCCAGTTTGGGCGATTGCCACCGTTCGGGAAGATAGAGCAGATTCATCGGTCTGGGCAGCGGCGCATAGTCGGCGAGCACGCTGACCAGCCGGCCGGCGGCGATATCCTCTTTGAGCAATAATTCGGCGTGCATAAGTATGCCGAAATCCGCCAGCGCGGCCCGCCGGGCGCCCTCTCCGGAATCAAGTCTCAGGCGGGAATTCACCGGCACGCTGATTTCCCCGTCCGGCCCTGACAACGTCCAGTTGTGATTGCTGTCCCATTGACTAAAGCCTATGCAGCAATGACCGGTCAATTCCACGGGGCTGACCGGCGTGCCGTGTGCGGCCAGGTAAGCCGGCGAGGCGGCCAGCAGTAAGCGGTAATCAGGCAACCGCCGACAGCGTTCGTAAAATAGTCTCCCGGCCTCGGTCAAACCTTGACGTCGCGTGGTGCGGTTTAAAAGCGTTACCTGCAATCGCTGCTCCAGATAACGAATATGCTTGCCCACCATGGTGGGGGACAAACCCAATTGTTCCGCCGGGCGCGATGCAGGTCCGTATGACGGCGGCAGGGTTGAACTTTGCCGACATTTATCGCCGCAAAGGACATTATGTGTTGCATGACCAGCCGCCGCATATTGGTGGTTATGAGGGCGTCGGCGCCATTATCGCCCTGGGCGCGGGGGTAACCGGCTGGCAACTGGGGCAACGGGTCGGATTCGCCGATGTGCCTTTCAGTCACGCCACGCGTATCAATGTGGCGCAGGAGCGCGCGTTGGCGCTGCCGGACGAGCTTGGCGATAGGGAGGCGGCGTCGGTTCTGTTGCAGGGCCTGACCGCGCAATACCTCATCAACGACAGCGTGCGGGTCTGTGACGGCGACAGCGTGGTGGTGTTGGCGGCGGCCGGCGGCGTGGGCCGGATCTTAACGCGTATGCTGACGGCGCGCGGCGCGCGCGTATATGCGCTGGCGTCTTGCGCGCAAAAACAGGCTGTCGCGCGGGACAATGGCGCCATCGCCGCGATGTCCTATCAGCAGGATTGGGTCGGCGAAATCCGCTCGCTGACCGGCGGCGGCGTTCGTTATGTTTTTGATTCCGTGGGCGTCACTTTGCGGCAAAGTCTCGCGGTACTGCGCGCCGGCGGCCGGGTGGTTTCTTTTGGCATGGCTGGCGGCGATACGCCGGCCATCCGGGCGGGCGACTTGCTGATGGACTCCAAAGGCGTTATCGGCGCCGATCTCTGGACTTACCTGGACAGTGGCGACGCCCGCCGGGAACGGGCGCAACGCTTGTTCGACAGCCTGCGCCAGGGCGAGTTTTCGCTGCCGCCCACCGACGTTTTTTCCTTGGAAGCGGGCGCTGACGCGCATCGGCGGCTCGAGGATCGGGCATTTGCCGGCAAGGTGGTGCTCGTGAATGATAAAGGGGATTGATGAGTTGGTAATGATTATTAATACCATTACTTGATCGGATAATTCCTACCTGTTAATGTGTTTTTGCCCCTAGCAGAGCTAACGCCACACCAGGTGAGCGCCGGAGATAAGCGCCGGAAGGGGCGCCCCTTTCCCCCGTCCGGCGGGATATTCGCAGCCGGGTGTGCCGGCGCCGAACGCGCAGGCCGCTCCCGTCCGCCGGTGTTCGCCGCGGATTAACGCCGGACGCGCGCCAACTCGTCCGCCGGCATGCCGGCCCGCAGGGCGGCGTCGCATATGGCGTGCCAGCTTCCCGCGTCAAGGGGAATGCCCGAAACGGCGCGCGCCTGGCGATTGGCGTGTTCCCATTCGCCGGGTACCTGAATGGACGCATCGCCGGACTGCGGCGAGCGCTTAACCCAATCGATAAAGGCTTCGGCTTCCCGTTGCATGGCCGGCGCCGCGAAGGCGGACGGGTCGAGTATCAGGGTCGTCATGCCGTTGATGATCGCGTCCGCGTTTTGCTGTAAGGTCTGCTGGTGGGTGGTCAGTCCGCCGGATAAGGCGCCGCCTAAAATTTCGCACAATGTCGCCAAGGCATAGCCTTTATGCTGGCCGAAGGCGAGCAGGGCGCCCAGCGGCGGGGTCTGCATCACGCCGGGGTCAGTCGTCGGCCGGCCGTTGTGGTCAATCAGACACCCTTCCGCCACGGGTTGCCCCTTGTGCCAGGCGACGCGTGTTTTGCCAAAGGCGATAGCGCTGGTGGCGAAATCGAGTAGCAGCGGCGGATGCCCTTCCCGAGGGAAAATCACGCAAAATGGATTGGTGCCGAACCGACAGTCGGCGCCGCCGAAGGGGGCGACCATCGGGATGCCCACCACGTTGACGAAATGAAGCGAAATCAGACCCGCCGCGGCGCACTGCTCCGCCCAGTAGCCAATACGGCCGATGTGGTGGGCGTTATGCAACGCCACGGCGGCCAGGCCGGCCGTTTTTGCCCGGGCTATGCCAAGTTCCATCGCCTCGAACGCCGCCACCTGGCCAAAGGCGTGGTTGCCATCCAGCGTCAGCACGGCGCCGGCGTCGCGCACCACGCGGGCGTGCCGGTTCAACTGTAAAGTCCCTTGTTCCAGCGAGCGGATGTAGCTTGGGATCATGCCCACGCCGTGGGAATCATGTCCGGCAAGGTTGGCGGCCACCAGATGGTCGGCCACCAGGCCGGCCTCCCTGGGCTCGCTCCCGGTATGGCGAAACAGCGACTCGATAAATGCATGAAGATCTTGTGCCTGGATATGCAACGTGCCATTCACTGTGGTATTCCCTCTTTATCTCTCCTGAAAAATCTATCGTCGCATTCCTGTGCCGTTCTTGCCAGTGGCAAAGTGCCAGAGCCAGACGGGTATTAGAGGTAAAAAGGCGGCGCTACCAGGGCATCGTCCCGTTGATGGGTAAGCACCCTGGTTTGGTCGGGCATAGGGCGAAACGCCATCGGCATTGAACTGGAAGAAGAACGACTCCTGTAAACTCAGCAGGAACGGGAAAAATTAGCCCCTGGCGGGGCTGTATCTTGGAGCGTCAACTGTTCTGGACGGCATCCGTACAGCGTCGCCAGTTTTCGCGTGTTTTTCCCTGGGGTGTTGAGTCCACAGATTCCCACTGTGAAACAGCGGATTGTGTGGTTTCGAGTTTCTCGGCCGCAACATACTCTGACAGCCCAGAGTGAATACGCCAGGCGGACAAAAGGCTGACGTTCCGTTTGATAGTGATGGACACCACTTCAGCGGGTACTGTTTCGTCGTCGTGCTCATCGGCTTGATAGGGAACATCTCCCTAACTTCAGGCATAAAAAAACCAACCCTAACAGGTTGGTTTTCTTGAGGTTGTTTGGTCGGCATGAGAGGATTTGAACCTCCGACCCCCGACACCCCATGACGACGGGCTAAAACAAGCGGAACCCGCGCCAGCTCTGGATTATAGGTCATTCGACTGGACAAACAAACAGTACAAAAAAGACAAATTTGACTCCATATACATCAATAACTTAGGTATGGGTTTTTCCCCTCTAACTAACCTTGATTTCGGCATGTGGAACCTCGACCCAATCGACATGGTTTTGCGTATAAATTCGCGTTGATTTTGCATCGCTGTGTGCCATTCTTGCCTGAGGATCCATCCCCTGAATTTTGTATAGATGAGCGGCCAGCGCCCGTATCTCATGAAATGTCGGTCGTTCCGAAATAGGCAAATTGGCAGCAATGCCTAGTTGATCGCGTAGCGCTGAAAATGCTCGGCTTAGGTAATCGGGTGCTACTTGCGTCGGGTGCTGTACCTCTTGGCTGATAGGGTTACTGTTTTTTTCTGGTAGCCGGTGAACTACAAACGGACTGGCGATATTATCACGACTCTCGTCGATAATGGTCTTTAGGGCTGTCCCGATGGGGATGGCCACATGCGACGCCTCTTTTTTCTGGACCTTTTGCCGATGAATATAGAGAGTCCCATAAATTCCATCGCGAGGAATTTCGTACCAGACACATCCGCAAACGCCTTCTTTCGGTGCTGGTATGGAATAGCGAATCCGTGAGACTTCGAGCCTTGCTTGAGTGGTTTGTAGAGCCAGATCCATTGCCACTTGAAGCCACAAATCAGCCGCGGCATGTATCTGTTGGAATTCTTTCAGTGACAAGCGCCTGCGTTTTTTTCCAGCAACTCGTCGCATCTTCTTCCTGGCGGCAGGATTATCAAACATCAAAGATTCATCGACCGCATAGCTGAATATCTTTTTGAGAAAACTAATTTTTCTATTCTGCACATTTGCTGATGAATCAGCATGATATTGCAGAATATAATTGTTTACGTGTTCAAGCTCAATATCACAAGCAGGGGTGTCTTTGAAAAATTCCTTCATTCTTATCGCGTCATTTTTCCAATCAGCGAGGGTATTCGCCGCGGGCCTATCATTTTCTATTGCCCGCTCTAGCAAGTTGTCAATATAAATCGATAACGGTTTAGCCTCTCCCTGCGCACCACCAGATTCCCGCAGTAATGATTTAACTGTGATGGCGTTATTATGCCGCATCAGATTGTTATATTCTCGCGCTATGGCTATAGCCACCGCGCGATCTTTACCTAAATCTTTTTTCTTTCCAGTGACCAACACAAAGCGATAAGCCTGCTTATCTTTATCGTAATAGAGATAATCTGGCAGTTGCCGATATTCTCTCCTTCGCGGCCTAGCAGCCATAATTACTCCCTAATGAGTTCACTGACCCGCTGGGAAACAATAGAGTCAACTCCCCATTTTTCAGATGAGTAAACCCATACCGAGGTGTCGATAATTTTTCCACGCAAAAGGCCATCCCTGACCCAGCGTTTTATTGTGCGTAAATCAGGAATGGAATCCTCCTCAAATTCACGACGGCTCCATAAGCTCGCCTTCATTAATTTTCCGGTCGCCATTATCTATTCCTCCGCATGAACCAGCAGTGCTGGGTTTAAAATTCGTTTCGGATCACCCAGAATGAACACACGACGATTAAACCCGTCTGGATCTGTCCGGCTCGACTGGTCTTGCAATCGACGGCGACGCGCCTTGTCTTTGCAACACGCCAAACACATCCGACCGTTTACGTAACGCACCCGGCCATGCCCCGGGCGATCGCATTCCGTACCGATATAGAATTTATCGCCGGCGGCCACGGCGGCAGTGTGGTCCGTTTTCAGGGTTGAGATATCGATAGCCATTATTCCTCCGTTGCGCTGGTGGCTGGTGGAGGGTCGTCCGGAAACGCCGGATGTGGCGTCCAGTGAGTGTGATATCCTGGCCAATCGCTATCATTTGGCGTACCAATCCACGCCGGTTCTCCCAGCCATCCGCCATATTCCAAATCCAGTGCCCACCAAACAACCGGCCCGAACTCTTCATCCCATTTATCCAGCGGCCGCGCGACCGGCTCCGCCAGGGCATCAGAGAAATTGACGGCAACCAAGCGGCCGCCGGCCAGTTGTGTACCGGCATTAACGACTGGTTCCTGGCCGTCAGGGTACTCAACAACGTAGGTATATCGGCTCATCGGTCATCCTCCTCG
>NZ_SZPQ01000026.1 GCF_005217455.1 Martelella alba
CTGGGCGTCGGTGACCAGCGCGCGCACCGCGTTGGCGGCAATGCCGTTGGCGGCGGCGTTATTGGCGGTGACCGTCAGATTGCCCTGCGCGATATGCGCAGTGGTCGCATCGGCGGTGAACGTGGTATCCACCGAGCGGCTGCTGGCGCCGTTGAGGGTGGCGGTGACCGTGCTGATACCGGCGGTAGTGTTGGTCAGGGTGGCGGTGGCGACGCCATCGGCGCCGGTGGTACCGATAACCGTCGTGACGACGGCCCCGTTGGTGGCGGTGAAGGCGACGACCTGATCCGCCAGCGGCTTGCCCTCGGAATCGGTGACCACCGCGCGCACTTCATTACTGGCGATGCCGTTGGCCAGGGCGTTATTGCGGGTGACCGTCAGATCGCCGGCGGCGATCTGCGCCGGGCTTTGCAATACCTCAATGCGGGTGGAAGCCCGATTCGAGGCGTTCTTGCGGGTATCATAAGCCACCGCGCTCAAGGTATAGATATTGGTGGCGGTGGCGGCGCGCTGATAAGGCGGCAGCGTCACCACCAGGGTATCCGCTGACGCCTGGCTGACGGACCCGCCGGCGGCGGTGATGGCCGCGGTGTTCCAGTCGATGTGATCCAGGCCGTATTTGGATGTCACCTGGGCGACGATGGTTGTCTGGTCGCTTTCATAGCCGGACACATGTTCCGGCAGTCTCAGCTCCAGCACTTGCTGTTTTTGGTATTGCAGCACGATGGTGTTGTTGCGGTTGACCAGATCGTAGCGGCTGCCCGCCAGGGTACGGGTGGCGGCCACCGCGTCCGGGTCTACCTGCGACTGCCAGGACGCGCCCAGCCGATAATTCATTTGCAGGTTAAACGTGGTGTCGTTGGCGCTGCCCTTGCCCTGGCGGTGATTTACGCCGACGGTAAACAGGCTGATGGGAGTATAATTTATCCCCAGGGTTATCGCGTAAGGATCGTTTTGCAGGTTGTCTTTGCCGAACAGCGCCACATTGCTGCCGCGATATTGTTCGAACATCAGCTCGCCGCCTAATTGGGGATAAGCCGGCAGATAGGCTTCGGCGCGAATGTCGTAGCCATTGGCCGGCCGTTCGCGGTAATCGTCAAAATCCCGTGAATCCCGCCAGTTGGACGTGCGGATATAGCTATTGGCGGAAAGCTTGAGATAATCGCGCCAAGCTTCAAGACCCAGACCGAGGCGCCGGTTTTCGCCGGTAATGTCGTAATCGAAGAAGGCGTTCATACCCAGCATCCAACTGCCAATCCAGGTACGCGAACCGGCGCCGATATTAAGTGTATTGCGGCTATCCTGGCGCCGCGCGCCCAATTGGGTGAAAAGCAATTCGTGGGGCTGTTCATGTAACGGCAGCAATACATCCAGGGCGCTGCCGTCCAGATGAAAATTATCGTCGACATTGAGCTGTACCCGCGCCGTGCCGAACTGGCCGAGCCATTGCTGAATCGTCTGGGCGGCTTTCCCGGCGGCGGTGGAGCGGACCATGCCGCCGGCCTGCTCGCTGGTCATGTCCCGTGGCGCGCGGGCGCCGACGGCGGCGTTGTCGGTGAAGGAGGACATTGCGCCGGAATATCGCGTTTGCGCTGATGGCGCGAGGGACAGACCGTTATTTTCGGCGGTGTTTTTCAACTGTGCCGGCGTGGCGGAATAATCGGTAATTTGCGCAGGAATATCAATTTCGTCACCAACGGTTAATTGTTCAAAAGGTCTGGAAAATGTGCGGAACTGATTGAGCTTTTTTAGTTTATCCAGACTGATATGATATTTTTCCGCTAGGGTGGCTGGCGTTTCACCCGGCCCTAGCACATAGGGTTCAGATACGGTGATGGTTTGCTGGCCGATGGCGGCGGCAATGGCAGGTGAAAAGACGACGCACAGCGGAAACAATAACTGGAAGGCAATATTTATCCAGACTATCAGTTTGATTAAGCGCGATTTATTTGAAGACCGGCGGACAAAATAACCCCGCAGGCGCTTAATCGCCCTGACAGCCGGAACCCATAAGCTTTTGAGATAATCATTGAGATTGTTAACCATTATTGTGACCCTGGTGCATAAATTATCGGGATGAGTCAAGCCGCTATTATCAGCTTGGGCTGATAACGCTAAATATGTCGTTGGTTCATTAATTCGTATGGTTAATGTTTATATATCTAAAAATAATTTATATGAAATAAATAAGACCTCACCGTATAAATAATCTTAATCTTATAGCGAAAAACACTCACTGTTTTACTTTTATGATATCGAGATTGCCATATTTGTTTTAGCGATACTAGCAAAATTTAGATATTTCTCCGGGCAAGATGGTTAACCAAGTTCACATATTCAAAGAATTCCATTATCCCGTCGTCCGGCGATGCGTCCGGCATAATTCGCGTGGCGGCGTAGTGGAAAGCCAAAGACACATGGCGGTAATCCTAACCGGCAGCGGCAGGCTTTTGTCGAGAAAAGGGACTATTTGAATAATCGTCAAACGCATCGACATGCTATGATCGGGTGGAGCGAATAGGCCGCCAAAATAAACGGTTTCACTCAATAAGGGGATAAGGTCATAACACCCACCGCCGGCAAAAGCAGGCGGGCCAAAGACGAAGCGAAATGCGGGGAGGCGATGAGGGAACAGATGTCGACGTTCCGATTGGAACAAGGCGGACCGCTGGTTATTTGAAATCTATTATTAATGAGTTATGGCGAGTATTCAATGCTCTTTCAGTATCAAGCGGACGGACTTTAGGGATATCGATTCATCATGCTTCACATTGCCTCGCGCACAATCAAGAGACGTCGCGAGGTAGGGCGGGGCGAATAAGCCGGGCGGTTGAGTGCGATACCGCCATTGCGACTTAACCTGCAGGGTTTTCAGCAAGGATGGGCGCCCGGATGCCAGGGCATAATGAGTGGGAACGGCAAACTCGCCGTAGCCGTGCGGACAAAGCCCAGGCGCCGCCGGGCGGCGGCAGGAAAGAGGATCCTTTCGTTCACACCTGCTTTGCCGTCACGGGGCGCAAGAGCAAGGCACGATGCCTTGGCTTCAGCAAGCCAGGCATTTGTCTTGATTGACTATGAGCGGCAAGAGTTTTTCCTCAATAAAATCCTGATAAAGCCGGGTATAATACACATGCCGTTCAGTAAACAGTTTTGCGCCATTGTACTCGAAAGGAATCAGTTTTACCTTAAAATTTCGTTCATTGATGATATTGCTCACGGACGACGACATGAAGCTGATGGCATCGCCTTTTTCAATCATCGACAGCTGGACGTAGAGTTCCGGGATAAACACTCTTTTGGGTGTTAGCCTGTTTTTCGCTAAATATTCTTCGATTTTCTCATAAGTACTGTCATTCTGATATGGCGCATCCTGTAGGAGAATATTGTTTTTGATCAGATCCGTTTGCTTAAGCAGACTGGTGCGCAGATCGCTTTTAACCGCCAGCATGATGGTATCGGCCGATAACGTTTGATGCAGGACCTCGGATGAACACTTAACGCTTTTTTGAGTGATAAACATTTGGCACAAGTCCCTCTCAAGGATATCGTCAATATTGGTTTCATTTGGCGAATAGTATTCAAGGGAGACATTATTCCTGCTGTCTTTGAACACAGGGGAGGAAAAAATGGAAGACATATAGGAATAATCATGATGATCCAGACCGATTTTGATGTTCATGTTACCGTTTCTGGGTTCATGATTTTTTTTGATCACTTTTTTCTCGATTTCACAGATTTCCTGGTACAGCGGCAATAACGTGGCGTAGAGATCACGTCCATAATTGGTCAGCTTCAATCCAGTGCTGGTACGGGTAAAAAGTTTATGCCCCAAATTCAGTTCGAATAGCTTGATGGTCCGACAAAGTGGAGATGGCGTGATACAAAGGATGAGCGCCGCCATACGAATGGACTGTTCTTGCGCGGTAACGATGAAATATCTTAATGTCTTGGATAACAGAATCATGTTGAACCTCCTACTGTACATACTTATCTAGGATATTGAAAATAGCTTCTAACGTAGAGACAAAACTTCTAGACAAGGTTGAGTCATAGCTCCTTAACGAAAATCGAAGCCTCATTAAAATATTAGCGATCAGAACGTATGGAAAATTTCACTTGTCTGAAGTCCGCATAATAACTTTACATGATTTATTCATTCTTCGTTTCGATTAACCTCTACGGTCAATGTCTGCCACTCTCGATGTTTTGTGGTATCTGATGATTCTATTTCCCTGGAAACTTATATACCCACATACTTCAAATCGTCTCTTTGTGACAGCGTTCGCTCACCCCCCATCCGCATCGTTATCTATGCTTTGGGGATGGACTTACTTAACGCCACAATACCACTTGAATTATTAGGAGTATAACTCGGACAACAATAGTGTATTTACATATAACTTACTGATAAATATACCTTATCTCCTTTTTGAGGCAGACGGTGTGGATGAATGCGTCGTCGCGCTTCTTCGTCACGTCGGTTTTGCAAACTTCACGGGTTATACTGGTAGAATATTGGGTATATAGCAAATATATTAGGTAATACCCTACCGAGTGACGAATTGTGCTGTATTCGACATATATCAAACCGCTTATCTGGTGGTCGCGCTCGTTTCGCCCAGCCACTTCGCCGGCTACGCGCCTGGGATGAATGAGTGACATTTTTGTCTTTCACCAAGGGATTCGCTTCCGACGGTCTACATTGGTTTTTCGCCGAATTTGTCCCTCATTTGCCGTCAAAGCGCAACCCAAATTATTTAAGGTGGTTATGTTTTTTTATGCTCCAGTAAATTTGAATTCCTTAAAAGTTTTTTACGTGTTAACAATCGCTTTTGGATCATTACAATCCGATGTTTGATAAAAGGTACGACTATAGGGTACAGCTTTACAAGAGTTTCGTTTGAATAAATCATCAGTATTGCCAAATATTGTTAACCAGCTCACGGTTGAAAAACAACTTTGACAATAAAGGAAATACCATACCCAGGGCAATGCCAATTTTCAACATTCAACAACGGTTATTAATAAAACTCCCTGTGCATAATGCTGGAAAATAGGTTGCTAATAAATATCAATTATGCTAACTAATCGATAAAAAAACCAATTATTTCAAATTGTTGTGTTTGTTGCTAATTTTCGTTTCCCTTGCGGGAAACTATGGAAATCATCTGGTCTAGAAATGTCAAAATTAGGAAAAGTGCGTATGGCTATCCTAAAACGTTGTGATATATGTAGCACTTTTGTTGTCTGACCATTTTCATTATTTTGTCTCTTATTTTTTCCTGATTTCGCGCCCATTTTTTGTGGTAATTGATTAGTAATCACAATGGGTAATATCATTACTAAATCGGTTTTCGCCATGTAAAGCAAATCGAATCTGGCTAAGCAATATGCCATTGCTGGCATCCATGAAGCGTTGCTGATAACCCTTTCAGGGAATTTATCATTTTTATTAATGAAATCAAGGAATAAATTCCAGTGCTATCACGATGGATTTGATCAAAAAAACAACAAATATTCATGTTTTTTCTGTAAAGCGGAAAGAAACGGAAACATAAATATCCGTACATGGTGTCATGATCCGTTTAATAAAATTTATCAATTCTCGGTTACGGCCTGTTCGTCTGTTTGGCGCATGTGCGCCGCCAACGGCAAAAGACGGACCGTCCCCGGTTTCCTTAAATGAATGCTGGGGCGAAACGCGAAGTAAGGGGACTTGGGCGGGTTGGCCGCCTGGATCATATCCCTGGCGCCGGTACGCCCATTTAGTGATATCATTCACATTATTTTTCACCGCCGCGGGTAAGCCATATTCTGTTGCCGTGAGTCGGGCGGGGGTGGCTGCGAAACGGCGGGTTTCAGCGAATCACCAGGTACGCGGCATATTGGGCGGTTAAAGGAACGTTTCAATGACCAGGATTACCGTTGCGGGCAATCGATGGGCGGCAGTGGCTAAACTTGCCGGTCCCCTGAGTGGCAAAGGGCCGAAAATCCGGGTTTTGACCACCCACCCCCGGCAGGCGCGGGAACTTTGCGGCGAGGGCGGCGTCGAGTTCATGAAAATCGAGATGAACGATCCGCTGGCCTTGCGGGTGGCCTTCCAGGACAGTGATCGCGTTCTGCTGTGTACCGGAGGGCCGGATTGGCCGGTCCGCTACGATATCGCGCTAATTGATGCGGCGGTCAGGGCCGGCGTGCCTTATTTGGTCAATCTGTCCGATGGAGACGGCGGTGAGGGCCGGGGGCGGACGGCGCTGAATGGGCGGAGCGAGATCGATGAGTATCTTCGTGGCCAGCCTGTTCTCGCCACCCGCGTTCATCCGGTGATAGAGATGAATGCGGTTTTGACGGTGGCGGCGGATTTCCTGTCTTTGGGGCAATGGGGCGGTATGGCCGGCAACGGAAGAGCGGGGCTGGTGGATGGCCGCGATGTGGCGGATGCCGTGGCGCGGGTCTTGCTTGACGGCCCGGCCATCCATGCCGGCAAGGTTTACCATCTGACCGGTCCCGCCCCGGTGACCATGGGGTATATAGCCGATTTCCTCGCCGAAAATCTGGCGCGTCGCGTCATCTATCATCGCCGCTGTGCCGAGGACCAGCGCGGGGTTTATCTGCGGGCCGGTTTAAGTTCGGCCCGGATAGAGACCCTTATGCAGCGGGATCACATGATCCGTCGCGGTTATTTTGATTTCGCCACCGGCGATACGGCGGGGCTTATCGGCCGGCCGGCCCGGACGGTGGATGATTGGCTGCGCGAACACCTTATCGAATTCCCCGTACCGTTTGTCGACGCGCAGACATAAGGGAACATCAATCAGGGAACCTCAACAAAGTATGCTGATATTCAGTCGTTTCCGGCCTCGTTGGCTTTTATTGCCGGCTCATTGATGGCGAGTGTCTACCCGCCATACTTCATGTCGCCGCCTTGTTGGCCGCGCCCGCTTGCCGCCGCAATGCGACCCGAGGAATGTAGAGTCTATTTCCGGCAGGCTTATTCGCCGGCGCGGGCATACGAAAACATGTTCTTTTACAGGGTATGTCCTTTGTATACTGACAATAACGCAAGTGACTTTATGGCGATCAGTGAACAACCTCTTTCTTGAGAATAAATACGGCTAAAAAAACGGCAACGCGAAGTATGACACGGATATATGCCCTGGCATGCCGGGCGATACGGCCCTCCGTCGTGGTGTTGAATAAAAACGGCCCGCGCGACGGCGTTAAGGATTATCTTATTTTCAAATGAAAAAGATTATTAATCGTCCTAATTTATGCATTTATTCTAATTGAATTTAATCTTCGTTTAATGAAGTGAGCTTATAATTATAAGTAAAATACATTTCATCATGATGGTGTCACAGTATGGATTATCAGTTACCCTTTTCACGTCCGGCAATCGGAGAGGAAGAGATTGCCGCCGTGCAGCGGGTTTTGCGTTCGGGCTGGATTACCACGGGTCCGCAATGCAGGCAACTGGAAACCGACTTTAGCGCGGTTTTCGGCTGTAAACACAGTATTGCCGTCAGTTCCGCCACTGCGGGTATGCACCTTGCCTTAATGGCGCTGGGCATCGGCCCTGGCGATGAAGTTATCACGCCGTCGCAAACCTGGGTCTCCACCGTCAATATGATCGAACTGCTGGGCGCCCGTCCGGTCATGATCGATGTGGACAGGCAAACGCTGATGGTCAGCGCCGCGCAGATTGAACACGCCATTACCGAACGGACCCGGGCGATTGTGCCGGTACACTACGCCGGGGCGCCTCTCGATCTTGACGAGGTGCGCAACGTGGCGCGCCGGCATGGCATCCCCCTTGTCGAAGACGCCGCCCATGCCGTCGGCACCCGTTATAAAGGCCAGTGGGTGGGGGCCCGGGGCACGGCCATATTTTCCTTTCACGCCATAAAGAACATGACTTGCGCCGAGGGCGGACTGGTGGCCACCGATGACGACCAACTGGCCGAGCGGGTGCGAAGATTGAAATTTCACGGGCTGGGCGTCGATGCGTTCGATCGCAATCAGCAGGGCCGCAAGCCCCAGGCCGAGGTGGTTGAACCCGGCTATAAGTATAATCTTTCCGATATTCATGCGGCCATCGCCGTGGTGCAACTGGCACGCCTGCCGGAACTGAACGCCCGTCGCCGGGCATTGGCGGATCTTTACCGCCGGGCGCTGGCCGACTCGCCGTTTATCCCTCTTGGTCTGCCGGATTACGACCATGAACATGCCTGGCATTTGTTTATGATCCGGGTTGATGAATCACGTTGCCCGCTTAGCCGCGATCAATTGATGTCGCGTTTGCAAGAGCAGGGTATCGGCACCGGATTGCATTTTCGCGCCGTGCATACGCAAAAATACTACCGCGAACGTTACCCAACGCTGTCGTTGCCGAACACCGAATGGAACTCGCAACGGTTGTGTACTTTGCCGCTTTTCCCTGATATGGGCCATGACGATGTTGAACGCGTGGTTCGTGCTTTGTTTTCTGTAGCGGAGTCTGCCAGTGCCTCGTGTTGAACCTATCGAAAAAGTGTCGGTTGTGATTCCGGTTTTCAATGAGCAAGAAAGTTTACCCGCATTGATTGAACGCACGACCGCGGCCTGTAAACAACTCAACAGGGCTTATGAAATCATTTTGGTGGACGACGGCAGCGCCGACGCATCCGTCGATATATTGACGGCGGCGGCGAAGCAGCCGGATAACGGCATCATTGCGGTACTGCTTAATCGCAACTACGGTCAGCATTCAGCCATCATGGCCGGATTTATCCAGGCCACCGGCGATTTGATCATTACCCTGGACGCGGATTTGCAAAATCCGCCGGAGGAAATCCCCAATCTGGTCAGCGTCGCCGAAGAGGGCTACGACGTGGTGGGATCGGTACGCGCCAACCGGCAGGACTCCTGGTTCCGCAAAACCGCCTCGCGCATGATCAATGGGCTTATCCAGCGCTCCACCGGCAAGGCCATGGGCGATTACGGTTGTATGCTGCGCGCCTATCGGCGCCAGGTGGTGGAAGCAATGTTGCATTGCCACGAACGCAGCACCTTTATTCCCATTCTGGCCAATGCGTTCGCTCGCCGGACCACAGAAATCAGCGTGTTGCATGCCGAACGCGCATTCGGCGATTCGAAGTACAGTTTTTTGAAGTTAATCAATCTGATGTACGACCTGATAACTTGCCTGACCACCACGCCGCTGCGGCTGTTGAGTCTGATCGGCAGCGTGATCGCCATTTCCGGCTTTGCGCTCTCGGTGATTTTGATCGCCATGCGCCTGATACTTGGGCCGGAATGGGCGGCGGAAGGGGTTTTCACACTGTTCGCGGTGTTGTTTACCTTTATCGGCGCCCAGTTCGTCGGCATGGGGATACTGGGTGAATATATCGGCCGAATTTACAACGATGTCCGCGCCCGGCCTCGCTATTTTGTACAAAAAGTCATAGGCGAGCAGCAGCCCCGGCATACTCAGGAACAGGAAGAATGAAAGCCATCGTATTTGCTTATCACGATATCGGTTGTGTCGGACTGCGGGCATTGATCGCCGCCGGCTTTGAAATCCAGGCGGTATTCACCCATACCGACGACCCGGGGGAGAATCGCTTTTTCTCTTCCGTCGCGCGCCTGGGGGCGGAGTTGAATCTGCCCGTCTACGCGCCTGAGGATGTCAATCATCCATTATGGGTCGAACAAATACGCAAGTTGCAGCCGGAGATCATTTTCTCGTTCTATTATCGTCAAATGCTCGGTGCGGAAATTCTTTCGCTGGCGCCGCGCGGGGGCTTCAATCTGCATGGCTCCCTGTTGCCGCGTTACCGCGGGCGCGCGCCGGTGAACTGGGCGCTGGTCAATGGCGAAACCGAAACCGGCGTGACGCTGCACCGCATGGTGAGAAAGGCCGATGCGGGGGATATCGTGGGTCAGAAGCGGGTGTCCATTGACGACGACGACACCGCGTTGTCCCTGCATGGCAAACTGCGCGAGGCCGCCGGGACGCTATTGGCCCATATCCTGCCGAAGCTCAAAGACGGCGACGTCGATTTCGCCGTGCAAAACGAAGCCGAGGCAAGCTATTTCGGCCGCCGCACCCCGGCAGACGGTGAGATTCACTGGCATAAGCCGGCGAGGGAAATCGGCAATCTGGTGCGGGCGGTGACCGAACCCTATCCTGGCGCGTTCAGTTATCTTGGCCAGCGCAAAGTGACCATTTGGCGCGCCCGCGTGTTGGATACCGCCCATGACCGGCGGCCTGGCACGGTATTGAATATCGAACCGCTGACCATCGCCTGCGGCGAGGGCGCGCTGGAGATCCTGACCGGGCAAAGCGAGTCCGGACTGTATCTGCAAGGCGCCAGGCTGGCGCAGGAAATGGGGATCATGGCCGGTGTGTGCCTGTCGGGCAAGTTGACGACCGGGCAGCAGCGACGCACCCGGGTATTGATCCTCGGGGTTAACGGCTTTATCGGCAACCACCTGACCGAGCGCTTGCTCCAGGAAGGGGATTACGATATCTATGGGCTGGATATCGGTTCGGACGCCATTGAACGTTTTTTGGATAATCCGCATTTCCACTTTGTCGAGGGCGATATCAGTATTCACTCGGAGTGGGTGGAATACCATATCAAAAAATGCGACGTCGTCCTGCCGCTGGTGGCCATCGCGACGCCTATCGAATACACCCGCAATCCGTTGCGGGTATTCGAGCTTGATTTCGAGGAAAACCTGAAAATCGTCCGCGATTGCGTGAAATACCATAAGCGGATCATTTTCCCGTCCACGTCGGAAGTCTATGGAATGTGCGATGATCCGCAATTCGATGAGGACCACTCGCGCCTTATCGTCGGCCCCATCAGCAAACAGCGCTGGATCTATTCCGTTTCCAAGCAATTGCTGGATAGGGTCATATGGGCGTATGGCGCCCAGGCAGGCCTGAAATTCACCCTGTTCAGGCCATTTAACTGGATGGGGCCGCGTCTGGATAATCTCAATGCCGCGCGGATCGGCAGCTCCCGCGCCATCACCCAGTTGATTCTCAATCTGGTGGAGGGGTCGCCCATTAAGTTGGTGGATGGCGGGGCGCAAAAGCGGTGCTTCACCGATATCCACGACGGCATAGAGGCGCTTTACCGCATTATCGAAAATCGCGACGGACTCTGCGACGGACGGATAATCAATATCGGCAATCCCGACAACGAGGCCAGTATCCGCGAACTGGCGGAAATGCTGCTGGACAGCTTCGAAAGCCATCCGCTACGGGACCGCTTCCCGCCCTTTGCCGGCATGCAGAGCGTTGAAAGCAATATCTATTATGGACAGGGTTATCAGGATGTGGAACATCGCAAGCCCAGTATTCGCAATGCCCGCCGTCTGTTGGGGTGGACGCCGTCCGTCCCCATGCGGCGGACGGTAGAGGATACGCTGGACTTTTTCTTGCGCAGCACGGTTCCCGAGGGAACACACCGTTGAAAAAAGTCGGTTTACGGGTGGATGTGGATACCTTTAGCGGGACCCGTGACGGGGTGCCGCGTTTATTGACCCTATTCGAACGCTTTGGTATCACCGCGAGTTTCTTTTTCAGCGTCGGGCCGGACAATATGGGACGTCATTTATGGCGTCTGTTGCGTCCGCGGTTTCTGCTGAAAATGTTGCGCTCCCGCGCGGCCTCGCTTTATGGCTGGGATATTCTGCTGGCGGGCACCGCCTGGCCGGGCCGGCTTATCGCCCATTCCCTGGCTGATGTGATTCGGCGGACCGCGGAAGCCGGGCACGAGGTCGGGTTGCACGCCTGGGATCACCAGGGCTGGCAGGCGCGGGTCGGTCGTTGGCCGCTCAGTGAACTGGAGCGGCAGGTAAGGTTGGGCGTGGACGCGCTTAACGCCTGTACCGGCCGGCCGGTGACCTGCTCCGCGGCGGCGGGCTGGCGAGCCGACCAGCGGGTGCTTGAGGTGAAGCAAGCCTTTGGTTTCGACTACAACAGCGATTGCCGCGGCACCCGGCCGTTTCGTCCATTGCTTGGCGATAATCGCATTGGAACGGTACAAATTCCCGTGACATTACCCACCTTTGATGAAGTGATTGGCCGGGAGGTTCGCGCCGATCAATACAATGATTACCTGTGCGATCTGATCCTCAAAGATTCCGGCGTACCGGTGTATACCATTCATAGTGAAGTGGAAGGGCGTTCACAGGCCGTGTTGTTCGAACAATTTCTAACGCAAGCGGGCCAGCGCGACATCGCTTTCTGCCCCTTGCGGGAATTGCTGCCGGACGATGTGGCGTCGTTACCTTTGGGCCGCATTGCGCGCGCGCCTTTTCCCGGCCGCGAGGGCTGGCTGGGATGCCAGGTCGGCGTCGGGGACAACGGATGAAACAGGGTCTTCGCTATCTCGGCGCCGGCGTGGCGCTATTTTATGTACTGATGTATCTGTTTCCCCTTAACAGCCGCGCCCTGTGGCAACCCGACGAAAGCCGGTATGCCGAAATCAGCCGCGAAATGCTGCAACGAGGGGATTGGATCGTTCCACATCTGCTGGGGTTGCGTTATTTCGAGAAACCGATCGCCGGCTATTGGTTCAACACAATAAGCCAGTGGCTGCTGGGTGATTCGAACTTCGCCGTCCGGTTCGCCGTGGCGTTAAGCTCCGGCATTTCCGCATTGCTGGTGGCCATGCTGGCGATGATGATGTGGCGGCAGCGCGCCGCCGCCTTGCTCGCCGCCCTGATTTACTTATCCATGGCCCTGGTGTTCGGCGTCGGCACGTATAACGTGCTGGATCCCATGATTACGCTTTGGATGAACGCGGCGATGGTGTGCTATTTCCTGACGCTGCGTGCCGAAGGCGCGGCGTCACGGGCGGGCGCCTATCTGCTACTGGGGTTGGCCTGCGGCATGGGCGTATTGACCAAGGGATTTCTTGCCCTCGCGGTACCGGTGCTCTCCGTCTTGCCGGTGGCCATTTACCGGCGCCGTTTCCGGCAACTCCTGTGCTACGGTCCGCTGGCGGTCGTGGCCGCGGTACTGCTGTGCCTGCCCTGGGGGCTGGCCATCGCCCGGCGCGAGCCCGATTTCTGGCATTATTTCTTTTGGATAGAGCATATCCAGCGTTTTGCCGAAAACGATGCCCAGCACAAAGCGCCGTTTTGGTATTATCTGCCGATGCTGGCCGCCGGGGTTTTGCCCTGGCTTGGTTTCCTGCCCGGCGCGCTATGGAAGGGTTGGCGCGAGCGCGCCTCAAGACCCGAATTGTTTTTCCTGCTATCCTGGGTGCTGATGCCGTTGCTGTTTTTCAGTCTCGCCAAGGGCAAACTGCTGACCTATATTTTGCCCTGCATGGCGCCGCTGGCGCTGCTCATGGCCGCCTACGTCCGCGATGGCTTCGCGACCGGACGCATGAAGGCGTTTCGGGCCAATATGCTCATAAACATCCTGTTCGGCGCGATCGGCATGGTGGCCCTGGCGGGGATGGGATTCGGCCTGATTTCCGATCATTTGTTCTCCCATCATGCACTCTATAATCGCGATGAATGGCCTAAAATCATCACCGGTCTGGTCATATTCGCCGGCTGGATAGCGTTCGCCGTCTATGCCGCCGGCCGCAATGGGCAACGCTGGCCGTGGACCGCCGCCTGCCCGCTGCTGCTCGGCCTGTTGATCGGTTTCGCCTGGCCTCAACATATCATCAACAACAAGCAACCTCAGCAATTTATCCTGGCCAATAGCGATCTGTTGGATCACAGTGGGTATATACTGAGCAATAGCATCGGCGTGGCCACGTCCCTGGCCTGGGAGCTGCAACGCAGCGACATCATCATTTATCGCGACAAGGGAGAACTGAAATACGGTTTATCCTACCCCGACGCGCAGGGACATTTCGTCAGTGGGGACGACTTTCCCGGCTGGCTGGCGCAGGCCCGTCATCGGAGCGATGTGACTTTGGTGCTGCGCTTGAATCGCAGCACCAGTCTGACGCGCAGTTTGCCGGCGGCGGATGCGGTACGGCAGATGGACAGCCTGATCCTGTTTTATTACCGGCGCCGGCCATGAACGGTTTTCTGCTGCTGCTCTTCGCCAGTCTGCTGACATCGGGCGGGCAACTGTGCCAGAAAAAGGCGGCGCTTTACTGGCAAAACGGTGAGGCGGGCTGCCGACGAAAGAACACCTTGGCCTGGATGGCGGCGGCGATCGGCCTTATGGCGGTCGCTTTGCTGGCCTGGCTGGGCGCATTGCAGCGATTGCCGTTGAGCCTGGCCTATCCGATGCTCAGCCTGAATGTTGTGCTGGTGACGCTTTGCGCGCGCTGGCTTTTCCGTGAGCGGGTCACCCTCCGCCATTGGTGCGGGGTGGCCTTTGTGATAGCGGGAATCGCATTGATGGGTCTGAACTTATGAAAGGATTTGCCTGGGCGGCGGCCAGCGTCTTACTGGTGACCGCCGCGCAATTATCGATGAAATTCGGCATGTCGCAACTCCCGCTGTTGCCGCTGGATATCGTTAACGCTGCGGTAATAGGCCATTTTGCGTTGCCGCTGCTGGCGGTGGCGATGGGCATTTTGGGCTACGCGCTGTCGATGTTGTGCTGGTTTTACGCATTGCTTTATCTACCCTTGAGCGTGGCCTACCCGTTGGTTAGCATCAGTTATGCCCTCGTCTACATCGCCGCGGTGTTATTGCCGTGGTTTAATGAATCAGCCAGTATGACGAAAACCTTGGGTATTCTCTCGATTCTTTTCGGTATCTGGCTGATTAACCGCAACGGCAAACAGTCCGCCGGCTAACGATTGCAACGGTATCCGGGCCGGCGATCAAAACGCGGCATGGCGGCAAACGGAGGGCGACGTGGAGTTTTTCAGACGGGGACGGCAGCCCGGGGTGGCCGCCGCGCTGGGCGCCGCCGTATTATTCGGGGCCGGTACGCCCCTGGCCAAGATGCTTCTGCAAAGCGTCAATCCTTGGCTGCTGGCCGCGCTACTTTATCTCGGGTCCGGGCTGGGCCTGTTTACCTACCGGTTTTTGCGGCGTAAGCCGTCCGTTATCCTGGCGAGGGACGATGTGCCCTGGCTGGTTGGCGCTATCGGCGCGGGTGGCGTCGCCGGGCCTTTGTTGCTGATGTTCGGGCTGAGCGCCATGCCCGCCTCGGGCGCCTCGCTGTTATTGAACGCGGAAAGCGTTTTTACCGCATTACTGGCCTGGTTGGCATTCCGGGAAAATGTCGATCGCCGAATCGCCTTGGGCATGGTCGCCATCGCCGGCGGCGCGGTAGTGCTGGGCTGGCAGGGGGAGCTCCGCTTCGCCGGGTTACGGCCGGCGCTGTTGATTCTGGCGGCGTGTTTTGCCTGGGCGGTGGATAATAATCTTACCCGCAGGGTATCGCTGACCGATGCCACCTGGCTTGCCGCCGTGAAAGGCCTGGTGGCGGGTGTGGCGAATCTGTGCCTGGCGCTGGGTTCGGGAAGCATCCCGCCGCCATGGCCGATTATTGCCGGCGGTCTGGTCGTGGGGTTCTTGGCCTATGGCGTGAGCTTGACGTTGTTTGTGGTCGCATTGCGCCATCTCGGCAGCGCACGCACCGGCGCCTATTTTGCCGTCGCGCCTTTCGTCGGCGCCTTGCTGGCCATTTTGTCGGGCGAGCCGCTGACGCCGCGTGTGGCGGCGGCGGGACTACTGATGGGGGTCGGCGTCTGGCTGCATTTGACCGAACGCCATCAGCATCGCCACCATCACGAGGCGCTGGAACATGATCATGAACACCGCCATGACGAACACCACCAGCACAGCCACCCTTTTCCCATCGATCCGGCCGTCCGGCATAGTCATCCCCATTACCATCCGCCGCTCACCCACAATCATACGCATTTCCCGGATGCGCATCACCGTCATTCCCATTAACCGGCCGGGCCAGCCGATAACGGACGATGCCGACGGGAATTGCGATAACGCAATTTGGCTTCGCTGAAACGATTTTACCCATCCGCGTAACGGATGGGTGACGTCGGCCTATAATCTGTGGCGAGAGAATACCGCCTTTCATTTTAACGTTCAAAAAGGCGAGGGAAAATAGGCGAAAGCCTTTTCGGGTGTTTCACGCTTAAGGGATGTGGTGGTCTTGTGGGAAGGCCTTTGTGTTGATTGAATTTTGCACAATTGCTTAATTAGGGCTAAAAGCGTTTCAGCTTATATATTAGGACAACATTGGGGGGAAAAAAGGGCGACGTATCAAAAAAAAAGAAAAAATAGCGGATTATATGAACCCCCTTTCAATGATTAATTTCTTTATTTATTAAGGGGCTGCCTGATTTCAGGCCCGCCGGGTCCATTGCTATTTACAGATTTTACTCAACGCGTTTTGTGGCGAACGGTCAGACCATTTCATCTCTAACTCTCTGTTTTTGATCTTGTTTTTACGGTGAATAAGTAAAGTTTCCCGACATCGGGTCGATAACCCTAACTAAGCAGTAAACCGTTTTACATGAAGTGGAAATATCGGTTGTTGAATAACAAAACAGTCGCCCGTTGTTCGGCAAACAGCATGAGTGGAAATGTTTGAATCCGTGATAATTGACGTTGTTTCTTTGTTGGCGGCATAAGCTCAACCTTAAAATGTAGCATGCTACGTTTTTGGTGATAAATGAGAGACATGTTGTTTCTCACCCACGGTCCGTTGTGAGTGATTCACATTCGTTTCCGACAAATGTGTTGCATGCTGTCCGCCGCCTTGGGACGCGGATTATTCAAGGTGGGCATAAATATATTGCTAGCTAATTATTTATTTACTCTAAATATGTCGAGTGGCATTGCGGGCGTCTAAATCAGCTTACACCCAGGCGATATCAATGAAGGGTGCGACAACAATGACGCTTATTACCGGTGATCGTGGCTTTCCGAATTTCCCCAAGAGGGCTTTTGGGTGAAGACGGGTGATGAAAACGGTGGCCGGCGCAAACGCGTTACGTCCTTGCAAATGCCGCTTGAACTACGTCGGGTAAAGATATCATCAAACAGGAGCATGGCCATGAGGTTGCTTAAAGATACCAGTATTAGAGTTATCTTGCTCATTACGCTTGGGGTTTTTTTGGTTTTGTGGAGTGGGGTTTCAGCATTCACCTTATCCTCTCTGGACCGGGTAACTCATTTGTTAACGATCAGTGAGGATCAAAAAGCTGATATCAATATCATCACTCGCGGCAACGACCAATACTTCCGGACCGTAACGCGACTGGCCAGAGCCATGGATTATGCGCAAAGCGGCGATAACGATAACGCCGCGAAAATCATCGCGTCGGCGGCCGGCGCTTTGCAAATCTCCAAAGCAGCCTTGGCGGAATTCAAGGCGCGCCCGCATCCCTCTCTGGACCCGGCGCTGACCAAGGTCATGACGGATAGCTGGACCCGGCTTATCAGCGATGGCCTTGAGCCGATGTTTGCCGCCGCGCAGGCCAGGCAGGCCGATCGGTATCGCCAATTATTCAGAATCGTCTATCCGCCCTTGAGTGTGGCGTTCGGCGCCGCAGCGGATAAATACAAAACCGCCGCCACCTCCTATGTTTACATCAAGCAGGTGTATTCTCTGGTGAAACTCAGTCAAAGACTGCTTATTGGCGCTTTGATTGTCGGCATTATCATTTTGGCGTTTACCGATCGCTATCTGCGGAAATTCATGCTCAAACCCCTTGAACGTATCGAATCCCAATTGGAAACGCTGGCGACCGGCCATTTGGCCGAGGTTATCGTGGCGTTCGGCCGCAATAATATTGGCCAACTGATCCCCCATTTGCAGAGCATGCAGCAAAGCCTGATTCGCACGGTGACGGCCATTCGCGACGGCGCCGCCTCCATATATCAGGGGGCGGGGGAAATCAGCGACGGCAATAGCGATTTATCGTCCCGCACCGAACAACAGGCGGCCGCCCTGGAGCAGACCGCCGCCAGCATGGAACAGCTTAGCGCGACGGTAAAACAGAATACCGAAAATGTTCTGCAGGCCAATAAGATGGCGCTGGCCGCCGCCGATACCGCTAAACAAGGCGGCGCTATTGTTGATGAAGTGGTCGCCACGATGAGCAGCATCACCACCAGTTCGAAAAAAATCGCCGACATCACCGGCGTGATCAACGGCATCGCTTTTCAGACCAATATTCTGGCGTTAAACGCGGCGGTGGAGGCCGCGCGCGCGGGAGAGCAGGGCCGGGGGTTTGCCGTGGTGGCCGGCGAAGTCCGTAGCCTGGCGCAACGCAGCGCCCAGGCGGCCAAGGAAATAGAAGGCCTTATCGCCGAGTCGGTGGAGAGGGTCAATACCGGATCGCTTCAGGCATCACGGGCCGGCGAGACCATGCACGAAATCGTGCAGGCCGTGGGTCGGGTGACCGGTCTGATGGGGGAAATTTCCTCGGCTTCGGAGGAGCAGAGCCGGGGAATCAGCCAAATCGGCCAAGCAGTGGCGGAAATGGACGGCGTCACCCAGCAGAATGCCGCCTTGGTGCAGGAGTCCGCCGCGGCGTCCGCCTCATTGAAAGAACAAGCCCGGCGCTTAACGGAAACCGTGTCTATCTTCCAATTACCGGATAGCGCAACCTTTGCCGACGATACCGCGCCGGCGGTGATGGCGGCAAAAAGCGCGGCGCCGTTGCTACCACAAAAAAATAAAACGGCTATCGCGCCGCCGGCGGAAAACTGGCAGACATTTTAAACATGGAGCCGCGCCACGGCGTTGTCGTAGCGCGAGATCCGCCCGCCTGGCCCGTTGTACGGCAGTTGGCGCAGGACAGTAAAAAGGTTTATCGCCATAATTTGACTTATCGCCGACGGACCGTCCGTTTACCGGCTGACTTGGCCGATTGCCACATTTCTGACATCTTGTGCTTGAATACTCGCTTTTATTTGGCAGGTTAGCACGGATAAGATGATGTCGTTCGCTAAAAAAAGGTCCCGTGGATTCCTAAGATCCCGGTTCGGCCGTTGGCCGGTGCCGGAATGGATGACCAGTCTGCGGGGCGGTTTCTTACTGTTTATGCTGGTATTCAGCGTGCTGCAATGCGCGTCCATCCTGTTTCTCACCCGTCTTGTCAATCAGACGTCGGCCAATGTCGCCACGGCCGGCATGATGACTGAGCGCCAGGCGCTCTTGAACAAATCCCGAATCGAACTGTTGACCGCCAGCGATGATGTCGATCGCGCCGGTATCTATTTCATGCAGGATAAGCAAAGCGGTTCGGTGGGCAGTTGGCAACCGCTGGCGGACAGCGCCGGCACATCGCTGAAAAACGCCCGGCGGTATTTTGACGCCTACAACGACAATGGCCCGGGTCATGACGATACCGATCTGCGGCAAAGCTTTGCTATGGTTTTCGATGGTCTCAATGAACAACTGAAAGGCTTGCGGACCAACAACATCAATTCTTTCTTCGAGGTGCCCATCCAGGCTTTTCAAGAACAGTTTAACGAATTGTTTTATCAGCGACTGGCGCGAGACAATGCCGAAAGCGCGCGTTTTAATCGCGCCATCCTGAACTCCCTCACCCATAACCGCAATATTTCCCTGAGCATTTCCGCCATGCTGATCGTTTTGCTGCTGGTGGCCTGTCTCGCCCTCTCTTTGGCGGTGGTCACCCCATTGCATCGCGCGTTACGCCATCTGGCGCAAATCGCCATCGGCGATATCGCCCACCGCCTGCCGGCGTCCCGCTGGCAATCGCGGGAAATACGCCGGCTAAACCAGGGTATCGACCAGATGCAGCAGGGTTTGCGGCATATCATCAGCGAGATAAACGATATCTCGTCTTTGGTGATGGGAAGCGCCGATGACATCGCCCGGCACAATCAGGGATACCGCCAATATAATCAGCAGCAACTCGCCGCGTTCGACGCCATTAGCCTAAAACTGGACAGCGTCGCGCAAGATGTGGACAACGCGGCGCAATTCGCCGGCGAGGCCACACGGCAAATGGGTGATGCCCAGGCACTGACGCGCCGGTGCGGCGAGATGGTGACCGAGGTCGATCGTAAAATGCATGAAATTGTCGCCGAATCGGAAAAAATCGCTGGCATTATCACTTTGCTTGAGGGGATATCCATGCAGACCAAGCTATTGGCGTTGAATGCCGCCATCGAGTCGGCCCATGCCGGGGTTCATGGACGCAGTTTCTCCGTGGTGGCCAAAGAAATAGGTCTGCTATCGCAAAAAAGCGGCCACTCCACCCATGAAATCGATCAATTAATCCATTCCACTTATCACCATATTGATGGTGGTTTTAGCCGGGTCAAGGACCTGGATGCCTTTTATCTGGATATCATGACATCGGTGCGTAGCGTGGCGGAGATGCTCGGCGAATTGCAACAAAACGCCAATCAGCAAAGCATTCAGGTCAATACCATCGCCGGCGAGATCAAACAGCTTAATGAACAGATTCATGAAAGCCACCATCTGACCGTCGCCAGCGCCCAGGCTTCCGACTCGCTGATAACGCAAGCCGAGCGGCTGCGATCCAGTGTCAGCCGGTTCTCTTTGGCCGATTCGGCCTGAGCGTTATGCCAAGCGTTGCATCGGGTCGCGCAAAAGGGCTGGCAAGCCGTTTCGACTTCCTTGTATGCTGGGGTATCCGGGTCTTAGGTTATCCTTCGCGGCCAATGGCCGCCGCCAGTGATAAGGAGAAAGCCATTGTCTAGCCCAACCTTGCGCGTTGCCGTCATTGACGACTGGCAATCCGTGGCTGAAGATGCGGCCGACTGGTCGCCGCTGTCCTCTTTCGCCCAGGTCGATTTCCTGCCTGATTACCCCGCGCCGACCAGCGTGCTGGCCGAGCGATTGCAACCTTACGACGTCATTTGCGCCATGCGTGAACGAACCCGGTTCGACCGGCTTTTGCTGTCGCGACTGCCCCGGCTCAAGTTGTTATCGACCAGCGGCATGCGTAACGCGGCCATTGATTTACCCGCCGCGGCGCAAAGCGGCATCTGTGTTTGCGGCACCGAGAGCGGTCAGTTCGCGGCCGCCGAGCTGACCTGGGCCTTGATCATGGCGCTGACCCGCAATCTGGCCGCCGAGGCGGCCGATGTCCGCGCCGGCGGCTGGCAAATCGGCCTGGGCGATGGTTTGCATGGGAAAACCCTCGGTATTCTCGGGCTGGGTAAAATCGGCCAGAAAATCGCCGGTTACGGTCGTGCGTTCGGTATGCGGCTTATGGCATGGAGCCCGAACCTGACCGAGGAGCTGGCGGCGCGCCATGGGGTGGAATACGTCTCCAGGCAGGCGTTGTTTCGGCGGGCGGATATCATATCCGTTCACTTGGTGCTGAGCGAGCGCAGCCGGGGCATCATTGACGCCGCATCGTTGGCCCTGTTGAAACCCACGGCGTATTTTGTGAATACCTCGCGCGGTCCGCTGGTGGACGAAGACGCGTTATTGACGTTGTTACGGGAACGTCGTATTGCCGGCGCGGCGCTGGATGTGTTTGATACCGAACCCTTGCCGGCCGGACATCCGTTCCGTACATTGGATAATGTGCTGGCCACCCCGCATATCGGCTACGTCACGCGGGAGGACTTTCAACGTTTCTACGGCCAGATGGTTGAAAATATCCTCGCCTGGCATGCCGGCCGGCCAATGCGCGTTATCGCTCCATAACCGCCGGCCGGTCCGCGGCCGCGTTGGACATCAGGCCGGAGTCGTCTTCGCCGGCCAGGGTCTGGCGACGAAACGCGGTGGGCGAGAGTTTTTCGTGAACCCTGAATTGGTGACGCAGCGTCGCCTCCGAGGCGTGACCCGACGCCTCGGCGATTTTGGCGATGGAAAACGCCCCTTCGCTGAGCAATTCCTTGGCATACTCCAGCCGGCACAACGCCAGCCATTGCATAATCGGCAGCCCCATCGTTTCCTGGAAGTGACGTTGCAGGGTTCGCTCCGACATCATGGCCCGCTTGGCCAACGAGGCGACCGTATGGGTCATCGCCAGATTGGCCTTAAGCCAGTCCACCAGGCTGGCGATCCGGTTCTCGCCTTTTTCCACCGCTTTGGTTCGCGGCACTTGCTGTTGCCGTCCTTCGCGGTGAAAGGGGATAACCAGGCGTTGGGCCACCATATTGGCCACCCGGTGGCCGTAATCGGTTTTCACCAGATGCAACAGCATGTCCAGCCCGGCGGCCGAACCGGCGGATGTCACGATTTGTCCTTCGTCCACATAAAGGGCGGTGGGCAGCACCAGGGTGTCGGGATAACGCTGGGCCAGCAGACGCGCATGGTGCCAGTGGGTGGTGACGCTTTTACCCTGCAACAGGCCCGCCGCCGCCAGAACGAACACGCCGGTGCAGATACTGCACAGGCGGGCGCCGCGCCGATAAGCGGCCCGTAGGGCTTGTAATAACGGTTCCGGCGGCGTTTCGTTCAGATCGCGCCAGGCCGGGATAACGATGGTATCGGCGGTTTCCAGCGCTTCCAGTCCCTGTTCGATCTCCATAATCAGGCCGCCGACCGCCGCGATACGGTGCTTATCGGCGGTGCAAATCGTGAAATCATACCAGTCGACATTCAGCTCCGGCCGCTGCACCGCAAAGAATTCCACTACGCAACCAAATTCAAAAGTTCGCAACCGATCGTAAGCCACCGCCACGACATGGTGACATTTTTTGGCAGGATTTATACGCATGTTGTCGCTTCGCCTTCTGTTAAGACAAATCTCCATAAAGGGATAATAGCCTGGAACAAGCCAATAATCGACGGCTATTTAACCATGTTTCGAATAGCCGCTTGGCATTTTTTTGCCGTAAACCAAGAGGTGGAACATGCGTATTGCCTTGATAAATCCCGAAACTGAAACGCCGGAAATGCGTGAACTCTATGAGCAACATGAAAATCTTGCGTTAGGACTGTTTGCGGCGCAATTACGTTCAGCCGGTTATCTCGTGGAATTGTTCGATTTGCGGGTGGACGGGCTAACGGAAAACGAGATGGTGGAAAAAATCATCAAAGGCAGGTTTACCCTGGCGGTTTTCAGTGTCAATTATGCCACGCTGCCGTCCGCTTTGCGCATAAGTCAGCGGTTGCATTTGTTTGCCAAGTCCAAACCTTTTGTTGTCCTGGGCGGGGAGCATGTCTCTTACGAGGATGTGGGCATCCTGACCGCGTATCAGTCCATCGACGCGATTTGCCGGGGCGAGGGGGAAATCAGCCTGCAACGTCTGATTGATGCCATAAGCAATGAATTCCCGTTGAATGACGTCGATGGAATAACCTATCGCGACGGGAAAACCGGCGAAATTCATATCAATAATAACCGCGCGGCCAATACCAATCTGGACGGCCTTTCTTTCGCGGCCCATGATATCGCCCATCGGGCCATAAAAAACGGCAAGCCGATAAAAGTGGGGATATTGATCAATCGCGGGTGTCCTTATCCTTGTGTTTTCTGTAATGCCCAGCGTTTTCTGGGCAATGAATCCACCGGCATTAGAATGCGATCGCCGGCCAATGTCGCCAAAGAAATCGCCGCGCTGGAGCCGTTGATACGGCAGAGCCGGGATTATTTACATATCTACGACGCCACCTTTGTCACGCCCGCCAAAGAAAACCGGGCCTGGGTCAATGCTTTTTGCGATGAGATGGAAAGAAGAGAATTATCATTGCCCTTTGATGTTTTCATCCGGGCGGACAGTTTTAACATCGATAAAGAAAAGGATCGGGAGCTTTTGCTGCGTTTGCGTAATATCGGCATGATCAGCACCTACCTCGGGCTGGAGGCGGGGGATGACGAGCAGTTGGATAGCTACAACAAAAAAATACAACAGTCCGATTCCACGAAGGTATTTCGTTACCTAAAATCGCAGGGTATGGCCGGCTCCACCAATGGCTGCATCACTTTTTACCAGGATGTCACCTTGGAGCAAATCCAAAAAACCATTCTGTTTTTATATGGCGTCGGACTGGCTTCGTTTTGGAATATTGCATCGCGGGCGGAGACATTACCCGGTATCCGTCTGAATCAGCAAACTCGCATGCAGGATAGGCATACGCCCTGGGATGTGAAAAATTACCGTTTCCGTGACAGCCGGGTTGGCAAGCTCTATGAATTTGTCCAACGAATAAACGATCGCTACGAAATCATCCGTCTGGAAGACCGCTTCCTGCGTGATATCCGCGATAAGCTCAAAATCAGTAACTTCAATAGGGGAATGGTGGGCTATTTGGAACAGGAGCAGGCGCTGGATAAATATATCGAACTGATTCAGGCCAATACAGTAGAATTTTTATTGGTAGTGATTAATGAACTAAGTTCAACCGGTAAAATATCCGATCGATTTATGAAAGAAGAATATAACTATATTCCACGATTGGAGAAAATGATTAGAGAGTTGTCAACGGCTTTTGGAGTCATTTGAATGAAAATCCGAGTCTATCTGGCGCTATCGCTATCGGCCTTTTTTTGGGGCGGATCGGCCATTGCCGGTAAATATGCATTGGCGGTATTCGTTCCCTCATTGGTCACCTTTCTACGGTTTTTTATCGCGGCTATCATTATTCTTTGGTGCGTCAAGGATAAAAGACAACTTATCCAGATTGATCTGCTTACCCATTTGCGCATGTTTATCACCGCCATCTTCGGTGTGACGCTCTGCTACTATTTTTATTTCAATGGGCTAAACAGTAGCACGGCCTTCAATGCCGGCATCATTGAAGCAACCATCCCGCTTATCACATTATTGATTGCCGCCATGTCCGGCATGGAACATGTCAACCCCTGGCAACTGGCGGGGCTGATTATCGCTTATCTGGGGGTCACCGTGACCATTACCGGCGGGAACTGGCGGGTTTTCTCCACCGCTTCCTATAATATGGGCGATATCATGTTGCTGGTCAGTACCTTGTGTTTCGGTATTTATAATGTGCTCATTAAAAGGTGGACCATCCCGGTGCCGGGTATGGTGAAAATGTTTTATCTGTTTTTTTACGGCAGCCTCGCTTTTCTGCCCTGGGTCGCCGCCGATATGGCGCGTTTGCCCTCGCTATGCCTGGTCGGCAAGGTGCCGACCCTGGTCAGTTATTCCGCTATCCTCTTCATGTCGGTGGGCGGATCGGTACTGGCTTATCTGTTCTTTAATCAGGGAATCGACGAAATTGGCGCGACCAAGGCCGCCTCGTTTATCAACCTGGTGCCTTTTATTACGGTACTGCTTTCTGTGCTGGTATTGAAGGAGACCGCCGGTTGGCTTAAGTGGTTGGGGGCGGTCATTATTATCACCGGGGTCTTCCTGTCCAACCACAGTGCGTTGGCCAAAAGGCATGCCGACACGTCAACGGAGCCATAAGGCATTCGTCGCCGCGACGGGCAAAGCCGGACGGCGACGTTTCGGCCGTCGCGCGGCACGTTAGCCCCGTCAACCTCGGTGCGATAAGGAGACACGGCGGACGAAAGCCGGTTGCCCCGCGCGCCGGATCTCTGAATAGCGCCGCCCATGTGGTACGGCCTGCGCAAATCCCCGCTCACCAAACCTCCCGTGGCCTCCTGGCCGGCAAAAGCAAAATGATGACATTTAACTGATCATTAACGATATTATTGATATATATTGACATTGCTCACAAAACGCTCATAAGGCGCTTGTTGTTTTAGTCTGATTATAATAATTTGCTAACTCGAATTAGCTTGTGCGCTTGCCTGTTAAGCGCCGGCGGATTCGCGTTGGGCGCCGACAATACGAGCAACAAGGGTGGAAAGACCTGGTGTGAGAGTAAGCGTTTGCCTACTTTAACGCCACGGCAGATTGCCGGCAGCTTGAAAGATAGCGGTGTGCATCACAATCCTTGGAGACATTCGCAGTGGTAGAGGCATTTGGGCCTGTTTGACCGATTTGGAATAGCCGCACTGCCGCGCGGGTTGATAAGCGATAACGCCAGATGGCTTCAGGCCTGTTTTTTTAAGTTATCCGCCCATTGCCGGCAGGAAGATGGACTCTGAATCATGCACGTTGCAGCGCGGCGGCCAACCAAGAGGCGACGTGGAGTATGAAGAATATAACCAGATGCCAATTGCAATGCGTTCATATTGACTCAGACTGACTCTACACTCTAAATAATTCGAGTTGCACCGCGGCGGCAAGCGAGTGACAAATTCGTCGGGAACGAATTTGAACCGCCTACGGCGGGCCTCCGTTGAGAGACAGGATGTCTCTCATGCCTCCCCAGGCGCACAGCTCACTGTGTGACTGGGATGAGCGAGTGCCGCCAATAAAGGGGCAACTTGAAGTATGACGAGTATATCTCTCATTTAGTGAAGCCGGAGGATACCCGAAATGACGCTCCCTTCCATAGGTAAGGATATTCGTCTCGCTGTAAACGTGCGAAAAAAAGAGCGTACCGGTTCGGCGAACCGGCGGTTTTTTTTCTTTTTTATTTTCCCTTCTCTATTACTGGTTGCCGCCGTTTCGCTTTATCCTATTATTGATGCCGTCTATTTAAGCTTGTTCTCGACACGATATGCCGAAACGGTGGCGTTTGTCGGCCTGCAAAATTTTGTGGATATTTTGTCTGACCAAACAATTCATTCTGATTTCTTTAATACCGTTATTTATACAGCGGGGTCTCTCATTCTGGTTTTACCTTATGGCTTGCTGGTGGCGTTATTGTTAAACGGGAAAAATATTCCTTTTCGCGGCGTTTTACGCACCCTGGCCATACTGCCATGGGTTTTTTCACAAACGATTACCGGATTATTGTGGGGATGGTTGCTCAATGCCGACTTCGGGGCCGTCACGTATTTTCTGCAACAGACTTTTCATGCTGATTTTCCGTTACTGTCTTCTCCCCACGGCGCCATGGCGGCATTGATCGTGGTGAATGTCTGGGCCAGTTATCCGCTGGCGACATTATTATTTATCGCGGCGTTGCAAACCATTCCACAGGAGTTGTATGAAGCGATGCGGGTGGATGGCGCCGGGCCGGTAAAATTGTTCCGCTATATTACCCTGCCGCTGATTCGTCCGACCCTGCAAGTCATCGTGATTCAATTGACCTTGCTGTATGTCAACATGGTGACGCTGATTTATGTTATGACCGGCGGCGGACCGGTGCAGTCTACCGAGACGCTCGGTCTGCGTATTTTGAAAATGAGCTTCGAGGACTGGGACATCGGCCACGGCGCGGCGCTGGGGCTTATCCTGACCCTGATTAATTTTGCTCTGAGCCTATTCTATGTACGCGCTTTACGGGGGACCACACGGTGAAACATTCCGCGCTCATACCGTTCACGCCCAAGGCCTTGTTCAGTAGCCTGGCGTTAATTATGGTGGTGGCCATGGCCGTATTCCCGGTATTGTGGGGAATATCGACCGCCCTGAAAACCAGTGGGCAGATCATGGCGTTTCCGCCCAAATGGATCCCCACACCCGCCACATTCCAGCACCTTTATGACGTTTGGACCCAATCCAACCTGCCTATCTATTTTCGCAACAGCATCATCGTCACTTGCGGCGCACTGGCGGTGAGTCTGGCGGTGAGCCTTCACGCCGCCTATGCGTTGGCCAGGTTCAACTTCGCCGGCAAAAACGCCATCTTGTTCGGCTTGCTGGCGACATCCATGATCCCCGGCATCGCGATTCTGGTTCCCTTATACGACCTGGCGGTACATATTCACTTGTATGATACCTTCGCCGGCCTGATTATCGTGTACGCCGCCTGGAATGTCCCTATTCTGGTCTGGTTGTTAAAGGGTTTTTTCGAAAGTATTCCCAAGGAAATGGAAGAGGCGGCATTAATTGATGGCTGTAGCAGGTTAAAAGCCTTTTATAAAATCGTGTTGCCCATGTCGCGGCCTGGACTTTTGGCTGCTGCGATTATGGTTATTATGTTTGTCTGGAATGATTTTATTATCGCGTTCACGCTGACCCTATCCGAAGGGCATCGAATGCTTTCGGTTGGTCTCTATACTTATATTTCTAATTACGGTATCGATTGGGGCCAGTTGATGGCCGCCACGGTCATTTCCCTGGTGCCGGTCGCCGTTGCCTTCTTTTTATTGCAACGGCGTTTGGTGGAAGGTTTATCCGCGGGCGCCGTGAAGGGGTAAGTTCAACAGCACTAACATTCAGAGGCTGCTATGAAAATAATGAGATTATTTCTCATGGGAATGATGCTTACGCTCATTTATGCGACAACCATTTCCCGGGCGCAGGCGGAACCTGTGCCGTTAAAAATGTGGACATTTCTGCCGATTACCGGCAATGATCCCCGCACGGTAGCATTGAAACAGGTGGTGGAGGGGTTCAATCAATCGCAAACGCAATACCGTGTTTCGGTTGAATCCATTAGCTACAGCCGTATCGACAGTAATGTCATTCAAGCCACGGCGGCGGGCGAGGGACCGGATATTCTCAATGTCTATTCCGATCAATTGGCCATGCATGTGGCCGCTAAAACCATTATCCCGTTGGATCACTATATCGCCAAACTTTCGCCGGCGGAACGCGATGGTTTTGTCATGCCGCTTAAGCTGTTTTCCTACGGGGGGCACATCATGGCCGTGCCATGGGAAACCCGTGTCTGGCTATTGTGGTACCGCAAGGATTTATTACAGCAGGCGGGATTGATGCCGCCCGCCACATTGCCTGAGATGGCCGAGGACGCCCGCAAACTGGCCAACGGCCAGGTGATGGGATTCGCCATGGGCGCGTCTTCGGGGCAATTGGGCGCCGGGGTCTCGGAAATGTTCACGCCGCTTATCTGGGGCGCCGGCGGCGAAGTGATTGATAGCCAGGGTAAAGCCATATTCAATAGCCCGGCCGGTGTCAGGGTGCTGAAGTTTCTAGATCAGATGATCAAGGACAATGCGATGCGTTCAAGCGTTGTCACGATGACCGCCGATGATCTGTTATCCAGCGTTCAAGCCGGCAAAACCGCCATGACCATAAACGGCAGCTACCGGGTCTCCTCGGCCAGGGCCGCCGCCGCCGCCGGTGACCGGCTGGCCACCGCGCCCATCCCCGGTTGGGAAAAAGATAAGCCGACGCCGGCCCGGATCGCCGGTCAGACCCTGACCATCGGCGCTAACTCCAAGCATAAGGACGGGGCCTGGGCCTTCATCCAATATTATACCAATAACACATCCCAACTGGCTTTCGCCCGCGCCGGCGTACTGCCAAGCCGATCCATTATTTATCAGGATACATTCTTCTCTCAGGACCCTGTCGGCCGGGAGATGAAGGGCTGGGCGGATTATGCCCATGCCTATGGGCGAATAGCCAATTTGCCGGCCGATTACGGCAAATTGACCCAATTGCTGGCAACGGCCTTTCAGCAGGTGTTTTTGCAGAATGCCGATCCGAAACAGGCGCTGGATCGGGCCGCCGCGGCCTATAACGCCCAGCACAAACGCTAACACGTCGCCGCGGCCGGTCGGCTGTCTGGCGACCGGCCGCGTGAGGGGAGTGGACGGCGACACTTTATCGGGGGTAACGATGGCTTCTTTATTGATTGAAAATGTGCGCAAGCACTATGATAAAACTTGCATTATCAATGACATTTCCCTGAATATCGCCGATGGCGAATTCCTGGTGCTGGTCGGCCCCTCGGGTTGCGGTAAATCCACTTTATTAAGGATGATCGCCGGCCTGGAGGACATCACCGACGGCACGATTTCCATCGGCGGCGCATGTGTCAATGCGTTGGCGCCGAAAGACCGAAATATCGCCATGGTATTTCAGAGTTATGCGTTGTATCCGCACATGACCGTCTACGATAATATCTCTTTCGGCCTGCGTTTACGCAATGTCGCTAAAGACGCTATCAAGGAAAAAGTCGACAACGCCGCCGCAATATTAAATTTGAATCCGTATTTGCAACGTTATCCCCGTGAACTTTCCGGCGGACAGCGTCAGCGTGTGGCCATGGGACGCGCCATTGTCCGCGAACCGGATGTGTTTTTATTCGATGAACCTTTGTCCAATCTCGACGCGCAATTGCGCATGCAGATGCGTAGCGAAATCAAGGCGCTGCAACATCGGCTGGAGACCACCACTGTCTATGTGACCCATGATCAGGTGGAGGCCATGACCATGGCCGATCGTATCGTGGTGATGCGTGGCGGTAACATTGAACAGGTGGGTACGCCTTTCGAGCTTTATGATTATCCCGACAATTTATTTGTGGCGGGTTTTATCGGCTCGCCCGCCATGAATTTTCTGCAAGGACGGGTGCAATTGCGGGAGAATTCCCCGTGGCTGGTGAACGACAGCGGCGAAGCGCTGCCCTTGCCGCCACAGGCCGATGTACGGCCTGATCAACGGGTCACGGCGGGAATCCGGCCCAATCATTTGCAGACCGTCGCCGAGGGGGCCCAGCTCACCGGTAAGGTCGCGGTGGTCGAGCCGACCGGCGCGGAGACGCAAATACTTATCGATACCTCCTGGGGCCGTGTCTGCATGGTGGTGGATACGCGCAAACCCATGGCGGAAGGGATGGGGGTCTCATTGTTACTCGGCGCGGAACATATCCGGGTATTCGATACCCAAACCGGACGTAGCCTGATGCCTAACGCGCGTCGGCATTGAAACGCCGCCGGGTGGGGCGATGGCCCGGCGGCGCGCGCGTATTCCCCGCTCAGCCTTCGGGCGCTCTCGCCACCTGGCGCTGAATCAGCGCCATGGGGACGACGGTTTTGACCGGCGGGCTTTCTCCGGCGATGGCCTTTTGCATGGCGTTGAACGCGTTTTCCACCCAGGCTTCGACATTCTGCCGCACCGACCAGACACGGTTGGGCAGGAAACTGAGCATGGCATGCTCGTCGAAGGTGCCGATATTGATTTCCGGCGGGATACGGCCCAGTTTCGCCCGCAACGTATGCAGCGCGCCTTCCAGCACCGGTAGGGAAGACGCGATAAATGCCGCGGGCGGCCGGGTATGTCTTGACAGGAAATCCTCGATCATCTGTTCGCCGTCCATGCGACGATTGTGCCGGGCGGATAAGATCCATTGGTCTTTGGCGTCGATGTTCATCGCCGCCAATACCCGCCGATAGCCGTTCAGACGGTGTTTAATCGTCGGCTGATGAATGTCGCCCGCCAGAAAAAACAGCGGCTGCCGGCTGGCGGTTAGCATGGCCTGGGTCAGCAGCGCGCTGCCCTGCGAATTATCGCTGACAATCAGCGGCGCCCCCTGGTTACCGAAATCCCGATCCAGGAACACGACCGGCTTGGGAAGATTTTTCAGGTGCAGATTGCACGATTCCAGCGACGACGGGATAATGAACAAGCCGTCAACATTGCGTCTGACCAGCGCCTCGACCAATTTACCCTCGTAGGGCAAATCACTATAGCTGCAACTGAGCATCAGTTGAAACCCGGCCTCTCGGCAGCGTAATTCCAGTTTTTCCGCCAGGGTGGAAAAAAACAGATTAGACAGCCGGGGAATGATCAGGCCCAACGTATCGGTTTTGTTTAATTTCAGGCTGCGCGCCGCGTGGTTGACCGTATACCCATGCTGAACGACGTAATCCAGTATGCGTTTTTGCGTATTAAGACTGATGCGATACTGATCGGCCTTATTATTTAGCACCAGTCGCACAGTGGTTATGGATAAATTTAACGTGCCGGCGATTTGTTCAACGGTTTTGGGCATAAAGGGTATCCGGTCCGATCACTAACGGGATATCCAGTATATAATAAAAAGCTAACTCGATATAGCTTATGAATAATTCAAGAACGCCGGCAACAGGCCCTCTACCCGCTCCCCTGGGCGCGGCCCTTGAACGGATAAGGTTGGCGACGGGTTTGTCGGCGTGGTCGTTTACAGACCTAGGGGTGCGCCGCCGGCAAATGGTTGCCCTCGGTTGTGCCAACACCACTCAGATATCGGTAAATCAGCAGTTGCGATAATAGCAAAACGACAAAACGATCATTGATAAACAGACAATCCACCAAGCCTATCAATATTACGGGGACAAACAGGAATAAGAATGCGGGGCGGAACATCCCCTTCTTGATGATATACACCGCGATCGATAGATAGAAAAAGACCAATGCCGCCAATCCCGTGACGCCCTGCAGCGAAGCGGCCTCGATCACGTCATTGTGCAAGTGGAACACGGAGTTGCGCAACGCTTCGGGGCTGCCGTTTTCCTGAGTGATAATCTGGTGTTTAACCCGGTCGTAGCGGTGTTGGGTACTTTGTCCCCACAACCGCGAGGTAAACACATCCCAACCGGACTCCCAGAGAATGACCCGCGATCCCAGGGACGTGTCTTTATTGTCGCGTAATTGGGAAATCTCCCAGAATGTGCTTTTAACGCGCTCAACGGAATCCTGAAAGTAATTGTCTATCACCATCACCGCGAGCGCCATTACCACGACCAGGGTCGCCAGTGTTTTGGCGGTGAACACAATGCGCTTGTTGCAATGAAAAATCAGCAACAACACCGGATAGAGGAACAGGACTGTCCGGGTCTCGGTCAGCAACAAGATAACAAAGGACATCACGATGACGGCCGCCAGTAGCGTCTTGTGATACCGGAAGTTCGCCACGCGCACGGCTTGCAAGGTGATAAACGTTTGCAGCATGTACAGATAGGCGGTTGTGGTGGCCGCCGTATCGATACGCAGCCTGAGGTCGGGGGCTATCAGATGATCGTAGACGCCATTAGCGGAAATATACAAAAAGCCGATGATGATCAGCGCGCAAAGGGGTTTACCGGCGCGTTTATCGCAGGTTTTAACCAGCGGCGATATGCAATACAGCAATACCACCCCCGCCAACAGGATCCGGGATGTGGTCCGGTAGTTGACGTCGGCCATGAAATGGCTGTGCGGGCCGCCGGGAAAACGATGCCACCAGAGGTATTGCGACAGACCGACGGCCAAGGCGCCGAGCGCCAGCAGGCATTCGGCGGGCGAGGGTTTTTTGTACCGGCCGCCCATGGCCAGAAACAGAAGGGTATACACGGTGGCAAAGTAGAACAGGTAGCGGCTGAAAAGTTTATCGGTCAGTACCACGGATGACGATAAGATCATCATCACCACGATGATGACGGGGAATGTTGCTTGCATCCTTTGCCGCAGTGTCATGTCAACGTCCTTGTTCGGAAGAATGATGCGTCATTGGCGTATCAGGCCAAGGCCAACTGGGGTTGCAGGGGAGGAACCCAGATTTCGCCACAATCCCATGGCCGGGGTTTGCCGTGAAAGCAGACAATACGGGTGTTGGGCGGGACGGTGCCATCACCGATGGAGGGTGTCTTTTTCTTCTTTTTGACCACGTGTTTTTTGTAACTGACGATTTGACCGGGCAGCAGTTCTTGCCATAAATGAGTTTGCGGCAAGAGGCGCGATAAGAATTCCTGATCACCGCGTCCCGATAGCGATGCATAAAAAGTTCGGGAAAGCGGTTGAATGTTTCCCAAACAAGGTACTTATGCTGGTGGGGGATACGCATGATCGCCGAATTATGCGTTTTCAGCGGATTATAGAAATCACTCAGCATGGTCAATTTTTCATTTTCAAGAATATCAGTGATATCGCCGACAATGACGACATCCAGGTCCAGATAGAATATATCGTCATCAATCTTTTCTGGATTAAAGAGTTCCAGCTTTGACCACCAGCCCGGAAAATTTGTGGTCAACGGAAGAGTCTCGACGCCCTTTATCGCCACGTCGGACAGGCAGATTTTTTCATAGCCGCCCGGCAACTGGGAATATAACCATCTGACATGTCTTTCATCATAGTCGCCGCCGGATCGCAGCACCGAGACAATTTTCATAACACAACCCCGCAAGGCACCATTTTCCGAGCTGATAAGCCCGGCAGCGCTGGGCTGGAATATAAGCGCCGTACATCATACCGGTATCGGGGAGAAAAGGAAGGCGTAGCTAATATCTTGAAATACTTATCACACTTCAATGTCTTTTTCTGTTGTCAATGAAAACATTTTTATGAGTTCCCTTGCTGGGTGTCCATGATCCCGCGGCAATCCCCGCCGTCCTGGCGGGGAAACGCGGCTTGGATAAGGTCAGTCGATATCCCTGGTCATATCCCGTCGCGATGTCTCCGGCGCGCGCCAGGCGGCATAGGCCGCCACCAGCGCGGCAAGGGTGACGTAGGAGGCGACCAGCGTCCAGCCATTATTATCCAGCACGGTCAGCCCCTTGGCGATAAAGGGTGTGAACCCCCCCGCGACAATCGCGCCCAGTTGCGCGCCAATCGACGCGCCGCTGTAGCGGACCTTCGGGCCGAACAATTCCGTGAAAAACGCCGGTTGCACCGCATTGATGGAGTTGTGGGCGATATTGATAAGGAGAATATAGCCCAGCACCATCAGCGCGAATGAGCCGCTTTCCAGCAATTTGAAGAAGGGAAACGCCATCGCGGCGGCGAACAGGGCGCCGAACAGGTAAATGGGCCGCCGGCCGACCTTGTCGGACAGCGCGCCGAACAGCGCATGCATTGGAAACGCCAGCACGCAGGTGGCCATCACCACGCCGAGGATGGTTTGTTTTTCCACGCCCAACTGGCCTGTGGCGTAAGATACCGCGAATACCGTGGCGAGAAAGAACGGAACGCTTTCGGCAAAACGCAGTACCATGATTAGCAGGATGCTGCGCCATTGTTTGCGCACCACTTCCACCACCGGACTTTCCTTTTTGGCCGCAACGGTTCCTTTTTGCAAGTGTTCCCGTTGGCGGACTTCGCGGAAAACCGGGGTTTCATCCAGCTTGCGTCGCATCCACAGGCCGAGGAGCACCAGCACGAAACTCAACAGAAAAGGAACCCGCCACCCCCACGTCATGAGCTTTTCCTCGGGCAGCAACGTCATGAGCGCAAAGACGCCGGTGGCCAGCAACTGGCCGGAAAACCCGCCGGTTTGCGGAATGGAGCCCAGCAAGCCGCGCCGGTTGGCGGGCGCGCTTTCCACGACCATCAACATGGCGCCGCCCCATTCGCCGCCCACCAGAAAGCCTTGGGCAAAACGCAGGATCACCAGCAGAATCGGCGCCCAAATGCCGACTTGATCATAAACCGGCAGGCATCCGGTCAAAAATGTCGCCAGTCCCATCCCGCCCAAGGTGATCAATAGCGTCGCCTTACGTCCCAGCGTATCGCCCATATGGCCGAAGAAAATCCCGCCAAGCGGCCGCGCCACGAAACCGACGCCAAAGGTGGCGAACGATGCCAGGGTCGCGGCCAGCGGACTGATGCTGGGGAAAAAGAGATGGCTGAAGACCAGCGCGCTGGCCAGCCCATACAACAGGAAATCATAAAACTCAATGGTATTGCCGATCCAACTGGAGATCACGATACGGCGGATATTGGATTTGTGTTCGGCCGCCTGCCGTGCGGAAAGGTCAAGGGAAATCGACATGATATTCCTCGCTATAAACGGTTTACGCCGGCTTCATCGGCCGGACGTCGTAGGGTTGGGGTGACGTCTCTATGGCTAAAATCGCGTACGTTACGTCAGACGTAGCGCGCAGTAAATAATATTGTTGCGATTCCAGGTGTAGGTCAGATGCAGCCGATCGCCATCGGCGATAACGGCCGGATAGGAGAATTCTCCGTCTTGTTGTTCGATATCCAGGGCGGGCCGCCAGTTGTCGCCATTGTCCCGTGATTCATACAGCGACAGCGGCGTGCGTTTACCCCAATTGTCGCCGACGGGATTGCAAGCCAACACCAGCGTTCCGCTTGCGGCGCGGGTTAAGTCGATACCGCTGTTATTATTGGGCACCTCGGTGGGGTAGGCGGCGCACCAACTGCGGCCGTAGTCCGCCGAATCGCTGCGCCATAGGCGGCCGCGGGTGCTGCGGGCCAGTAAATGGATGCGCCCCGGCGCCGATTCCCACAACGCCGGCTGGATAATGCCGTCCCACTGGAAGACGGTGTCCATATCGCTTTCCCATAGCGCGTTATCCGCCAGACCCCGCCAAAGGGCTTCGCCGCTTGCCGGTTCACCGGATTGGTGGTTCAACGGCACCGGCGCCAACTGCCAGTGCCGGCCCTGATCGGTGGAGCGGTCGACAAAAGCATCCCAATACCGTCGGCCTTCCATTGAGCCGGGCGCCAGCCAGCCGCCGTCCGAGGCCGCCAGCAGCTTGTTTTTCACCGGCCCGCGGGGACGCGCCTCGCCCGGCGCCAGTTCCCGCGGCGCGCTCCACTGACGGCCGCCGTCATCGGACACGGCAAACCGCGTGATCCAGCGATGCACATCAGAACCGGTTTTGTAAAACAGCCACAACCGGCCTTGCTGGTAATGCAGCACCGGATTCCAATGCGCCAACCCGTCTTGGGCCATCAATCGCCTCGGCGCCAGCCACTGTCCTTGATGACGATGGGACAGCCAAATCGCGGTGTCGCCGCTGCCTTCCTTGCGACCGGCGAAATAAGCCGCCAGCAGATCGCCGTCAGGCAGCAATACCAGTGTTGAGGCGTGGCATTGGGCGAAAGCCGGCCAAGGGGAAGGCACCAGCGATTCACGGTCTAATAGTGTCAATGGCATAGTGGTGACTCACGTGTAAACAGGCTGGCGGATAGCCCGGTACTTATTTTGCTAACTCGACTTAGCTAATGTAGTTAAAGGTTTTTTAAGGATCAAGTGTTTTGCTTTGGAAGCATGATGGCGATCACGCCAAGGGGCGGAAAGCGACGGACATATCAGGCACGGTTTCAAGGACCGGCATAGGCGCAGTAACCGCTTTCCCCGCGCCGGAATGGCGATGGCTATGCAAGACGATGACTAAGCGAGAGACGGCTAAGGGAGAGATGGCAATGCAATCCATGATCGCGCCCTTGAGGGCGACCGGAGGGAGGGAAGCGGGGCCGCCCTGGGGCGGCCGCCGATATCAATGTCAGCCCGGCCCATCGCTGGCGGCCGCCAAAAGCGGCACCACCAGATCGCTTATTGGCGTCGGAATGCCGTGAGACCGGCCACAACGCTGAACAACCCCGTTGCGGATATCCCATTCGAGAGGCTGGCCGGCTTGCCGATCGGCGAGGATAGAGGTCCCCAAATCGGGCGGGGCGCGGTGGAACCCCTCGATAATGTCTTGCGGGACATCGTCGCCGAGGATGGCGCCTTCCGCGCGGGCGACCGCAAGACATTCCCGCAGATAAGAAAGCGATAGCGCGGTGATGTCGGCCCGGGCAAACATGCCGGCGCGGCGGGTCGCCAGAACCATCAATCCCGCGACCGCATTCTGTAGCAGCTTTCGCCAAGCCACGGAGGTGAAATCCGCCGCGACCTCCACCGCGCATCGTGTGCCGCGCAACGCCGCGAGCACCACGCCGGTGGCCGGCGTATCCGGCACGGTCAGGCGCGCTTCGGCGCGCAGCCATACCGAGGCGTCGGGTTGGCGTTGGGCGGGAAACCACACCACCGAGGGCAGCACCGGCTGGCCGGATAAATACGGCGCGAACAGCGTTTTTTGTTCGACGCCATTTTGCAGCGCGCAAACCACGGTGCTGTCATTGCAGAGCGCGGAGAGCCAGGGCGCCGCCGCCGCCAGTTGGGTCGACTTGACCGCGACGAAAACCAGGTCAACGGTCTGTTTCACCCCGGCCGGATCGGTTCGCACCGGCCCCGGCACTACGATATCGCCGCCGTCGAACCGCAACGCCAGGCGCTCGTGCGCCGAACGTCCGCAAATTATCGGTGTGCGCCCGGCCTCATGCAGCGCCGCCGCTACAGTGGTGCCGATGGCCCCGGGACCAATCAGCGCGACGGAGGGATTTTCAGGTGTCATCATCATCTCGCCCTCATTACCGCTTGCCGACCGCTTACGATACGGCCCCGGCCAGCGTTAACCATAAATAGCCTTCCGCGATAGCGGATCGCCGGATTGCCAAAGGCAAGGCACGCGACACGGTCACCCGCCGTCCCCGGGTAAACCGAGCATAACATTGAATCCCGCAAACGGACAACGATGGAGGGGCGGTTTCCGGTTGCCCCACACCGGATGGAATACAGGGGCTTATAAAGTCGTTTTTAACGCATCCGACCGCAACTGGCTAACCTGTAAACTTTCTAAACAGCTTTCGCGCAGCGTTTCCGTCAATTCAAACTGACCGGGGGATTTATCATAAATAACCAAACCGTTAAGCACGATATTGTAAGGAAACTGCCCTTGAATGATTCGGTTGATATTTTTTGTTGTTAGCGGGTTATCGCTGATTTCCACGATAACGGCTCGCGGCAGGTAGTTAACCATGCCTGTGAACTGATTATGGCTCAGGTTGATGCGCTTTAATTTCGGGGGAAGACAATAAGGTAATGTCTTAAGCCGATTATGGCTCAAATCCAAAAATTGAATATGCTGCGGCAAGGGGGGAATTTCGGTGAGGCCGAAGCCGGAGAGATCGAGTGTTTGCACGCTATCGCTCAACGCAATACGCATGCGTATCGCCGCAATACGCCGGTTATATTTGTTTTCCCTGCTCCACGGTTTTTCCGCCCAGCTTTTCCATCGTTCAAGAAAACAATATCGTTCTTCAACCGGAGCATTTTCTTTGTAATAGGCTTCATGCTCTGTTGCTGTTTGATAACAAGGAATGCATTGCGATATTTTCATTATGATGTCTCCAATGTCGAGTAACTTTACCGTTGACCGCTTCTTACCGGGTTGGAGAGAAAAGGTTCGGGGGTTGAAAGGCCATGTCGTCGTAACATTTGCCAATGCCGTAAAGGGGCGATGAATCATTTTGTTAATCGAGTAAAAGACATTATAAAGCGGCATTCATAACCAAGGAGCAACAAGTCATCATTTATACTCGTCATTATCCAGGCCGCCTCTTTGTTGGCTGCGTTCGCTTACCCCGGTCACGGGGTTATCTGGGCTCCCGGGAACGCGATCCCTTGCCGTCGCGATGCAACCTGAATCATGTAGAGTAAACAACGGTCGACAGGCGACCGGATAATGAATGCGTTTCAAATAATGCTGCCGATAAAGGGGGACAGCCCGTCGCTGTTAATGGCCATTCGGCGGAAAAACAGTGACGTCGCGGTATATACGCCTTTTTCAATAAACGGGAATGGCGATAAATCGCGAACCCTTATAGTTAGGATAGTTTTGCGGCGAGACATAAACCAGTTTGAAATGAATTTCACCGTCGTTCTCCCTTACCGAATGCGGGCCGACATCGTTTGAAAATAGCGCCCCTCCGGCCCGGCCCGCTTGATGCGGGGAATAGCCCAGGGACCTGCCGGGGCGTTTATCGTCCCCGGCTCCGGCCGTCATTGGCGCCGGACAAGCTAAGGTATGAGAGAGGGATTGAGACAGGTACAAACCGGCCGTCACGGCGTGGGCCGCCGAACGGATATGCAGTTTGCCCGGCGGCATGAGGGTATGGCGGGTGGCATTCCTCAGGCTTTCGTCTTGCGCCAACTGGTACAGCTTTTTCCCCACGGTTAAGTATGGCGGATCGTCGCGATAATACCCGTTATCCGTTGGCGCATTTGCCCCTTGTGTAAAACGTTGCACCCATCCCGGTAATGAAGATGTAGATGACATTATACCGGAAACTATTTGTTGTAAACTTATCGAAAAACTCATCATGGGTTCTCTTTCTAATAATTGGTGGGTTGACGCTGTGGCGTGAAGGTGATTTTCCCCTTGGGAATGTATTTTGGAAATATAAAGAATTCATCGGGATTCGGCAATGCCTTTACACGAATTTGCCTGGATTCGTGAAATTAATTTTAATTGGTAATTATTTATGGAACAATGGTCATATATGTGTTGCTTAATTCCCGCCCCAACGCGGCCGTCGATGGGGCAATTTGTTGAAGTCAGCGTTCATATAGATGAATCCGATATCGCTAATGATTTTTTCTCGTTAGCGGTTCACGGCGGTTAGCGATAGCATGGTTATTCATTTTACACAGGCTTAATTGAGGTGTGTTCTCTGATATCTTACCTGGAGTTTGTGATGGCCATCAAAATTACACCAAATGAATTTGATCTCTTGCTGGGGCGTTTGCGCAAGCGGTGGCGTGTATACGCCCCCTCGGCGGAATATTGGGGTGGGCGTTTTGCGCATACTGATAACATTGTTTATCAACAGGTTAAAAGCTGGCAAGAGGTGGTCTGGAAAGAAAAGTCCCACACATCGCCCCATAGCGTTATCTCACCCATTACCGAGACACTGTTTTATTTCAATAGAGATACCATTCAGATTGCCGAGGTCGATACTTCTCCCATTCTGATTTTTGCCCGTGCCTGTGATATCAACGCCATGTCGCGGCTGGATGAGATGTATTTATCAAATGGGAATAATTCCGATTATAGTTATCGCCTGGTGCGCGAGCATATTCGTTTTGTTTTAATAGAGTGTGAGCACAGTTTTGAAAACTGTTTTTGTGTATCGATGGGGACAAATAAAACGGATAATTATGTCGCCGCCATTCGTTTCAGCGACCAAGGGGCCGATATTCAGCCCAACGACCCGTTATTCCAGAATGCCTTGCAAGATCTTGGCCGGCCCACGGATTATCTGCCGCGGTTTGTCAACGACAATCCGACAAAAGTCGTCACGCCGGATAAGGTCTGCGACGATCCGCAGAAAATCCGCGACATTATCACCCGCCATTCTTTCTGGCGCGAATATGACAGCCGCTGCATCGGTTGCGGACGTTGCAATACCGGATGCCCCACCTGCACCTGCTACAGCGTTTTTGACGTGGCCTATGAAGAAAGCCCGCGACGGGGCGAACGACGGCGCCAGTGGGCAAGCTGTATGGTGCCCGGTTTTGGCGATATGGCTGGCGGGCACGGATTCCGCGCCGATCCGGGAGAAAGATTGCGGTATCGCGCACTGCATAAAGTCAATGATTATAAAGCGCGCAATGGCATTGAACACATGTGCGTCGGCTGCGGCCGCTGCGATGATCGCTGCCCGCAATATATTAAATTCTCCACGATAATCAACAAAATGACCGCCGCCGTACAACAGGCGTTGGCAGAGGAGGCCTAACCCATGTCCGATTGTGTTTGTCACGATAACGCCTCCCACAGCCTGCTGCCCGCCGCTTACCCTATCCTTGCCGTCACGCGCCAGACGTCTTTGGAGTGGAACTTCCGCGTCGCCGTGGATTTTCCCGCCCGGGTCGGGCAGTTTGTCGAGGTTTCATTGCCGTTGGTCGGCGAGGCGCCCATTTCCGTTTCCGATTGTGGCGACGGCTGGATAGATTTGCTGATTCGCCAAGTCGGCAAAGTCACCTCGGCGTTGTGCGCTTTGCGGGCGGACGACAAGGTCTGGCTACGGGGCTGTTACGGTAATGGCTATCCCATGGACCGCTTCCGGCACCGGCCGCTGATTGTGGTGGCGGGCGGTACCGGCGTCGCGCCGGTAAAAGGGTTGTTGCGCTATTTTGCGGAAAATCCCGGCCAGATCGCGCGACTGGATATGATTTTGGGCTACAAGAACCGGGATAGCGTGCTGTACAAAGAGGAGATGGCGCAATGGGGAAAGGCGCATAACCTGATCCTGACCCTGGATGAGGGCGAAGCGGACGAACGGCACCGTATCGGCCGGGTCACCGACCATCTCGACGGGCTGGCCATCGCCAAGGTCGGGCGGGCGCAGGCGATTGTCGTCGGACCGCCGGTCATGATCCGTTTTACGGTACAGATGTTGCTGAAAAAAGGATTGCGGCCGGAACAGATTTGGGTCGATTACGAACGCAAAATGGCCTGCTCGGTGGGTAAATGTGGTCATTGCCGGATGGGCGATGTGTATGTGTGCGTCGACGGACCGGTGTTCAATTATGCGATCGCGCAACATTTTGTGGATTAAGGAGGAAAGCATGAGTATCGATATTGATATCATCAAAGCCCGCGCGCTCAATGAATACCGGCTGTCCAAAGTGCGCGGCGAGGCAATGGTCAGCGTCAGGATCCCCGGCGGGATCCTGCCCGCGCATTTGCTCGCCGTGGCCCAGGACATCGCCCAGACTTACGGCAATGGACAGATCCATTTGACCACCCGGCAGAAACTGGCGATGCCGGGCATCCGCTATGAAGATATAGACAAGGTGAATGCGGCGCTGGAACCGTTTATCCGTGAAATCGAGATGGGCATGTGCGATGTCGAGGTCACCGATACGCGGGCGGGATATCAGGCAATCGGCGGACGGAACATTGTCGCCTGCCAGGGGAGCCGTATCTGCCAGAAAGCGAATACCGACACCACCGGTATGGCCCGCCGCCTGGAAAAAATCGTCTATCCCAGCCGTTATCATTTGAAAGTGGTGTTGGCGGGCTGCCCCAACGATTGCGCAAAAGCCTCCATGGCCGATCTTGGTATTATCGGCATGGCGAAAATACGTTTTAATGCCGAGCGGTGCATCGGTTGCGGCGCATGCGCGAAAGCCTGCGAACATCATGCCGTTGGCTGCCTGGCGTTAAAGAACGGCAAAGCGGTCAAACAGCCGTCCAGTTGCATCGGATGTGGGGAATGCGTACTGGCCTGTCCGACACTGGCCTGGCAGCGTGAGCCAAAACAGCTTTATCAGGTGCGTTTGGGCGGACGCACCAGCAAGAAAACCCCGCGCGTGGGCAAAATCTTTCTTAATTGGGTCACCGAGGACGTCATTACCCGGATGATCGCCAATCTCTATGAATTCGAGAAAGAAATGCTGGGTGGAAAACCCATCTATTTGCATATGGGACATTTAATCGACAGAAGCGGCTATCCGCGCTTTAAGGAACGGGTGCTGAGGGGGATAAGCCTTAACCCGGAAGCGCTGGTCGCGGAGCGTATTTATTGGGCGGAGGACGAATCCGTCGCCAGAATGCACCTCAAACCCGCCGCGCAATAAGCCATCGACACCGGCGCATCTCCGACATTGTCCGGCGGGTGCGCCATAACGCGTGAAAACGCCGCCGGCGCTAGCGAGGGTTAGCACCGGTAGTTCAGGCCGACTTGCCAGGTCCGGTCGCGATAAATCCAGCAATAGGCGGCGCTATAGCAAGTGTAGGAAAATCGATTGGTGAGGTTTTGCGCGCCGGCCTTAAGCGTCAGGCCTTCTAACTGGGGGGCGACGACGGCCATATCGTAACTGGCGGCCATGTCATATTGCACATTGCCGCCCAGCGTCCCGCGGGTATTGTCCGGGGAGATTTCCGTTTTACCGCTATAGCGCAAACCGGTGCCAAGCATCAGGCCGTTGAGTGTACCCTGATACGAAAGTATAGTCGCCCCACCGCGTCGTTTTTTTCAACTGATTATCGATATTGACGCTATTAAGATCTTCATCGGTGGTGTAGCCGAAACGGGAAAGCTGCGTGTCGCTGCCGCTGGTGCCCGTGGCGTAGACACTACGCTGGTGGGTATCGACCTTAAAATACCGGGCTTTTTGCACGATCCCCCAGCCATTGGCGAAGTTATGCTCAATATTGTAGCCCGCCATGCCCTCCCGCTGCTTGAACCCGTTCCAGTGATGGCCGGCATAATCCCGTGCGGAGGCATAACCGCTGCGCGGGTAGGCCAGCGGCAGCGGGTTTGAAGGCGTCAGACGGGGTTGATCCTGATAAAGGGCTTCCAGCGTCAGGCGAGTCCTGCTTGAGGGCTGCCAGGTCAAGGACGGGGCGATAAGGCCACTTTCCTGTTTGGTGGTCCGGGCCTGTCCGTCTCCCTCGCTGGCTTTGCCTATCAGCCGATACCGCCAATCGCTCCCGCCGTAGGGTTTGCCGTGTCTTCATCATGATCCGGTAGCGACGGGACGCTGAAGGCGCAAATTTACTCGACGGTGAAACCGTAGCTGCCGTGGGTCTTGTGGCCATCCACTGAAAGCGCGTGCCAGTCCACTTGATAATGGCCCGGTTTCAAGGGCGCCGCCAGGGACACGTCCAACGTTTTTTTGTCCGCGCCTTCTGTGGCGGATTGACTGATCGGTACGGCGTTACCCTGGGCGTCGGTGATTTTCACGCCGCTAAAAGCCGATTCCAGCCCTTCGGTAAAACTGAGCGTGAGCGTATCCGGCGAAACCGCCACGCTGGCTTTGTCCGCGGGCGATGAGGAAACCAGGTGGGCGTGGGCCAGCGCCTGCTGGCAAAGCGTGCCGCCGGCGATAAAGACCGCCGCTTGCATCAGGGGTTTCAAACGAGACGTCATGTTGGCTCCTTGGTCCATCTTATTCGTCACGAAGACATCCATCATCCCAACCGGGACGGGGCCGTCCACGGCGCTGCCGACCGGTTAGGATGCATTGATAATGCAGTGTAAAAGAAAATGCCAATGAAAGTGACTTTTATTTTCGAATAAACCGTCAGTGATGCCATTGCGGCGCGGCCTGGGCAAAGGCATTTTTGATAAGACGCAAACGCTGTATATCCGATGCCAGCGTCAGGGTCGCCGCCGCCCGTTCGAACGCCATATCCGACTGGCGTAACGCCGCGGTTTTGAATGCGGGGTCCTCGATTTGGCTTAAGGCCAGCAACGCCTTTTGTATTCTCGACTGTATTTCTATCGAGGACGCGCCGTCCCGGGCGATGAGCATAAAAGCATCCTCAAACAGATCGTCGGTGTCGATGGCCCTGACATGCACATCGGGAAAGGCAATGTCGTCTTTGGCCGGGGTGTCGTAGCCTTCGCCCCACAGAAACAACAAGCGTGTGGTCCGGCCGATCACATCCAGCGCGGTTCCCGAATCATTCACGGCGGGCGACAGGGCTCTTGAGGCGATTTCGGTCATCACCGCCAGACCAAAACGCGGATCTTGCTCAAACGATCGTTCGTCGCCAAGGGAAAACGCCGTGCTTAGGGATTGCGCGATAAGGGCGTTGTCCTCGTCATCGCCCGCCGCCCGGAACCTTGCCACAGGGACGTGGGGGTACACGAAGGTGCCGGGCATGGCTTCGACATAGACCACTGTTTGTTTATCCCGGCATGTCGCCGAAAGGGCCGGCATATCAATATGCTGCACATAGCCGACGGTATCGATCAGCACGGGGAGCGTAGGGCCGGCGGCCGCCCGTGCCTGTTCATCATACGGACTGCCCCCCAGAAAAGGCGCCTCAAGCCTGGCCTTGATTGCCCGCCGGGCGGCATCCTCCACGCGATAGGTGGTTTCTCCCACCCGCCCCAGTCGGGTCAAGTGGTCGATCCAGCGCAACAGCGCGACGACAATCAATATAATGACGCTGACGGTGACCAAAAACAGAATGAAGCGGCCTCTTTCACCGTAGGCGCCGGTTTGTAAGACCACCAGTCCCACGATGCCGAACAAAAAGGAACCGATGAACGTGGAGAGCACCGTCTGGGTCAGGCTGTCCTCAATCAGCAATTTGGTGGCGCGGGGCGTCACATTGTTGGTCGCGGCGCCGTAGGCGGAAACCATGATACTCAGGGAGAATGTCGTGACCGCAAGCATGCTGGAGGCGATAATGGTCAGCAGACTGTCGACGGCTTCGGCACTGATGATGCCGGGAATTTTCCAGGTGATGAAACGCTCCATGACAGCCGCGATCAGCGCGGCCAGTATACCGAGGGCGCCTATCAGCGTCGCCTTTACCCATAAGCGTTTCATGACCTGAGCGATTAACCATTGCCAGCGCCTCATCCCCTTCTCCTTTGTGTTTACGGACTCAGCAAAGTATTGCAGCAAATTCCGGCAAGGGGTAACAGCGGGAGCTCAGGCGCTATCGCGCCCTGGCGGGAATGGATGCGTATCCATGACTTCTCTCCGGCCCATTGCCCCGGCGACGGGGTGTTACGGCAAGGGGACGGGACGTCCGGGGCGGTTTATCCGTCCCGAGAGGATCAGTGCATAAAAGAGGGCTTAAGCGTGGGTTCGACAGCCGGTTCCAGCGCATTGAGCATAACGTCGCGGGTATGGACCAAATGGCTGGATAAAATCTGTACGGCCTTATCCGAATGACCGTTCAATATCGCGTGCAACAGGTCATTATGTTCGCTGCTGCTCTCGCCTGTGCCGATGGTCGCCGGCAAAAGCACGCGTTGATAAATGGCGAATGCTTCGGCAAGCTGCTTGACCATGAGAAACAGCCAGTTGCTGCCGCAGTTTTCCATCATGACGAAGTTGAAATCCTCATGGCGGCTATGCCATTCCGGATTGAGCCTATCCGGCGCTTCCGGCAAAGTTTGCGGCGTATGCACAAGACGATGGTGCGCGGCGACGACACGGGCCTGCCATTCGACATCTTGGGTGGCTATTGATTTGCGCAATGCGATGCTTTCTAATGTGATGCGCTGTTCCGTCAAATCGATCAGTTCCGCCCCATTGAGACCGCGCACGCTAAAACCCTGTTGCGGGGCGATATCTACTAAAAACTCGCCGGTCAGGCGATTGAGCGCCTCGCGCACGACGTTCAGGCTCACGCCAAATCTCTGGGCCAGTTCCGTGATCTTCAATTTATGCCCAGGCATAAGCTGACCGGTGAGGATCAGTTCCCGCAATCGAGAATAGATCGTCTCATTCAACGATTTTCCTTCTTTAAGAACCTTCATTATCCTCTCCAGCATTTTCTTAGAAATCAGGACATTGCTCTTATGAATCCCGCCAGCGCGTCTCATCATAGCATAGCAGGGTGGAAAAGGATATTCATATGGAAAACCTATAATACATAAAAAAATCCATTTTATACTTTATAAATGATTTCTGACATGTATTATCAGTCTTACCGTTAAGCCAGTTTGTCAGGGAACAGCATGAATGCGTCGATAAAAGCATCGTCATTTATCTTCGAAGGCATGAAAGCCGGCTATTACGTTGCCGGGCAGGGGAAACCGCTATTGCTGCTGCACGGCTCCGGGCCTGGCGCATCCAGCTTGGGCAATTGGGGCCGCGTTCTGGAGCCGTTATCCGGCGATTACCGGATTTACGCCATGGATCTCGTCGGTTTCGGCAGCAGCGATCGCAAGCCGGCAACACCCTATTTCGACTTTGCGCTATGGACGCGTCAGGCGAACGCGATGCTTGATCATATCGGCGCGTCCCAGGTCGGCATCATCGGCCATTCGCTGTCCGCCGCGATTGCGCTGACACTGGCCGCCGCTGACCGCCGTGTTTCCGCTGTGCTGACCACGGGGGCGATTGGCGCGCCATTTACCGCGACGGCGGCCACCCAGCGTATCTGGCGCTGCCCGAAAAGCCGGGAAGAGCTGGTCGCGACGCTCGCCACGCTTATCCATGACGCCTCGATTATCGATGATGCTTACATCAGCGCCCGGGAGCCGGTTGTGTTCGCTCCCGGCTATGGGGACTATTTCGATGAGATGTTTGCCGGCGACCCGCAATCCTATGTGGAAAAGACCACGCTCAGCGATGAGGTGTTAGCCGCCATCCACTGTCCGGTCATCATGTTGCACGGCCGCCACGATATTCCTTTTCCGCCGAGCAGTTCGGAAATTTTATCGGCGAAAATCAGCCATGCCGATTTGCAAATACTGAGTGAATGTTCCCATTCGGTGGCTTTTGAGCGGCGCGGGGCTTTCCTTGCGGCGGCGCGCCAGCTTTTTCAGTAGGGGTTATTACGGCTATTTCAGTATTACGGCGCGCGGCCAACGCGGTGGCAAGGCGTGCGGACGTGGCTGATAACATGGCAAGTCGCAGGTGGTGAATAGGGCAATTAGCCCAATGATAAACCGTTTATCGTCGTTAACTTTGGTATTTTCGGGAAAGTTTATGCTTTCCGTTTTCATAATATCTCAACGCGAGGAAATGATAATGAAATGGCGTTCTCAAGTTAAAAAGCAGGTATCGCTATTATTTTTTACCTATTTTCTGGCATCCACGGCTTTATCGGCGCTCATGACCTCCCCGGCGAAGGCGGAAGCGGATAGGCTGGTGGGACTGATTAAACCGATAAAAGCGGATAGACCGTTTAAGATCGGCGTGACGGTGGTTCACCTGAACGATGATTTTTATAAAGGCATTATTTATGGCATTACCGATGAGGCTAAACGTTCCGGCGTTGATGTCGTTCAGGTATCGGTCGCCGGCGCCTATGGCAATGTTCGCGAGCAGTTTGCCCAACTGGAGGCGTTCAAAAGTATTGGCGCCGATGTGGCCATATTGGCCCCCGCGGCATTCGACGGCTACGACCCCATTATCAAATCATTAAAAGCCAGCGGAATGAAAGTCGCTTCCGTGGGCATTCCGGTCAACAGTAAAAATATCGATTTCGGCGTGCTGCAAGATGATACCAATATCGGCAAAGTGATGGCCGATGCGGTCTGCCGGTCCGATGTGAAACCGAAAAACGTCGCCATGATCCCAGGACCGGCTGGCGCTGAGTGGGTAAGACTCCGCTATCAGGGATTCCACGACGAGGCCAAAAAGTGCCCGACGCCGGTCTCCATTGTGGAAACCGGTTTTGGCGGGGGCATCGGCTTGCAGGATGGCCTGACCAAGGCTTCCGACCTGCTGCTGCGCAACCCCGACGTCAATTTTATCTATACCCCGCAAATTACCTTGGGCATGGGCGCGGTTCAGGCTATCCGCCAGCAACACCGCGCGGCCTCGGTGGTGAGCTCGGCCATGATCAAGCAGGCGATACCGATGATCAAGGACGGTAGAATGCTGGCGGTCGTCTCCGAGCCGGGCATTATCATGGGACGGCTCATCGTTCAGTACGCCATCCGCTCAATGGAAGGCAAACCGATGCCCAATCTGTCCCCGGCCGGTACCGATGGCCTGAATTATGCGCATTTCAACGTGCCCAATGAGGTTCTCGACAAAAACAACGTGGACAAGCATTCGTTTGAAGTCTACGAGATTCCTCCCGCCGATTGGCATATTCCCGCGCTGCAATAAATTTGCGAGAAGGAGAGGGCAATGCGCACAGAACGGTATGTCGCACCATCGGCGGTGGCCGGAAACTCGCCCTTGCTCCGGGTGGCGGGCTTGTCCAAGCGGTTTGGCGCCACACAGGCGCTCCATAATGTTTCCATTCAGTTCCATGAAGGGGAAATTCACTGCGTGCTCGGTGAAAATGGCGCGGGCAAGTCAACCATCGGCAAGATCATCAGCGGATTATACACCGCCGATGAAGGCGTTATCTGGTATGGCGATCAGCAGGTCGCCTTCAACAGCTCCCGCGAAGCCCGACACGCCGGCGTCGTGATGGTGTATCAGGAACTTTCTCTGGCGCCGAGTTTGTCAGTGCGCGCCAACTTGTGGCTGGGCGCGGAGCGGGGCAAAGGGCCTCTTTCCCTCGTTCTTAAATCGCAGGAAGTCCACCGCGTCCGGGAAGTTCTGGCGCAACTGGGCCTGACGGATATTGATATGGAGCAGGCGGTGGGGAGTTTCCCGGTCGCCGTGCAACAGCTTATTGAAATAGGCAAGTCACTCATGTCCCGGCCCAGGGTGATCATCTTCGATGAGCCGACGGCGATGTTGGGGGCGGTGGAGAAAGACCGGTTTTTCTCCGTGTTGCATGGCCTGCGCGAATCGGGGCTGGTTTGCGTCCTGGTGACGCATCATATCGATGATGTCCTTGCCGTCAGTAACCGGGTCACCATTATGCGCAATGGCCAGGTGGTGGATGCCTTCCCGGTCAACGAGAAAATCGACGCCGACATCATTATCTCCCGATTGACCGGCAAACCGCCCGGTAGTCACGGCATCACCGGCAAAAGCGACCGGCGTTTCCCACCCTTGCTCGATATTGAAAATCTTCCGGTGCGCGGCGGAAGAAATTCCGTGTTCTCGGTGGGACGCGGCGAAGTCGTCGGCATTTATGGCGTGGTCGGCTGCGGGGCGGAAACGCTGCTGCGTAACCTGGTGGGATTCTCGCCCAGGGTCAAGACGTCGCCTGTCAGCTTCAAACTGAAGGGATACGCCTGGCGCCCGGCAAGCGTCGCCGACGCGCTGAAACAGGGCGTGGCGTGGCTGCCGGCCGGCAGGGCGGCCAATGGCGTCTATCCGTCTTTGTCCATAGCGGCGAATCTGATGATCACGCAATGGGTAAATTTCAGCCGCGCCGGGTTTATTCGTACCCGGCGGGCCGAGCGGGCCGCTGACCGGCGGCTTGCGCAATGCGGCGTGAAATATGCCGATAAACAGGACCCGCTCACCCATCTGAGCGGCGGCAATCAACAGAAAGTCCTGCTCGCCCGGGCCATGGCCGGCGCCAGGGAACTGCTGGTATTGGAGGAACCCACCGCCGGGGTGGATATCGATGCGAAATACGAAATACACCAGCGAATACGCGCGCTCGCCTCAACCGGCGTGGCGGTCATCCTCTTATCCAGCGATCTGTCGGAAACCCTGGCCTTGAGCGACACGGTATGGACCCTGTTTCATGGCGGCATCGTCAATACTTACCGTAAACCGGAAGAGGATGACAGCGCCTCGATTATCGCGGACGTGGTCGGCCAGACAAGCGTCCGCCATGCCGAACACGAACGGAACGAAAAAGACGATTTCGGAGTCCTCCCATGAGCTTAAGCAAAGTAGCCGATGATGTCTCATCGGAACGGAATATGAAAAAGCGTCAATTCTCGCTTTCTGATTGGATGCTGCCGCTTTTGATCCTGCTGACCGCGATTGTCGCGGGACTGATTCAGCCGAGATTTTTTACCTTAAGCAATGGCGTCAATCTCGCCTGCCAGTTGGCCCCGTTGCTGATATTGTCCTTGGGGCAGGCGGTGACGGTGATAAGAGGGGGGCTTGATCTTTCCCTGTCTTCCACCATGTCGCTTGCCGGCGTGGCCGGGACATTGCTGATGAATCGGTTCGGCGTGCCGGCGGGCCTGCTGGGAATGCTGGCGGCGGGCGCCTTGACCGGAACGGTGTCAGGTATGCTGATAGCGGTGTTCAATACCTCGCCTTTGGTGATAACCCTGGGTATGCTGTCGGTGGCCCAGGCCTTGGCATTAATTATGTCGGGCGGCGTGCCCCTTTATGATATTCCGGCGTCCTACATTGAGTCGGTCGGTTACGGCACCTTTCTCGGCCTGCCCCTGATGGTATGGATAGCCATCGCGCTGACCGTTATTATCGGCGTGCTGCTGAAATACACCTTATTTGGCCGTTATGTTTACGCGATGGGCTCAAATATTTCCGCTGCCTCGAAATCAGGCATTAATGTCAGATTCTACACGGTGGCGGTTTATATGGTCAGCGGGCTTTGCGCCGGCACCGGCGCGATTATCCTGACGGCCTGGACCAGCTCGGCGCAACCCATCGCCGCGCCAAACCTAACCTTGCAATCCCTTGCGGCGGTGGTGCTCGGCGGTGTCGCCTTAACCGGCGGCGCGGGCAACCTGAGACAAATCATCACCGGGGTTATCGTACTAACGCTTTTGTCGAATGTGATGAATATGGTAGGGGTGTCGGCCTATTATCAGACGCTCACCGTGGGCATTGTTATTATTCTTGCCGTTATTCTCGATCGTTTTCGTCGCCGGGAAATTCTGTAAATGCATCCTGATTCTCTTGCCGCCGTCATCAGGCAAACTGAATCGGGTAGCTTATCTATATTCTGAATACGTCGAGTTGCATCGCGGCGGCACGTGAGCGACAAATTCGTCGGGAACGAATTTGAACCGCCAGCGGCGGGCCTCCGGTAAGAGACAGAATGTCTTTCATGCCTCTCCTGGCGCGTAGCTCACTCTGTGACTGGGGTGAGGATTGCGGCCAACAAAGAGGCAACGTGAAGTATGACGAGTAAATAGCCAATGGAGTAAGACTGTGTCTCAAAACGTACAATATCTCAATCCTGAAACCGCCTGTCCCGCGCAAGGCCTTTATTCGCATCTCACCCGGGTGAGCGCCGGCGATCTTTATTATATCGCCGGGCAACTTTCGGTGGGCGCTGACGGCGAAGTGGTGGGCAAAGGGGATTTCGATAAACAATTTGATCAAGTGTTCAAGAATCTTGGCGATGTCCTGTCGGCGGTAGGATGCGATTTCAACGACGTGGTTAAATTCAATACTTACCTGGTCGCTTCGCAGCATATTGATAATTTTATGAAGAATAGGGCGGCGCTTTTCCCGACACTCTTTGCCGGCACGGATTATGCCCCCAATACGCTCTTGATCGTCGACCGACTGGTTAAGGAAGCGTTTCTTATCGAAGTGGAAGCCGTGGTCAGGGCGCGTGATTAACCGGGGCAATTATCGCGGGGTATCCTATGAAGCTAGTAACCTATTTATCCCTTGGTGAAAAGAAAATCGGGGTAATGACCCCGGCGGGGCAAATTATCGACGTCACCGCAACGGTGAATACCAATGATATGAATGTGCTCATTGAAGAGTTTGCAACCTACAAGGAAATATTAACAACCCGCAGCCAATCGGCTGGGCAACACGCGGTACCCGTGGGGGACGTCCGTTTGCTTGCCCCGATCCCGTATACCCGACGGAATATTTTCTGCGTGGGGAAGAATTATCATGCCCATGCGGAAGAATTCGGCAACAGCGGTTATGACTCCAGCGCTTCGGGGGGCAACGTACCCACGTATCCGATTATTTTCAGCAAGCCGGCCACCGCCATTTGCGGCCCCGGCGCTGGCATCGACAGTACCCTCGACCCATCCGGGACGATAGATTACGAAGCCGAGTTGGCGGTGGTGGTCGGGAAAAGGGGGCGGATCGCCGAAACGGATGATCCCATGTCGTTTGTGTTCGGGTATACGCTGGTGAACGATGTCACCTCCCGCCATTTGCAAAAACAACATAGCCAGTGGCTGCTGGGCAAGGGCATAGACACATTTTGCCCGATGGGACCGGTTCTGGTCACCGCTGATGAATTCGGCAAGCCGGGCGCCCAACGTATTTTCTGTCATGTTAACGGAGAAAAAAGGCAGGAAGCGGTCATCGCCGATCTGATTTTCGCCATTCCGGATTTACTGAAAACCTTGGGGCGGAGTATCACGCTGTTACCCGGCGATGTGATTGCCACCGGTACGCCCGCCGGCGTCGGGTTGGGTTTTGATCCTCCCCGTTATCTCGGGAAAGGCGATAAGGTCACCGTTTCCATGCGCGAGATCGGCGAATTAACCAATACCCTTATTTGAACGATGAAATTATTGCGCACGCTGGATTGGCTATCCCCATGCCGGGCCGATAGCGCCCCAGTTTATTAGGACGGACCGCCTTATGACCGCGTGCGATTTCTATGATGCATGTCGTTAGCAACGGAAGATTTCCCAACCGGGTAATATATTAACGAGGTGATATTATGGCTAAAATTGTCAGTGCAATTAGTATGTCACATGTTCCTGGCGCGTTAGGTTGGGCCGACGCGCCCGCTATCGATCAACGCAAGCGCCTTGCCGAAATCCATGACAAATTAAAACAATGCATTACCGACACTAAACCCAACCTGATCATTGCATTTCTTGATGATCATTTCGAAAATCACTTTCGCCAGTTAATGCCGACCCTGGGCGTGCCCATTGCCGATTCACATATTGGCCCGGCGAAATATATGATGAAGGCGCTTAAATTCGATACGCAGCACCCTATCCCCAGCAATGTCACTATCGCGAAATTACTGCACGAAAAATTGATACACGGCGGATTTGAGGCGGCGCGTATGGGGGAAATCGAGTACGGGAATAACCTGATGATGCCCCTGAAGTTCATCCGCCCTGAATTTGATATCGAGGTGGTGCCCATTTATATCAATGTCTTTTCCCCGCCGTTGATGCCTTATTGGCGCGCTTATGACCTGGGGTTGAAAGTACGTGAAATCGTCGACTCGCTATCTGATGCGTATCGCGTGCATTTCCTTGCGACGGGCGGGCTTTCCCACTGGCCGCCGGTGTGGACCGAGGGCGCCCCGGAACAAGATACTTTTCTACAGCGAATGAAGGTCTATCAAACGATAGGAAAAGAAGCGTTGAATACCGACCCGACGCTCTATTCTGATTTCGCCCAGTATGAAATCGACATGATGAGCAAAATGGAATGGCCCATTGGCCACCGCCATCCGCTGGTCAATGAAGAATGGGACCGTGAGATGCTGCATCATTTTGAAATCGGCGACATCGACTATATGCGCGCGCTGACCTTTGATGAGGTTGAGACGCGCGGCGGACATGGGGGACACGAAGCATTGAACTGGGTGGCGTTGATGGGCGCGATGAAAGGCACGCGCCCCGATTATGTCGCTTATGAGTCCGTGCCGGAATGGATAACCGGTATGAGCTATCTGACCTATCCGGGACAGCATTGATGCAACCGGAAATAACAAAGCCGTGATGGCATGGATCCGATCTTAGGCCAAGACAAACCGGGGAAAAGACAATGGCACGTATTGCAGTGGTTGGGGCGGGGATGGGCGGATTGGCGTTCGCCTCCGCTATGCGCAACAGTAAGCACCAGGTCAGGGTGTATGAGCAGGCACAAGCGCTGAACGAACTTGGCGCGGGAATTTCGCTGTGGGCGAACGGGACACGTCTGTTCGACGAGATGGGCATCGCCGCGCGTATGGCGGAACGGGCATGCGAAACCGAAGCGGCGTATTTTCGCAACGAGAATGGCAGCGTCGCCGCGCTGCAATTGCTGGCGCGCGATAACTGGTACCGCGGTCAATATGGCCACCCTTATTTCGGCGCCTTGCGCACCGATTTGCAAGCGGCCCTGCTGGAGTCCATCGGCAGCGGTAAAATCACCCTCAATAAGCAATTGGTCCGTCTGGATGATTCAGATAACGAGGCGACGCTACACTGGGCGGACGGCACGACGGATACCGCGGACCTGGTGGTCGGTGCCGACGGCATCAAGTCGGTGGCGCGCGAGGCGGTGAACCCCACGGCGGGTCCGGTCTTTACCGGCAACAGCGCGTTTCGAGGCCTGGCGAAAACCGCCGATTTGACGTTGCTGCCGGAACCCAGATCGTTTACCGATTGGATGGGGGACGGCAAGCATGTGCTGAATTTCCCGGTGGGAAAAGATTTCGCATATACGACGATCGTGGTTTTTATGGATGGCCCCGAAGAATGGCGGCATGAATCCTGGCGGATCCCCGCCGAACGGGCGGAGATTATCGGTGAATTCGCCGGTTGGCATCCGGCGGTGGGGCAACTCCTTGAACATGTGAACCTTTCCGAACGCTGGGGGCTGTTCCAGGTCAGTCCGATGGCCAGTTGGCATCGCGGCCGCACGGTATTGATCGGTGATGCCGCGCACGGCATGCTGCCGCATCACGGCCAGGGCGCGATTTCCTCGTTTGAGGACGCCATCGCGCTTGCCCACATTTTAAATGACGCTTCGCATGCTCCGCTGGCCGAGCGGCTCGCGCGCTATGAAGGGGAGCGCAAGGCGCGGGGCGAACGTATCCAGCGGGCATCGCGGCGGGCGAATGCCTGCTTGCACCTGCCCATGGGCCCTGAGCGCGAGGAGCGTAATGAAACCTTGAATCACCTCGATCAACATTACGCGTGGCTGCATGGCTATCAGTGCGGTGTGTGACCCGGGATAAATAAACGAACCGTTGCCGTAACCGGCGCGGCGTGACTGCCCGCCGGAGACCACGTAAACCCACCGGCAATAACGCCGGGCCCCTGCCGAAATGAAGCGTGATTTAACGTGTTATTTATTTTTAGCGTGATTTTTAAGCCAGGGTATTCTACGTTCATTGAGGTTATTTGCTTTTAAAATAACCGGCAGTGGATATCTTACTCTGAATACGTCGAGTTGCATCCCGTGATCTCATACCACTTAAACTTTCTGCCTATGGGAGCCGAAGGTATGATCATGCCGGTCTTTCCCCAATCGCGCATAACGGGCGACCCCCATAACCCGATGGGATGCCGTGCCATGGCGTTCGGGCGACGCCTTTGTTTGGCCAAAAGGCATCAGCTTCGCCATATTCGCGCTCAGGGGCGGGCGCTTCACGCTTTAGCGCAGGACCTGCAGTCTGAACGTAACCTGGCGGCGTCCGCGGCCGCGCCCTTAAAACCGCCCCGCAACGTTTGGCAGCGTTTCCTCTATTACCTGACGGCCTGGCATTCCCTCGGCGTCGACGCGGCGTCGAGGGCGGCGCCTTCACGCCGGCCACTTCCCCTCGGGGAATATCGGCCTGTTATAGATTCGTTTCTTTCCCCTTATTCGCTGGAGCATGTCTGGTCATCGCACCGGGCGCGGGGGGGTAAACGTACTCCGCGAGATGCCGCGTTATCGCCCCCGGACATGAATGAAGATTGGAAAACCAATATTGTCTGGTTGCTCAATCACCAAGGGGGAGCCAATATCAGCGCCACGCAATGGGATGATACGCAGTTGGCTGAGGGCATCTTGCTGGCATTGGAGGCTAAGCCCGCATTGGCAACGGACATCGCGCGCTTATCGCTGGGCGGCAGCCGGCTATATGGCGAACGTAAAGGCGAGCCCCTCACAGCCGCCCAGCAGAAAGGACTGATCGGCCGGTTGCTTTGCCAGCTGTTATTTCAGGCGCAAAGCATCGAACTGCGGATCGCGGAACTGTTTGCCGCCAAGCGCCATATTACCCAACGGGAATTAGCGCGATGGGTGGACACGTGGCCTAATGAGCATGTCAATGGCAAAATCAAGAACATGTGGCGCAAACATTATGAAAAATGGGAAATTCCGGTTCTGTATCTTAGCAACCGGGGAGGGCCTTGCCGGCCGATAAAAAACGCATCCGCGCCAATTGAAAATATCGATGTGGACAAGCTCTGGGTAGGCAGTTTGACATGGACGTTGCTGCAATTCGGTGCGCGCTATATCGCCCTGGAGCAGCCGGAAAAACTGGGCGCCGTTGCGCTGAATGACGTCATGGCATACGGCTTGAATTTGGTTCAACTGTTTATCCAGGGTAAAATTCTTGCCGGTATTGAATCTTTGTTCTATCTGGGTTTGATTATTTATTATCTGCGCGCTAAACCTGTGTTTACTTTAGCGGAGATTAACGACCCGCAGTTATTAAAAAACATGATTGCCGAGTTTAACACAGAGCTCAAGATACGCTATTCAACTGCCCATACGCTGTATGATTGTTTTGTGGAATATGAAGAAGATTTCCATAACTCGCGCTGGTACTCGCGGGAAGACACCGCTAAAGCGCTATTGCAGCGTTTCTGCGGCAATATCTCCGCTCCCCTGGCGGGGGAAAACGCTATTTCAAGGGGATATCCGTACAGCTTCACTCATGACCCAGTACAAAGTTTCCTTCATTCACCACAAGGCAAGCATTGCGGCGCCAACAAGATGGCGCTGCCTGATCTTGACTTGACCTATCGCCAGAATGTGGAAACTTTCGCCAATACCATAAGAAAGCTGGATGTGGCGCTGTTGCAGGTGGCCTTTACCGCCAGTGATTTCGACGATGATAACCTGCAATCTAAGGATATCGCGCTACTCCACGCCGCCAGGATCGAAATTGTCCGCTTACGTCTCGTACAAATTCGCCAGCCGAAGGAAATGTTTTTTTCAAATGCCCCCGTTTATTATATGGGCAAAGCGGACACTGTTTTTCTCCGGGTGAACGATCATTCCTCCGAGCATATCTACGTGTTGCGCACCAGCAAAGAAGGTTATCTTGTAAAAAGGGTTGATATCCATGATCGCAATCTGACGACCTTAGCGCCATTTATGGAATCCTGGCCGACAATCGATGTCGCGACGCTTCATCAACTGGTCATTGAAAGCCCTTCTGAATTGGCGATCACCAAACACCATGATGACGCTTTGGCGTCTTTTTTGCAAAACTTCGCCGAACTTCATCACCGCTATTATGTCCAGAAAATTTATGCGCGCGGCTATGCCGGCCCCGACACATCGCCATGGCAAATACCGCATACCATTGCGGATTATGTCATTCCGTTTTTTGGTTGCATCAATGCTCTCCTGGAAAACGATAAAACCGCTTTGTTTGTCTCTTGTCTATCCGACGCGGCATTTGTCGGCATACCTATCGGCTTTGCCGGCGTCAAAGCCGGCCTGACGTTATTTCGCCAGGGAACAATCAATTTGGCTAAAGCCGTGGTCAATGTGTCATGGAAGGCGTCGGAAGATAAAATTTTCAAAAAACCCTTTCCCTCCTCATCACAAATAGCCGGTGGAATTTACACCTCCCGTGATCAGGCGGTGCAACTGTTAAATGTGGTGGGTAAAGAATTTCTGATGGCCTGCGATCCCGGTTTCGTCCCCTTGCATGCGATGGGCGTTGTTGGCAATGGGGTTTACCGGGCCATGGTGGGGCGGGCATTGCTCGCTTCGGGTTCTTTGATCCCAAGTTTAAAAAAGATTGCCGAAGAGATCCCCAAATTCATGCTCGATATGGATCTGCTTAATTTTACCGTGTCCTATGGGTATGCGCGAACGGAGATGAATCCTTTGACTGTGAATATCAAAGGGATCACTTTTCCCATTTTTACCTTGAACAACCAAAGCCTTGTCGCGGTTGAAACCGGCGAGACGACATTTGATGGCATCCCGGTTTATGCGCAAGTCGACATGCTCAGCTTAACGGGTTTGTATAATAAATTTCTTTGCGTCTATCACAACGATGGACTTTGCGTTTTCACGGCTTTTCGTCGGCCGCGCTTTCGCGCTGTGTTGGGCTCTACCGTTTATGAAAGCCAGACAGGGGACAGTGTATGGCATTTTACCACCCGCACGCCCATTTACATGATGACCATTTATCCATTTAACCAATTGATCTATAGAGATAAATTCTGGATAGTGCTCGATATCAATGGTCAGCGCTGGGGGTTTGACCATCGCACCAGTACATTGAAAATTATCAATAATGCCGATGAATGGCGAGAGGCGCACCATTGGCAGCGTGAATTGATTTCCGTGATTGAATCCAGTATTGAGCCACATTCTTTTCGGTTGCGTTTAACGGCTTTTCGCCGGCGAAAAAAACGTTCGGACACGGCCAACCATTACCTGCACTGGAAGCGTCTGATAACCAGTTATATCCTCCCCGCGCCTGAGGGAGAGCAGCATCCGGTGGCGTTATATGATAATTTTAGCTTACGGGTACGTGTCGGCGATGATTACTACCGCCTGAGCCCTCAGTCCCATTCTTCCCGATTTTTATTAATCCATCCTGATCAAGCGCATTTCCCCGCCTATCGGCTCGCCTATACGGTGGGAAATGATGGTTTTGTTCTGGTGGCGCCGGTGGAATCATTGAATGCCCATCGCCTAGGGGAATTGTTGCGGCATAAACTGGCTTTCGAAGCGGGGTCCGTCGAACATGACTTTCCACACGTCTTGCTTCCGCCGCTTTTTTGCGGCGCATTCCGTTACGGCGACCGATTATACCTGAAAAGCGGCGATCGTTACGTTACGCTGGTGCCCGTTGATGACATCTATTACACATTGATTATTGGCGATGAACAGCAAACGGAATGGATGGTGCGCTATGAACTCTTTACCGGCGGTTTTGAGCTTGTGGGCCTGGAGGACTCGTTCCAAATTTCGCGTCCTCCGGCTGGAACCTCTTGGTTTGAGCGTCTCGCCCAGCGTATTTTTTCTTATCGGGATTTTCCCACCTTAAAAGCGTTATGCCGATACGCGGATAAAAGCGCGAAACAGTACATCCAGGAACCCGCGATGGTTTCCCGTCTGCGACAAGCGGCATTATTGCTACGGCTGGATGAGGACCGGCGCAAAGAAGCGCTGTTGGCCTCCAGCGTTCATCTGCGCACGTTTTCCCTGGACAGTGCCGGCGGTTATCTTTGGTCATCGGGATTCCCTGTCTTGGCCTTATGGGCGAGGGCCGAATATACGATAGCGGCCTGTCTCGCCCGCCAGGCCGGCCAACGGCATTGGACGTGCCGTGAGGTCGCGCGGCTACATAATTGCCAGTGGCGCATTCCTTCGCCGATGATTATTACCCTGGGATACCGGCAGACATTATTCATATTGAATAGCACTCATCATACCTTGTCTGAGGAATTTGATAACGATTATCAAATCAGGATAACCTCAACCGAGCTTCGGGCTATTCCCGTCCGGCAAGAGAAAGCGTGGCGGCGCTGGTTGCCGCATCAACTGCATTCCCAGCCCACCACGGTGTCAAAAGTGGATCTCTCGGGACATTCTCACCCTATCATCTGGATAGATAACGCGCTAATTCTCTGGGCGCAAACCCCGGACGGGCATAAAACACGGTTGAATCCCTCTGCCGATTCGCCTTCGCGCGTGGCGGATAGAATCGTTGTGTCGCCTGATGGTAGAATTATCGTGCTTATTTATAGGCCGGCGCCTTCACAACAGCGGGCATTGTTTTACCGCTTGCCGTCAATGGGGCTGAGCGTGGGTCAAGGGAATATTTCCGCCTATGACGACCAGTTAATTTCTTACGATAGACATTTTGAAAATGCCTGGTGGGTCACCAACGCCGGCCAACTATTGGCCCCGCCAAAGGACAATTGGCCGGACGGCGCGCGCACCGCGTCCGCCGGCCTGCATCGGGCCGATTATCAGCCGAATTTCGTCAGTCTGGATCAACGCTATCTAGGCTATACGAAACGCGGCCAGGGGATGTGGGATGCGGAGATCCTGTTATTTGACCTGGGCAGCGGCGCGACAAAGCGGTTAATACGCAGCCTGCCCCCGCAAACCCTTGGTCATGGCATGGGCTATTTGACCAGCGTGGCTTTCTCCGCGCTGAATATCATGGCCGCTACGGGATTTTCGGACGGCTATATCGAAATCTTCCGGATCGACAGTTCCATTGCCGGACCCGTCGCCGCTTCCCTGGGTTATCTCCACTTACCCATTAGCTCAATGCATTTTGAGGATTTCACCAACCCCAAGCCGATGCAAATGGCCATCAAATTCGATAACGCCTTCAACCGCCTTATCGTATTTCACGATCAAGGGGTTTTCAGTAACCATAAGCCGGGCAATGGCAGCTATGCCGTTTCCGAAATGGTATTCGACCTGCCCGACCCTCCTATATGGGATGAAATTCCCGGCGAAAATGACGACTGATGCCCGGCATTGATGCCGGATAAGACGGTTTTCCGGATTAAACCGTCGCTGCGCGGCGCCTCTGCCGTCGGCAATCAGCCGGCATCCCTTAGCAGCGCTATTGCCGCGCGCATATCATCAAACACATGCGCGTCCGGCTGTTCAAAGGGATAAAGAATTTCCAGAAAATACGTCTCACTTGTTAGCCGATGGTCGCGCCAAAAGGTCTGAAGGCGTTGCGGCGTGACTATGCCGGGCTGGGTAAAGCTCCAATGCCTGTCCAGCACACCGTCGGTTTGTTGAATATGATAGGCGGCAATATAATCGCCGCAAAGGCGCGACCAATGTTCCATATTGGCATTTTGCCCAAAGATCGGCGTAAACAGCGCATGTCCCCAGTCCACCAGTAGTCGTATCGGGATATCGGTGGCGCCATCAAGATCCCGCATCAGGCGCAGCGCGTCTTCAGCCGATGACGGAAACTCGGTGGTGAGCGGGACGGGCTCGATTAACAGCATGGTCAGACCGCGCTGTTTGGCGTAACCGGCCAGTTCCGTCAACGCCTGCAGCGCCTGCTGGTAGAGCGCCTCCCGGCGCGCCGTACTGAGGGCGTCCCGTGCCGAGTAAGACCCCAGCGGCATTCCGGCGGCCGTCACCCCCATGGCGGCGGTCATGTCTATGGCGCGCTGGAAGTGCGCTTTACCCAGCTTACGCAACGTCTCGGTGGGCGCGAGAAAGTGATTATAGGTATAGGACGCCAGCCCGCCGAAGGTGCTTTCAACGGCGATATCCGCGGCGCGAAAGGCTTCGGCGTATTCCCGTGCCACGGCATCCCGCTCCGCTTGCGGCCACCAGGGATCGACCAGGTCCCAGGTGAATTGGATACGATCGATGGCCAAATCCTGTTTTATGATCTCGGCCAACTGTTCCGCGTTTAGCCAGCGTTTAATGGCGAATGAAAGATTTAATCCCAGTTGCATGTGCCCCTTCCCCCTGAAGCAATAATCAAGAACGCATCCCGTTGCCCGGCGCGCCGGCAAGGTAGCCACGGCGCCGCGGCGCCATTATTCTTCCTTGCGGATATAGCGTCGCGAAATGGCGTCAAACGAAATGGCGACCACCACCAACACGCCGCTGACGATGCCTTGCCAATAAGGCGATACGCCGAACAAGACGATGATGTTTTCGATAATGCCGATGATGCTGGCGCCGACGATGGCGCCCACCGGATTCCCCACGCCGCCGGTGGTGGCCACGCCGCCGATAACCGAGGCGGCGATGGGCGGCAGCACCCAGCTTTCGCCGATGGAGGGCTGGGCGGTGCCAAGCCGGGCGACCATCAGAATACCCGCCAGCGCCGCCAGAAAACCGGCAAAGGTAAATACCAGGATACGTACCCGGTCAACCTTGATGCCCAGCATCCGTGCCGCTGCGCCGTTGTTGCCGATGGCGTACATATAACGCCCAAAAGGCGTTTTTAAGGTAATAAAGGTGGCGATGGCCAAAATCGCCGCCATGATAATAAACGGCAGGGGCAGGCCCAGCACATCGCCGCGGCCGAGATACTGAATGCTCGCCGGTATGCCGGTGATGGCCACGCCTTTGGTCAGTACCAGATTGGCGCCGCCAAAAATGCCGGCGGTACCGATGGTCAGTACCAGTGAATGCAGTCGCAACTTGGTCACCAGTAGGCCGTTTATCAGCCCCAGCCCGGCGCCGAGCGCCAGCGCCAGCAGACACGCCAATGCCGGATGAATGCCGAGGTTGACCATAAAAATACCAGCGGTGACGCCGCAAAGCCCGCCGATGACGCCCAGTGACAGGTCTAATTCGCCCAGGATCAGCAGCATGGATTGCCCAACGGTAATCATGCCGATAAAGGCCAATGTCCGGGCTACCACCGACATGTTGTAGGGCGTGAGAAAATAGGGCGAGATAAGCGATGACAGCGCGAAAATAATCACCAGAGCTATAAGAACGCCGGCCATGGCGTTTGAGGCCAGAAGGGAAAAACGACTACGCTGCATTATAATTCTCCGTACCAAATATGGCCCTGACCAGCGTTTCGTTATCGGTATCCGCGGTAACGAAATTCCCGGTTATCGAGCCGTTATGCATAGTGATAATGCGGTTCGCGCATTTGTACAGCTCCTCCATTTCCGAGGAAACGAGAATAATGCCGACGCCGCTTTCACATAACGATTTCATGATCTTGTATATTTCCGCCTTGGTCATAACATCAATGCCCTTGGTCGGCTCATCAAAAATCAGTACCGCGGGCCGGGTGGCCATGGCGCGGCCGATAATGATCTTTTGCTGATTGCCGCCGGAAAGATGGGCGATACGGGTTTCCATATTATGGGTTTTGATGTCATAAGCCTTTATCACCTCCAGCACGCGGGATTGCTCTTTGCGCTTTGAGATCCCGAACCAGGAGAGGGTGTGTCGCAAAATGGCAATGCCGATATTCTCCCGCACGCTTAACATAGGCAAAATGCCGTGCAATTTGCGCTCTTCGGAGAGATACAACATGCCGTTTGCGACGGAAAAAGGCGGACTGCCCAGCTTCCAGGCTTTGCCGCCCACAGTGGCGCCGCCGCCGCTGGCCGGCAGATAACCGAACAGGGTTTGCATGACTTCGCTACGTCCTGCGCCGACCAGTCCCGCAAAACCGACGATTTCTCCGCGTCGGACCTGAAAAGAGATCGCGCTAAAACGCCGTCCGCTCAGGTTATTCACCTCAATGAGGGGTTGCGCCGGGGCAGCGTGCGTCGGTGCTGGCCGGAAATGGGCATTCAGTTGCATCGCCGCGCCGGACATGGCTTTGATCAATCCCCCTGGGGTGGTGTCTGGAATGCGGCCGCTTTCGATTTTTTCGCCATTGCGTAAAACCGTGTAGTCATCGCCGATGGCAAACACTTCATCAAGCTTGTGCGAAATAAAAACAATGGCATGCTGTCTCGCTTTGAAATCCGCGATGACCTTAAACACCCGATCGACTTCGGTCTGGGTCAGCGAGGAGGTCGGTTCATCCAGGATCAGGACTTTCATTCGCCGGTTGGTGGACGCGCGGGCGATTTGCAGCAATTGCTGATCGGATATCGAGATGTTGCGAACCAATTCCTCCGGCCGGGCCTCGATGGAGAACTGCTCCAGGTAACGTCGCGCCGCGCGATTAATCTCCCGGTAGCTGATGATCCCGCCGTTAAACCCCGAACGCGCGTAAGGGATAAAAAGATTTTCCGCCACGCTCATATGGCTGAACAGGTTTAGCTCCTGCGGCACATAAGCCACCAGTTCGAAGAGCCGGCGATCGGCCAGCGGATCCTGGCCGTCGATTCTGATACTGCCCCGGCTCGGCGGGTAGGCGCCGGTAAGCACCTTGACCAGCGTTGATTTACCGGCGCCGTTTTCGCCGGCCAGAATATGCACGCGGCCAAGTTCAAACGCCAGGTCGACATTATTCAACGCGGTCACGCCGGGGAAATCACGGCCCAGGCGTTCAACTTCCAAAATGGCCATGCTATGACGTTCCTTTATAGTAGAGTGCTCATGCCCACGCCGGACCATCGGCGCTGACCCGTCGTCGCGCCGGCCGGCTATTTGCCGACATTATCCTTGGTGATGACCGCGATACCGGTATCGATATATTTCGGCGTCGCAATGCCCATGGCTTTTTGCCACATGGTCATTACCGCCCAATAGCCCTGCATTTCCGGCTTGGTGGATGAGGTACTGTCGGCCACGCCGTCGCGGATCAATTGCAGCATTTCCGTTAAATCGTCCAGTCCCACCAGAATGACCTGGCGGGTCTTATTGGCCTCTTTGATCGCCTGGCCGATACCGATGGGGCCCGCGGCATCCGAGGCGACCCAGCCTTTAAGACTGGGGTGGGCCTGCATAATGGCGGCGGCCTGCTTTTGGGCGGTTTCGATATCATCGTTATCGATGCCCGTGGCGACCACTTTCAGCCCCGGGTATTTGGCGAAGGTTTTCTTATGGCATTCGGCGCGAATGGCATGATTGGGCGCGCTGGGCACGCCCATCATGATGGCGACCTCGCCTTTGCCCTTAAGCAATTCGGCCAGGCGTTCGGACGCGATTTGCGCCTGTTCGCAAAAGTCATTGCCGATGCTGGTCAATGCCATGTCCTTCGGCGGGACCGAATCGAAAATCGTGACCGGTATATTCTGCGACACCGCTTCTTCCAGCGAGGCGCGGTTGCCTTTTTCATCCAGAAGGTCGATAGCGATGCCGTCCGGCCGGGTGGCTATCGAGCTTTCCAGGATTTGGTTTTGAATCACGACATCGGCCTGTTGCGGCGCGCTATAGATAATTTGTACATCGGATCCGGTTTGCGCTTTGATCACTGCCGCCGCTTGCTTGGCGCCGTTATTAACCTTGTCGAACCAAGGGTGGACCACCTTGGGAATAATGACAAAACGGTAGCTGTCTTTCTTGGTGAGACCGGCCTTGCTGTCCTGCGAGGACGCCGTCAGCGGCAGCAACAACGCGGCGGCGACCATCATGCCCAGAGTCATTTTATTCATAATCAGCTCCAAAAATACGAACGTTTACCGCCTTGGGTCGGCACGTGCAGGCTGGCTGGAAAGCGGCAGATCCCGCCGGCATAACCCAAAGGCAAGTCGCAATGAGATAACCGCTGTACATTTGTAAAATTAAAAATACACTTATCTCAGGCGTTCTTTTCGCATTTTCTTACATCTTTATCTGCGGCGGAGCTCACAGAAACCGCATTGAGTCGGGAGGAGATAACCAGGAAAAGATCTTTCGGACGCTGGACAAAAACCGCTTAGCGGTCAGAATGTTAAGTGAATCGCTTCCGCTTGGGCTATCTGTCCGATAAAAGGCCAATGCTCGCCCTTGCGGAAACGATAGGCGTTTTCGCCGGCACGATGGATATTCTCATTTTGGGAAAAAAGACGTGATGGCGGGGATTCGGATGGGGGAATCCCCCGGCGGGGGAACCGTTTGATGCCGTAAAAGACCGGGGCCGCTAGTTTTCCGGCTCCGCCAGAAGGCGTCGGGCCACCACTTCATCGGTCACCAGCCGATTAATGTATTTGCCCTGTAAAATAGCGTGAATAATTGGATATTTATTGGCGCCGCCGGACGCCAGGATCGTCACCGGCTTCTCTTTTAGCCTGGCCAACGGTAACGCCATAATGGACTCATTAAGCTGGTGGGCGATGACGTTGCCGTTTTTATCCAGAAAGCAGCCGAGAATTTCTCCGATACTGCCGAGGGCTATCAGTTCATCAAGATGATGGCGGACGATGGTAATCGGCGTAATGGGCGAACGGTGCGACAAATCACCGCAGGAGACCAGCACAACCTGAGCCTCCTCGGCCCGGTGCATGACTTCCGCCAATTCCTCGTGCATCAGCAGCGTGGCCCGGCTTTCCTTGGAAGGGCAATAAATGGGCGCGGTAAGATAGTGGCATTCCACATCCAGCGCCTGGGCCAGCGCGGTGGACACCTCGAAGGTATTGGTGCCCGACCCGCGGGTCACGCCGCCCATCAGGCCGACGACCCAGGATCCGGTGGGCTGTTTGGCGCTGATGCGGCGCACGCTGAAACTCAGGGTGCGCCCCCAACCGACGCCGATGCCTTTATAATCGTGTATCAGCGAGTCGAGCATGGCGCCGGCCGCTTCGCCGATGGTGCGTTGCTGTTCGATGTAATCCGGCAGCGAGGGCGTGACGATGGCGTCCGCCAAACCGAATTTGCCTTTCAGTCGTTCCTCAAGCTCAATGCAGTCCACCAGTGGTAACCGGAGGTCGACTACCACGCCGCCTTCGGCCCGCACCTGCCCGATGATTTTATTGACCCTCAGGCGCGTGATGTTCAGTCTGTCGGCGATTTGCTGCTGTGTCTGGCCGCCGACAAAATAAAACCAGGCGATACGCGCCCGTAGGTGGTCGTTTTCCGTTTCCCCGCTAAAATCGGCTGGCACATTTGCTCCTTTGTTCGCGCTGGGAAGAGCACTATAGCATATTTCACCGGCGCGACGGCCTGCCTCAGCCATCATTCCAGATTGGTATGGTTGGCGGCCATCGCCGTGTCGCTAAGGCGGAGCGCTTGCTGTAAGCGGGCCACCATACTTTCGAACAGCAAATAGAGCGCGCCCTCGTAAAGCGACCCCATGGGCAGCACCGAGCCGCCGGCAACCGGATTGTCGGCCATGGTCTGGGCCGGCACGACCACCACCTGGTCGGCCATGACGGCACATGCGCCGCCCGGTTGCGCGGTCAGGCACAGCGTGGCGGCGCCGGCCCGTCGCGCGGTGACCAGCAGTGCCTCCACGGTGGAGAAACGGCCGGGGCCTGCCGATACTATCAGCATGTCGCCGCTGCCGAGCGGCGGCGTGGTCATATCCCCCACCACTGAGGCACTCAGTCCCAGATGATAAAGGCGCATGGCGAAGCCTTTAATTTGTAATCCCTCCCGGCCGACGCCATACAGCGCGATGCGCCGCGATTGTCGGATACGCGTGACCGCCTGTCCGATCGCGCCATCGTCCACCTTGGCCAGCACAGCGGCCAGTTCACCCAGCGCCCGCTCAATAAATGTGGTCATGCCTTCCCCTCCGCCGGAATCGCCGACCACTGGCGCCGCTAAAGGGACCGCTTGACCTGTGGTCGATATGCATATGTAAATTTATATTTACAATTATATAAGCGATTCGATAACGTAACTGTGATCCGCTTGGTTTTATCGAAACAAGCCGAGGGATTTTGGCCCGATTCAATGTCTCGTTTTTGCCACGCCGGGTATTTCACGGATCAACGGGATCTCACGGATTACCCGTGGTGGGGAAAATGGGCATAATTGAGGCGGATGGCATCGGCGGTATCGCCGAAATCCCTGCCTCGGGCAACGATGATATTCTTTTCCAGTAACTCAATCAGTATCCCATCATAGGTTCGGCCAGAGGCCGACGGGGTGAATCTACCATAAAGATAAAACCCGCCATGACCATTTTTTAACGAAAAATCATTAGGATAGCTCGATTTCAGCCAATGCCGCATCTGTTCGGCCCGCCGGGCGAGTTGCGTCTGGAGATGGGCCGTATGCATATCAATATGGTTCAAAAGATAGTGTTCGGCCAAAAGCTGGGGCAGCGCGCTCAGACCCGCATCTATCTGCTGGCGGACATCGGCTAATTTCGCCACAATGGTTTTTGGCGCAATCAGCCAGCCGGCACGGATATTATTGCCGATATATTTTGACAGCGAGCCGATATAAATAACCTGTTGGTGCAGATCATATTTTTTTAACGGGGTGATATCGGTTTTCGAATCGAACGATAATAGGCTGTAGGCGTCATCCTCAACAATGGGGATGTGTTTTATCCGGCAAATTTGCAATAAGGTTTTTTTCCGCTCCTCGCCCATGACATAACCGGTCGGATTCTGGAAGATGGGATTAAGGAACACCATCTTCAACGGGTTTTTCTCGGCCATCTGCGTGAGCTTATCTGGGATGATGCCTTGTTCATCGACGGGCAAGCGGCAAATGCGCAATCCGGATGATCTGAAAATCGGCAACAGATAAAAATAGGACGGCGCCTCAATGCCAATAATATCGCCCGGTTTAAGCAATGTTTGCGCTATCAGAAACAATGCCTGCTGGGCGCCGGACGTAATCAGAATCTGCTCCGTTTCGACGCCGAGATTAAGCCTTTTCTGTAAATGGCGCCGAACGGTCTCACGGAAAGAATACAACCCCAGCAAGGCATTTTCGGCATCCTGCTCTTGGGCGCACAAGTTATACCAGGAGAGTTCAGGAAAGGTCTGAACCGGCAGCAAGTCGGCGGGAATGCTGCCGCTGGCCAAATCCCACACGGGGGTATGCGCCATGGCGGCTTTTTTTCTTAACCGGTCGGCCCGGATGACGTAATCATCCGGCTTTTGGCGTTTGCCGTCACGGCCCGCCGCGGACCAATTAAGCACCGGGTAGGATTGCAGCCCCCACTTTTCCGGATTGACAAAAGTGCCGCTGCCTTGCTTACGGACCAGGACGCCCCGGTCCACCAGCTTATCCAGCGCAACGATGACCGTCGAACGGTTGACATCCAGCAACGCGCTGAGCTGGCGCTCCGAGGGCAGGCGATCGCCGGCATTGAGCATACCGTTGACGATACCGTCTTCCACCAGCCCGATAATCTGCCGGTATAACGGTTTTTTCTCTTCTGCAACCTTCGGTAATGACCACATGGCTTTACGACACCTTTTGACGCAATCGTCGCGATCGGCGCCGTTCGACCACGGACGCCAGCACGGATAGTAGCAAATTGGATGGTAAAATAACAACCAATTGGAGGTGGTTTTGCTTCCTCGCGGGGATAAATATAGACGGGATTATTTCTAATTGACGGGAGTCGCAATGGACAAGACAACAGGTTCTGAGAAAGTGAAACGCGGTATGGCCAGAATGCAAAAAGGCGGGGTGATCATGGATGTCGTCAACGCGGAACAGGCGAAAATCGCCGAGGATGCGGGGGCGGTCGCGGTAATGGCCTTGGAGCGGGTACCGTCTGATATTCGTGCCGCCGGCGGCGTGGCGCGGATGGCCGACCCTCAGATCATTATGCAGGTCATGGAGGCCGTCACCATCCCGGTGATGGCAAAAGCCCGAATCGGCCATATTGCCGAGGCGAAAATCCTCGAAGCGCTGGGGGTGGATTATATTGATGAAAGCGAAGTCCTGACCCCGGCGGATGAAGAGTTCCATATTTTAAAACGCGACTTTTCCGTGCCGTTCGTCTGCGGCTGCCGGGATTTGGGCGAGGCGTTGCGGCGTATCGGCGAAGGGGCGTCCATGTTGCGCACCAAAGGCGAACCGGGTACCGGGAATATCGTGGAGGCGGTCCGGCATATGCGTAAAGTCAACGAACAAATTCGCATTGTCGCCGGCAAAAACGAAGAAGAATTGATGTCGCTTGCCAAGGAGTTGGGCGCGCCCTATGAACTGCTGCGACAGCTCAAGGAAGCGGGCAGATTGCCGGTGGTGAATTTCGCCGCCGGTGGCGTGGCCACCCCCGCGGACGCCGCATTAATGATGCTGCTGGGCGCGGATGGCGTGTTTGTCGGATCCGGGATATTCAAATCAGACGACCCGGCGAAATTTGCCAAGGCGATTGTCCAGGCCACCACGCATTATGAAGACTATCCCCTGTTGGCCGAATTATCGAAAGGTCTGGGCACCCCGATGAAGGGCATCGATATCGCCGCGCTGACGGCGGAGCAACGCATGCAGGAAAGAGGGTGGTAATATGGCGATGGTAGGGGTGCTGGCGTTGCAGGGTGATGTCAGCGAACACATGCTTAAATTGCGCGGGATGGGGGTGAGCGCGGTTGCGGTGAAAAATCGCGCCGGTCTAGGGAATGTCGATGCGCTCATCATTCCCGGCGGCGAGTCCACCGCCATCAGCCGCCTGATACACACCGGCGGCCTCTTTGCGCCCATAAAGGATTTTGCCCGCGATCGCCCCGTGTTGGGGACATGTGCCGGGTTGATCATGTGCAGCAGGGAAGTGCCTGACAGTGAAAATCGGGTCACGCCCCTGGGGTTGATTGATATTTGCGTCACCCGCAACGGGTTCGGCAGGCAAATAGACAGCTTCGAAACCCTGATTGCGGTCGAGGCGTTTGGCCAGTCTATCCCCGCCGTGTTTATCCGGGCGCCCTTTATTCAGTCGGTGGGCAGCCAGGTCACGGCGCTGGCGCATTATGAAGACAAAATTGTGATGGCGGAGCAGGGAAACATCCTGGTGTGCGCTTTCCATCCTGAACTGACGGCGGACAATTCGGTGTTCAACTATTTCGTCAATAAAATAACAACCCGGTAATCGCGCCGGCCACGTTTTCCCATTATCCCGCGTGGCCGGTCGACCTAGTGTTGTTTATCGAAACGATAAACCAATGCCAACGCGATAATCAAAAGCAAAATCGGCGGAATCAGGGCCGTTAATGGCACATTCAGAGAAAATAACAGCCCCAGGTTGAGAATGATCTGGTAGACAATGTAGGTGAGAAGGCCAACGATAACCCCCACGGCCAAGCGACTGCCCAGTCCGGGCCTGCGGGGAATACTGAAGGTAAACGGGATTGCTAATAACATCATGGCCACAACCAGAATAGACTGGCCCAGCTTTTTCCATAAAGCAATTCGATATTCAATGCTGGGCTGCCCGGTATTTTTCAGATAATCGATATAATGATTTAGCTGATTGATAGAGAAGCTATCGGCGGGCAGGGTCAGTGCTTTCAGGCTCATTCCGGAAAAGAGGGATTGCCAGCGTAAATCGGCATGTGTTTGTACCGATTCTTTGTTGTCCTGCCAATTTTTCTGCATAACGTTATGCAAAATCCAGACCCCGTTATTGATAATAGTGGCTTTCCCCGCGTAGATATAAGATGCCAGCGACAGATCGGTCCGGTAATGAAATATCTCAATTCCGACGGGCTGCTGATGTTCATCCAGGGACTTTACCGTAACGAATTCATTACCGCGCCTTGCCCACAACGCGTTGCCCGTGTTGCCGGCATCCCCCGCCTTAGCGACAGCGGTATCCTTGATTTGCAAGGCATATTGTTGCATTGGCGAGGCGACCCATTCATTCAGAATGCCTAATGACAGGTTCATAAGCAAACCGGCATAAAAAAGAACCCGCGCAATGCTGAAAATGGACAATCCGGCGGTACGGATCGCCGTCAGTTCCAGGCTTTTGGATAATTGGCCAAGTCCGGCGATGCTGCCCAGTAGCGCAATAAAGGGACCAAGATCGATAAGACTTCGGGGTAATGTCATCAACACAACCAGCAAGGCCTGAGTCCAATGGTATCCATTGGGAGTGACATCCTCGAGCTCGTTTATCAAATTGAATGTGGTAAACAGCGGGATTAACAATCCGGCGGCGGCGGCAAAACCCATGAACACATTCCGAATCAGATAACGGCTGAAGATATTCATAAAAAGGGTTTCCGCAACAGTGAGAGATCGCGCGCAACCAGAATGGCAAGCCCCAGCAACATAAGTAGAGAAACTGACCAGACGCCGGGAATAATAGGGAGAGTACCGTTGGCGACTAATGTGCGGCAGATATTCCCGCCATAAAAAATAGCGGTAAACAAGACCGTCAGCGGTAATAATGTCGCATAACGATCCTGTCGGGGTTTGGCGCGGCTTAACGGAATAGCCAATAATACCATAAGAATGGTGATCACTCCGCGGCTTTCCCGCCATTGCAATTCCGCCGTATCGGCGGGGTCAGACGAGTGGGATAACGCTTCCACCGATGCCGATTTATGGGTAGTTTCGATGCTTTGGTTAAGTGGTTTAAGCGCCATGCGATAATGCGTGTAATTTTGCATAATGTCATCTGTGCCCTGGCGATCCAGCACATAGGCCGTGCCTGATTTCAGCATTACGGTGGGGTTTGTGGGAGAGGGATCGATAACGTCAACGGAACGCGCCCTATAGAGGTCGGTGTTATTTTCAGAGCGTGAATAGATTAAAACATCCGTAAGGTGCTGCGATGCCGGATCAATATGCCTGGCGAGGATCATCCGGCCGCCGCCATTCGCATTGAACTTATCGGCCTGTAAATGGCCCACGTCCAGCACTGACTGTGACTGTTGTTTCAACTGATAGATATTGGCGTAGGCCCAGGGCCTGCCATACAGGGAAAGCAGGGTGGCAAACAGGGCCAGCGGCGCGGCCAGTATCATCACCGCCTTGTAAAGCCGCCACGGGCTGAAGCCAGACGCGTGAAGGGCGGTGATTTCAGAATCGTGATAAAGCTGGCCCAGCACAATCGCGACCGAGACATAAAGGCTCGCCGGCATAATAATATCTAGAGAAATTAATATCTTATAGAATACAACCTTGAGAACGACCGCTAACGCCAATGTCCCGTTGGCCGCGTCCGTCAGGTATCGCTGGGCAGAAAAACTGGCATACATGAAAATCAGAAAACCCACGATAATCATCACCAAGCGGCGGATTTCAACCATGATATAGCGCTCAATCAAATACATAAGCTACTCGCGCTCCTCGTTACCCAGCATAGTCCCGCCCGGAACGGCGCCGGCGTCCGCCCGTTTTCTCTTTCCCTTCATGGTTGATCACGGCTTATCAGTTTGCGCAGCAAAGCGATCACCAAATCAACGTCATTCGGCGACAAGGCGCCATCTTTTGCCCATTGAACGCGGCCGGAGTTATCCAGCACAACAATGGTTGAACTTTCTTCAGGCAGTCGCCAGGCCTTGCGGGCCAATCCATCACTATCAACAATGAACTGCGCCCAAGGATAATTTTTCTTGTTTTTCTCAATCTTACCGCGCACGAAAAAGCCCGAACCGGGGATAGCATCGTCAGTATTGACAATGGTGGTCGGCTGAAAACGATCCCTTGGAAAATTCGCTTCTTTCACGGCGGTAATCAGCATCTGATTCTTCTTTTTTGCCGACGTGCGCCCGGCGATATACTGCATAACGCGAACCTTGCCCGCCAGTTCCGAACTCCGCCATGTCTTATAGCTGAATTGGCCATTCTTCAAAATCAACTCCCCTCGCGCCGTAATGACAACCGGCGCGACGGATTGGCCGAGCATAAAATTATGTGCCGATGATATTAACGGGAACAGCAGCAGCAACATCATCAATAACCCGCGTAAAGCCGTCCCGTGTTTATGTTGGAGGGTGGTTTGACCGCTTGAGTTTTTAACGCTACTCGTCATACTTCACGTTGCCTCCTTGTTGGCTGCGCTCGCTCACCCCAGTCACATAGTGAGCTATGCTCCTGGGGACTCACTCGCTTGCCGCCGCGATGCAACGTGAATTATTTAGAGTAGATACTCGTCATACTTCACGTTGCCTCTTTGTTGGCTGCGCTCGTTCACCCCAGTCACATAGCGAGCTATGCTCCTTTCATTTAAGTTGGATATCGCCTGAGCAATAACTCCAGACGCCGACAGATATCAATATCCAACCTCGCCGGGCGGTCATAGGCATTACCGCCGGCCAGCTTATCCGCCACCATCACATCATGCCGGTCCCCCATCAACCCGTTGATGGCGGCCAGAAATCGGGAAATTTGCCGGGCCTCGCGGTTGTCCGGATCAAGGGATCGCAACGTATCATAGAAAGAAACCTGCTGGCCGATGATCTTCCGCGCGTCGTGAAACTGCTTTCCAGTAAGCTCGGGGTTAGCGATTAGCCTTTGCAGTAAACGCATTTGTTCCTGACGGTAGGCGATAAAACCGTTCTCGGTTTCCAGATGAATATGGCGCAGTGCATGGTGAACCAGCGACCAAATCGGATGACTGAGTAAAACCCGAAGAATATTACCGTAAAATCTCAAACGGCGTTTATTGCCATTACGATAAGCATCTTGAAAATGCCCGAGCACAACAGTCGTTCTGTGGAAAAGACGACCGGAATGGTGTTTTTTGCCGTAAAGCCGCTGGGCAAAACGTAAATGTTTATACCGCGCGCGAATATATTTGTATCGCATGTGCGTGGTTGCGGGCAATGCCGGGTTTCTGAGAAAATCGTTTACCAGTTGTAATAGTTCCAGGCGGGAAACACCCTCCTCCCAAAACTGCAAACATAGCGCATAATTATCTTCGATGCTTCTCTGTGGGCAGCACAAATCGATATGTTGCGGCAGGCTGATATCTGCCTCAACACGGTCATCTTCTTCTACTGCGGTAAAGAGTAATCGTGTCGTTTCAGCCGGAAAAGTTTTCCAATTGTTGCCAGTTATCATTGATTACTCTCTCTGGGCACCTTAAACCCTAATAAACAGCGATTACGGTAAGCCCTTATTGTCGGTATGAAAGACGAAAGAACGTCTAAACATTGGCCGATTAAATACGCGAAAGCGGCGCCTTGCACACCAAAGACAGACGACATCAGGACCAAAAGCGCAATATATGATGCCGAGGCAAACGTCTGGGCGATTAAAAAGGCCCGTTGTTTACCCGCCATAAACAGTAAAGACTCCTGAGGAAAGCCCAGCATGGAGACAATAATGGCCCCCAGCATGATTTCGATTAAATCATAAGCTTGTAAGTAGGCACTACCGAATACCAGCGAGATTAACGGTCTTCCAACAACGATGACGAGAAGGACCACGACCACGCCAATGCCGCCGGCCAGCAATGCCGACCGAAGTCCCAGCAGCCAGGGTTTGGTCGTGCGGGGGTCCAATCGCATGACTTCAGGGTAGAAACTCTTCTCCAGCAGCTTGGCCGGCGTTCCCGTGGCATCAAAGAAGGTCATGGCGATTTTAAATAATCCGGCGGCGGCCGGCCCCAGGACAACACCGACCAAAACGGTGGTGCAAGAGTTACGCGCGGCCCAGATCGTGTGCGCAAAATTGGTTGTCCACACAAAATTCCAGGCGCCTTCGATACGGCGCGCCGTCTTGAATAAACGCGGCTTGAGCGCGTTATGAATATCCCGGCGGCGCAACTCCCGTGCGGTGAACCACCAGAACAATGTTCCGCCAATCACGTTCGCGGCATACCAGGTTATGATGAATCCCGGGAATCCAAAGTTAAAGTAATAAGATAGGACACTGCCGAATGCTTGCAGTAAAGGCTTGATGGCCTGTTGAACGGCAATCAAATCGAAGCGGTTAAACGCCCGTAACACCCCTGTCGGGGTGGACGAGGTCATGGAAGGAATCAACGTGCAATACAGAATGGCAAGCCAAAAACTTTGTGCATTCAGCCCCAGGGCGTGGGAAAGAAAAGGAAGCAGCAACATGCCACACAGTATGGCAACGGCCCCGCTCGCGATATCCAAACCGAATGAAAATGAAATCACGTCACGGAATCGCTGAAGGTTCTGATGTTCCAAGGCCGGCGTGCCGAATTGCACGACAAATTGCCATGTCTGGAACTTGATGAAATCACTGATTGCTTTGGTATAGGCTTGAATGACGACAAGCACGCCGAACATCTCGGGCGACATGCCTTTACCCGCGCAAGAAAGCGCAAGCAGCCCGAGTAAAGCGCTTGCCACGCTACCGGAGCCTAAATAGGCGGCGTTACGGAGAATGGAACGAAAAGCGCCATCGGAAAACCCATATTTCATGGTAAAAACTCAACCCTGCTTGTTGGTTGCGCACGCAGCCCTCAAAGAGGCAACTTGAAGTGTGACAGGCCTATAACACCCCATCGCTACCCGGGGTGGACATTCGTCCGCTGAGCGGGCATGACCACGGAACAAATGGCGCTGAGCGCGTTTTTTAAGACCTCATCATAGGGGGCTCTGGCATCAAGCTCAATAATTCTGGAACCGTTGTATTGTAAGCGGACCATGGCGGAAATTTTGTCCTTCAGCTCGTCGTAACGATGATCGGGCTTACGTAAAAAAGCTGTCTCTACATCAATATCAAGACGAATAATAAGTTCAGGGCGATATACGGCCATTCGTTGATACAAGCGGTGCTCACGCGCGGCCAAACGCCTCGTCAGCCAGCCCCTTGCCCGTTCGACGCCAATACCAGGCCCGTCATAATAAAAACCCGAAATCTCCGCCTGCGGATAGCGATCGCTAATGACCAGCACGCCGCGTCGCGCCAGGCGACGGGCTTTGCGTAAATTAGCCACACGCCACAACGAAAAGCCATACATAATCAGCGCCGCCCAAAGGGGTGGCGATTGACTCGTCATGCGTTGAGTCTTATCGGATTTGGCCGCCAAACGTCGTTCCAGCCATATGCCAATTAACGGCAAACGTTTAATCTTGTCGCCATCTTCCCCGGAAATGAGCCCTAAATAACGTCTTTCCGTCGCCCGGTATTTTTGCAAATTTTTAACCAAGTCAGCGGTAAGCGTGGATTTACCGGTGCCGTCACTCCCCACAACCGCGATAAGGCCGGCGACGCAGGCAGAAGATCGATCATGTTCTGTAGTTAATTTATTTTTTTGCATTCGCCACAATATAAACCGATAAACAAAGGACTACGTTTCTGATGTCATCAGCGAGGTCTGAATCGCTCGAAGTGATTTATCAAGAATTTTGCTCGCCGGCTCCCGGCCATCTAAATCGAGTATCTTCGCGCCGTTAAAAGTCAGATACGGAATAACGGCAATCTTTTCACGCAAAGCGGACAACGCGTGATCGGGCTTACGCGAGTACGCCGTTTGTTCATCGACAGCGAGACGAATCAACAGCAACGGCGGATAAGACGCCATCCACTGATAAAGTGCCTTCTCACGTTTCCGCAACCATCGTACCCAGCGATTACCGCCGACGGTTTTTGCCAACTGCGGCCCATCGAAACGAAAACCCGCCACTTCCGCTTGAGGATAACGATCGGTAACCAGCAATTGACCCCGACGGCTTTTCACCAGCATTCGGCGAAACTTATAAACCCGCCAATAAGACAGTAAAAAGATTACGAGCGTCGTTATATTGTCCGGCGGCATTGAAGGATGCGCATGCACATGTTCGGACTTGGCCAGCAAATAACGACCAAAAGGCGCGCCAATAATGGGCAGACCCCGTAACCCTCTCCCTATGCGTCCCGAAGACTGGCCGAGATAAAACAGCTTAGTCGGTTCTCGTGCGGACAGACACTCAACCAGGCTGGCGGCCAGGGTTGATTTTCCCGCACCATCACAGCCTGTTATTGCAATTACCCGCACAGGAGGATGATGAGATAGGGATCTTATGCGTTGGCTCATAATAATCGATCCATTGTAAAAAAACTATTGTATTCTAATCCATCTTAGGTTCAAGATATTTATTATCCGCCACAAAGATAATAATAGGCTGCGTTGAATATTTTGAACGTGTATTTTTTATGCTTGTCTTGTTCTTTTGTGCGGATCGTTGACAAGATTTTTATTTTCGCCTTTTATGTTAATAAACCATGGTGGCAGCCGGGGTTATGGAACGACTATTTTACTCAATACTTAATATTTTGTGCTTAATCGTATCCTAATAGAAAATTCGTTTTCGCTAATATGAGAACGACACTCAGCGATTTCACACTTGAAGGGGTATATCTTTCAAATATCTAAGAAGAGAATCTCATGATGAGTACAAAAATACCGCCGCTCATTGCGGTTATTGGCAGTGACGGCTCTGGTAAGTCAACTGTCTGTGAAAATCTGATCGTCGATGTGAAAAAATATGGTCCGGCAGTCAGGGTGCATCTGGGGAAGCAGGCGGGCAATGTCGGGCGCGCCGTATCACGGCTCCCGCTTATGGGCAATGTTTTTGGCAAGGCCATCGATCGTAATACACAAAAGGTCAAATCCGCGAAATCCCGCCTTGGTTTGCTGCCGGCGTTGGTGATCATCACTTTCGTTTTGCGTCGGCTGCGGCGTTTTCATCGTATGCTGGCCTTCCGCCGAAAAGGTTTCATCGTTTTAACCGACCGTTTCCCACAGGCGCAAATCCCCGGCGCATACGATGGCACGGCATTCCCTGCCAACGCCAAAGGAAACTTCCTTGTCCTATGGCTGGCCCATCGCGAGCGCGCCGCTTTCCAATGGATGGCCGGGCATAAGCCGGATTTGGTTATAAAGTTACATGTTGATGTGGATGTCGCCTGCGCGCGCAAGCCCGATCACCGCAAAGCTTCGTTGGAAAAAAAGATTGCGATAACACCGCTGCTGACGTTTGGCGGCGCGGAGATCGTGGATATCGACGCCAATAAACCCATTGATGAAGTGCTTTGCGCCGCAAAGGAGGCCGTAGCGAAATTCATGGCAACCCATGGATATCGTTACGTTGTCGAGAGTGAGTCGGTGGTGAACTCCTAACCGGACATAGCTGTTTCGTTAAAGATTCAGTAACGCATCATACCCGTGCCGAGAGCGCTTTTCGGCACATTATACATCCTACCGCACGTTGCCGCTTGGTCGGCCGCGCTTGCTCACCCCAGTCACAGCGTTAGCTGGGCTGCTACCCGCGGCCAGCCGAGTGTGGACAACAGGCCAAGAAAGACCGCCCATGAACGCGGCCCACGTTTCCCTTCTGGGCCGTATGAAAAGCGTTACTTCTTGAGCACCGCAAAAGCATGAATGATCGCATCGATATCGTCCTCTGTGTGCGCGGCATTGACGCTGCAACGCAGAAGCGTCATGCCTGACGGCGCTGCCGGCGGTAACACCAGATTGACATACACACCGTTTGCTATCAGATCGCGCCAGAAACGAAGACCGTCCTCCTTCGCGCCAATCATGACCGGAACCACCGGGCTGATGTGAGGACCCAGCTCGTAGCCCAGCTTGGCCAGTCCGTGATAGAGTCGATGGGCATTTTTCCAGAGCTTCTCCCGCAACTCGGGATGATGGGCGATTTTCCGTAAGGATGAACGCACCGAGGCGATGCATGATGGCGATGGCGAAGCGGTAAAAATGTAGGGGCGGCTGCTGTAACGCAGCACCTCCATGGCTTTGCCGCCGATGGCGAATCCGCCAATGGAGGCCAGGCTCTTACTGAACGTGCCCAATACGATATCAACGTCTTGCTCGACGCCCAACGCTTCAGCGAGGCCCCGGCCGTGGTCGCCCATAACGCCGAAAGCGTGTGCCTCATCCACGAGCAGATACCCGCCAAACCGCCGTTTAATGTCGACGATGTCAACCAGGGGAGCGACATCGCCCAGCATGCTGTATAGGCCTTCGACGATAATGATGGCGTCTCGGGCCCGCTCGCCCAGGCGCGCCATACGGCGCTCCAGATCGTTGGCGTCGTTGTGACGGAAACGGATAACATCCGCGCCGCCAAGGGCACAGGCATCGTAAATGCTTGCATGGCTATCCGCGTCTAACAACACCACCGAACCGGGGCCCGCCAGCGTGCTGATCACGCCCAGATTCGCGGTATATCCCGTGGAAAAGACGATAGCGGTCGGTTTATTAAAAAATTCCGCCAGCTCCTGCTCTAAAGCCAGGTGGGCGCGGTAACTGCCATTGGCCATGCGGGAACCCGTCGTGCCGGTGCCCTGTGCGGCCAATGCGGCCTGACCCGCGGCGATAGCCTGTGTATCGAAGGTCAGGCCAAGGTAGTTATTTGTCCCGGCGAGCACAATTTCCCGATTGCCGATACGGCCCGCGGTTGAGGAATACACCTCGTCAATGCAGACGCCGAATGGATTCAGGCCCGTTGCCTGAAATTGCTGACGCTCGTTGGCAAGCCGTGTGAATTTATCATAAAGACCCATGGCTATTCTCCAGGTGGGGAAGTAGCGCGTCGAGCAACTGCTCTGGCGTTCTGACATCGAGTAATATATTGATGGGAATGGAAATATCCAGCTTGTCCTCTAACATCATCAACAGGCTTAATACTCTGATGGACTCCAGTCCAAGATCATTGACGAGATCACTATCAGGTTTTATTTCTAATTCGCCTTCGACGATATCCTGTAAGCAGGCAAGAATATCATCCATCACCGTATCGCGATTTAGCATAAGTACGTTGGCAAACCTCTACTCAAGACAATTAAAATAAACCCTCGCGCAGCGCGCGCTCCAAACTCACTTTGGGAAACCAATGGATGTTTTCGGACAGGCTTCGATTGCTGGCGGACCAGTCCTGATGTGTTAACTCACCTATTTTGCTGTGCGTCAGCATCGGTTCCGTTTTGGCCAAACGGTTCCACAGAATACTGATATCCGCCATGACATTAAGGAGCCGCGGGGAAATTCCCACTAAATGCACGGGACCCCGGCGTACCGACGCGCCAATTTCCTGTAAACGCCGCCAGTCGTAACCCCCGCTGACGCCGTCGCAAAGCTCATAGATACCCGACCGCGGATTCTCGGCCGATAACCATTGATTGACCGCGTCCGCCAAATCGCTCACATGGAGAAAAGACAGTTTCGCCTCCGGCGACCCCAGCCGGGGGAGAATACCGCGTAACATTCCGTTAAATAGCGGTTTCAGCTCTTTATCACCCGGTCCATAAACCGCGGTTGGACGGAAGATCCCCAGAGAAAACTCTCCGGACAGCGCGATTAATTGCTGTTCGGCGACATATTTTGAATTCGCGTACCAGGACAGTTCAGGGTGGCGGGCGGCAAGAGAAGACAGATACAAGAAACGTTTACACCCACCGGTTTGTCTGGTTACCTGCATCAAGCGCAGGCTGCCGTTAACATTACATTGGGTAAACGTTTCTTCCGAATGCCCGCGAACCTGGCCCGCGCAATGAACGACGAATTCCGCGCCGCGCACCAACTCGGCGAGCGAGTTCCGATCTTCCAGCTCGCCGGGAATCCAAATCAAGCGATCGGTTGAGGTTTCCCTCGCGCGCCGGGTGAGGGCGCGCACGGTAAAACCATGGGAAAGCAGATTCTGAACGATGTGCCGGCCAATAAAACCGGTTGCGCCAGTCACTGCCACCGTTCCTGTCATTGCGCGAAGCCCGCCAGTTGTTGCACTTGCGGACAATGTAAGGCGGTTAACCAACGCTTCTTGGCCTCCGCGCGCGCGGGTTTTCCCGATGAAGTGCGGGGGATACTATGAGGCGGCAACAGCTCGATATGCACGGCAACGCCGAACTCGCTTTGAATGCGGGCGCTCAACGAATGGACGATCTGCGTCCGTCGCTCCTCGGCGCTGATTCTGCATTGGATTTGCAGAATAATTCTGGCGCCCTCGCCGTGCTCTTCGGTCACGAAGGCAATCACGTCGCCAAAGCGAATTTCCGGCTCGGATTCCGCGACATACTCAATATCCTGTGGCCAGATATTTCGGCCGCGAATGATGATCAAATCCTTTTTGCGACCCGTAACGTACAGGCCCCCCTCCGACAGATAACCCAAATCACCGGTATCCATCCATCCGGTCACCTGGATTTGCTGCTGTGATTCATCATCGCAGAAATAGCCGTTCATGAGACTCGGGCCGGAAATGTAAATATGGCCGACCTGACGTTCCGGCAAAGGCAGTCCGTCTTCGCTGCGAATTTCGATATGATGGCCGGGCAGCGCCTTGCCGCAATTTACAAAGGTAGACGTGACGCGTGTTTTTTTACCGGGCGCAACCGCTTTACCCTCATACTCCAGAATGTCCCGGTCGATTTCGTGGGTTTGCGGGCCGGATACGTTATCGGAAAAACTTACCGCAAGGGTGTTTTCCGCTAAACCATAGCAGGGCATGAAAGCCTTTGTGTCGAAGTTGCTGCCGCTGAAGCGCTCGCCAAACGTGTTCAGCAATTCCGCCGGGATAGACTCCGCTCCCACACCGGCCACGCGCCAACGTGAGAGATCCAGTTCGGCGATGTCTTTTGCGTTGCTGCGGCGTAAGCATAAATCGTAGCCAAAGGGCGGCGCCACGGACACGGTACCCCGATTTTTAGCGATCAGTTTTAACCACTGCATCGGGCGCATGGCGAAATCTTGCGTGCGCAGATAGTCGACGGACAATTGGGTTGCCACCGGGGTAAGCAAAAATCCAACCAGGCCCATATCGTGATAGAAGGGCAACCAGGAAACGCAGCGATCGCCCGCGCGCAGCTTGATCCCGTCATGGCTTATCACGTGCAGGTTGGCCATCACCGCGCGCTGGGTAATGATCACGCCCCGTGGAAAGCGAGTGCTGCCCGACGTGTATTGGAGATAGGCAATATCGTTAGGCGAAGGCGCTTGCAGTTCAATGTCCAGCTCAGGCAATGCGTCGAAGTTAGCGTTACTGAGAATATGTATGGGCGACGTGTCAACGGCGGCGGAGCGAATAAGCGGTACCCACTCTTCACTGCTGATGATGACCGCGGGTTTACAACTTTTGATCAGCCCCTGTAGCTTGACGATATAGGAATCACGCTGGCCCACCCCCATGGGAATGGCTAAGGGGACCGACACTAAGCCGGCGTATTGGCAAGCGAAAAATGCTTCTACGAAACTTGCGCTGGTTTCCGCGATAATCGCAACGCGATCCCCTTTTTTAAGGTTCAAGGATAACAGGCGTCTTGCGCCAGATATCGCCCGCGATCTTAGCGCGCGATATTCCAAAACAGCCATGAGCTGATTACGGCGATCGTAAAAGTTCATTCCAGTGCTGCCCTGCGCTGCATAATCCAGAGCCTCCACCAGAGTGGAGAAGTCCGCGTAACGCATGGGGAGAAAATGCGTGGAGCTTGTTTCAGACATATACACACTTAGCCATAGATTAAAAAACACCAAAAATACAGATAATTATTGGCGAGAGATTCACTATTTTCTATAAAGAAGTACCTTCGAATAAGTTAATTATTCGACCATTTCTATCCCAAAATAATGTATTTGACGGTTACCCATCCCCCTCCTGCGCTAAACTAAGGCGGGATATTTTCAATGGGCAATACCTACCCTCACCTGAAAACGATGAATATTTGAGGTTATAAATACCGTTGTAAGAACCGGATATCGTTGTCTTTTGAACTCCCTCCTTCAAAGGACAATAATCGCCGGTCCGAATAAGCTGATCTTGCGCATACCTATCTCCGAACTTAAACGCTTCATAAACACTATGCCGAAAGACAGTAAAAGTGAACGATTGAATCATTCAAAACCTGAAAAAAGCATTAAGTGATAAAAAATAGCCATGCTTCTCCTGATCAAAGTCAGTAAACTGAAATGGTCAAGTTTGATCCTGCTCGCAAATAATGTGATCTCTGACACGGCAAACCGCGTCTACATAGCTTGGTTTTGGCCGATAACTTCGCCATGGAATATGTCGGCTGACGCAGGGTCGCGGGAGGCAGGCCACGGCCGGAATCGCTCAGCGGGGCAGGCGACTTCGGGCGTGGGTAACCCACGGCGCCAAGTGGCGAACAGAGCCAGTCCATAATAAACCACGGGCATCACCTGCCCATGGCGCCGGACTTGTCATAGGGGGATTTTAACACTGTGCGTTCAAAACCGGCGCACGTTGTGAGCAGCGGTTGTAATGTGATACAGCCAGCGATTGAAACTTGATACACCGCTTTGAGAAGATGGCTGCTTTTTGGAGCAGCCTTGAAACCCAACGAGGTGTGTGTGGAAATTCAACTGTTGAATAAACATGGCTTTAGTTTGCGCAAGATCGC
>NZ_SZPQ01000027.1 GCF_005217455.1 Martelella alba
TATAATGCTGATTTCCCACTGACCGAAGCTGGCGCCGGTCAGTTTTAGCGCGGCCACGCAGCCGCAGCCGAAGAACAAAAGCAGGGCGGTCCCGAGGAATTCCGCGATACATTGGCCTTTTAAAGTTGGCGTTTTCTGGCTCATAAGCATGTCCTACTGGCAAATTGTGAAATAACCGGTTAAGACGGGGAGTGACCGGATCAAGCCTAGCCTGAAAGCATGACTAGGTCTGCGAGGAGTGTAACGTTGATGAGCGAAAACGAGAAATATCGAAATTAATATGTGTGCAATAGGTCATAAAAATGATCGTAAACGACTATAAACGATAATTATTCTTTCACTTTCGAAAATGGCCGTGGCGATACGCGCCGGCGAAAACACGTCGGCGTCAGAGGGATGCGGACCGGCGCGGCAATGCGCGGCGCCGGAAAATCACGCGGTGCGCGTCAGGGGATAAACCGGCCTAATCCGCCAGCGCCCGCGCCAAAATTGTGATCGGATGCTCGCAGCGTTTACTGGTGGACATCTCAATCTGCCATTTACAGGTTTCGCAGTCGGTGACCACCAAATCGGCGCCGCACTCTTCAATTTGTTTAAACAGCGGCGCGCCGATGCGCTGCGCCGTCGGATAATTTTCCGTTTTAAAGCCGTAAGTGCCGGCGATGCCGCAGCAGCGCGAATCCAGAACGGTCAGTCGCAGGCCGGGGATCCGACGCAACAGGTCCAGCGTATAGGCGCTCCAGCCCAGCTTTTCCATATGGCAGGGGGTATGGTAGGCCACATGGAGCGGCATAGCCTTAAGCGGTAGCGTTTTGCCCGCTTCCAGCAGGCGATAGAGATAACGGGTGGCGAGTTCCACCCGATCGCGTACCGCCGATGTGTCCACATCCAGCAAATGCGGATATTCCTCGCGCAGGGCATGGATGCAGCTTGACGAGGTGCCCACCACCGTCACGCCCTGTTCCTGGACCGCCGCGCGCAACGCATCATTATTGATTCGGGCCTGCCGCTGCGCCTGGGTGATAAAACCGTTGGCGATAAGCGGTACGCCGCAGCATTTTTCCTGCTTGAGTAATTGCACGCCGACATTCAGCGCGTTGAACACCCGCAGTAAATCCTTGCCCAATTGCGGATAGTTGTAATTGACATAGCAACCGTGAAAAAACGCCACCTGTTCCGGGTAGCGCCGCTGTTGGTCGGCCTGCTGGCGGTACCAGCGGCGAAAGGTGCCAAAGGCATACGTCGGCAAGGATCGGCGGTGGTCAATCTTTAACGCGCCGTCCAGCAGACGTTTGACCGGCGGCAGGCTGGTGCCCAGGTTCACCAGGGGCGCCAATGGGGTCGATAGCCGGCCCATCATGTCGGTATGACTCAGCAGCCTGTCGCGCAGGGAGGGGGTATGCTCGCTATACCGGGCTTTGGCCCGTTGGATGATATCGCCTATCGGCACATCGGAGGGACAGGCGACTTCGCAGCGCTTGCAGTTGGTACAGTAACGCAACGCCTCATCGAACAAACCGGGATCTTTCAGTCGCAGCCGTTCGCCGTCCGGTCCGGCCTGCTTGGGGCCCGGATAAAGGGGATTGACGTTGGCCACTGGACAATAGGTGGTGCATACGGTGCATTTGATGCAGCTCTCGAAGCTGCTTTCCCATGAGCTGTTCATGCGATTTCCTTAGCCGACGCCAGGATCCGGCGCGCGGCAGACAGGGCGCTGATTAGCGAGACGCCCGCGCCGCAGCCTTGCTGTAGCGGATCGTAACCGCCGAGCACCGCCCCCGCGGCATAGACGTTTTCCATTGGCTCGCGCTCAGCCATAAGACGCAACCGATCGTCGGTGTTAACGCCGAATTCCCGATAAGGCTGCGGCTCGAAAAAACCGGTTCGACACCAGTCGCCGCGGGAGGGGAGACTGTGAATATCCGCATTGAATACCGGCTCACGGATGCCCTCGCGCTCGGCCAGCAGTCCATTGCTGAAAAAACTGCCGCTGGCCAGAATGAACTGCCGCGCCTTTAGCATAATATCGCCGTGGTTGCGGGTGTAGAGGCCCATTACCCGTCGACCGGCCATGCTTGCCTTAAGGACGGTGTCGCCCGGCATAAAGATCCCGCCGAGCCTGTTGAACCGTTGGCGCAACGCCTGGAAAAAGCGCACCCCCAGCAGGGATGGCGGCAGCGTGGGCAATATATGCACCGGCCTGCCCAACGCGGCGCGAAGTCGTTCCAGCGGTCGGCCGTCTTCCAGTCCGATGCAGGCCGGCAGGATAATGCTTTCGGCATCGCCGGCCAGACGGACGAGCTCGTCGGTCATCGCCTGGGCGTTGTCGGGGATATCCAGGCGCCGGGCGATATTCACCGCCCGGAACTCGCTGGGATTATTGCGCAGCGAATCCAGCACGGGCAGGTGAATCAATGTGGCGCGGGCGTCGAGTCCTTGTTCTCGCGTCAGCGTATCGGCCACCAGGGCCGGTTGGAAATCCAGAAAACCCTCAATGCCGGCTATCAAAATAGCGTGCCAGGGGAGGTTTTGGCCGGATTCGACGATGGGAACATCGGTCGGGCTGAGCCAAGTGGCCCGGCGGGTGCCGAGCGGCGTGATCCGTAGATGATTGCGGGCCATGGAACCCCGCAGTGACAACCCGCATCGCTCCAGCAGGGCCTGCGCTTCCTGCGCCAAGGTTGCGACGGTCTCGGCGCCAAGGATGCTGTAGGGATGCCGCGGCGCCATCCGCGCCAGCGCCGGCAGCGCCGCCGGCGGCGACGTCACCGCCGTACCGTCCGGCAGACGGGAGAGCAGGTCGAGGGACCCGGAAGACGAAAACAACGCGCCTTGGCCTGCGCTGACCACTGCGCAGCGCAGGCCGTGTTCGGCCAGGCGGATGGCGCCGCTGAGTCCGGCCAATCCGCCGCCTATCACTATGACATCAAAGTCCATGATCCGCCTCCCGCCGTTTGGCGTCGTCACAGGCGTCCAGCCCGCACAACCCTTGATAGACCCAACTGGTGAATTCGCTTTCGCGTAACGCATCGCCCCAGGCCACCGGTCTGATGCCCTTCCAGCGTTCATTGAGAAATTCGCCCAGTTGCTCGACGGATTGCTGCGCGGTGACGACGTTGAAACGGGCAAGTAGCCCGGCGGCGCGGCAGGCGCACAATTCGCCCTGACAGGTGCCCATGCCCACCCGCGTCCGGCGTCGCAAATCAGTCAGATCGCGTACCGCCAGCGTCTCGGCGGCGTAGCGTACCTCGCCGGCGGTCACCGCCTCGCATTCGCATACCAGGCTATTATCGAGCCGGTTATTCTGGGGCAGGCGATCGGCGCGATCGCCATGGCGATAACGGGCGGAACCGGCAATGCTGGCCGGCAGGAGGGAGGGATCCCGGCCGGATTCTTGTTCCGGCGCGCGCGAGCCCGGCAAAGGTTCGCTGGCCGTCGCGCAGGTCGCCGTCACGCCCAGCTTTTTGCAAATGCTGTCGGTGGCCCATTCCGCCATCAGGCGGTAAGTCATCAACTTGCCGCCGGTAATGGTAATGAAGCCTTCCATCCCGTCGCGGACGGCATGATCGAATAACACGATGCCACGGCTGACGGCCCGTCCGGAGGGATCATCATCGCTGGCCACCAGCGGCCGCACGCCGGCATAAGCGCGCAGCAGTCGGGTAGTGGCCAGCGCCGGCGCCAGCAGACTGCCTTCCCGGATAAGCAGATCCACTTCTTTCTCCGTCACGGTCATTTCATCAATGCGATCGTAATCCACCCGGGTAGACGTGGTGCCAATCAGCGACACGGTATCCCCCGGCACCAGGATATCGGCGTCGGCTGGCGGCCGGCAGCGGTTGATCACTGTGTTGTTGATCCGATGGCCGAGAATCAGTAAGGCGCCCTTGGCGGGAAACATTCGCACGGGCAAATCAGCGTATTCGGCGATATGCTGTCCCCAGATACCGGCGGCGTTCACCACCACCTGCGCACGAATCTCCCCTTGCTGCCCAGTGTGGTGGTCGAAAACGCGCACGCCGCAAACGCGATCGCCCTGGCGTATCAACCCGGTCACTTCATGGTAAGTCAGAAAACGCGCGCCGTGCTCGCGGGCATCAAGCATATTGGCGGTGATCAGTCGGAAAGGATCGAGGGTGCCGTCAGGCACCCGCACCGCCCCGATCAGATCGGGGTTGACGCAAGGTTCCAGGCGCCGCGCTTCGGCCGGATCAATGGCCTGCGCGTTGATGCCGGCTTCGGCGCAACGACGGATAAACAATTGTTGATAGTCCAGCGAATCTTGCGGCAGGGTGATAAACAGGCCGTCGACCGGTTCGACGCAGTGCCGGGCGATGCGCTTTAGCACCTGATTCTCGGCAATACACTCCCGTGCGGATTCACTGTCGTTTACCGCATAGCGGGCGCCGCTATGCAAAAGTCCATGATTGCGCCCACTGGCGCCGCTGGCGATATCGAAACGCTCCAACAGCAGGCATTTCAGTCCGCGCAGGGCGCAATCCCGCGCGATTCCCGCCCCGGTCGCGCCGCCGCCGATGATAATCACATCCGTGTCATTATAAGGAGATTGCGTGGTCATAACCTCTCCTATCTCTATTGAGCCGGCACCGAAACGTGCCTTGTGCCGCTATTAGGGCATAAATGCGTCCCAAAAAGTTTGATAGAGAGCAAAAACGAACATAAAACGAAAATTATATTTTCGTTAAAAAACGTTTTAACTGATAACATCGCCAAAGAAATCGATAGACAGGACTTATGGAGTCCGTGGGGATATGTAGAGGTCGACGATTGAATTGCCGGGGGTAAATCCTTACATTCGGAACTCTGATGACATCATTGAAAAATATCATGAAATACAAAGCCCTTAGAGATCACGCTCTCCATCCCGCCAGCAAAAGGGAACGAATACGCCGGGTGCGCGACCTGCGGCGCAAGGTGTGGCTGGCGGTTTTTTTCATATGCGCACTATTCTGGTTATGCGTGGCCTGGATCGTTATCCAGTTCTAAGTTCGTTATAATCACGACAAACCCAGGGAATCCTGCGCCTCGAAACATATCGATGGGATGATACAACACTAAAACAACACCATAGGCTAAATGATCCGCCTGACCTGCCGATAACGCAGAGGGACGTGAGATCGGACCAACCCCCGCGGCCGATTCGCCTTTTTTTAGATGTCATGCCTGAGGAAAAGTAATATAACAAATTTATTAACAAAATGTTGTTTTGGTGAGCGTGATGCTGATGCTACAGGCGCATGCGCTTTGAGTAACCAATCCTTGGTGGTGTTCCTCATATAGGAGTTGATGGGATGAAAGGACGCAAACGCGTAAACCAATCCGGCTTAGCCTGCTCGCCTCTGCCCGCGCCGCTACCGGCATCCGTTCCCAGGCTGATCACCCGCTTGGCCTATATCGCCGGTGTCGAGCAAGAGAAAGCGATGGAAATTCTCGGCAGACCCTATGCCGATGGCGGAATTTCCTCAGATCAGGCGGCGGCTATCAGGAAATATTTTCCGTTTTTGAATCTGACGGCGGGGGAAACCGGCATGGAATCTCTCACTATCGCACTGGTCGCAACCTATTTGCAAATTGAATATGCCTATGAAAAAGGCCATTATCTTCCGCATAAAGTGTTACAATATATTGCGTCCCTTAACGTTATGTGATCAATCCACAACGCTACTTTATCGGCCTGAAAATTGTTTTTGACAACGGAAAGAAGTTCTTTTGGGCGCGTCATCGCAAATTTTAAGAATGACTGACTAATTTAATGTAATAACGGGGTTTTCCGACCTAACGCATCGGGCGTAACGTGACTTTTCGTTCAGATTTCTTGCGCTGCGTGGCATTTTCCACAAGCAGGCATATTGAGGCGGGCTGTCGTTTCAGCGTACAAAACTCGATTGTTTCATCAATGAATAGCGCATAAATTATAATTACCCTCAATTGATTAACTTCAAACAAGGTATATATGATAGCGGCTGTTTTTCAGGGCATTCCGATTTCATTAATAGAATTCACATTTTAACTATCAAAATAAGTTGCGGGTAAAATCTTATATTCTCATACGATTTTTTGATAGGTGTTTTTCTCTTGTTTATTGCTTGTTTCGAGGGATGCGCAGTGCGTGCGGAAACAGGTTGTAGCCGGCATGATGCCGGGTTTTTCAATAACATCAGGGCGGGTGTTTATAATCTTGAATTAGATTGTCTTTCGTAAAACATATGAGCGGGAAAGGGAATAATGGAACTTTAAGAAGTGATTTTTGTCAACTTTTTATCTGCCCACGCTAATTCTTTTCCCTTCAGGATAAGAATATAAAGACAGGACGATGGTAAAAAAATACAATAAGGTAAACGCCAGGTAACGTACATAACTTTCTTATAACATTGAGACAAGGTGTTGATGTCAAGCGGCCTTTCTATCCGGTATGGTTTTCCCGCTGACGCTGCATGGCCGGCGGGGAGGCGATTGTGCATCAAGGATAGACGACGAAGGCGCTGACAAACCCGGAGAAAAGTATGAATATTCGAGATCTGGAGTACTTGGTGGCGCTGGCCGAGAAGCGCCATTTCCAACGGGCGGCCGATGCATGTAATGTGAGTCAGCCAACGTTAAGTGCTCAAATACGAAAGCTTGAGGACGAACTGGGATTAAGATTGCTGGAGAGGACTACCCGTAAGGTTCATTTCACGCAAAATGGTTTACAACTGGTCGAACAGACCAAAGCCGTGTTACGCGAACTCAAGGCGCTGCGATCATTGGCCACGTTACAAAAAGACGTTATGCAGGGTCCGACCAATATAGGGATTATTCCGACCATCGCGCCATATCTCATTCCACTGATATCTCCTGTTATTTGTCAGAAATTCCCGAATCTCGATCTTTATTTGCATGAAGAACAAACGCATCAATTGCTGGCGATGCTGGAAGCCGGCAAGATTGAATGCGCTATTATGGCCATGGTGCGCGAAACCAGTCAATTTGCCGAGCTACCATTGTATGAGGAACCGTTTTTGCTGGCGGTGACCCGTGACCATCCTTTGGCGCAGGAAACCGCAGTTGATATGCATAAATTGGCTGGCAATAAACTGATTATGCTTAATCAAGGTAATTGTTTACGGTGGCAGGCCATGCGGTATTGCTATCAATTCGACGCCGAGGAAGATACCCGGTTTGCCGCCACCAATCTGGAAACGCTGCGTACCATGATTGCCTGCAACGGCGGAATGACCTTTATGCCGAAGCTGGCGGTCAGGCGGGATGATCGCTGCGTTTATCTTCCCTGTGTCAATCCGGAACCGAAACGGACCATCGTAATGGTTTTTCGGCATGGCAACAGTATGCGTAGTCGTTATGAACAGCTGCGCAAAGAGATAGCCCGCCATATGAAGCCCATTCTGGAACAAAACATCGTCCATGCGCCGGCGATGCCGGCAGTAAAAAATTGGTCCGACTGCAATGAGCCGGATTGATAACGGTACCCTTTGACTTTATGTCGATTTAATCCGGTAGTCCCTTAGTGACAATCCCGTCCGTCAGGCATTGGCCGGGATTAACGCTGGGTTGGTGACGGTCATTACTGGGGTGTCATCTATGAATAGGGTGCATTTAATTCATTGACGTCCCGCTTGCTATGGGCGCGGCGCATTAAATAGGGACGGTGATGGTTGGAGCGATAATTAATTGATAAGAGTGATTGAATTTCTGTGCATATAAACTATATGCTTCATTTGTTTTTAGGCCGATTCAGCGCTGTTTCATTTTCCACGCCGAAAAAACGCTGGCGGCCGGCGTTCAACATGCGGGTTGACGGCCTAAAATCGGTGCATAAAAAAGGCTTCAGCCAAATCGGCAAAATAGCTGTAGCGTGCCGAAAAGGTCTATTCAGGAATGGGGAAAAATAATGTACGATGATATTGGCAATCTGAAGGAAAAAAGTGGTTTGCGGAATTTCGCCTTTCAAGATTTTAGTAAACAAGACGAAAAAACCTCTTCCTCCGCCGACGATCATGTCGCCGATGCCGGCGACGGCAGTCGGACCCCTCCGGCGCAAGCAGTGCGGGTGAAAGCCGTATCACCCCTAAATGCCGCACAGGCCGCTTCCGACGGCGCGGCCGCGCCGGCCATGGCCAAACATAACAAACCGCCCCGCGCGATGGACGCCTCTTTGTTTGCGCAGCCCGCCGCACCTTCAGCGCCTGTGCAAAACGGAATACGGACAGTGGATGGCGGCCGTTCCCGCGCCATAGATCATATTTCCCTGAGCTCGTTGCTCAAGGCGATTGCCAATTCCCAATGAGTCGGCGTTAACGACTCGCCACGCAATATTGGCCGCTAGGGATGAAATTTTATACTCATCATACTTCAGGATGACTTTTGTGGCGGCGTTTGCTCATCCCGGTCACGGCGCTGGCTATGCGCCTGGGGACAAAAAGAGGCCTCCCGTTTCTTATCGGAGGCTTGCCATGGGGCGGTTCAAGTTCGTTCCGGCGAATTCGTCGCCCGCCCGCCGCCGCGATGCAACTTGGCGTATTTAGAGAATATAGACGCTGCGTTTGAACGTTTACCAGATGTACCATTTTCATTCCTATACCAGCGTCTGGCCTCTGACTGCCGCAATCATAATGACGTGTGTGGATACACGGCGTGTAACGGATTTTTTTGGAATTATGATGATGATATTTCTGAGGCGATGCTTACTCCTGATGGCATCTATGATTATGGTGTTGTTAATCATTACGCCAATGGACAATAACCGACAATACATACTGGGCTTGATCAGTATTGCTTTTGTCATGATATTGGGATACAAACCCAGCCGCCAACGCTTATTGGTAATGATTATATTATCCACCGTCATGTCAACGCGTTATTTATATTGGCGGGCGACCCATACTTTGCATTTCAACTCAACGATTGAAGCCATTCTTGGTATCGGGCTTTTCTTGGCGGAAGTCTATGCCTGGTTGATTATGATCCTGGGCTATTTACAAACCTGTTATCCGTTACGGCGGGGCATCGCGCCGTTGCCGCAGGATATCTCGGCCTGGCCCAGCGTCGATGTCTATATTCCCACTTATAACGAAAGCCTGGATGTGGTCCGGGATACGGTGCTGGCGGCTCAATGTATTGATTATCCCCGCGATAAGCTGCAAGTCTATGTGCTCGACGACGGCAAACGTCCGGAATTCGAGGCGTTCGCCAGCCAGGCGGGGGTAGGTTATATCACCCGTACGGATAACAGCCATGCCAAGGCGGGTAATCTGAATCATGCCATGACCCTTACCCGGGGCGAGCTGATTTGCGTCTTCGATTGCGATCATGTGGCCACACGTATTTTTCTCCAGGCGACAGTAGGCAGTTTTCTACAGGATCCCCGTCTGGCGCTTATCCAGACACCCCACCACTTTTACTCCCCGGATCCGTTCGAGCGTAATCTGAGCGCCGCGCGCCGCGTGCCCAACGAAGGCGCGCTGTTTTATGGTCCGGTGCAGCAGGGCAATGATAATTGGAACGCCACGTTTTTCTGTGGGTCCTGCGCGGTTATTCGTCGCGCGGCGTTGGATCAGATTGGCGGTTTCGCCGTGGAAACCGTCACCGAGGATGCGCATACCGCCCTGAAACTACAGCGGTTGGGCTGGAATTCGGCGTTCCTGGCAATTCCACTGGCCGCCGGACTGGCGACGGAACGACTGGCGCTGCATGTCAATCAGCGAATCCGCTGGGCGCGCGGCATGACGCAGATTTTCCGTATTGACAACCCGCTGTTCGGCCGGGGGTTAACCTGGCCGCAGCGTCTTTGCTATCTCAATGCCATGCTGCATTTTCAGTATGGCTTGCCCCGCATCGTATTCCTTACGGCACCGCTGGTATTTATGTTGCTGGGATTGAATATCATCGCCTCGTCCGCTGGCATGATTTTTGCCTATGCCTTGCCGCATCTGGTGATGTCGGTGTATGTCACTTCCCGCAGCGTCGGTCGTTACCGGTATACATTCTGGGGAGAGGTGTATGAAGCGGTAATGGCCTTTCATTTGGTGCTGCCCACGGTGTTGAGCCTGATCTCGCCGCGCCTGGGCAAGTTCAATGTCACCGATAAAGGCGATCTGCTCGACAAAGATTATATGGATTATCGTACCGTGTGGCCGCTCATTGTGACGTCGTTGCTGCTGGCGGCGGGCATGGCCTGGGTCATTTACCGCTATACCGCCGGCCAATTGCTGGGTGTGGATCCTTATGTCGTCGCGTTAAATCTGGGTTGGGCCGGTTACAGCCTGCTGATTCTCCTGGCATCCATCGCCGTTGGCAAAGAGACGCGCCAAGTTCGCAAGACTATCCGTATCAATGCCGCTTTGCCGGCGGTTGTGACCCTGGCGGACGGCGGCACGCTTGCGGCGCAGACCCGTGATATTTCCATGGGAGGGGTCCGGGTGGCGGCCGATTATCGCGCCGGCGATTTGCGTGGCAATGTCGCGACGGTGACGTTGCACCTGCAGCGGGAACAGGTCACGTTACCGGTCAGTGTCAGCGCGATGGGAAAAAACGAGATCCGATTGGCCTTCAAGTCAATGACCCTGGATCAGCGCCGTAAGCTGGTCCGCGTGGTTCTGACCCGTGCCGATGCCTGGATTGCCCCGCCGGGGCGGCGGGATCGTCCGCTCCGCGCCCTGGCCGGCATTGCCCGCTGCGTACTGGAATTATTTTTTGGGGCCCGTCCCCGCGCGCAGGTCAAATCGCTGCGTTCGGGAGAGAGGGCATGAGAGCGAGGCTTATTAAACTGTTATGCGTCGGAATATATTGCTTGAATACGCTACCGGCCATGGCACAGCCGGCTACGCAAGGCGAAACGCCGCTAACGTTGCCCAATGGCGAACGTCTTGATGCCCCCGGTTTACCGTTGGCGCCGACATCGGATACGGAACCTGGCGGTCCGGCCGTCTCCCCGGCAACAGCCGGCAAGACACCGGCGGAAGCCGCGGTGACCGAGGATCTGACACTGGCGCAAATGGGGCAACGTCGGGCAATGACGCTACAGGGCAATCAGGCATTGTCCGGCGTGTCATTTTCTTTGCCGCAGGATTTGGTGGTGGAGCAGGCGCAGTTAAAGCTCATGGTATCCGCTTCGCCGGCACTGGCCCAGCGGGGCGAGATGTTGTTCATGATGCTTAACGGCCAACCGATGGGTACGCTGCCCCTTGGCCAGGATGCCGGCGGGGAGAATACCTACCAGTTGGATATTCCGGCCGCGATGCTGACCGGCCAGAATAATCTCAGCTTCCGGGTGGGGCAAAGCGATCAACCGGCGGAGGGACAATGCCTGGCGCCATTGGATAAAGGGCTCAGCGTCAGTATCTCTCCGGCTTCGGCGCTGCAATACCGGGGCGTCTGGCTCAATGGCGGTCGTAATCTGCGCCGTTTCCCGTTACCGTTTTTCGATCCCCGTAGTATGACCGGCACGTCATTGCCGCTGATGCTGGCCGCCGATCCGCAAGCGAGCGAGATAACCGCCGCCGCGATCATCGCCTCCGGCCTCGGCAGCCTGAGCGGGAACAGCGCGGTGGACTTGCCGGTATTACTGGACCAGTTGCCCGCCGGTAACGGCATTATCATTGGCCGGTCCGGGCAAACCGTGGCGGGTGTCGTGTTGCCTGGCGGCGACGGGCCGCAGTTGACGATCATTGATAACCCCTCCGCGCCGACGTTCAAATTACTGGTGGTCAGCGGCGACGATGAGGCTCAGCTACGCCAGGCCGCCTGGGATCTCAGCACGGCGCCGTTACCGGAGGGACCGCAATGGCGGGTCCCGATGAATGGCATTGCGCAACGCCATGATTATGATGCGCCGGCGTGGCTGAGTGCCGACGGACCGGTGCCGTTGCGCCGGCTTGCTGCCGCCGAGGGCGCGTTGTCGGCCAAAGGCCTTTACCATGGCGCCAACAATCTTACGTTTCGCGTTGCGCCGGACCTTTTCTGGTGGGATGGCGCCACATTGCCAATGAATCTGTCCTATGTGTTCGCCTCGGGCGAGGGAATCGATACCGCCGACTCGTCCCTGACGGTGTCCCTCAACGGCCGTTTTCTGGGGCGCCTGACGCCGCGCAACGCCGAGCCGGAACGGATAATCCGGCGTTGGCTGGGGCTAAACCAACCTATGCGGCACGCCAGCCTTTATCTGGATCCCGCCGGCATTTACAGTCAAAACCAGTTGGGTTTCTATTTTGATCTGCGTCCCGACAAGGCCAAGGGTTGTCTACCGCAAGCGGGGGCCAACCTGATCAGCCGCATTGACCCCGACTCGACGTTAAATTTCCCCCATAACCGGCATTTCGCGCTGATGCCCAATCTCGCCTATTTCGCCGGGGCGGCGTTTCCCTTCAGCCGCCGGGCGGATTTCGCCGAGACAACGCTGTTGCTGCCGGCCAATCCAGATGTGAATGAGCTTTATACCCTTATCAACCTGATGGTACGAGCCGGCAAAGCCACCGGTTTGGCGGCGGGACATGTCAAGGTCAGGCTTGGTATGCCCGCGGACGGCGATATCGACCATGACGATATTCTGGTGGTCAGCGATCTCGGCCAGGACAGCCCCTTGCCCGGCCTGATGACCGGCAGCGCTTTCGACATAGACGGCGGCGGGCTTACCGTCCGACCCCCCAGTAATGCGATACGGCTGCGATCTTGGCTGAATGGCGACGCGATGCCACAGGATGCCGCCGCCCGCGCCTACCTGGCCGGCGCCGGCGACTGGCGGGGGCTGCTCAGCTTCCGCTCCCCATGGGATCCCGGCAGAGTGGTCGTGGCGGTCGCCGCCAAAGACACGCGGCAGTTGCCGCGACTGATTCGGGACTTGAATGACCCGTCGGTCAACGCGGCGATCCACGGCGATCTCAGTATTATCAGCGGCAAAGGCGAGGTGAGCAGCTTTCAGGTCAGCGATCGTTTCGCCAGCGGGGATATGCCGCTTTATCTGCGGATTTTCTGGTACGCGGCCAGGCATGTGGTGGCGGTTGCGCTGTTGATCTTCGCCTTATCGTTGTTCCTCGGTCTGACCGCTTACGGCAGGCTACGGCGGCGAGCCGAACAGCGGCTCGGCGATTCGGACCGGGAAACGGGAAACGATGATACCCATGCTGGAGCATAACAATGAATAAAACTCTGCTTGCCGCGTTGACCCGGACGGCCTGTTGCGGCCTGCTGCTGGGCGGGGCTTGGCCGGCTCAGGCGCAACCGGTGATTAGCGCGCTGTTGCAACAAGCGAACTACTGGCACGGTCGCGCTCATGACGACAAGGCCCGTGAAGCGTTGCAAAAAATTCTGACGGTAGACGGCAACAACGCCGACGCGTTGTTTTATCTGGCGCTCTATGCCGCGCAGGATGGCAATACCGCCCAGGCCCTCTACTGGCGGCGACGGCTGGAAACGGCATCGCCGTCCGACCCCCGGCTGGCATCGTTGTCAGCCGCCGCCAAGCCGCAGGCGGTGTCCGCGCAGCAACTCGCCCAGGCCCGCCAGTTGGCGCGCCAGGGGGACAGTACGGCGGCGGTGGCGGCTTATCGGCGGATCTTCGGCGGCGACAGACCCACCGAAGAGTTAGCGACGGAATACTACCAAACGCTGGCCGGCGTTCCCGGACAACTGCCCCAGGCCATCGCCGGGTTACGGGAACAGGCGCGGATGTTCCCGGGCGATAACACCATTGCGCGCGCATTGGGCCGGACCTTAACCTATACCGAGGCAACCCGCCGCGAGGGTATCGGGATGCTGGCCGCGCTGGCGGACAAGGATACCGATGCCGATAAGGCTTTGCGGCAGGCCTTGCTCTGGCTGGAGGCCGGTCCGGGCGATCGCCCGCTATACCAGGCCTGGGCCAGTCGACATCCCGCCGATGGACAGCCGATGGCGCATTTTCAGCAGGCTATCGCCGGGCAGGACAAAAAGGCCGCCTATGATGCGCTGAATCAGGGCAACACGGCATTGGCCGCCGCCCGATTCGACCGGATCCTGCAAGCCAATCCCCACGATGCCGAAGCCCTGGCGGGGAGAGGGTATGCGGCGCTGCGCGCCGGCGATTATGCCGCCGCCACACGCTGGCTGAACCAGGCCGCCACTGATGGCGGCAGCGATGGAAGCCGATGGCGGCAACAGGCGCAGGACGCCGATTTTTACGCCCGGCTCGCCACCGCGCGTGAGGCGGCCCGCGCAGGCGATACGGCGCGGGCGCTATCGCTCGTCGAGCCATTGCAAAACGCGACGGGTGAACAAGGGGTTTTAGCGGGCATGTTGAAGGCCGATTTGCTCCGACGCCGGGGCGATATCGCCTCGGCCCGCGTGTTGCTGCAACGTTTGCACGATCAGTCCCCCGCGCGCGAAGATGTCTCCAGCGCACTGTATTATGTGCTGCGCCAGCAAGGGGAGAATGAACAGGCCCAAAAGCTGCTGGGACAATTGTCAGCGCAGACGCGGCAAAAACTGCGTCCGGCGGATGATCCCGCCGAGGCGCTGCGCCGTTCGGCGCGACAAGCGTCCGACGCGGGCAACGATGACCGGGCCGAAGCGCTGCTGCGCCAGGCGCGCGCCCGCAGTCCGGATAATGTCTGGGTCACTTTGGATTTGGCCAGACTACTGCGCCGGCGGGGCGACACGGTCGGTGCCGAACGGGAAATCGCCTCGCTGGCGGGCCGCCGGAATGACGACGCCGTCTATGCGGCGGCTTTGGATGCCGCGGACCAGCAACACTGGCGGGATGTGCTCAATTTGCTTAACAGTCGTCCGTCGCTAAATGAACGGGCGGTTGTCAAGGCATTGCGGGATCGGGCGGCGTTCAACTTGCAACTCGCCCAGGCCGACGATTACAGCCGGGCCGGCAACAACGCGGCGGCGATAAATACCCTGCGCCCACTGCTGGCGCATGCGCCGACGGCGTCCGCCGATATCGGCAAGCTGGCGCAAAGCCTGATGAACGCCGGCGATATGCCGCAGGCGCTGCAATTGGTGCGTCAGGATATGGCGCGCGGTTTGCACGGCTCGGTGGGGGACTATGCCGGGCATATCGCGGTGTTAAATAGCGCCGGTCGCTATGCCGACGCCGAAAGCCTGCTCAGCGACCCTTCGCTGCAAAACGGCAGCAACGCGGCCGATGTTCGCGCGCTGCGTAACGGCAGTCTGATCGCCGAGGCCGACGCGCTGCGGCAGCAGGGCCGGATTCGCCAGGCTTATCAGCGTCTGGCCGTCCCGTTGCGCGACGATCCCGGCAACGAGAATCTGTTGCTGGCCATGAACCGGGTTTATATGGCCGGCGATATGCTGCCGCAATCGACAAAAATCATCAATTACCTGCAACAGAATCATGGCGATGACCCGCAAGTGATCCGGGCCGGCGTTGAGCTGGCGCTGGCGCGCCGCGATGGCGATCAGGCCGGCCGTCTGCTGACGCGCTTGCCGCGCGCGCAGCAGCCCGAGGATATGCTGCTGGCCGCGCGGGTGGCCGAACTTAATGGGGAGAATCGCAAGGCCCTGGCATTGCTGGAGTCCGCGCAACAAAACACTGCGCAACGGAATGACTTCGCGGCGGCGCAGGATGCGGCGGCACCGGGATTGCTTGCCAACGGCGGCGTACCCGGCGACCCGGATTTATTCGGTTTGGACAACGCACGGGGTACGGACAAGCCGGATCCGGCCACAGCCGTCAGCCGCGACATCAGCCGTCGTATCGATGCTCTGAGAGACAAACTGGCGACCTGGGCGCAGGGCGGGATCGAGGTACGCAACATCAATGGCGAGAGTGGCCTGGGCCGATTGACCGAAGTCGCCGCGCCCCTGAGCTTGTCCGGCGTGCCGGGCGACAGCGCGCGCTGGGAGTTCAAGGTGCGGCCGTTGACGCTATACAGCGGTCAGGCCAGCGGCGAGGTCGCCAATCGTTTCGGGGCAGGCGCCCTAGTGCATGCTGAACGCCAGGCGGCGGATGATGACGACAACAATGCCGATGCCACCGATACCCAGCAAGCCTCCGGCACCGAACTGAATTTCAGCGTGAAGAACGACCTGGCCGGGATCGATATCGGTTCCACGCCTTTGGGTCAGCCGCTGGCCACGGCGGTGGGCGGGTTGACGTTTTCCCCGCAACTGAGCGAGCACAGCCGTCTGACGTTTACCGCGGAACGCCGGGCGGTCACCGATAGTCTGCTTTCCTACATCGGCAGCCGCGATCCCGTCACCGGTAAACGTTTCGGCGCGGTGACCCGTAATGGCGCGGACGCGCAATTGGCATGGGATAACGGTTATGCCGGCGCCTATCTCAGTGGCGGCTATTATCGTTACCTTGGCCGGAATGTCGTGGATAACGATGAAACAAAAGCCGGCGGCGGATTTTATTTACGGCCCTATCGAACCGATGATCAAGAACTCAAAACCGGCATTGATATTGATTATATGAACTTTAAGAAAAATTTAAGTTATTATTCGCTTGGCCAGGGCGGGTATTTCAGCCCGCAAAATTATCTCAGCGTTTCCGCGCCGGTGACTTTTACACAGCATTTTGATAAAGGCACCATTAGTCTGGGCGGCGCGATAGGCTATCAAACTTATCGCGAGAAAAGCAGCGATATTTTCCCTGGTCAAAGCCAATTACAACAGGAAATCGAAAGCTATGCCTCTGAGGTGGATGGTATCGATAGTCAATATGCCGAGCAAACGAAACATGGCGTCAGTTATCGCCTGAATTTTGATGCCCGTTACGCCATAACCGATGATTCGGTGCTTGGCCTGAATTTAGGTTACAGCACTTTCGGTAATTATAACGAAAGTAGCGCGCTTTTTTATTTAAAATATACCCCGAGTTATTGATGCTTAAAACGGATATTCCTATGCAGCCACAAGAAAATGAAATTCTTCAGCGTTCCTATCAAAGCGGTTGGCATGACCTGATTCAGTTTCTTTTCAATCAGGTTATCAGCGATAGTCAAGATAGCGAGGCGCACGAAAAGTTGCGTCAAATCGGCGCGGCCATCGCCGCCCGGCACCCTTTACCGCCTTGCGACAGTATCGCCGCCCTGGAAGCGTGTCTCAACGATCTGCTGGGGCATTTTGACTGGGGATTTGTGCGCATTGCGCCGGCGCGCCATGAACTGATTCTGGTGCATTGCGCCTGGCCGCATACGCCCACGCAGGGAGAAAACGCCCAATGGCGGCTGGCCAGCGCCTGTATGCTGGCGGGCGCCTACGGCGAATGGATAAGCGCCCAGGGGGGCAGAAATGAAGTCACCACCAACTGGCACGCCAAAGATACCGACGATGTATTGATTTTCCGTTATGCGTTGCATGCCTGACAGGCGACGCGACGTTCAGCGAAATCCGGGGGCTTGTAATAAATGGCGGCATTGTTTACCGAAGCGACGGCGGCGTATCGCCGGCCTAAGCTTTCCTTCATGAAATATATCATGGATCAGGCCTTGATGGTCACCATCACCGATACGCAAGGCATCATTATCTATGCCAATGAACTTTTTTGCCGGCACTGCGGTTATCAGCGATATGAATTAACGGGGCGACCGCATCAGATTATTGATGGCGGTTTCGGCGATGAAAAAACCTTGGCGCAACAACAAGCGCAATTAAGGCAAGGTGATTATTGGCGAGGGGAATTTTGCAACTATAAGAAAAGTGGCGAGCCATATTGGGAAGATATCACCATCATTCCGGAACGAAATGAACAAGGTAAAATCATCGCGTTCATTTCTATCCGTTTTGATATTACCCGGCAAATCGCCTTGCGTGATGGTTTATACCAGCGCAGTTATTACGACTCCATGACCCGGTTATTGAACCGGATCGGTTTTCTGGAGCGAGCGGAGGAAATCATTCAAGACAGTCAGCGTCAGTCTCAGCCTATCTGTCTGGCGATTTTAGACGTGGACAATTTCAAAATTATCAACGACAGCTACGGCCATGCCGCCGGCGACAGCGTACTGCGGCGGCTGGCGGTCCGGCTCGGCGCCGCGGCCGGCGTGCTGCCCGGCAGGTTGGGCGGCGACGAGTTCGTGTTGCTGTTTCCGGCCGGACTGGCGCCAGAGGATCCGGAATTGTCGCGCTTGCTAAATATCATCCTGGCGCGCGTCGCCAGACCGATACGTCTGAAAGGCCAGCGTCAGGTGATGCCGGCGGTAAGCCTGGGCGTCGCTTGCGCGCCCTATCACGGGCTGCGTTTGTCCGTCTTGCTCAAGCATGCCGATCAGGCCCTCTATCGTATCAAGAACAGCGGCGGCAACGGCTATGCCTTATTCGGCAGCCTGAACACCGCCCGCCGTTTCGGTCGCGATGGCGCGGATAGCGCATAACCGCCGAAGCACAATTGGCTGGGTTTTGTCGTAGTCGGTTGGGCGGGCGCGGTGTTTGACGATGCCCACCCGGCCCGGACCGATTTTTTTTGTTAAGTGATGCAGATAATCTGCCGATACTAAGGAAAAATATATGCTGAAAGCCGTCATCCCCGTTGCGGGTTTGGGTACGCGCATGCTGCCCGCAACCAAGGCAATACCCAAAGAAATGTTGCCGATAGTGGATAGGCCTTTGATTCAATATATTGTTGAGGAGTGCGCCGCGGCCGGTATCCGGGAAATCATCCTGGTAACCCACGCGTCCAAGAACGCCATTGAAAATCACTTCGATACCAGTTTTGAACTGGAATCTCTGCTGGAAAGCCGGTTAAAACGCCAATTACTCGACGAAGTCCGGTCCATTTGCCCGGACGATGTCCGCATCATGCATATCCGGCAGGGGCAGGCGCTCGGCCTGGGCCACGCGGTACGCTGCGCTTACCCCCTGGTGGGGGACAATCCGTTCGCGGTGATATTGCCCGACGTCCTGATCAATCCTTATTGCTGCCGACCCGCGCAGGACAATCTGTCCGCCATGCTTCGCCGTTTTGCTGAAACCGGTGTCAGCCAGATTATGGTCGAACCGGTCGCCGACGAAGATCTTTCCCGTTATGGCGTCGCGGATTGCGGCGGTCGCACTTGCGTCGCGGGCGCTTCGGCGCCAATGCATCGGGTAGTGGAAAAACCGCAGCCCCAGTCCGCCCCGTCCAATCTGGCGGTGGTGGGACGTTATGTCTTTTCCGCCGCCATCTGGCCGGCGCTGCAACAGATCAGGCCTGGCGTCGGCAACGAAATCCAGCTTACCGACGCCGTGGATTTACTGTTGACCCAAGAGCCGGTCGAAGCCTATGCCCTGGTGGGCAAATCCCATGATTGCGGCGACAAAATCGGCTATATCGAAGCGTTTGTCGAATACGCGTTGCAACATGCCAGCCTGGCGGAACCGCTTCGCGCCTGGCTAAGCCGGCGTTTCGCCATGACCGAAGCCTAATACCGGGATCACTACCGGCCGCACGGGCGCGGCCGGCGCAGGGGAGACATCATGCGTATGCGGTTATTACGATCTTTTTATCCGGTGGTGGCGATACTGGCAGTCATCATTGCCGTCGCCCGTCCTTTGGCGGCCAGTGCCGGTTCTCCGGGCTGGCAGCAATATAAAATGGCGTTTATCAGCGGCGATGGCCGTGTGGTGGACACGGGCAACAACGGCATTTCCCACTCGGAAGGACAGGGTTTCGGAATGCTGCTGGCGGTACTCAATGACGATAGGCCCACCTTCATTTCGTTGTGGCAATGGACTTACTCTCACCTTTATCGGCCGGACAAAGGGTTGTTCATCTGGCGCTATGTGCCCGACCAGCCCAAAGGCGAGCGGGATATGAACACGGCCTCCGACGGCGATACGCTGATAGCCTGGTCATTGCTGCTTGCCGGCCAGCAGTGGCGGGAAGCGGCGTACACCGAGGCGTCGGCGTCCATCCAACAGGCATTGGCGGAACAAACGGTCAGGCAAGTCGGCGCCTACACGGTGATGTTGCCTGGTCTGGAGGGTTTTGCGCATACCGATCAGGTGGTTATTAATCCTTCCTATTTTATTTTCCCCGCCTGGCAGGCTTTCTATCGGTTCAGTCATGATCCCGTCTGGCAACTGCTGGATAAAGATGGCAGGACATTACTGGGCAAAATGCGTTTCGGCCAGTGGCAGTTGCCCACGGACTGGGTGCAACTGGATGACAAAGGCGTCCTGGCACCGGCCGCCGGCTGGCCGGCCCGCTTCGGTTTCGACGCGGTGCGTATCCCCCTCTACCTACGCTGGGCCGGCTATGACGGGTTGTTGCAACCGTACCGGCACTATTGGTCCGCCATAGGCCAGGGCGCCGCGCCGGCCTGGATTGATGTATCCGACAACCAACTGGCGGATTATCCGGTTTCTCCGGGCATGGAGGCGATAAAGGAATTAACTCTGGGTAACGGCGACAATAAGAATAATGCCATGACATTGCAGAAAAGTGAGGACTACTATTCCGCGTCACTGCATTTATTGGCCGCTTATGCCGGGAATCACGCCATCCGATAAGTTCGCTACGTGACATAGCGCGGCATCGTGGCGGCTCCCGTCCACATGCCGCCGCCTGGCGATCAGAATAATCCATACTCTACATAATTCAAGTACACTTATCGCTGTCGGCTTAAATAGCCTCTGGACTTTCAAAAGGTGAAAGTTATTATCGAATCTCTCTATTTTTGCAACGGTATATATAGGGTGGGTGTGCTTTTTATTTCTTTATCCGCATGCGATTTTTAATTTAAAATCTACTCAAAGCGGAATTTATTCACTGATGAAATGGGCAATATACTTATTATGGCCAGCGGCTCTCTTTTCCCTTGTCGCCTGTAATGCGGTTGGCGTTACCCATGTTGATGAAACGGCTTACGATAAAGCGGATATTCATTTTATCGGCGTACCCGTTTTGGCCGGGGCAGTAGGTTCCAGTTTCCCCATCAGCAAAAAATACAGCCTGACCGCCGCTCATGTGGCGAGAATCATGCTGGTGAAAGTCAAAGCCTACCATCCCCTTTGCGATGTCGCGGTTATTTATAGCGATAATCAGCATCGCGTGCTGCCCAAACTGGAAACGGCGGTGAAGGGGGAACAACTGAGTATGTATGGATACAATGCCTATACCGCGATGCCCACTTCATCGTACGGCACCCTACAGGCCTTTGGCTGGTGGGACAAACCGACAACCAGTTGCCTGGTCGCCCTTAGCAACGCCGGCGGCATCCAGGGCATGAGCGGCGGCCCCGTTTACGGCGCGGACGGCGCCGTTATCGGGGTATTCACCGCCACCCATCCCGCCCGGCACCAGTCCATATTCATTCCCTATCAGCAAATTGCCCATTGGGTGGCGCAGCAAATCAAAAGCTAAGCAAGCCGGCTTGCCGTTTTACCGCGCGAAAGGGCGACGAATGCCTTTTCGCGCGGGTGGGCCGGCGCCGTCAGACGGTACGGCTTTTCAACCAGCCGGTCAGCGCGACGGGGTTCAGCGCCCGGGAATAGTAAAATCCCTGAGCGATGTCGCAATTGAGCTCGCGAAGCTGGGCGAATTGCTGTTCCGTTTCCACCCCTTCGGCAATAACGGTCTGTTTCAAACTCTGGCCGATACGCACCACTGTCGTGGCGATGGCTTTCATCTTGCTGCCTTCGGTGAAATCGCGCATAAAACTCTGGTCGATTTTCAGTTCGGTCATCGGTAATTGCGCCAGTCGAGACAGGCAGGAAAAACCGGTGCCGAAATCATCCATCGACAGGCCGACGCCGAGCGCCCGCACGGCGCAAATCACCGCCAGAGTCTCCGGTCGCTTATCCATCATAACGCCTTCGGTAATTTCTATGGTGAGGGTTTCGGCGGGCAGGCGATAGCGGTTGAGCAGCCCGGCGATATAGTCCGGCAGGCCGCTGTTATAGAAATTGATGGGAGAAAGATTGACGGAGATGACCGGCACCGCGATGTTGTCCTCCCGCCATCGGGCCATTTGCCGGCAGGCTTCCTGCAAAGTCCAGCGGCCGATAGCCTCAATTTCCCCGGTTTCTTCGGCCAGAGCGATAAACACCCCCGGCGAAATTTCGCCAAGGGTCGGTTCGTACCAGCGGGCCAGCGCCTCGACGCCGTAAAGTTCACCGGTATCCAAACGGACCTGAGGCTGATAATGTAAATGCAACTGGCTATCGGGAATGGCGCGTTTAAGCGCCGCCGCCAGTTTCAGCCTTTCCTGATCAACCTGGTTCATTTCCGGTCCGAAAAACAGGTAGCCGCCGGAGGTGACTTTTTTTATCAGATGGGTCGCGTGATTGGCGTGCTTAAACAGCAGATCACGCTCGCCGCCGTGTTCCGGATAAAGGCTGATGCCGATGCTGGCGGTGACGCTCAGCGTCAATTCGTTCATATGGAAAGGTTGATGGAACAGCGCCTGGATACGCTGGGCTATCATTACCGCCTTCGACCGGTCGCAGCCCGTCGCCACAACCACGAAACCGTCGCTGTCGGCATGGAAAACGCGCGCGCGCCGGGAAAATTCCAAACACAAGCGCTGGGCAATCTTCGCCAATACGTGATCACCCGCGGCATAGCCCAGCGCATCGTTGACATCCTTGAAATGATCGAGATCGAGCGAGAACAGCGCGAACTTGTCTGTTTTTTCATTGATGATGATATCGTCAATGAAAGAATACATCGCCGCGCGTTTCGGCAGGCCGGTCAGATTGTCATAATGCGCCGAGCTGTCCGTTTTACCCTGATCGATATGCAATATGATCATTTTCCGGCGTCCATTGCCTGTTGCCGGCAGCGCAATCAGGGATGCGGCATAGACCTTGGTCTGCGATGCGGCGGTGATCACCTCCATCAACCAGCCGCCATCGGGAGAGCTTGAACGGCTCGCTTCCTCATCATTGAAAAGCGGTATCTCCTCGGGTTTGCGCCGCAAGACCGTGGAGGCCGGATAACCCCACAGACGTTCGGCGGCGGAATTGAAGAAAGCAATATTCCCGGCACCGTCCGTTATGATTACCGCATCATGAATTCCCGCCAGCGCGGTTTGTAATTCTTGATGACTTATATCTGAATTTTCCAATGGCATGGTCTCATTCTTATCTTGAGAAAGGGGAAGTTGATTATTTATAAAATGACATTCTCGCCAGTGAATTAATTCACGTCAAGCCTAAGGCTTATTAATAGATCGGGTAAATGAAACTGTCTCTAATAATAAATAACGCAAAAGAGAAATCGTCTCTGGATAATGTATATCCGTCTTGGCGGCAAACGCGCAGTCTGATAAAAGCAGTGAACGGGGTTGTGCGCCCCGAGGATGTTCTCGGCGTCTGCGGCCGGGCCATAGACCTAAAAACCTTGACAGTCCGCCGCCGTTCGTCGAAAAATGGCGGCGGCCGGTTTACTATCCAAGACTTGGACTGATTCAAAAAGCATGCAGAGAATTTCACTCAGAACGGCCGTTATCCTCGGCGCGCTAACCGCGTTGGGACCGGTGTGTACCGATCTTTACCTGCCGGCGCTGCCGGCCATACAACAAGAACTTGGCAGCGGCACCGCCCTGGTTCAGATGACCTTGACCGCGTCCCTGATAGGATTGGGCGTCGGTCAGCTGATTTTCGGTCCCCTCAGCGATCGGCTGGGCAGAAAAGGGCCGCTGATGCTCTCGTTGGCCATCTTTATTCTCTCCTCCATCGCCTGCGCCAGGATAGACAATGTTCCGTTGCTGATCATCATGCGCTTCGTGCAGGGTCTGGCCGGCGCGGGGGGATCGGTACTGTCGCGCGCCGTGGCCCGAGATAAATACCATGGCAACACGCTGGTGGCGTTCTTCGCCCTGTTAATGGCCATTAATGGCGTCGCGCCGGTGATCTCGCCGGTGATAGGCAGCTATATCGCCTCCATATGGGGATGGCGGGACATTTTTACCATCATGGCGGTACTGGGTATCCTATTGCTGGCGAGTTCGGTTTGCTGGATAGCCGAAACCCTGCCCAAACGCGCCAAGGGCGTGTCCCTTATCAAACAGAGCGCCCGGCTCCTGGCTAATCGGGCCTTCGCGATGAACTGTCTGGTGCAGAGTTTTCTTACCGCCGGGCTGTTCGCCTATATCGGTGCGTCCTCCTTTGTCTTACAAAATGAATACCACCTGACATTGCTGCAATTCAGCTATGTATTCGGCTGCAATGGCGTGGGTTTACTGCTCTCGTCGCTGTTTTTTTCCCGTCTTTCGGTCCGGTTTTCCCTCGGCCGGATCTACAACATCGGTTTGGTGGCGGACCTTGTCCTTGCCGGGTTGCTTTTGCTGGGCGTAATGAACGGTTTGCCGTTGACGGGAGTGTTGATATTGCTGTTTTTAACCGTGTCGATGATAAGCGGCATCGGCACCCTGGCCGCGTCGCTGGCGATGGACAGCGTAAGACCGGAACAATCAGGCACCGCTTCCGCTTTTCTGGGGTTCGCCATGTTTCTGCTGGGCGGGATCGCCGCGCCGGCGACCGCCATTGGCGGCGTATCAATGCTAAAAATGTCGGTGGCCATCGTGCTGTGCTTTTTGATTGCGCTGCTGCTGCGGTGGTCACATCTGCGGTCTCACGCCGTCCCCCGGCCCTGACACGTAAAGCGTCCTATACCACACCGAAGCGGTGATGGCCAGGCGTTCGCGCCCTGCCGTTGGTCCTTTTTGCTAAAGCGTTTATTGACTCCGGCCGCAAGGTGGACCAGGCGCCGGGTGGGGGATTCCCGTCTATCCCGAGGGTGGCGATAGCTTGGCCCGTCACGTTTTTTCTGCAAATTGCCGCGCCAGCCATTGGGTAAACACCCGCACGCGCCCGGAGAGGTGCCGGCTTTGCGGATAGAGAATTGAGACCGGCATGAAGGGCGGTGGATTTTGGGGTAAAAGGATGCGCAGCAGATCGGTTTTCAGCGCGTGGGCGATGCGATAGCGCGGAACCTGTATCAAACCCAGTCCCGCCAAGGCCGCGCCGGTATAGAGGTCGGCGCCGGTGACACTGATTTTTGTCTCCAGCCGGAACGTCGTCAATTTCCTGCCGACGTTGAATTCCAGTCCGAGGGCCTGACCACTGGGGCTGGCGATATAATTCACCGCAAAATGTCCGCGAAGATCCTCTGGGGTCTCCGGCACACCGTATTTCCGCAGATAGGCCGGACTGGCCACCGTCACCTGCTCCATCAAGGCTATCTGCCGGCCCGTCAGGGTGGAATCTTGTAGCACGCCCGCGCGCAATACACAGTCGATCCCTTCCCGTACCAGGTCTACCATCCGGTCATCCTCGGCAATCTGCAATGAGATATCGGGGTATGACTGCAAAAATTGCCCAAGCGCGGGCATCACAAAATGTTTTGCCAACGTTCCTTGCACGTTCACCCGCACCAGCCCATGGGGGGGACCGCCCCGAAAGGCGTTTTCCGTATCTTCCAGTTCAGTCAACAGGCGCACGCAACGGTGGTAAAACGCTTCTCCCTCATGAGTCATGCGCACCTGCCGGGTTGTACGCTCCAGTAATCTGACGTTAAGTCGCTGTTCGAGCCGTCTGATGAGATTCGTCACGGTCGTTCGGGGTATACCGAGATCAGCGGCGGCCTGAGAGAAACTGTGCCGTTCAGCGACTCGGACAAAAACCTGCATCTCTTTAAAGCGATCCATTGATTTTCCCCCATAAAAACCGGTCACACCGAATAAAAAAGCCCTTTGACGGGGGACGATTATAAAAGTAAATGGAATAGTCATGGCAACTTTCGAGTGATTATCTTTATAGCAGAACGGTCCATACTCTGTCTTACGCTATCCAACAAGAGGATTGAAAAATGATGTCAGACAATTTCCCTGTCGCGCTGATAACCGGCGCATCGCGGGGTATTGGCGCCGCTATCGCCCGACGTCTCGCCAGCGAGGGTTTCGCCGTGGCCATCAATTACGCTTCCGGCGCCGCCGAGGCGAACGACCTGGCTGATGAACTCAACCGGAAAGGCTTGCGTGCCGGCGCGTTTCAAGCCGACGTCGCCAATGCCACACAGGTCAGCGAAATGTTTTCCGCGGTTGAGCAGACGTTCGGCAAAATTGATGTGCTGGTCAACAATGCCGGTATCCTCAAAACACTGCCCCTCGCACAGATGAGCGACGAACTCTATGCCCGGCACTTCGCCATCAACACGCAGGGCGTATTCAACACCTTGCGTGAGGCAGCCAGCCGGCTAAATGACGGAGGGCGGATCATCAACCTGTCAAGTACCGCGCTGGCGTTGAATTTACCGGGCTATGCCATTTACAACGGCACCAAGGCGGCGGTCGAAGCATTTACCCGTGTTTTCGCTAAAGAGCTTCGTGGCCGTCGAATCACCGTTAATGCGGTGGCGCCGGGTCCGGTGGCGACAGCGTTATTCCTTGATGGAAAAACCGACCAGCAAATCCAGGCATTTACCAAGATGCCGCCCCTCGAGCGTCTCGGACAACCGGATGATATCGCCGGCGTGGTGGCCTTTCTGGCGGGCAAGGATAGCGGATGGGTGAACGGGCAAGTGCTGCGCGCGAACGGCGGAGTGGCATAAAAAGCGCGCGGCCACACGCCTTCTCTTCGTCATGACTTGACGGAGGGGGCCGGGGGCGTGATGGCCGCGACCTCGCGAATCAGTAAACTGATAGTGTCCGGATTATTCAATATGATTAATGCCTTGAAGAAATCGTCGATTTGAAATATACCATGCAGATTGTGTCGCGTCATTAAGCTTTCCAATGTATAAATCTGATAGGTTGGATTGCTGGTGAAAAAGATCTGGCTCAGATAATAAAACTCCTTTTCCAATCCTCGGTTGGAATGAATGGATCGCGTGATAAAGTCAATAGATTCGTCCAACTCCATGATACTGCCACGTTTGTTGACTGGCAGATAGATCAGGTCATATCCGCTATTAACCGCGTGCGCCGCTTCATGACATAACGTGTCAGTGATCAAAGAAATAAAAAAATCTTTTCGGGTAAAATCCTGATAATTATTCATACTAAAGCCGTTTTGAAATAATTCTGTATTCAGAAATATTCTATCGAGCGGATCACCAATCATGGTAAAACCCAGCACCGATTGTCCTCTTTTTTCAATGAACTTCACTGGATCCTGCCAAATATGGCTTTCCATTCTAACAATAGACTGTTCGTTTGTCTGTTTCGATACAAGAAAAATATTTTCATGAGGGTTTTCGAAAAATAAAGAAACCCTTTTTAATTTTTCCAGAAAAATATCCAAAAAAAATGCCAGCGCATGATTATTAACCAAGGCAAGCTTTCTGGTGATAAATAACTCCACACGTAAACGGTTGTGTTTGAGGTTTTCAATCGACGCCTTGATATTATTCCTCGCGAGGTTGATGGAAACATCAATAATATCAATAAAATTCGAGTAGTCAGAATTTCCTTTAGCCTCCAATAAACTGGATAATTTATAGGTGAAAGGATTATTGTAAAAATTCCGCAATACCGTTTTCAACTCTTCATCCATTTGTTTAAAAGAAAAAACGATTTTTTTACTACAAAGACTCATGAACTCTTTTTTTAAAATTTCACCAAGATTCTTGTCATTTTCCGCCAGTCTTAATTTAAGGCTTGGTAGACTAAAATTGTAAATTCTGTTTTGCCTGGATCGCCGGCGCTCCATAATACGGGTGGCATGTTCATCGATATTGAATATTATGGAGTAGGCCTCTGTGCGTGTGGAAAGAATGACTTTTTTGTCATGAAAATCCTTAAGAATCGCCACCTCCGCGATGAGATGATTACTATTTAGCGTTCCATCGGGATTCCCTCCATACAGTAAAAAAAAACCAGGAATAGCCTGAACATCTTTATGAGATTGTTCGATGGCATGATAATAAAGATTATCTTTAGTTCGATAGATAATCTTTTTACTGTCTTTTTTATGCCTGTAAAAACCGTCTAAAGACACGAAAGGCTCGAAATCCCGCAGAGGATCAGTTATCTTTATACCGTGTTTTACATTAATGGAAAGCAATTGTGCGAGGTCCCGTGACACATAATGGGATTGACAAAAAGGGAAAACCTGCCGCTTGCTCCGGCAGAATTGTATTTTCGTTAACGACTCTCTTGGAATATCGTAAACGATGTCATCAAAAAAATAAAATGTATTGCTTTTACTGTTTTTATAGACATGGATGGTAGGTCTTCCCTTGCTGCCGCTCAGTGTATAGGTGTCATCGCCATGATCGGTAATACGGAAAAAACGATTGCGGTAAGGTAAATAATCATAATTATCCGAGGCATGAAGTGTGCCATGAATGAACCCCGCTCTTTGCACGTCGATATGTGTAAAGGCGTCATCCATTAATTTTTTGTTTTTTATCTGAAAAATAACCGAGTTGTCAATAAAGGCCTTTTCAGAATTGGATGAGCCATACGGTCCGGTGATGTCTTCGCGATAAATTTCGATAATGTCTTCAAAAAAAGTTTCTTTCTGATAGAACTGATTGTATTTTTTTTTAAGCGGCATGATATCATGTTCCCCTTGCAGATACCATTGGCCGCCGAAACCGTACTGGAGATGATAATAGTTATTGCTGATTTTTATATAGCTATGCAAGATATTATCGTATTGTAATTTCTGTGATAATGTCATGGGTGTCACATCGGTATGGCTAATTTGGTCACTGACCAAGCGCTGATTGGTCCGCGCATTACGATGGAAATTTATTTCCAATGCCTGGCTGACCAATGGCGATGTGTTTTCTTCAAAGACCCACTCCCCACCCCGAGTGACGATGGGAAGAAAGGGCGACGCATTCTCCGCACTTGTTTGAGTACGTCCCATATAACGATATATATCATGATTAACAACCACTTCCTTGATATGAATAAATCGCGCGTCCACCAGCGCGTAAATCTGTTCTCTGTTTCGCAATAAAATTGCATCGTTGTAATATTGAGGTGAGCTGTTCAACAGACATGATAAATCCCTGTCCCAAGAGAACACTTGCTCGGCCAGAAGAATATTTTTTTTATGCATGTGATTGAACAATGTGTTTTCGTGTATCCGCCATTTTTCTGCTTGCGCATCAAAAAACATTATCTGACGACTGTCCTTGATAAGGATATTATTGAATCGCCTATCGATTTCCCAATGACGTTTGGGTTTATCCGTTTCAATAATTAACTTATTTTTATTGTATTTAATGGGCTCAACCATCTTGGTGAGAGAATTCTTTTTTGACAGGTCCGCCAAGCTATTCTGATGTTTGGTTTCCAACGAGGAAATAAGATTTTTCGATAGAGAAACCATATCGAAAGTAATTGCTGAAATATGATCGTCGGAAAGCATATTTTCCTTCAGCGCATCGGATATGACATTGAGCGCCTTGGCGGTGATCCGCGCGATCAATCTGGCGTTATTGTAATAGGGAAACCAGGAAAGGAGAGAATCCAAGGCATTTTCGATTTTTTCAAGCAGTTCGTGGGATGCCTCAGGACATCCTATGCCTGACAGGTGATCTATTACGATTTTTCCCTCTTTGACGATGGCGGTAATAGGGTTTTCCATGGCGTAAGCCACTGCATTGAGAATGTTCGGCAACGTCATGTTTTCTCTTTCATCCCGACAGGACGTTTGAAATAATTTGACTTTCTCGACCTGATCCAGGATTTTTTCGGGCTTTTGGGGCGCGGGTAATACGTGACGTTTTTGCGGCATATTGATAAACAGGGAAATATTTCCGGTATTCGGTTGCGCATGGCCTCTCAACGCGCGGGTGACGGTCCGGGCGCCCTTGGCGTCAAATGCGCTGGCGTCACCCGGGGCGTTCGATCGACGGACGGGGGGGGTAACCGTAAAATACCGCTCGGTAAGAAGGGATGGGGTTAAAGTCGCCTCTTTGTTGTGGCTTTCATGCTTCTGGACGGAATAATCCCGTTTGAACGTCTTTATCGCGGCCTGGGCCTCGTCGCCTACAAGCCCGTTGGCGATATCCCATAGGCGATTGAGGGCGTAGCGACCGCTTGGCGCCAAATGCTGGCGTTGGATACGACCTTCTTTATCATCCAGATTGTCCCTCATGTGCGTAATGCAGCCAAACAATAATCTCAGATGATGTTGCTGCCGGGATGACGCGTTCCTAACATCCGGCGCGTTATCGGCAACGCGGAATATTTCATCAAGAAGATTACTTACGCGCCAATCCAACGCGGGGTCTTGAAGTACCGCCAGGATTGCCGAGGGGATGCCCCGGATTGAATCAGCGTCCCTGGACGATTTTTTTCGTCTCTTGACAACCGGCGAACCCGATTGTTCCGAATAAACCCGATTGCCTGTCTTGGCTGAGAACCGCAGTTTGACCGGAGTCAGGGTCGGGGCGGCGGACCAGTATGCCACGTCGTCAAGACCGCGGTGAACGGCGGGTTGTCCCGCTCTCCGCTGTCCGGCAGGCATATTTCCTCCTTGTCGGGCGCCGATAAACCAAGCGCCGCCCAATAACCCCAGTCCGCTTAGCGACAGCCCCACAAGCGCCACGCCGGTTGCCGACAGACGCGTTTTAACTGGGGGCGCGCTATGGGTAACGGCAGGGTCGGCCGAGTTTTTGTGGCCCATCAGCCGTTGTGACTCCCTCATCAGCGCGGCGCCTATTGCCAGGGCGTTGCAACAATCTTCATCCATCCGGGTGTCCGCGACGCGAGTGGTTAACCCGTTGTGTATACGCTGGAGCAGCTTGGTGAATAGGCCGTCATGGGCAGCGGTGAATTGGCGTCTATCGGGCGAGGTATTGTGATGGATCGGCAAAAAATATCTTTCCGGCATGCTTTCTACTCAGGTTTGAACGACATTCCGCGGGCGCCCCCCGGCCGGTGGGCTGGGGGAGGGCGGGGTAGTCGCCGCCGATATCGAGGACGGGTCGACAGCACATCCCGACCGCGTGGCGACATCGCCACGCCGCCGGCGGCCTCTGTCGCGGCGAGCCTTAGGGGTTAGGCTACATACTGCCAGTTTCGCCCGGAAAATCGATTGAGCGGATCAACAACAGTATTTACTCAGCGCCGCTTTATCGGGGTGTCCGTCGCGGCGACGGCTTCCCGCGCGCATCGCCGCGAAAAACGCCTCGGACGCGACGGATTTTGTCCCTTGGTCCGTTTAATATTTATCTTATCCTGCCTTATCCTGCGCGCGGCGGGCGAGTTGGGCTTCAATCACCATGGCGAAGGGAGCTGGGCGTGAGGAGAAAGGCGAGTGCAGCAGACAAGTTCGCTATCCGGGAGGGCAGGTTTTGAGCGAGAGGGATCCGGACGCCGAATTGATCGCGGCTGTCGGTCGCAACGAGCCGGACGCCATCCGGTTGCTCGTCGCGCGCAAGCTGCCGCTGTTGTTGTCGCTGGCCGGGCGAATGCTCAACGATCCCATGGCGGCCGAGGATGTCGCCCAGGAGGCTTTTATACGGGTCTGGCGGCAGGCGCCGCATTGGCGTGAGGGCGAGGCGCGGTTTGAAACGTGGCTTTATCGCATTGCCCTCAATCTGTGCTACGACCGCTTACGGGCGCGTCGTGAGCAATTGTTGGACGCCATTCCCGAAAATCCTGATAGCGTGTTGTCTCCCGACGCGCATTTGTCCGAACAGCATCGCCGCGCAGGTGTGCGCACGGCCCTGGCGGCATTACCGCTGCGCCAGCGCGAAGCGCTGGTCTTGAATTATTATCAAGAATTAACGAATAGCGAGGCGGCCGCGGTGATGGGCATTTCCGTCGAGGCCGTTGAAAGCTTACTGGCGCGGGCGCGCCGCTCTCTGCGCGCCATGCTGGATAACGAGAGCCTGTCATAGTAAGGATATAGTGAATAATGACACCTGAAAGATTCCGAAATCTGGTAGAGATCTATGGCGCGGACGCCCACCGTTGGCCGGAGCGGGAACGCGCGCAGGCGCTGACATGGGCCGCCGCCCATCCCGGCGGGGCTGAACGGATGTCGCGGGCGTCGGCGCGCCTTGATCGCTGGTTGGACGAGGATAGCGTGCCGGTGCCGTCCGCGGCGCTGATGCGGCGGATCGTCGCGTCGGCGCCCGGGGGGAAACCGGAGCGCCGGGCCGGGCAAGCCGGAATGACGCTCGCGGCATACTGGTGGGCCGGCGCGGCATTTGTCTGCGTTGGACTGGCCGGCGGGCTGGCGGGGGCCTTTTTGACGGCGACGCTGCTGTCGTCCACCGCGCCGTCGTTCGATAACGCCGCCATCTATATGATGACGTCGTTTAGCGCGCCGCCTGCTGAAGGAGGCGCCGAATGAGGCTCCGCCACTGGCAAATTCTGCTGCTGGGCTCGCTGATGTGCAATGCCTTTCTCTTGGGCGGCGCGGCGGGGGCCGCCTGGCAATGGTTGGCGACCCATGGACATATTTCTCGCGCCGCGCCGCCATCTCAGACGCACGCCTTGCGTTTCGCCGCGCGCGGCCTTTCCTTGCAACGCCAGCAGGAATTCATGGCCGTGCTGAAAGCCGCGCATCGCGATGCCGGCGATTCCGCCCGTCAGGGTAGGGAGGGGCGTCGGGACGTTCTCGATCTGCTGGCGGCGCCAAAGCTCAATCGTGTGGCGTTGGATGCCGCGCTGGAACACACCCGGGAAGCCGACATGACCTTACGGACCCGAATCGAACAAGGCGTGGCGGATTTCGCGGCCAGTTTGACGCCGGATGAACGCGCCCGGTTCGCGGCGGCATTGCGGCGGGATGGGGAATGGCGGCAGGCAGACGGCGCCCCGGCGACGCAACGACTGGACAAGCCACACGCCCGGCCTCAATAAAAAATCGGTTATTCGCATTATGGCGTCGCTTGCGCGTCACGGCACCGGAGCGGGCGGTCTCATAGGGGGCGCTATTTTTTCCATTCATGCGACGGGTTTTCCGTCGGGCGACGTTCAATAAGTCATCGCCGTTAATCAGGAATTCGACTATGCCCGTTGCCTCAGTCTCGCCACCCCTCAGCCCTCCTGGCGTGTTCCACCCATTGAGCGCCGCCGCCATCGCCTTTAACCGCTTCGGGCTTGGCGCGCGTCCGGACGATACCCCGCCAGATAACGCCAGGGCCTGGTTATCCCATCAGTTCGCCGATTACCAGTCGCGGCCAGCCGCATGGGCGACACAACCCGGTTCTCTCGCCATTGCCGCGTGCCTTGCCCAAGAGCGCCGGGCGGCAACGATGACGCCGGGATCCGCTTCAGGGTCGCCGGGGTCGGGGGCCCGCGCGGTTAACGGCAAACAAGATAAAGCGGCTCGTCAGGCGGCGATGAAGGCGGTAAACGCCACCGCCCGCGATCTGTACCAGCAAGCGGTGGATGCCCGCGTGGCCAGCGCATTGACCACGTCCGCGCCGTTTATCGAGCGGTTGGTCCATTTTTGGTCGAACCATTTCGCGGTATCGGTGGATCGGGGCGAAGTGATGCCTTATGCGGGGGCCTTCGAGGCGGAAGCCATCCGACCGCACGTACTTGGCCGCTTTGAGGATATGCTGACGGCGGTCGAGCAGCATCCCGCCATGCAACTGTTTCTGGACCAGAGCCATTCGGTCGGGCCGGACAGTCCCGCCGCCCTTCGCGCCGAGCAGCGCAAGCCACAGCGCCATCCCGGATTAAACGAAAACCTGGCCAGGGAAATCATGGAATTACATACCCTGGGCGCGCGTAGCGGCTACAGCCAGGCCGATGTGACGGAATTCGCCCGCGCGATGACCGGCTGGAGCATTGGCGCGGGTCGGCCGAAAAATGACGGGCCGGCCGGCGGTTTTGTTTTCCGGCCGTTATGGCACGAGCCCGGCGCGCGGGAAATCATGGGGCACCGCTACGGCCAACCGGGTATGGAACAGGCACGCGCGGTACTGCATACCCTGGCGATATCGCCGGCGACCGCGCGACATATCGCGGGTAAGCTGGCGCGCCATTTTATCGCCGATAATCCGTCGCCCACCGTAACCGAGGAGCTTGCGCGGGCGTTTATGCAAAGCCGCGGCGATCTGCCGACACTCTACCATGCTTTGATTGCCGCCAAGGACGCATGGTCGCCCTCGGCGGTGAAATTCAAATCCCCCTGGGACTGGGCGATATCAGCGCTACGCGCGCTCGGCATCGTCGACGTGACGCCGGCAAACGGCAGGCTGCCGCAGATGGCGCCGTTGCTGGCGAAACTCGGCCAGCCGGTTTGGCGACCCGGCTCCCCGGCCGGCTATGAGGACAGCTCGGCCAATTGGGCCGCTCCCGATGCGCTGGTGCGACGGGTGGAATTGGCGCAGCGCCTGGCGTCGCACATCGGCGATCGTCTCGATCCGCGCCGGCTTGGCCCGCATTTGCTGGCCGGCTCGTTAAGCGCTGCAACCGCCCAGGCGGTCTCCCGCGCCGAAAGCGTTTCGACAGGTCTGGCATTATTGTTGGTTTCGCCCGATTTTCAACGGAGGTAACCGATGCTCAATCGTCGCCGTTTTATTCAGGTTATCGCCGCCGGTGGCGCGGCGTTGCTCGTCGCGCCGCGCATCGTGTTCGCCCGCGCCGCCACCGATCGCCGCTTTATCTTTGTTATTCAGCGCGGCGCGGCCGACGGGCTCAATACGGTGGTGCCCTACGCTGATCCCGGTTACGCGGCGATGCGCGGTCCCCTGGCGGTGGATATTTCCGCCGGCGCCAAGCTCGATAGCCTGTTTGCGCTGCATCCGTCCCTTGAACGCATCGGGATGATGTACCGCCGGCAAGAGGCGCTGTTTGTCCACGCCGTGGCATCGCCCTATCGCGATCGTTCCCATTTTGATGGGCAAAACGTACTGGAAACAGGCGGCGGCGCACCCTACCAGGTGAAGGATGGCTGGCTAAACCGTCTGGCGGGCATGCTGCCCAGCGCTGATCCGGCTGAACGGGAACGGGCCATCGCGTTCGCCGCGACGATACCGATGGCCTTGCGCGGCCGGACGGATGTGACCTCTTATGCGCCGTCCGGTTTGCCCCAGGCCCCCGATGATTTGCTGGCGCGCGTTACCGCGCTTTATGCCCGGGATCCTCAGTTGCATACCTTGTGGGAGGCCGCCATGGACGCGCGCGGGCTGGCGGGCGATGTGCGGGCGCGGCAAGACCCGGCCAGCATTGGCAACATGGCCGCCCGTTTCCTGAAATCCGCCGACGGACCGCGCATCGCCATGATCGAGACCGGCGGATGGGATACGCATAGCGCGCAAATGCCCCGGATGGCGGCGCAACTCAAGGCGCTGGACGGCATGATTGCCGCTTTGCGCGAGGGTTTGGGCGATATATGGGGTAAAACCACGGTCCTGGTCGCCACCGAGTTCGGCCGCATGGTGGCGGCCAATGGCACGGACGGCACCGATCATGGCACGGCATCGGCGGCGATGATTTTGGGCGGCGCCGTGGCGGGCGGGCGTGTTATCGCCGACTGGCCGGGGTTGCGGCGGCAAGATCTCTATCAGGATCGCGATTTGCGGCCGACGACGGCGCTGGACGGACTTATCGCCGGGGTGGTCAGTGATTGCCTGCAACTGGACCCGGAATTGACGGCGCGCACGCTCTTTGCGCGGGCGAAGGGCGTGCGGCCGGCAAAGGGGTTGATCCGGACATAAAAGCCGGGAGCGAAAATGCCTAACGAACGCCGGCGGAAAAACCCTGGCGCCGTGCGGTTGGACAAGAAGAGAAGGTTGATTATAATATAACTGTATATATATACAGGATTAGATTATGACACTCGATCTTTTTGAAGATGCGCTCCCCCCGCCCTGGCGCGAACAGATCGCACCGGGTGCGGTCGTGCTGCATGGCTTTGTCCGCGAACAGGGTCCACAACTGCTCGCGGCAGTGCAAAGCGTGATTGTACGGGTGCCATGGCGGCACATGATTACGCCGGGAGGCTATACCATGTCGGTGGCCATGAGCTGGTGCGGCAACGGCTGGTCCCGCCGTGATCGAGGCTACCGTTATCCGGAACGCGATTCCCATCGCAACCGGCCCTGGCCGCCCATTCCCGGGATTTTGCTAGCGTTGGCCGATGAAGCGGCGCGACAGGCCGGATTTGGCGCCTTTGCGCCGGATTCCTGTCTGATGAACCGTTATGATCCCGGCAGCAAGCTGTCACTGCATCAGGATAAAGAAGAGCATGATCTGGACGCGCCCATCGTGTCGGTCTCGCTCGGCCTGCCGGCGGTGTTTCAGTTCGGCGGTTTACGGCGCGGCGATCACGCGCGGCGTATTCCGCTGGCGCACGGCGATGTGGTGGTGTGGGGCGGCCCGTCGCGGCTTTGCTTTCACGGGATCATGCCGGTCAAGGAAGGTTATCATTCACTGGTGGGACCGCATCGTATCAACATTACACTGCGCAAAGCGTCCCGATAAAGGCGCGCCGCGGACCGCTGTCCCCGGCGGAAAACCGGGGGCGGCGCGGCCGAAGCCTGTTTGATTGGCTGTCGGCCAAGGAGGTCGCTAGGCGGCGGTGGCTGCGCTATGCACCGCTTCCCACAACCCCATCAGGTAGGTGGCGCCCAAAGCCCGGTCATACAGGCCGTAGCCCGGCCGGCCGGTTTCCCCCCAGATAAACCGGCCGTGATCGGGACGGATATAGCCGTCAAAGCCGTTATCATGCAGGGCCTTGATGATTTTCACCATGTCCAGCGAACCGTAGCGGGATACATGCGCCGATTCGTAGAAATCCTTATCCTTGATAAGCTTGATATTGCGGACGTGAGCGAAATGAATACGTTTACGCCGCGAAAATTCCGCCAGGATGTCATAAACGTCATTGGCGGGATCCTCGGCGATGGAGCCGGTGCACAGCGTGATGCCGTTGGCTTCGGAGTCGACGGCGTTGCACAGCCAATCCAGATCGTTCCGGTTTTTAATGATACGCGGCAAACCGAAGATGGAATAGGGCGGATCATCGGGATGGATGGCCATTTTAACGCCCACTTCCTCGCAAACGGGAATCACGGCTTTCAAAAAGTAGACGAGATTCTCACGTAGCCTGGCATCATCGACATCGTGATATTTCGCGAACAATTCCTGCACCTGGGCAAGACGCTCCGGCTCCCAACCCGGCAGGGCGAAACCGTTGGAATTATCCAACACTTCCTTGACCACTTGCGCCAGGCTTTTGTCGATGCCTTTCTTTTCAAAGGCCATGGTAATGGAGCCGTCGGGCAAAACGTAATTCATATCGGTTTTCATCCAATCGAAAACCGGCATGAAATTATAGCAAATCACTTTGACGCCGAACTCGGCCAGATGGCGTAGGGTTTGTTGATAATTAGCGATATAGGTATCGCGGCTGGGCAAACCGATTTTGATGTCGTCATGGATATTGACGCTTTCGATCACTTCCATGGTGAGGCCGGCTTGATGCGCCTGGCTGATCAGCGCCTTGATTTTATCCTTTGGCCACACTTCGCCCACAGGAACGTCATATAGCGCGCCCACAACACCTTCCACGCCGGGCACCTGACGGATGTTTTCCAGTGTGACCTTATCTTCTGCCGGGCCGAACCAGCGCATTGTCATTTGCATAATAATTCATTGACCTCATAATAATACGGCGTTTAACGGTAATCCCACGAGTACTGACCGCAGGTAATGCAATCGCACTATCATACCGCTTTAACACGACGGAAATCCCCCGTCATTAAACAGGCTAAAATAGTGTCAAAACACCAATGATTGATAACGCTTCCATGGTGATACTTTGGATTTTTTCACATCACTAAGTGTATCATTAACCCTACTACCATACAAGTCTGGCGAAAAATTTTAGTGATCCAAATCACATTTAATGACGCAACTTCGCAAAAATAATCAAAATTTATAGGGTCGCTCGTCAAGATGTTAACCGGATGCCAGACCGTTCGAGCGGCTCGCCACTTAGAAAGCATACCATTGCTTTTAAAAATTAATAAAATGATATGTAATCGTTTACATGTGATTTGGTTCACAAATTCATTATATTTTGCCTTGTATGCGACGGCAATTCGCACGATGATTTCGCCTATTGAAGAACCATTAAGCGCTAAATTACCCAAGTCGCATCCCGTGAGTCAGAAGGAGACATGGTCGTCGGAAACGGTTAAAAACCGCTAATGCCGGTTTGGGACGGAAGACGAAATGACTCATTTATGACCAGAGGGATAGGCAGGGGGGTATTTAGGGTGAGCGGACGCCGTCAACGAGGCTATATGGCGTGTGGCGGGTATATTATGCATCGGGGGAATAATGGACGTTATCGGGAAGAATTTCATGTTGCGCGGCAATAAGTCCCAGGATTTATATCATCGGCTTGCCGCCAAATTACCCATCATTGATTATCACTGTCATCTGGATCCGCGCATTATCGCGGAAAATACGCCGTTTGAAGATATGACGGCGCTGTGGCTGGCGGGCGATCATTACAAATGGCGGGCGATGCGGGCCAATGGCGTCGCTGAGCGTCTGATAACCGGCGATGCGCCGGCGGAAGAAAAATTCAAAGCCTGGGCCGAAACGGTGGAGGCGTGTCTTGGCAATCCGCTTTATCACTGGACGCACCTGGAGTTGAAATTCTATTTCAACATCACCGAGCCGCTCAATGGTCGGAATTGGCGCGAAATCTGGAATGCCTGCAACGCGGCTTTGCAAACGCCGGCTTTTTTACCGCGCGAATTGATTCGTCGCGCCAATGTGACCGCTCTTTGCACGACCGATTCACCCACCGATTCGCTGGAATATCACCAGCAAATCCGCGCGGACGAGGATTTCGCCGTCAAAGTTCTCCCCACCTTCCGGCCCGATGACGCCCTGGAAGCCAACGGCGAGGCGTTTGTCCGCCACGTCAGGCGGCTTGCGGAATTGACCGGCGGCGCCATCGCCACGTTCGAGGATTATCTGGGCGCGCTGGACAAGCGCATTGCCTATTTCCACGCGCAGGGCGGGCGGCTGTCTGATCATGGATTGACGCGCCTGTGCTATTTACCGGCGACCGATGCGCAGCGACAGGCGTTATTCGCCAGAAAATTAGCCGGGGAAACGCTAACCGGCGACGATGCCGTCCGCTTTACCTCCGCCGTGCTGGTTGGACTGGGAGAAAGCTATGCCCGGCGCGGCTGGGCGATGCAAATCCATTTCGGCGCCATCCGTAATACCCAAAGCCGGCTCTATCAGGCACTGGGGGCGAATATCGGCGTGGATTCCATCTATGACCAAAGCGATGTGGCGCCGCAGCTCAATGGACTGCTGGATGCGATGCAGCGCGGCGGGGGATTGCCAAAAACCATTGTTTATAACCTTGATCCGTCCCTAAACGATGTCATCGCCTCGACCATGGCCAACTTCCAAAGCGCCGGCGGGGTTAAATCACCCATGCAATTCGGCGCCGGATGGTGGTTTAACGATACCCGGCGCGGGATGTTGCGGCAGCTCACCGCCTTGGCCGATCACGGCCTGTTGATGAATTTCGTCGGTATGCTGACCGATTCCCGCAGCTTCACCTCTTACACCCGCCATGATTATTTCCGGCGAATCCTCTGCAATCTTGTCGGGGAATGGGTGGAAAATGAAGAAATACCCGATGATGACGCGTTGCTTGACAGACTGATCGCCGGGGTCTGCTATGACAACGCGCGGGAGTATTTTCAATTTTAATCCCCCCGTGTCAGTGTGAGCTAAGCCGAACGGATAACGGCAAACTCTCATTGCGGGGGATTGCAATCTGCTCTTTAGGCCGGATAGTCTACCTTGTACGAAGAACGCCCGGTTTTTTCAAGACAAGGAGAGAACATGCAGTCTGAAATAGCGACCCCGACCGACGCGGTGGCCATCGCCGCGCTCATCAACGCGGCCTATCGCGGCGGCGACCATGGCCATGGATGGACACATGAGGCCGGGCTGATTGCCGGCGACCGCACCACGCCGAGCGCCGTGGCGTCGCTTATCGACGATGTCGCCGCCACGGTGCTGCTGCGGCGCGACGATGCGTTTCGTCCTATCGGCTGTATTACCGTGACGATGAACGCTCCCACCCGTTGTACGCTCTCGATGCTGGCGGTCGATCCGGATTGTCAGTCGGCCAGGATGGGGCGGATGCTGCTGGAGGATGCCCAACGACTGGCCGCCGGCATGGGCGCCACCGTGGCGAAAATCACCGTGCTTGAGCAGCGGGAGCCCCTGCTTGCCTGGTATGGCCGGCGGGGGTTTCAGCAAACTGGCGACTACGAGGCATTTCCCTACGGGATCAATCAATGGATAGCGCCGCTGCGCGACGATCTGCGGTTCATCGTGCTGGAAAAAGACTTGTAAAAAAAATCGCCAATGATTGGGAAATATCCTAAGATCGCGTAGACAAGGCTTATGGTTGAAATCATCAGCGCAATTTGATTGACGAAACCAGCGAATCAGACCGAAAATCCGGGATAAAGCGCCATGTTATTTCGCCACACGGGGGCAGGGAAGGATGCCGCCCCGCGAGCGCCAGACGAATTCGCGCCGGCTGACATATTTTTGACATCCGCGCGGTGCAAAAAGGACAGGGCGACGGATCAATTGGATAATGCCATGTGCCGATGGTTTCGCCAGCAGTTAACCCTGGCGGCAAGCGCGGTCATCATCACGCGGCTGAAGGTAAACTGCGAACGGCCGGAATGTCGGGGGAATTATGCCTGAATGGACTGCACCGGGGTGGCTGATGCCCGCCATTTCCAACTATGGCTATGCCGCGCTCTTTTTGGCCGCGTTGGTTGAAGGGCCAATCGCGACCGTATTGGGCGCGATGCTGGCGTCCCAGGGACTGTTGCATGTCGGCGGCGTTTACACGGTGGCCGTGGCCGGCGACCTGACCGGGGATATTATCCTCTATGGACTGGGAATGAGCGGCCGTGTCACGGTATCGCCCTTGAACCGCCGTTTCAAACGGATGGGCGGTCGACAATTCGGGGCGCTGATGACGCGCTTTCGCCGCTATCCGGGACGGGTGCTGGTGACCGCGAAGCTAACGCATGCGGCGGGCTTCGTGGTGCTGTTCGGCGCAGGCGTGGCCAGAATACCGTTGCGGTTGTTCATCGGGTTTAATTTGCTGGCGACCTTGCCGAAATCCGGCGTGCTGGTGTTGGTGGGATACTTCGCCGGTGCCGCTTGGCATCGGGTTAATGCCTGGTTGTGGGTATTTTCCTGTTCGCTGTTGCTGGCGCTGGGCGTCGCGCTGGTGATCTGCTTGCGAAAAGTGACCGGATCGGTGCTGTCGGGGAGGTGAACAGGTGCGTATCGCCGTATTTACCGATAGCTTCTTCCCCGAACTGGGCGGCATCCAGGATTCGGTCTTGTGCAGTTGCCGCGAATTGGGCAAGCGGGGCCATGAGATATTGCTTTTCGCGCCGCGCGCCACCGCTCATGATTATAGGGTCGCCGGCCTGCCCGAACGGGAAGTGGATGCGGGGCGCGCCGTCGAAATCCGCCGGCTGCTTTCCCTGCCGGTCCCCAGCTCCACCGGCCAATCCCGTCTGTTAGTGCCCACCGGACGCCGCTGGCGGCAGTTGCGCGCCTTCGCGCCGGATGTCATTCATGCCCATACCTTTCTCGGCGCAGGCCTGGAGGCGCTGCATGCGTCGCGTCGCCTGGCCGTGCCTCTTGTCGGTACCAACCATTGGGCCATCGGCGAGTTTTACGGCTACACGCCATTTTCGGCGGCCTTTTTTCGCAAAATCAGCGTTCGGGCCGTCACCGCCTTTTATAATCGCTGCGCCATGGTCACCGGCCCCTCACACTCCGTTATCGACGAAATGTGCGCCTTCGGCCTGCGACGTCCCCATAGCGTGGTATCCAATCCGGTGGATACGCTACGGTTCTGTCCCCTGTCCGAGTCCGATCGCGCCCTGTTAAAGCGAAAAAAGGGTTTCAGCCCATCCACTATTGTTTATGCCGGCCGGTTAGCGGACGAGAAAAAAATCGATGTCCTGATCCGCGCCTTGCCGCGCGTTATCGACCAGGTGCCCGACGCCATGCTGGCGCTGGCCGGACACGGCTCCGCACATCGCCGTCTGGAACAGTTGGCGAGGCAGCTGGGGGTTAGCGAACGGGTCAGGTTCCTCGGCACGCTGGACAAGGCCGCGCTGGCCGATGTGTTTCATGCGGCGGATATCTTCGCCAACGCCAGCACATCTGAAACACAAAGTATGGTATTGATGCAGGCCATGAGCGCGGGGTTGCCCGCGGTCGGCGCTCGCTGGCGCGCCTTGCCGGAATACATCGACGGGCAATCGGGGTTGTTGGCCGAACCGGGAGATGATGCGGATTTCGCCCGCAAGCTGACGCAATTGCTGTGCAACCCGACATTGCGCAAGCAGATGGGCGAGCATGCCGCCAGCAAAACCCAGCTTTTTTCAATTGCCACCGTGACCAGCCGCTGGGAAGAGCTGTACGACCAAATCCGTCTGGCCGTACCGGAGGAAGTGTCACGCATTTCAGGAGCGTAATGGTGAAACTCAGCTTGATCATCCCGGCCTATAATGAGGAATCCTACCTCGCCGAGTGCCTTCGGCATGCCATTAAGGATTTATCGGCCCATGCCGCGCCCGGCGAATATGAAATTATCGTCGTCAATAACGCCAGTACCGATCAAACCCCGACGGTCGCCGCCGGTTTTGCCCAGGTACGACTGGTGTATGCGCCGGTCAAGGGCCTGACGCATGCCCGGCAGAAAGGACTGGAATCCGCCGCCGGGGATATCCTGGCCTTTATTGACGCCGATACCCGCATGCCCACCGGCTGGGTGGGCAAAGTGCTCGCGGCCTATGAAGAAAACGCCGAGCTGGTATGCGTCAGCGGCCCGTACCGCTACCACGACCTGCCCTGGCTAAAAAGGGCCATGGTAAAACTTTACTGGTGGGCCCTGGCCAAACCGACATATTGGTTTACCGGCTATATGGCGGTGGGGGGGAATTTCGCCGCGAGTAAACGGGCCTTGCTGCGCATCGGCGGGTTCGATACGTCCATTGCGTTTTACGGCGAGGATACCAATATCGCCCGTCGTCTGGCCGGCGAGGGAAAAGTGCGGTTCGATCTGGATATGGTGATGGAAACATCGGCGCGTCGCCTGAAAGAAGAAGGCTTTACTACCACGGCGGTGCGTTATGTTATTAATTTCCTGTCGGAGGTGTTACTGAAAAAACCCGCCACGTCGGAATACCGGGATATACGTTAGCGGACGGACTGATACGATGAGGGCTTTATACCCGCCAGAGGTCAAGTTGCCTTTGTGTTCGCTGCATAGGCCCGCCCCGGTCATAGAGCCGTCTATGCGCATGGGGGGCATAGCAGCGCCCCGTTGTTTCACCGGAAGCCCTCCATAGACGGTTTACATGCATTGCCGACGAATTTGCCGGGGCGCTGCGGCATAAAGCATTAAGGGTGTCGAGAGAGCCATGCTAGCGGAATGGCTAAATTCTCGGTTGCGTTCAACACAAAACAACTCCCATCATACCATGGGAATTGTTATTGTTGTGGAGCCGATGGATTCTTCACGCTTATTTAGTCAAAGAAAATGTCGTCGACGGGCTGGCTTTCCAACCATAACGGACCGCTTTAGCGTAAAGCGTCGCAGCATCCGATTTGGGGGTAAAACTTCCGGCATAAATTGTCCAGTTATTGTTATCATAACTATAGGCCACGGAAGCACCTTGTGTCCTATTGGCAATAAATATTTGGCCTGAAAGATCGTCTTTTTCGACAACGGGTGACAGGGTTGTTTTCTGTGAGCCGTCCGCAGCCAGGAGATCCTTTCGCATGACTGCCTCAGGAACCAAACTCATATCATTACCCTGATTGCGCCAGATATAAAGCTGGTCTCGATCGTGTAAAGACGTATCATCGCTATGCACGCCATTTTTGCCGAGCATTCGCTGTGCGAAGAATTTTAAATGCGTTATAAACCTATGATAACTAAGAGTATCTTCCTTTAACTCCAACTGTAGTTGATATTTGACGATATGAAGGATTTCATGCATCACCTTGGTGATACTCATTACCTCCGGTATCTCGCTATTGAGTTGGGCATTCACCAAATGCAGAGCAATAAATCCCGCCTCATCCTCAGGTAAGGTGACCTGTAATTGCTCCGCAATCATTTTGAGCGCTTCCATGCCGATGGCGTACTCACTGGGATAAAGCCATTTAATGTCCCAAAGCAGCGCATTATAGATATCCAGCCCTTGTTTATGCCGCTCAATGGCAAAATGGCAGTGGTCGGTCAATGCAATAAACAGTCCTTCATTAAGTTTACCGGGTAGGACTTTTTGTGCCAGAGTGATGATTTGTGATGAAAGCGTAACCACGTCCAACGGAATCTCCGCCAGCAACTCGCTCAATCGCTTGCTTAAGATCCCGTTTTGCAATGAAAATGTTTTTTCTATCGATATCGGATCCAGCGTGTCGCCGACACGTTTTTTAAAGGCGAGTCCGCGTCCCATCACCACGCTTTCCCGACCTTGTTCGTCGAATACGATCGCCACATTGTTATTTAATATCTTCGCGAGTTTCATGACGAACCCTACTTATATCGGCATATAAAAAAACCCGACTTCCGATATGATCAGAAATCAGGTTTTGCCTGCATGAGCAGTAACAATCCTTAAGTATTATGCATATTATCAATTTGCCTTGCCGTGACAAGGCAAAGACAAAAAAATTGTGATGATGATCTAATTAATAGAAGGCTTATGGCGTTTGCCGGGTAGCACTTATACCATGATAATCTCACTACTTTACCCCTATCCCGCGGGAACTTACTGTTACTCAGAACTGCAACGCATGAGGAGAGAGTAGCTATGCGAGTCTTTGTTACTGGCGCCAGCGGCTTTATTGGTATGGCGGTCGTAGAAGAATTGCTGTCGGCCGGCCATCAGGTGATCGGGTTGTGCCGTTCGGCTGAAAAAGCGCCGCAACTGGCCGCGGCGGGGGCCGAGGTTTGCCGGGGAACGGTTGAGGACGAGAGGGTGTTGAAAAGCGCGGTCGCCCGGGCAGACGGCGTGATTCATCTGGCTTTTAATCATGATTTTTCCCAATTCGTCGCCAATTGCGCCGCGGATCGCCAGGTTATCGGCATGCTTGGCGCCGCGTTGGCCGGCTCTGATCGGCCATTGATCATCACATCGGGTACCGCCATCGTCAACATGCCCCCGGGACAACTGGCGACGGAGGACGGCGAGGTCATGGGTTCCGCGCAGTCTCCCCGCGCGGCATCGGAGGAGGCCGCCGTCGCCGCGCAGACGGGCGGAGTGAATGTCTCGGTGATGCGGCTGCCGCAAGTGCATGACACGCAGCGTTGCGGTCTCATCACCTATGCCATTGAGATCGCCCGCGCGAAAGGCACATCCGCGTATATTGGCGATGGTTCGGCCCGCTGGCCCGCCGGCCATGTGCGGGACGTCGCCCGTCTTTACCGGCTGGCGCTTGAAAAAGCCCGGCCGGGCGCGAAATATCATGCGGTGGCGGAGACGGGTATCGCCATGCGCGATATTGCGGCGGTGATCGGCCGGCGTTTGCAATTACCGGTCGCTTCCATCACCAGGGAGCAGGCCGAAGCGCATTTCGGCTGGTTATCGGGTTTCGCGCTTCGCGACATGCCGGCATCGGGGGCGCAAACGCAGCAGCGGCTCGGCTGGATGCCCACCGGCCCGGGACTGCTTGCCGACCTCGAACAATTAGCCTAGTTTCGCCTCGCGCGGGTGACACTCGCCGGCGCGCCCCGCATTGCCGTGCGCGACACTGCAATATCCCCGTCTTTCAGGGAGGTCAATGCGGGGCCTCATCGAACAACTCGACAAACGGCAGAATGACCGGCGCGTCGGCGCCGGCGTGGCGATAGAGCAGCCAGGTGCGGTTTTTGACCGGCTGCCCCTCGAAGTCCAGGGGAATACAAGACAGCCGTTCGTCCAGGGCCAGATAGCTGGAAACAATGGCATAACCCAGACCGTGCGTCACCATCGCCAGGCACACCTCTAATTTGTCCACTGTCATCGCCACATTGGGGGGGCGGGAATAATTGGCGTTCCACCAGCGTTCAAGCAACTGGGCGATGTGCGGGCCATGACTGATGCGGATTTGCGGCAAATAAGGCAAACGGGCGAGATCGAGGGGCTGACGGCTGACCAAATAATAATTGTCTTCGTCCACAAGCAGCTTGCCCTCGCGCCAGCCGAAATGATCTTTGACTATCGCCAGATGCACCGTTTCGCGCTGCAGCCGTTGAAACATATCTTCGCTGTAGCCGCTGACCAGATTAATGCTGATACCAGGGTGGCGCTGGCTGAACAGCGCCAATTTATCGGGGAGGCGATAGGCGGCATAATTGCTTGAGACGCCGATTTTCAATTCGCCCCTTTGCGGTTTATCCATATTGAGCAAGGTCTGCTTAAGTGACTGATAGTCGTTAAGCATACTTTCCGCCCGCTGGGCCAGATAACGTCCCTGGGCGCTAAATACCAGGCCCCGCGCGCTTTCCTCAAATAGCCGGATACCGAGCTTCCGTTCGATTTGCCGCAGGCGGTAACTGAGCGCCGGCTGGGAGGTATACAGTTGCTCGGCGGCACGGGTGATGTTTTTTTTCAGCCACACGGTGCGAACTATCAGCCAGTCTTTTTCATTCATGGTTGTTGATAACCCCTTGTTTTCCCACATCCATAAAATAATTTTTGCATAAATGAATCAAGCGATAAAAAAGCTTGATTTCAATGATGGGTAAAAAAGTTTTATATGTAGTTAACCTATTAATTTAATGTGAATAATTGCACTATTTTGGGGAGGCGCTCATGGCGTCCCGCACCATGGCTGAACATAAAGATAAAATTATTTTTGCTGTTGACGCGCTACGTCCGTCGATGGAGCGGCTGGCGTTAAACATCCATGCCCGACCGGAGCTGAGTTTTCATGAACGGCAGGCGGCAAGCGCTCTGCTGGCGCCGCTGCGCGAAGCGGGTTTCACCGTGACGGAGGGGGTGGCCGGGCTGTCCACCGCATTTCGCGCCGTTTGGAACAGCGGCAGACCCGGCCCGCGCATCGCCCTGCTGGCGGAATATGATGCCCTGCCGGAATTGGGACACGCCTGCGGCCACAACCTGATCGGCACCGCATCCGTGGCCGCCGCTCTGGCGCTACGCCGAGCCTACGGGGAGATGCCGGGACGTCTGGACGTGATCGGCACGCCGGCGGAGGAAGAAGGGGGCGGCAAGATCATCATGGCCGATAACGGCGTTTTCGACGATGTCGACGCGGCGATGATGTTTCATCCGCGCGAGAAAAATATGGTGACCCGCGGCGCGCTGGCCTGCGTGGACGCGGTGTTCAAGTTTCATGGCAAGGCCTCACACGCCGCATCCGCGCCCCAGTTGGGCGTCAGTGCGCTGGACGCGGTTATCCAAACCTTCGTCGGCATCAATGCATTGCGCCAGTTTTTCACCGACGACGTGCGGGTACATGGCATCATTACCCATGGCGGCAGCGCCACCAATATCGTGCCGGCCTACGCCGAAGCCAAATTTCTGATGCGCGCCGGCACAGTGGGCGATTTGCAAACCGTGCGCCGCAAGGTCTTCGCTGCCGCCCGGGCCGCCGCGGACATGAGCGGGGCGCGGCTCGAAATCGAAGAGGGGTTAACGTATGCCGAGCGCAATACCAACCTGGCGCTGGCGGCGGGGTTCGCCCGAAATTTGACGCTGCTGGGATTACCTGTCGACGAACCGCCGCAAAAAGGCGGGGTGGGATCATCGGATATCGGTAACGTCAGTCAGGTGACGGCCACTATTCATCCTTACTTGCGTATCGGCGACGTGACGCCGCACACGCCGGAGTTCGCCGCCGCCGCCGCCGCTCCGGCCGGGCTTGAGGCCATGCTGAACGGGGCGAAAGCATTGGCGATGACCGCTTATGATTTGTTTGCCGACCCGGTATTTTTCCAGGAAGTCCGCGACGAATTTACGCAATGGCAAATTAACTCCGGAAGATCACAATGAAAAATAGTCTAAAAACAGTCGTGGCGGCTTCCGCCATACTGGTGTGCGTTCAATTTCCCGCCTTGGCCGATACGCTGCGCGTTGCCGCCGACCTGAGCTATCCGCCGTTCCAGTATCGCGACAGCCAGGGTAAGCCGGCCGGTTTTGAAATCGATATCACCAACGCGGTATGCGCCGCCATCGGCGCCAAGTGTCAATATGTCGCTGTTTCTTTTGATTCGGAAATCCCGGCGTTACTGGCTAAGAAAGTGGATTTCATTTCACCGCAGGGCGCCACGAAAAAACGGCGGCAGGTCATCGATTTCAGTCATTTTATCTATCATATCCCCACCCAGCTGGTGGCGCGTAAAGGCAGCGGCCTGCTGCCGGATGCGGCAAAACTGCAAGGCAAGCGCATTGCCGTGCAACAGGGCACCATCCAGGAAATGTACGCTAACCAATACTGGGCGCCGCACGGGGTCGAGGTGGTGCCTTATGCCGATCAAGACACCATCTACCAGGATCTGGTCGCCGGACGGCTGGATGGCGCGCTCAGTCCGGCGGTAGCGGTGACCTTCGGTTTTCTCGCCAAGCCGGAAGGAAAGGATTTTGCGCTGGTGGGGCGGGAAGTGCGCGACAGTACCTTGTTTAGTATCGGATCGGCGTATGGGTTGCGTAAAGGGGATACGCCGCTGGAACAACGTTTAAACCAGGGGTTGGACAAAATAATGGCCAATGGCACTTGGGATAAAATCAAGCAGCGCTATTTTGGCGATATTGCCATGAAAGTCAGCGGCCAAGAGGATGCCAAATGACGTCCGACGCCGCCGCTTTGCAGGGGGTGATGACCGATCTACTCAATGCGTTCACGGGACTTTCGCGCCTTTCCGGCACAGCGGAAGCCGAACGCGGCGTCGATGCGTTAATGGCGCTGTTGGCATATCACGGACTAACGGTCCGAAAGGAGATCTGCCGGCTTTGGCTAAGCGATCCGCTGGAGGGCGGTTTAACATTGCCTCGCTTTCCGGATTGGCGCTGCGCGGCGAAAACCCGTTCTTTTTCCGCATCCCGCCCCGATGGCGTATCGGCGGAACTCTATGACGACGGTCGCGCGCTGGCGTTTGTGCCCGATGATGAACAACCGGCTTGGGAGGCGGCGGTGCGCGGCCGGATCGTCGTGGCCGATCAAGGGTTCGAGGATTATGTGCAACGGTTGATGCACGCCGGCGCCGCCGGACTGGTGCATATCTGGGGATCGGCAGAAGAGGCGCTGCATGAGGAGACGGTCGGTCCGATTTGGGGCTCGCCGGTACCGGACGATGCGGCCAGTTATCCCACCTTGCCGGTTATCAGTATCAATCAGCGCAGCGGTGCCGAGTTACGGGTGTTAATGGCCGCCGGACCGCTTACCGCGCGGCTGACCACCCGCCTGGATGAACGCCTGGCGCAGTGCGGTTTGCCGGTGGTAGAGATCGGCGCAGATCTGGACGAATTCGTGCTGCTGTCCTCCCATTATGACGCTTGGCATGAAGGCCTGACGGATAACGCCACCGGCAATGCCCTGTGTCTGGCGGTGGCGGCGCATTTCGCTGAACATCGCGCCACGTTGAAACGCGGTTTGCGTATCGCCTGGTGGCCGGGCCACTCCAACGGCCGCTACGGCGGCTCCGCCTGGTATGCCGATAAGTACCGGTTCGAGCTGCAACAACGCTGCATCGCCCATATCAATGTTGACTCGCCCGGTTGTCGGGATGCTTTGCGCATAGTGATCAACGCCAGCGGCGCGGAAAACACCGATTTTCTTAACCGGGCGGTAAACGCCGTGACCGGCCGTCCGGCCCAGCGGATCGCGCCGATCGGCAAAGGCGGCGATCAATCGTTTTGGGGGTGCGGTATTCCGTTGCACTTCGCCCTGCGCGAAGAGCCCGAAAAGCGGGTCAGCCAATCACCCGGCAGTGGCGGGGGATGGTGGTGGCACACCGAAAACGACACGCGCGACAAGGTGGACGACCTCATTCAATGGCGCGATTGCGCCATTCATCTGCATTGGCTGGCGGAACTGCTTACCGCGCCTGATCTTCCGTTTGATGCGCCTGGTTATCTGCGCCGACTGCAACAGGAACTGGTTTTACTGCAACGGGATCTGGATCCGGCGTTCAGCCTTTCGCGTATCGTCATTGAATTGGCGGCGCTGAGGAGCGCTTGTTTGCGCAGGCCGCCGGAACATCGCACGCTTATCCGCTTGTTGGGGATTTTGCACCGGGCGCGTTATATGTCCACCGATGATTTTCATCAGGACAAAAGCTACCACGGCGGCGCTTTTCCCGGTTTGCAACTGCTGCGCCATCATTTACGGGCGCGCTGCCGGCCGCGAACCTGGCTGATGCTGGAGACGCAATATCGCCGTCAGCACGACCGTATCCTCGATTTGTTGCGCCAGGGCGCGGCACTGTGGCCGGATGACGGCTTCGAACAAGAAATGCCGGCGGTAATGCCCTGCCGGTAACGTGCAATCTCGTCGCAAAGGGTTCCCGGCGCGCAAGACGCCGTTTATGGCCTCAACCGGGCGCGCCTGGAATAACCGACAGTGCTATCATAACTTCGCCGTCGCCAGGTTAAGGCCCGCGGCGGGACGGCCTGAGGGAAGGGGAGATGACCCGTTGTTCAGGTTTCATCAGTTTGAGGCGAGGATTATGAGCGAAGGCACCACGGGCAGCGATGCCCCGTTCGGTACGCTATTGGGGTACGCCCCCGGCGGCGTGGCGATTTATTCATCGAATTACGGTAGCCTGGATCCGCAGGATTATGCGGATGAGGCCGCTTTTCGCAGTTATATCGATAACGAGTACATGGGGCATAAATGGCAGTGCGTGGAATTCGTGCGCCGTTTTCTGTTTCTCAATTACGGCGTTGTGTTCACCGATGTGGGCATGGCCTACGAGATATTCTCGCTGCGCTTTTTGCGCCAGGTGGTCAATGACAGTCTGCTGCCGTTGCAAGCGTTCGCCAACGGCTCGCCCCTTGCGCCGGTCACCGGCGCCCTGTTGGTCTGGCAAAAAGGCGGGGAATTCCGGCATACCGGTCATGTGGCGGTCATCACCCAATTATTGGGCAACAAAGTCAGGATCGCCGAACAAAATGTCATTCACAAACCGTTACCGCCGGGGCAGCAGTGGACCCGGGAATTAACGATGACTGTCGAAGACGGCCGTTATACCCTTCACGATACCTTTGCCGATACCGCTATTCTCGGCTGGATGGTTCAGACCGACGACACGCGTTACAGCCTGCCGCAGCCGTCGGTGCCAGGGGCGGCGCTGGCCCTGCGCGGCGAACGCCTGCCGGACGAGGGGCAATTCGCCGGGCACTGGCTGGATGAACGGGACCCGTTGCAAAAGGCCTATGTTCGGGCCAACGGACACGTCATTAGCGCGGATCCCTACTTGTATTTCACCATGACGGAGTGCGCCGAGCAGGAGCTTATTAAAGCCACCAATGAGCTGCATCTGATGTATCTGCATGCCACCGATCAGGTGCTGAAAGACGATAACCTGCTGGCGCTGTTCGACATCCCCAAAATTCTCTGGCCAAGACTGAGACTCTCTTGGCAGCGGCGCCGGCATCATATGATCACCGGCCGGATGGATTTTTGCATGGATGAACGCGGCATCAAGGTCTACGAGTACAACGCCGATTCAGCGTCTTGCCATACGGAAGGGGGCCGGATCCTGGAACAGTGGGCCAAAAAAGGCGGCGTCGGCCCTGGCTATAATCCCGCCGAAAATCTGTTGGATGAATTGGCCGGCGCCTGGAAGCACAGCTTGGTACGCCCCTTTGTGCATATCATGCAAGACCGGGATCTGGAGGAAGATTACCATGCGCGGTTCATGTTGCAGGCGCTGGAAAAGGCTGGTTTCGCCGGGAAAATTGTCCATGGACTGGATGAATTGCGCTGGGATGCCGCCGGTCGGTTGATTGACGGCGAGGGCCGTCTTATTGATTGCGTCTGGAAAACCTGGGCCTGGGAGACGGTGATAGAGCAAGTACGGGAGGTGAGTGAAACCGAGTACGCCGCCGTCCCCATCCGCACGGGACATCCTCGCAACGAAGTGCGGCTGATAGACGTGCTGTTGCGACCGGAAGTCATGATTTTCGAGCCGCTCTGGACGGTTATTCCCGGCAACAAGGCAATCTTACCTGTGCTGTGGTCATTGTTTCCCCATCACCGTTACCTGCTGGATACCGATTTCCAGGTGAATGCCGAACTGGCGAAATCCGGTTACGCCATCAAACCGATTTCCGGACGCTGCGGCAGCAATATTGATCTGATAAGCCGCCATGACGAGGTGCTGGACCAGACCTCCGGGAAGTTCATCGATCGCAAAAATATCTATCAGCAGCTTTGGTGCTTGCCGAAGGTGGCCGGTAAATATATCCAGGTTTGTACATTCACGGTCGGAGGAAGTTACGGCGGCGCCTGTTTGCGCGGCGATGACTCGCTGGTCATCAAAAAGGAAAGCGATATCGAGCCTCTGATCGTTGTGCCCTAGCGACCTGGGCGCCGGATGCGTTTTTGTGCCGGCGCCAGGAAGATTAATGTTTCCTTAATCTGGTTATGAGAAAGTCTAGCGGCTCAGTCCAGGGGGAAACATTGATGAATCGGATGTTGCAATATTCTTTCAAAGAATACGTTGCGGTACTCATTGGTATATTTGCCGTGATCAGCTTTCTCGGCTTGTGGTTTACAACCTGAATTCAAGGCGGCGATGTGGCCGGGCCGTGTCGCGGCGGCCTCCCGCCGTAGCCTGTTGTCCGCCAACTCCGGCGATATCAGGAAAACCTGGCAATAGGTTAAGCTTACCTTATTTATCCGCCGGCGGGTTTTACACAACCTTTATACTTGTCATACTTCACGTTGCGTTTTTATTGGCCGCATTCGTTCACCCCAGTCACAGCGTTATCTATGCATCTGTGGATTTTGAGAGATATCCTGTCTTTCATCGCAACCCCCGCCGTGGGTGGTTCATATCCGTTCCGACGTCTGTGTTACTCGTTTGCCGCCGCGATGCAGCTCGAAGTATTTAGCGTATGTAGAGAATTGATGCTAAGAAATAAGAAAATATGCTAATACGGCCAAGTCAAATCCAAAAGAATTGTGAACTTAAAGCACCGCTAATATGTAATTGGCCATCTTATGATGGCCCTTTTCCTATTGTGTCATCATTTGGCTACCTTGCGCCGTTTACGATAGCATACTCCCATAAACATTGAAGGCTATAATAGCGATAATGATAATCAGCACCAACCACCATTTCAATCCCAGCCCATAACGGGGTGTTCTATCGCGTTTCTTCATCGTAAGATGGCTCGTTAAATGTACTAAATCCCGTCCCCATTCAGTTGATACCCAAATAATTCAAGCTGCATTGCGGTGGTCGGTGGGCGACATCTTCACGGAAACGAATATGAACCACCCACGGCGGGGGTTGCGGTGAAAGACAGGATGTTGCTCATCGTTCCCATACGCATAGCCAACGATGCGCTTGAGGTGAACGAGCGCCGTCAACGAAGAGGCAACGTGAAGTATGACGAGTATATAAATCAATTGAACAAATTACAGTAAAGATTGCTTAAGCCTTGTGTTAATGTCTTTTGCAGACCGCTACACTCCGGTTTCTCAAAAAGGAATGGCATGATCAAATACCTGTTGACGGTCCCGTTAATGCTTCTGTCACTCATCTTCTTTTGTGGCTTTTTCTGATGGGACGAATGTGGTCAACCTTGGCGCCAATTGACGGTAAACTTTGAGACCGTTTGGGTTGATTAAGACAGCATTTGCTATAGGCGGTTACGATGCAAAATAGAAAAAACGCTTAACGCCATGTCGGCCCTTACCAGGCAAGATCAAGGCTTCTCAATATTGCTGCAAGTGGACTGTTAGAGTTTGTCCGATATGCGTCAAGCGCTGCGCGATGGTTTTCAAGCGCGGGCTGGATGCTCGCTCCCGTGGCAGCCAGCAACCGAGCGCGCCGAGCACTCGGCCTGATTTTCCCCGCAACGCGCAAGCAATGCCGCATATTCCCTCGGCAAATTCCTCGTCTTCTACCGCGAAACCGTGGCGCCTTATTTGCCGTAAACTGTCCACCAACGCCGCCAGCGAATTTAGCGTGCGCGGCGTGAATGCCGTCAGTCCCTGGTCGGCCACTACCCGCGCGATTTGGACTTCCGGTAACCAGGCCAGCATCGCTTTGCCGAAAGCGGTGGCGTGCGCCGCGCCAATACAATCTTCGGCCGATTTAGGGCGGTCGCGCAACACATGGCCGTTATCCTGTTGTGCAACCAGCACCAGGCTGGAGCCGGTAAATCTCGCCAGAACCATGGTCTCATCCAGATCCGTCGCCATACTGCGCAAATCGGGCAACACCAGGCCGACCAAATCAAAGGTACCCTGATGGTCATAACGTAGCAGTGCCATGACCCCGTCGCTCAATGTATAACTGCGGTTATCGGCGTGGCGCATGACATAACGCCTGAATACCAGGGTATTAAGCAAATGGTGGCAAGTGGCGTTATTAAGCCCGCACACACTGGCAATTTGTTGCAGCTTCAGCGGTTGCGGGTGTGCGGCCAGGGTCTCGAGAATATCCAGCGCCCGGTTGACCGACTGGATTAGCGTCCGGTCATTAACCCGCATCTCGGGCACGGACATCGGCATTTTTCCGTCGTCGGCGGAGAAGGAGCGTTGTTCCTGCGCCGGCGGCAGCGGCGCCAATTGCGGAAAGATATCCTCCGGCTTGCGAGCGGCGGCGTGCCTATGAGGAAACCCCTCAGGTAATGACATATACGATTCCTGTTTAAGCTAGCCATTAGGCGTTATCAGACGGCGTAATCTTTGTTGCAATACCAGCGCCAGCAGGCAAAAAAACACGCCTAGCACACACACGCCTAGCCAACCGGCCAGCGGCCAGACAATTCCGCCGGCAAAGGTACCCAGCGCGCCGCCAAAAAAGCGCGTGACCATATATAGCGTATTTAGCCGACTTACCGCCTGCGGATCAAGCCGATAGTTGCAATGCATACTGATCACATGGCTTATCTGCATCCCCAAATCCATTAGCACCACGCCGGGAATCAACGCCAATAGTTGTCCGTGCGCCATGGCGTAACTGATAAAAGACAGCGTCATCAGCGAACCGCCAATAAGCAACAGGCCCGGCGCAGACAGTCGCCGCGACAAGCGCCCAGCCACCGGCGCGGCCAGCGCGCCGCCGGCGCCCACCAGACCGAACAAACCGGCGGTGGCCGCCGTATAACCGCGATCCAGACTCAGTAGATAGAAGGCAAGTGTAGTCCAAAACAGGCTGAACGCGGCGAATTGCAGCGCGGCGCCGATGGCCGTCACACGCAGCACGGTGTGACGACGGAATAACGCCGCCAAACTTGCCAGCAACTCCCCATACCCGCCCTGGAATGTCGGCGCCACCTTGGGCAGTGTTAGGCGTAACGTCGCCAATAACAGCAGCATGATGGCGGCGGCCAGAAAGTAAACCGTTCGCCAGCCGAACCAGTGCCCGAGCTCACCGCCGACGAAACGCGACAACAGGATGCCAAGCAACAATCCGCCCATCACCAGGCCAATGGCTTCGCCGGCGCCGTCCGGCCCAGCCACTTTGGCCGCGAAAGTCGGCAGAATCTGCGGCACGATACTGCAAAAACCGATCAGAAAGCCAAACAGCAGTAGCTGGGGGAAGTTGCCGGCCGCAGCAAAAGCGAGCAACGCGCCGGCCGCCAGCAACAGCATGATCGAAATAAGATTGCGTCGTTCCACCTTATCGCCGAGCGGCAACAGGAATAGCATGCCGAGCGCATAACCCAATTGGGTCAACGCCGCGATATTACTTGCCTGCTGTTCTCTCACTCCGAAACTTGCCGCCAGATCCCCCAACAACGGCTGATTGTAATAATTATTCGCCACCACCAGTCCAGCAGTCAATGCCATGATCCATAGGGTCAGTCGCTTCATCCGTTTCATTCGGTTATCGGTCTCGCCTACATCGGTTTGCTGTAATTTCATAATATGAAAAAAAGAAGATAATGTAATCGGGAATATTCCCTGTATTTGCGCCTTGACGCTATCATACCGGAAATAACTCTGAAAAGTTAGCAGTTGGAGGGGTTTCCCCACGACAAAACACTGGGGTGACAATTATTTCATATTATGAAATATTCGTTTGATGTAGCCAATTAATGAAGGACCGGTTGGATGCAGAATAGGAATCTGTCGGATGGGGGTTTCCGGCGCGAATGCCGCGCCTTCACCATCGCGGTCAACATGTCGGCCATATACAAAAATTTAAAAAGGTATCGAAAATCGGTGGCAATGTGAGGTATCGTTGATATTGTCGCATATATAATACAAACAATTCAAAATAGATTTTACTCTATTTACATTTATATCACGGCAACACGTGTGGGAACCGCGCGAGCATAGTCTATGCGTGGACAACGGTCAATCGAAAAGAGGTTATATTAAGGATGGCGGACGGGGCATGACGTGGGCTTTTACATCGTCCCGTGGCATCTCGGGTTAGTGTCGCCGCTTTCATTTTATATACTCTAAATATGACGAGTATATCAGCGTTTATTACTGGCATACTCATACTTTGTGGGTTTTTTATTATCAATTGATAGTCATCAAGGGAGTGATATGGAAAATTTTAGAAAAGAAATTGATGTAATCGATCGTAAGTTGGTGGAACTTCTGGCAAAAAGACTCGATATATGTCGGGAAATAGCACGGTTCAAATCAGACAATGATCTCCCGGTCATGCAGCCTGGTCGTCTTTCAGAGGTTAAACGACGGACCGCCGAACTCGCAATGGTGTCGGGGCTTAACCTGGAATTTATTAATACGCTTTATAATCATATTATTAACGAAGCGTGTCGTATCGAAAATGCCATCATCAGCATCTCCGGGGTAAACGAAAACTATCAACAACCGGATAGCGGGAAAACGGGCGGGTACGGGCTAACTGCGTCGAATGGCATGGCTGGGGTAAGCGAGCGCGGCCAACCAAGGGGCAACGTGAAGTATGACGAGCATATACGCTAAGAAGGTTGTGGCCATGAAAGTATTGATCATCGATAATTTTGATTCCTTCACAAATAATATTGCTCAGTGCATTTATGAAATATGCGGTTGCCGGCCGGAAATCATCCCCAACAATACCCCGATTGCGCATGTCAATATCACGCGCTACGACGCGATAATTTTATCGCCAGGGCCGGGGACGCCGGCAAATGACGACGACTTTGGCATTTGCCGGCTTATCCTCGCCCAACGGGCAACGCCCATACTTGGCATTTGCCTTGGCCATCAAGGCATCAACCATTTTTACGGAGGGCGGGTTCTCCGCGCTCCCCAACCTGTTCACGGCTATCGCTCCAACGTGAAACACACCGGGCAAGGGATATTTGCCGGCATTCCCGATAACTTTGCCGTCGTTCGCTATCATTCATTGATTTGCGGCGAGGTTCCGGATTGCCTGGAAATCACCGCATGGACCGACGACGGATTAGTCATGGCGTTGGCGCACCGTGAGTTGCCTGTTTATGGCGTACAGTTTCATCCTGAGTCCATAGACTCGGAATACGGCCACCAGATACTGGCGAATTTCCTTGATATCGCCTCGGCGAAGCAAGCGCGGACGTCTTTGTATCCGGAAATGCAGTCCGTGATGGCAAAGGTGGGCGGGCCCACATGCATGCGGGTCACGGCCGTCCCTTCAGGGAATGGCCAAGGCCCGGAGGAAACCTTTGCCGAGCGGTTTTCGACATGCTCTCATTCCTTCTGGCTGGACAGCGAACTGTCCAGTGGAACCCACGCGCGGTACTCTGTGATGGGCAATGGCGGTCCCGATGGCGCGCTGATATTCAGCTATCAGGTCGCTACCCGACGGCTGACGGTGACAGGCCCCAATGGCACAGCGCAACTGACCGGCGATTTATTCGAGCTATTAGATCGCATTTTCAGCGCAATTTCCCTGGAAATCGCACAACCGCTGCCGTTTCCCTTCCAAGGGGGCGCGGTGGGCTATCTCGGTTATGAATTGAGAACGCTAAAAGGCGGCGCTACCCGTCACCAATCGCATTATCCGGACGCCTTACTTTATCTTCCCCAAAACTACATCGTTTTCGACCATCAAGAGCAAACCTCCTGGCTGTGCAACGCATGGGGAAAACCTCTTGAGCCGGCCAGCGCCGACGGCCGATCCCGGCGTCCGGCGGCAGGAGCGGAATTCATACCTGGCGCCGTTCCGGCGCAGGCGCTCGATTTGGACGATTCCCACGATGAATACATCGACAAGATAGAAAATTGCCTGCAAGAAATCATCAATGGCGAGGCCTATGAAATCTGCCTGACCAACAGGGCCCGGCTTGGCTTTTCCCAGGAGCCGATGGCGGCATATTTGAAAATGCGCCGGATAAGCCCCGTTCCCTATGGCGCATTTTTCAATAACGGTACCTTTGCGATTTTGAGCTCGTCCCCCGAGACATTTCTTAAAATCGACAGGGAAGGGCGTGTCTCCTCGAAGCCCATCAAAGGCACACGGCCGCGCGGGACAAATAGGGAGCAAGACGCGGCATTGAAACAGGAACTGGCCAGCTCGGCCAAAGATCGCGCCGAGAATCTGATGATTGTCGATCTCGTCAGACATGATCTGAACAGTATTTGCGTCGCCGGCTCGGTAAAAGTGCCGTCGGCCTTTGCCATTGAGAGCTATTCTTCAGTGCATCAACTGGTTTCCACGGTGGAAGGGCGGTTGCTTGCCGGCACCTCTCTGTTTCACGCCATCCAGGCTTGCTTCCCCGGCGGATCAATGACCGGCGCGCCCAAAATCCGCGCGATGGAAATTATCGACCGGCTGGAGGATTCGGCCCGTGGAATATACGCGGGCGCGATTGGATGGATTGGGTTGGATGGTTATGCGGATCTGAGCATCGTTATTCGTACCGCGGTCATCAAGGAGGGCGTGGCGGAATTCGGTATCGGCGGGGCGATAGTCGCCCATTCCGATCCTGAGAATGAAATGCTGGAGACGTTGGTTAAGGCCAGTGTGCCTTTTACTGCCTTAACGGACACCCCGTCATGATCCCTCAGCATGGCATCGCTACCCGGAATACCTGGGCGAACAGGAAAACAACGTCGCGGCTAATCCCGCATTATCGGCTATGATTCTTCATAAGCGCTTATGAAGGGCCGTCCCTGGTTGTCGATCCTGGCCGCTATGTTTGGCGCAACACCCATTGGCAAGGGCGCCCATGGGAAGAGACCGTCGTTTACGAGATGCATATCGGCACCTTTTTCCCGATCTGCCTGGCGATGCCCTGTTCGCCTGGCCTGAAAACTGACGGGGAAAACGCTGCCGCAAAACGCCTCCGCTGATGGCGAAATCAGTGGAAAACACCCTGTTTTTTCGCCAGAACATGGATTTGGCCTTAAATGAAGTGGGCGCCGAACCGATACCGCGCGCCTTTTCCCTTGAGCACTTCCATCGACAGATGAAAATGCGGCTCGAGCGGCAGCCCGATGCGCTCTCGGGCACATCGACCCATGATACCAAGCGCGGCGAAGATGCCCGCGCGCGGCTCTACACGCTCACCGAGGCGCCGGAGCGCTGGCCGGAATGCGTCGCCCGCTGGCGCAGGATAAACCAGGAGAAAATCGTCAGGCTTAACGACGGGCCGGCGCCGAGGCCGGCCGATGTCTGTTTAGGCTATTGCAAGCCGCCTTAGCGTTGGCGTCCCTCGTTAGCCATTGATTGTAGAGTGCGTTGGGCCGCTAGCAGCCCCACTACTATTGTGATAATAGTCACAAAACAAGCGTAAAAGAGCATTATATCTTGAATTCATGATGAGATTGCTCATAAGAGTACGCCAAATTAGGGTTGTTACTGAGCTTTCAGGCAAAACCTAAATCTATGCATTCTTTATATACGCTGAATTCATGGATTTAGGTTTTTTTTATGGGAAAATACATCAAACGCGACAATGATATTGAGAGCGTTCTCAACCACGAGGCAATTTGAAATAGGGTGATTATATACCGGCTCATCAAAAGAGTGTGAATGGCAATAGCGACCATGGCTAAAGTGGGAATTAATCCTGAGTCAAGTCGTAAAATTAAAATTTGGAATGACTGGCCCCGATGAAAGACCTTAAAGTCGTCGGGTAAAAAACTCGGAGAGTAAAATTCCCTTGAGATTCTTTCGTTCACAATTCTCTTGAGGATGGCTTTGGCGAGTTAATTTACAATCACGATATGAACCCTATTATTTCGGCTCGATTGATACCAACGAAACCTTGCTATTGTCTATTGCCGATAGAGAATGAGGAGTACGTTCATGTATAATGATAATGAAATATCTCGCCGCAATTTTCTTCGTGCGGCTATCTTGACGCCGGTTGCGGCCTCGGCGTTGATGACCCTGCCTTCAATGGCAGGATCACAAACGGCAGCCTCGGGTAAACGGCCCAATTTTTTATTTATTTTCCCTGATCAACACCGGTATGACTGGCTGGGCGGCAATACCGGTTTGCCCATCAAAACACCGAATATTGATTCGCTCGTTGCGCGCGGGACGCGTTTTCGTCAGGCATTGGTCGCCGCGCCGGTATGCGGACCGTCCCGCGCCTGCCTGGCGTCCGGTCGCCACTATGACCAAAGCGGCGTCGGCGACAATTTCACTGTGTATCCCATTTCGCAAGCAACATATTATGAGAAATTGCGTGATGCCGGCTATTACGTTGGCGCTTGCGGAAAACTGGACTTAAGCAAACCTGCTTTCGATAACGGATTGGATGGCCGCAATCATATGGCGGAATGGGGTTTTTCCGATATGGTGAATTGCGCTGGCAAAGGCGACGCGGTATTCGAATGGGATAAATTCAAAACGCCTTTCGAGCCCTATATGGTTTATATGGTTAAGCGTGGCGTCGCCGATATCCATGCTGAAGATATTGCTTCACGGGGCGGTGGCCATGCGTTTGGGCCCGATTCCTATTCCAAGACTTATCCTACGCCCCTGGAAGACGAAGATTATGAAGACAACTGGATCGGCCGAACGGGTCTTGACATGATGCGCCGTTTCCCGAAAGACCAATCTTGGCACTTGGTGGTTAACTTTGCCGGTCCGCATGATCCGGAAGATATTACCAGTCGGATGGAAAAAACCGTTCGCGGGCGCAATTTCCCGGCCCCCAATCATTCCACCGAACTTTCACCGCCACAACATGAGGCCATTCGTCAGAATTATACCGCCATGGTGGAAAATATCGATCGCTGGCTGGGCGTTTACCTTGACGAATTGCGTAAACGTGGTGAGTTAGACAATACCATAGTCGTATTTTCCAGCGATCATGGCGAAATGCTGGGTGATCACGATCGATGGGGCAAAAATGTCCCCTATGAAGCCTCAGTCGGCGTTCCACTTGTTGTTGCCGGGCCCGGTATTCAAAATCGCCGAAGCGATGCGCTGGTGAATCTCATTGATGTCGGCGCGACTTTTCTCGATTATGCCGGCGCTAAGCCGATGGAGGGGATGACGGCACAGTCATTCCGGCCCTTGCTAGAAGGCAAAACCGACACGCACAGGGATTATGTCTTATCGGGTTTATATAATTGGCGCATGGTTCGCGATCATCGTTATAAATTGATTGAGGGATTTGATCCCGCGCGGCGTAAAGGGCATGGCAGTGTACCGAAAGGCGCCGAACGGCCTATTGTCCTGTTTGATCTGAAAAACGATCCTCAGGAAATAGTCAATGTCGCGGAGAACCATCCCGAAGTGGTGGAACGCATGAAGAAATTGCTGCCGGTGCGCAACCCTGATCCTGACTACGGTTTCGCCAGTCCCGCGGCGATAAAAGCTTATGGACGACACAGTTAATGGGGTAGCCAACCCCGGCTTTAAGGGTATGGCGTGGTTTGTGCATCAAGCCGGCCTAAGGGGCTTTTCCGTCGCGTCCAATGCCTGCTTCGGCGTCTGGACGGGGCCAAGGCGTGATCGGGCGAGGGGTTTTGCGAATCGACGGCGTCAGCGTATTTCGTTCACATACATAAAATGTTCGGTGCTGAAGCGGTGGTGCGCCAGTATGACCGGAACCGCGCTTTGATCGAAGGACACCTCGTCTATCACCATAATCGCATGGGGCAGCGTGAGTCCGAGCAGTTGCGCATCCTCTTCATTGGCAAGGCAGGCGGTGATCTGTTCACGCACCGCCGCCACCCGTCGATCGTAACGTTCAAACAGGAAACGGTACAGCAAAGGGGGCAATGTTTGCGCGCTCGGAAAGTCGGGCAGGCACGCCGCCGGCAACACCAGCGTTTCATGCATGGCGACAAGCCCCTTCACGCGGCGCAAGCGCTTGAGGCGATAGACCTCGTCGCCCTCGGCAATGGCGAGTTGTTCGGCTTCTTTTTTGCCGGCCGCGTTGCGCTGGTAATCCAGTAATTCGGTGTCAGAACGAAGCAGCCCGCCCTCTTTGTCATGCAATCTGAAGTATTGAAAAAAATGGCTCAGGTTATGGAGCGGCGCCCACCCCGTCACTATTGTGCCGGTTTTACGTCGCCGCATCAGCATGCCTTCCGTGGTCAACGCCGACAGCGCCTTGCGAACCGTCCCCACGGACACGCCAAATTCCGCGGAGAGACTGTTTTCGCTGGGCAGCACGGTGCCCGGTGACAAAACGCCCTGCATGATCGATTCGCTAATATGCCGCTTCACCACCTCATACAGCGGCGCGCCTTCACTCTCACTCAGACGACCAAAACTGGGCGTGATATTTCCGTCATATCTTTTTTGCATGTTTCCGGATACCCATTGACTGGCGTGCCTAAATTGCATTATCTATAAACTATATATAAATACAAAAAATGAGCAACTCATGAGTGACAATTCTCTGCTCCAAGGCGCATTGGATACGATTACCGCCGACAATGCGCACATGCTGGCCGATTTACAGCGCATGCTGGCTGTGGACACGTGCTTCCCTCCCGGCGCGGGTTACCGGCAGTTTGCCGATTTGATGACAGAACTGCTTACCCCGCTGAATTTTCACTTCCAGCGCGTCAATGTGCCGGAACAATTATGGCGGACCCCGGACGGCGGCGCGCAGGGGGAACGGGTGAACTTGCTGGCAACGCTGGACGCGGGCGCGCAGGAAAACTGTAACCTCTACTTTCATATCGACACCGTACCCGCCGGCGATGGCTGGCGTTTCCCCGCGCTGGCGCTGACGCAGGCCGAAGGGAAATTATTCGGACGCGGCGCGGCCGATATGAAAGGCACCATCGTCGCCGCGCTGGCTGCTGTTCGCGCCGCGAAGCGGCATGCGTTGCCGATGCGTTTCAACCCTGTCTTTTTATTCTGTACCGATGAAGAGGGCGGCCTTTACCCGGGTATCCGCTACCTTGCCGAGCGCCGGCTGTTTCAAGGCCATATGTTGAGCTTTAACGGTGGAGCGGCGCCGCGTATCTGGGCCGGATGTTTCGGCAGTATCGATTTGAAAATCGTCGTGACCGGCCGCTCGGCGCATACCGGGGATCCGGTCGGCGGCATCAACGCCATTGAAACGGCATTACCGCTAATGAATGCGTTATACCGTCTGAAGCTTGACATCGAACAGCGCGTCAGCGCTATGCCGGCGCCGCCGCATTTTGCCGGTAAGCCGCTGATTTCCAGGCTCACTTTTGCCGCTGCCCACGGCGGCGGCAAGGGCTCGACGATACCCGAGCGTTTTGAACTGCTGGTAAACCGGCGCTATGCGCCGGAAGAGGCATTTGACACGGCCTGGCAGGAACTGGCGCAGTGCGTGGAAACAGCGATGCGCGACAGCGCGGCGCTCAAGGTGGAATTGCAACTGATTGGCCATCTCACGCCGGTTTCCGATCCGGTGGGGCCGCATTGGCCGCGCTGGCAAGCGGCGCTGTGCCAGGGTTTTGGCTTTAAGGCGGAAGATTTTTCCCCATGGGGTTCGTCCACCAGCTCGGACATGGGTTGGGTTCAGCAGGCGGGGATCCGGGAGATTTTACTGGGCGGTCTGGCGCGGCCGGATAACCGCATTCATGCCGCTGATGAGTACACGACCCTGGCGGACCTGGTCGCGCTTGCTCAGTCCATTTTGGCCTACCTGGCCAGTGATTTTTCATCCCAGGATGTTTAACAAACCAACGAGGAAGACCCGATGTGCGCTATGAAGGGGTTAAACCGCAGGCAGTTTATCGCCGGCACTACCGTTGTGACCGGCGCGGCCATGCTGCCTTGGTCGCTTTCCGCAAAGGCCGCACAGGTATCCAGTTCCACCGCGGGCGGTACGCCGCGTAAAGGCGGCGTGCTGCGCATTACCGTTGATCAGGCCGTTAACGTGCTAAATCCGCACCAGGTCCGGGTTAACCCGGAATACCTGGTGGCGGAACTGCTCTATAGCGGGCTGACGCGTCTGACGCCGGCGATGAAAGCTGAAGGGGATTTGGCGCAGTCCTGGCAGGCCAGCGCGGATTTGCAACAGTGGACTTTTATGTTGCGTCCGAACCTCAAATTCAGCGATGGCTCGCCGCTGACCTCGGCGGATGTGGTCGCCAGCTTACGGGCCATTCTGGACCCGAAAAATACATCGCCCGCCTTACACAATATCGGACCGATAAAGCGCGTCAGCGCCAAAGACGCCGGCACCGTGATCATTGAAACTGACTCGCCTTATGCCGACTTACCGGTAATGCTGACCTATCCGAACGCCAAGATCATTCCGGCCGGCATCGCCCATGGACAACTGGATAAGCTGAACAGCCAGGCGATCGGCGCGGGGCCGTTTACGCTTGTGAGCTACGATCCCACGCGAAAAGTCGCCGTAAAACGCAATCCGCACTATTACGATCCGGCGCGCCCTTATCTGGATGGGGTGGAAGTGATGGTCTACCCTGATGGCATTGCCGAAAGTTCGGCGCTGATTTCCGGCGACGTCGACTTGATGATGTCGGCACAGTCCAGCGAGTTCGCCCGTCTGTCGGCGTCATCCGGCGTGCGGCCGTTGCGTGTGGCTTCCGGTCAGTTCCTCAATGTCAACATGGGTTGCGATCAGAAACCCTTTAGCGACCCACGTGTTCGCCAGGCGCTGGCGCTGTGCGTCGATCGCCCGGCGACGGTGGATTTCGTCGCCGATGGCCTGGGTTCGGCGGGTAACGATACGCCCATTAACGCCGCGTATCCCTTTTACGCGCAACTGACGAAAAAAGCCGTGGACTACAGCAAGGCCAAAGCATTGCTGGCGGCGGCGGGCTATCCTGACGGGCTGGATTTGAAGCTTATCGCCTCGGATAAGCCTTCAACCCGCACGCAGTTGGGTATCGCACTGCGTGAGATGGCAAAACCGGCAGGCTTCCGTATTGACGTGCAGACGATGGCGCAAAGCACCTATCTCGATCAGGTGTGGAAAAAAGGCAATTTCTACGTCGGTTTTTACAATATGCAACCGACCCCTGATGCGGTGTTCTCCCTGCTTTACACCTCTGACGCCGCCTGGAACGAAACGCGCTGGGATAACGCCGAGTTCGACAAAGCGGTCAGCGCGGCGCGCGCCACCGCCGATAGCGCAAAACGCAGCGCGCTTTACGCTAAAGCGCAACAGTTGATGTACGATGAGGTGCCTTCGGTGATCCCGACGTTTTTCGATCTGCTGGGCGCGGCTCGCGACTATGTGGCCGGTTACTCTCTAAACCCGCGCGGTGCGGTATTCCGCCTCGATCACGTCTGGTTAACGGACAAAGCGCCGAAGCGCGCGGTTTAAGGAGTCACTGTGACCGCAAGTTATTTGCTTAAACGCATGATGCTGATGATCTACACCTTGTTGGTGGTATCGCTGCTGGTGTTTGGCATGACGCAATTACTGCCCGCCGATGCCGCCGTGACCCTGCTGGGGCAAAACGCCACCCCGGCGGCGCTGGCGGCGGTGCGCGCCAGACTGGGGCTTGATGCCCCTGCCTGGCTGCAATACTGGCACTGGCTAACGCTGGCGCTACGGGGGGATTTCGGCGTCTCGATGCGTAACGGGCTGGCGGTGGGACCCACGCTGTTCACCGCGCTATCCCGCTCGCTGCTGCTGGCCGGCTGCGCGCTGTTGCTGATGCTGGTTATCGCCGTCCCGCTGGGAATATGGGCGGCGGTGCGGCGCGGAAAAACCGCCGACGTGCTGGTGAGCATGGTCTCATATGTGGGAATTTCCTTTCCCGAGTTCGTTACCGCCACGCTGGTATTGCTGTTGTTCGCCGATGTCTGGCAAATTCTGCCGGCCACCGGCTATGTGCCGCTGACGGAGAATTTCGTCAGCGGCGTTCGGCACCTGATCCTGCCTTCCATGACCGTGGCGCTGATTCTGGTGGCGCACGTTTCGCGCATGGTGCGTTCAGAGATGGTCGATGTCTTGCAGACCGATTATATCCGCGCCGCCTGGCTTAAAGGGTTATCACGCCAGCGCATCCTTTGGCGGCACGCCTTGCGTAACGGGCTGCTGCCGACCATCACCATTGTCGCGCTGGATGTCGGCTATCTGTTGGGCGGTATTGTGGTGGTGGAAGAGATTTTCTCCATTCCCGGTATCGGCCGCGCGCTGATCGTCGCGGTACAGGCGCGCGATCTGCCCACCATCCAGGCCGGCGTGATGATTCTCGCGGCGACCTATGCGTTCGTGAACTTCCTGGCTGATTTAGCCTACGTCATTCTTGATAAGCGAATTTCCTATGCCTGATATTTTGCAACGGCTGGCGCGTTCGCCGCAGGGGGCCGCCGGCGTGCTTATATTGCTGGTCGCGCTGATCATGGTGATCGGCGGGGCGCATTTTGCGCCGTTCGACCCGGAGGCGATTTCGATTCTCGCCCGCTATAAACCCCCTGGCGCGGCGCACTGGTTTGGCACCGATCAGATGGGGCGCGACATTTTCAGCCGAGTGATGGTCGGCGCGCGCGCCACGATTCTGCTATCGCTGCTGGCGACGGCCATGGCGATGCTGATAGGTTCGGTGCTTGGCACCGCCAGCGCCTATCTCGGCGGCAAATTTGATGAATTCGCCATGCGCACCATGGATGCCGTCATGGCGATTCCCAGCCTGCTGTTCGCGTTACTGATCGTTAGCACGTTGGGACAAAGCAGCCTGAATGCGGTATTGGCAATCACCATCGCCTTTATCCCCGGAATGGTGCGAATTGCGCGCAGCGTGGCGCTGGCCGCCCGTCAGCAAGACTATATCAATGCCGCCATCGCGCGGGGAGAAGCGGGGTATTACATCATCCTGCGTGAAATGCTGCCCAATATTGTCGCGCCGATCATTGTGGAGGCGACGATCCGCGTGGCGTTCGCCATCATGCTGTTCGCCACGCTGAGCTTTCTCGGCCTGGGGGCGCAGCCGCCGCAGCCGGAATGGGGACTAATGGTCTCCGAAGCCCGCGCTTATTTCTTCAACGCGCCCTGGATGATGTTAAGTCCGGGGCTGGCAATCGCGCTGGTGGCGATGGGCTTTAATTTGCTGGGCGATGGTTTGCGCGATGTCCTTAATCCGAGGAGTTTCAGATGACGGTTGACAATGCGCCGGTGCTGTCGGTGGAAGATTACAGTCTCGATTATGTTCTACCAGGTGGAAACCTGTTGCCGGCGCTGCGCCATATTCACTTTCAGGTCCGGCCCGGCGAAGTGCTGGGGCTGGTTGGCGAGTCCGGCTCGGGTAAAACGACGCTGGGTTGGGCCATTATGCGCTGGCTGGCGGATAACGCCCGTGAACGCGGCGGCGATATCCGGCTAAACGGCGACAGCCTGCTGAGTCTCCCCGCGCCGCGGCTATCCGCATTGCGCGGAACGAAGCTCGGCATGATCTTTCAAGATCCCAGCGCATCGCTCAACCCGACGCTGACGCTGGGTGAGCAGGTCACGGAAGTGTTGCGCCGCCATCGCGGCCTGTCGGCGCGCGAAGCGCGGGAATTAGCGGAATCGATACTGCGGGATGTGGAGTTAAAGCGGCCGGCGCAGATGATGAAGCGCTATCCGCATCAGGTCTCCGGCGGCGAGAAGCAGCGCATCCTGATTGCCACGGCGTTCGCCTGCCGGCCTGATTGCCTGATATTCGATGAGCCCACCACGGCGCTGGACGTGATTAGCGCGGCGCAAATCCTTGCGCTTTACGAGCGATTACGCGAAGAAACCGGTGTGGCATCGCTGTATATCTCGCACGATCTGGCGCTGGTGGCGAAAGTCGCCGATCGGGTGTGCGTGCTGGAGGCTGGAAGGATTGTCGAAGAAGCTCAAACGCGCAGTCTGTTTGCCGCGCCGGCGCAGGCCTATACCCGCAAACTGATTGAAGCGATGCCAAATCCCGGCCGCCGCCTGTTGCAGGATGCGCCCGGCGGCCAGCCGCTGCTGAGCCTGCATCGGCTTTCGATTCATTATGGCCGCCACGGCTTTCTCGACCGACTGCTCAAGCGCGAGGCAAATACCACGCTGGCCGCCAATGCGGTTTCGCTGACCATTCATCAAAGCGAGATCCTCGGGGTGGTGGGAGAATCCGGATCGGGAAAATCGTCGCTGGCAAAGGCCATCAGCGGATTGGTGCCGTTTAGCGGCGAGATGGATTTCTGCGGCTACGGGATATACGGGCGGGCGCAGATGGACAAAGAGTATCGCCGCCGGGTACAGATGATTTTTCAGCATCCCGACGCTTCGCTTAATCCCCGCATGACGGTCAGGGAAATCCTTTCGCGTCCGTTGCGGCTCTACGGCCTGCCCCCGGGCGAGAGGGAAGAACAGGCGGTGGCGCGTTTGCTGGAGGAGGTGCGGCTGCCGGCGGCGTTTGCCGATCGTTATCCGCACGCGTTATCCGGAGGGCAGAAACAGCGGGTGGCGATTGCCCGCGCCTTTGCGAACCCGCCGGACCTGGTTGTGTGCGACGAAATTACCGCCGCGCTGGATGTTTCGGTGCAGGCCGCCATTGTGGACCTGCTGCTGGCGCTGCGCCGCCGCTATGGCACCGCGTACCTGTTTATCACCCACGACCTGAATCTGATCCGCCAGATAGCCCATCGCGTCGCCGTGATGTATCGCGGCGATGTGGTGGACGTCTTGCCCGGCGATCAGATGGCGGAGCAGGCGCGGCATCCGTATACCCATGTGCTGCTAAACGCGGTGCATGTTCCCGACGTATCCCAATCTGTTGCATGACGAGAAACGCATGAACCCTCAAGAACTGATCCACCGGATTGATAGTGATTATTGCCTTCGCTTCCTGGCAAAAATGGTGCAACACAAAAGCTACAGCGCGACCGATGGCGAACGCGAACTGGCGAAGTATATGGCGGCGCAGATGGCGGCGCTGGGAATGGAAACGACATTGCAAAAAGTACCGGACGACAGGTTAAACGCCATTGGCCGGTTACGCGGCGGCGGCGGCGGCCACAGTTTGCTGTTTAACGGGCATCTGGACACCAATCCCGTCACTGAGGGCTGGACGGTGGATCCCTGGGCGGGGAAAATCGACGAGCGTTTTATCTACGGTATCGGCGTCTCCAACATGAAAGCGGGGGACGCGGCCTATTTCTGCGCCTTGAAAACGTTGATCGACGCCGGCGTTAAGCTCAAGGGCGACGTGATCCTGACCTATGTGGTGGGTGAGTTGCAAGGCGGCATCGGCACCATGGCGGCCATTGAGCAGGGCGTGCGCGCCGACTACTTCATTAACGCGGAGCCGACGGATTTGCAGGCATTGACCATGCATGCGGGTTCGCTGGTGTTTACCATCGAACTGACCGGCGATACGCGCCATCTGTCGAAACGCGAAGAGGCGGTGGATGCCATCGCCGCGGCGGTAGAACTGATTCCACAAATCAACCGAATGACCTTCAGCGGCGCGAAGAGCGATGAACACCGCAAAATCAACCGGGGCCATGTCGGTACGGTACACGGCGCGCTGGGTCGTGATCTGGAAGAGTGGCGCCCGCCGCAGGTGGCGGACTTCGTGCGGCTGAAAGGCTCGGCCCGTTTCGCGCCGGGGCAAACCATCGAAAGCGTGCTGGCCGATCTTCAGGGCCTGCTTGACACGCTGTGCGCGCGCTTTCCCGGCCTGAAAGCCGAGTTGTATCACGAAGGGACGGGCGACCGGCCCACCATGCTGCCCTTCGAGGTATCGGCGGAATCCCCCATCGTTAAAGCGGTGAACCGCGGCTGGCATCGAGTACGCGGCGGCCGGCAACCCACCGGCGTTATTTTGCCGCCCGGCTTTTTCGGCACTGACGCCGCGCACTTTTATCAGCATGCCGGGATGGAAGGCATCGTGTGCGGACCTGGCGGCAAATACAACACCATGCCCGATGAGCGCGTGGAAATCAGTGAGTTTCTCGATATGATCCGTATCTATCTGCTGGCAATCCTGGAAATCTGCCAGCCGGTTGAGGGGGCATAATGCGAGCGGAAGCGCTGGAGAGACTGCGCGCGACGATGCGGCAGGCGTCCGTTGATGTGATGCTTATCGACCATGCCGAATTGCTGGCCTGGCTTACCGGCTATACCGTGTCGGAGACCTTATATCGCGCCTGTCTGGTTCCCCTGTGCGGAGCGCCGTGGATGGTGTTGCGCCAGTTGGATGAGGCGCCCTGCCGGGCGCAGTCCCCTGAACTGATCGTCGTAAGCTACCGGGATGACGACGATCCTTGGCGCCGCGTGGCCCAAAGCCTGAAACGCCGCGGCTATCAGCAGGCGAGGCTGGGGGCGGATTTCTCCTCCTATGGCATGACGGTACATAGCTGGCGGCAGATTTCACGGCACTTGCCGCAACTGGACTGGCGGGATTTAACCGGTATCAGCGACCGTCTGCGCGGCGTCAAATTTCCCGATGAATTAACACTGTTGCGCCGGGCGGCGGCCATAGCGGACACCACCTTACAGCACATTGCCTCGGAAGCCCGCGAAGGCTGGCGGGTACGCGATGTCGCGGCGCTGGCGGCGGGCAGTTTTTTGCGTCAAGGGGCCGATACCGGCGAAACCGGTCCGATTGTCATCGCCAGCGGCGATAACGGCTTTCTCCATGCCAGCAGCCATGAACAACGATTACGGGAAAACGTCGTCCTGCACGTTGAGCTGACGCCAAAGGTTAAGTATTACAGCGCGCGGCTGATGCGGCCGTTTATCGTCGGCGAGATTGACCCGCCGCGCCAGGCGCTGGCGCAGCAACTGATTGCCGCGCAAGACCGGCAATTCGCCGCGATGAAACCGGGCGCCCGGGCGCGCGATGTCGACGCGATAGCGCGTCAGGCGCTGATCCAGCAAGGATTGCGGGCGGATTACGCCAATGTGACCGGCTACGCGTTGGGGCTTTATGGCCGCACGCCGCGGCCCAGCGACTTCTCCTGCAGTTTTCATCCCAAGGCGGACTGGTTGCTGGAGAAGGACATGGTGTTTCACATGTATATTTCGGCGCAAAGCCTGGCGTTCAGTGAAACAGTGCGTATCACCGACGCCGGTTGGGAACGTCTGACACAGTTTCCCCGCCGGTTGATGACGCTGGCGGTATCAGAATAACGGACGCGGCGCGGCGGGCCTGAGGGAGAAACAGGCAAAGGCGCGGCGACTATCAAGCGTAGCATAGTGGCGTAACGGGAGACTGTTGAACCGGCGCCGGCAGAGGACAAGAATGATAAAAGTAACAGAATTGGTTGATATTGAAGCGAAATTTCCTCAATTGCAAATCGATCTGAAATACGCGACCGCGGATAATATTACGGGGTATCCGATTTACGGCGCGGCCCGCGCGCTGTTGCATCCAGACGCGGCGGCCGCGCTGGGGGAAAGTGTAAAAATAGCGGCGTTAGCGGGTTTTACCCTGCTGGTGCTGGATGCTTACCGGCCAAGTAAAGCGCAGGAGTATTTGTGGCGGGCGTGCCCGAATGCGGATTATGTCGTCCCGCCGTCACGGGGCTCAAACCACAGCCGCGGCATCGCCATCGATCTCACTTTGCTGCCGGACGCCGGCGGACAGGCGCTGGATATGGGCACCGGATTCGATGCGATGGAAGCGCGTTCCCGTCCTTATCATCCGGATGTCGCGCGGGAGGCGCAGCGTCACCGGTTATTGCTTAACGGGATTATGTCCGGCGGCGGATTTGTCGGCATCGCCACTGAATGGTGGCACTTCGAGTTGCCCCATGCGGCGGATTACCCGCTGCTGGACGACGCCTTCGGTTGCGTCTCGCCCGTCCAGGCATCGTCCTGAGCCCCGCATACGGATGCCGGCGGCGGAAAAACCGTGAATCAAAAATGCCAGGTTATGCCCGCCATGCCGGGATTTCCGGCACCAGCCAATCGTTAATCTGCCAGCCGACGGCCAGTTGCGTGTTCAGCGCGCCTGCAAGGGATGATGGACGGCGTATTCCCGTCGGATACCGTACAAATGGGCATGGTGATGAATCAACTTCAGAGCCTGAGCCGCTTGATAGACGACCTGCATCTCTTATCGCTGGCCGATGCCGGACAGTTAAGTTTAAATAAACAACGGTTTTCACCCGCCATGCTCATACAGGAGAAAATCGCCTGGCTCAAACCCAAGACGACGGTGATGCCCTTTCGCTATGAGGCGGCGGTTTTCCGGGGAAAATGCCTGGCGGATCTGAGCAGCGCCCGGGACCGGTTGGGATACACGAAATATCGGTGATCGTTTCATACCCCTGACCGATATCGGTATGATCAGTCTGCAACAAAACGATCCCCCGGCGCCGGAATTTCGCGTTAACGGCAAACGGGCGCTGGTGTTGGCCATGACTTTTACCGGAATGGCGCTGACAGGCATCGGCCTGCAGCGTATCTCTCTCGGCGCGTTGATCATCGCGCTCGGGCTGCTGGTGGACGATGCCATGATCACCGTCGAGGCAATGGTGTCCCGTCTGGAAGCGGGCGATACACTGCATGTGGCGGCCACGCGGGTGTTTCGCACCACGGCGTTCCCCATGCTGACCGGCACCCTGGTAATGGCGGCCGGTTTTTTTCATCGGCGCTATCGCCGTTTGCTGGATACGGTCATGCGCCATCGCGTTTGCACACTCGTTTGCGCGTCGATACTGCTGGCGTTGTGGTGCTGCCCGCGGCGTTAAGTTTGGCTAGCCGCCCAGATACATCCGTTTGACCTCCGGATTGGCCAGAATGTCCCGCGCTGGGCCATGCAGCACAATGCCGCCGTTTTCCAGGACATACGCGCGATCAGCGATTTTCAGCGCGGCGGTGGCATTCTGCTCCACCAGCAAAATGGTGATGTTCTCCCTTTGCAACTGTTTAATGGTGGCGAACAGCTCGCCCACCACTTTGGGCGCCAGACCCAGACTGGGCTCATCCAGCATCAGCAGTGCCGGTTCGCTCATCAGCGCGCGGGCGATGGCCAGCATTTGCTGCTCCCCGCCGCTCATGGTACCGGCCATCTGGGTACGCCGCTCTTTCAGGCGCGGGAACAACGTATACATTTTGTCCCGCAGCGGGTTAAAGCTCATCGGGTTGTTATACCCGCCCATGCGCAAATTTTCCTCGATGGTGAGATTGGTAAAGACTTTGCGTCCCTCCGGCACCAGCGCCAGCCCCTTGCGCACAATTTGATGGGTGGGACTGCGCGAAATATCCTCGTTGAGAAATGTCACCTTGCCGGAGGATTTCACCAAATTGATGATGCCATTGAGCGTGGAGGTTTTCCCCGCGCCGTTGCTGCCGATAAGGGTGACGATCTCGCTGTTGTTGACCTCGATATCGATTCCGCGCAATCCCTGAATCAGCCCATAAAACACCTGTAGCCCGCTGGCTTTAAGCATAATCGATGTCCCCCAGATAAGCGGCGATGACCTCCGCGTCGTTGACGGCTTCCTGCGGCGTGCCGCTAAAGAGCGGCTTGCCGTAATCCAGCACCAGCACCCGTTCGCACAGCGTATTGACGAAGGACATATCATGCTCGATCAACAAGACGGTGAGGCCGAAATCCGTTCTCATCCTGAAAATCAGTTGCGCCAGTTCCGCGGTTTCCTTCGGGTTCATGCCGGCGGCGGGCTCGTCCAGCAACAGCAGTTTCGGGGAGGTGGCCATTGCCCGGGCGATTTCCACCTTGCGTTGATTACCATAGCTCAGATGGGTGGCGAGAGCATCGGCATGCTGGGCGATACCGATGTACTCCAGCAACGCCAGTGCCTTTTCTTTCGCCAGACGTTCGGAGCGGAAAAATCGCCCTAAGCGCAACGCCGCCTCCAGGAACGAATAGTGGATGGCGCGATCAAAACCAATGAGAACATTTTCCAACACGGTCATCGATCTGAATAGCCGGATATTCTGGAAAGTGCGGGCGATGCCCTGATGCACCACCTGATTGGGCTTAAGCCCGGTCAGCAGCGTATCCGTCAGCCGGACCGCGCCGTGGGTCGGCCGGTAATTGGCGGTGATGATATTGAACAGGGTGGTTTTACCCGCCCCATTGGGACCAATCAATCCAAATATTTCCGCCGGCATGATCTGAAAGCTGACGCCATCGATAGCGCGCAGCCCGCCGAACTGCATGGCGACATTTTCAACGCTGAGCAACGGTTCAATTGCCATTTTTGCGCCCCCGGCCTATTTCCCAAACCTCCCGTTTGCCCAACAACCCTTCGCGGGCAAAAAGCATGATAACCAGCAGCACCAGGGAGAACACCACCATACGCAACCCCGGATGCGTGCCCAGATCATAGCCAAACAGCGCCATGGGCTGGTCAAGGAAACGCAGCCATTCGCCGCTGCCCACCACCACAATGGTGCCGAGTATCGCCCCGGTGGTGCTGCCCAATCCGCCCAATACGATAATAATAAGCAATTGGAACGTCAGCATAAAATCGAACAGGTCAGGGGAAATGATAGTCAACAGGGAAGCCAGCAGGCCGCCGCCGACGCCTTCGAAAAAGGCGCTGGTGGCGAATGCATAGGTTTTGACGCGAAACGTATTGATACCCATGGCGGTGGCGGCATCTTCATCATCGCGCACCGCCCGCATCGCCCGGCCGAACTTGGAAAAAACCAGTTGTAGAATAAACAGAATGGCGGCCAGGGCGAATAACCCGCACCAGTAAAGCATATTGCCGGCTTGGGGAATATTATTGATGCCAATGGCGCCGTTGGTCACCTGCGGATTGTTGATGGCGAAAATCTTGATAATAAAGCCGAAACCCAGTGTGACGATAGCCAGATAGTCGCCGCGTACCCGAAACACCGGAAACGACAGGCATACCGCCAGCACCGACGCGCACAAACCGCCGATAATGAGCGCCGGCAGGAACGAGGTATGCAGCGCCAGAATCACCGGACTGGGCGCGGCCATTTCATACATGTCCAGTTTGGCTTTGCTGGTCAGCAGTAAAATGGCGGTAACGTAGGCTCCCACCGCGACGAAACCATTGGGCTCCAGCGAAAGCTGGCCGGTAACGCCGTTTATCAGGTTATAACTCACCGCCAGGATCATAAAGATAAAAATATTGCAGACAATACGCAGAATATAGTCATTAAACAGATGCTGTAACACAAACAGCGCCAGCACCGTCAAGACGCACAGCAGCGCGCAGCCAAGATACCAGAACGGAGAAGTCTGGGGCATTTTCATCAGAAACGGCTCCTTTCCAGTCGTTCATCACCCATGATGCCCACCGGCCTAAACAGCAGCACCAAAATCAGAAACATGAAAGCGAAGGCATCCTTATAGCCGCCGAGCTCAGGAAATACCGCCACCGCCACCACTTCCGTAAAACCGAGAATAAAACCGCCGAGCACCGCGCCGGTCACGCTGCCGATACCGCCGAGCACCGCCGCGGCGAAGGCCTTCAGACCAATCAGCACGCCCATCAACGGGTCGATGCTCGGGTAACTGATGGCGTAAAACACGCCGCCGAGGGCCGCAAGTCCGCTGCCCAGGGCAAACACCAGCGAAATGACGCGGTTGGCGTCGATTCCCATCAGCCGCACCGTATTGACATCGAACGCCACCGCGCGTATCGCCATCCCTTGCCGGGTGCGATACAAGATGAGCAAGATAGCGGCCAGCAGCACCAAGGTGATCAACGGCACTATCCAGGCGACATTGGTGATGACAATGGACTTGATCGTAAAGGTATTATTGAAAAACGGCGGCGCGTCGAAAAAGCGCGGGCTGCCGCCGAATAACACGTTAAACAGATTTTCCAGAAAGAAACTGACGCCGATGGCGGTAATCAGCATGGAAATCTTCGATGCTTGCCGCAAGGGACGATAGGCGATTTGGTCGATGCAAATACCCAGCAACGCCGAGATAAGCACCGCGCATATCACGGCTGCCCCGAAGGGCAGTCCGAACGAGGTAAAACTATAAAGGGCAATGAACGCCCCGACCATCATGATATCGGCATGAGCGAAGTTAATCAGCCGCAAAACGCCGTACACCATGGTGTAACCGATGGCGATCAGCGCATACATGCTGCCCAGGCTCATGCCGTTAACGACTTGCTGCAAGAAAACGGCAAGATCCATCATGTCATCCTTTAACGTTGCGCAAGTGAATTACGGATTGACCACGGTCTTGAACACCAACTGGCCGTCCTTCGCTTCGTTAATGACCGCCGGGCGTATGGCATCGCCGTCTTTAAGGGTCAATGTGCCGGTAATGCCGACAAAATCCTTGGTGGCGCGGATGTTTTTGTTCACACAGACCCGATCATGGGGATTGCTACAGGCATTCATGGCGCGAATAATCATATTGTAGGCATCCGCCGTCATGGCGCCCCAGGTGTGGGTCGGCTCTTGATACTTGGCCGTCCACGCCTTGATAAACTCAACGCCGGCCGGCGTCTGGTTTTTGGCGTTCGGCGAGTAATAGTCAGTGGTCATCCAGCCGTTTACCGCATCCTGGCCCATCTTGAAGAAAATCGGATCCGCCGCCAGACCATCACCGCCCACCACCGGCACTTTCAGACCCAATTGCTTGGCCTGTACCGCAATCAGCGCGCCTTCGGTGTAGTAGATCGGCATGTAAATCATATCCACGTTATGGGACTTGATGGTGGAGAGCTGCGCCCTGAAGTCTTTGCTGCCACCCGGCGCTTGGACTTCCACGGCTATCTTGCCGCCGTTTTTCAAGAACTGGGTACGAAAAGCTTTCGCCAGCCCCACTGAATAATCATTGCTGCTGTCAAACACGATAGCGGCGGTTTTAGCTTTCAAGTCGCGGCTGGCCAGATTGGCGCCCACCACACCCTGGAAACTGTCGGAAAAGCAAACGCGGCTAACGTATTCCTTGCCGCGAGTGACGCGGTCGTTAGTGGCGGTGGGGGACACCAGGGGGGTTTTGGTTTCTTCCGCCATGTTGGTCATGGCCATGGTGTTGGTGGATGTCACCTCGCCTATCACCGCATCCACTTTATCGCTGGACACCAGACGCTGCATGGCATTGGCCGCTTCCACTTTGTCGCTCTTGTCGTCAATGACCACCAGTTTAATGTCATCGCCGTTTTTCAGCTTTGGCTGCATGCTATTAATCAGCTCGACCCCCTTTTGCGAGGGCTGGCCGTAGCCGCTCAACGCACCGCTAAGGGGCAACACCACGCCGATTTTTACTTCATCCGCCATGGCGTTGCCGGCGGCCAGGGCAGAAGACACCAATACCGCCGTTACAGTGACATGTAAAATCCGCTTTTTCATCATAATCGCCTCATTGAATTAGGGTCGCATTCCAAAAGAGAAAACGAATGGCTGTTTAGGGTCTGATGCGCATTACAGGGTTATCTGCTAATGGCAGGCTAAAGTTCAGCAATAAATATGCCAATTACTGAAATGAATTTAAGACATTAAATATCAATATGTTACAAAAAAATTCCTTTCATGTACGCAAATAAAAGCAAGAGCGTTTGCCAGGGTTGCACCACGACGTTTTTTGTCAGCCTGATTTTAGTGCGTAACGATTCGCATTTTTTTGCTGAAAAATCAATCAATAGCGTTGCGTATTTTTCATTATTGGGCATAACTTTGCTTTTTTGCATTTATTCTGTTAATGCCAGGTCAATTTTTGGTGATTATTCCTAAGAGGGATCATTTGGCGTTTTTTTATCCTGAATCGTTAAATGAATCCTATTTTCCATGTTATCGAAAGACCGGTCAGTGTGTTCGCCGCCGCCACGGATAAACGCTAACGGGGTCACGTGGCATTGCCACCGCAGGCGGGCGTTTCGGGCAAATCTCCGGCCACCCGACTGGGGTAAATACCCGATTTAAACATTCGGCGAGAGACGTTAAAGTTTTTTGTCGCCGTGGGGTGAACATGCCTGTTGCAACAATGTCAGCGCGGGTAATTCAACCTGTGTCAAGAATAAAAAATCCAATGGAAGGAGGTTAGGCTATGGCAAAAACAGGTTTGCTTTTTTCGCTGCTGATTCCCGTGGCGTTGCTGGGGGGGTGCGCCACCGAATCCTCGCATACCGTTGCGGTGCAAAAAGTCGCCTCATATCATACGCCTTATCAGGGTCCCCGAAGCCCAATCGTCGTGGGTAAATTTGATAACCGCTCTCATTATATGAATGGCATTTTTTCAGGTGGCGTTGATCAATTGGGCAACCAATCAAAAACCATTCTGATCACGCATTTACAGCAAACCGGGCGGTTCAACGTGCTGGATCGCGCCAATATGGGCGAACTGAAGACGGAAGCCAATATCAAGGGGCAGCGGCAGCAGATCAGGGGCGCCACCTATGTCGTTACCGGGGATGTGACTGAATTCGGCCGAAAAGAGGTGGGCGACCAACAACTCTGGGGTATTTTCGGCCGGGGTAAAACACAAATCGCTTATGCCAAGGTGGCGCTCAATATCGTTAACGTACAGACCTCTGAGGTGGTTTTCTCCCCCCAGGGCGCGGGGGAGTTCCAGCTGTCCAACCGGGAAGTCGTTGGTTTCGGCGGCACGGCAAGTTATGACGCCACATTGAATGGCAAGGTGCTGGATCTGGCTATCCGTGAGGCGGTCAACAATCTGGTTTCAGGGATTGAAAGCGGCGCATGGCGCCCGGCCAACTAAAGGATGTCGACTCGAATGACAAAAACAGCAAAAAACCTTATTCTGGCAGCCAGCGTGTTGATGGCGGGTTGCGCAACCGCGCCGAAAAAAATCTATCACTGGGATAAATACCAGACCACGGTATATCAATATTATCAGGGAGGGAAAACCAGCCCCGATGAACAGATTGCCTCGCTGAAAGCCTCCCTCGAAGAAACGCATGCCACGGCAAAAAAAGTCCCGCCGGGACTGCACGCCCATCTTGGCCTGCTTTATGCGAATACCGGTCATATCGATTTGGCTTTTCAAGCGTTCAGACAAGAAAAAACGCTATTTCCCGAGGCCGCGCCCTATATGGATTACCTGATGAGCAAAAATAAAGGAGGGGCGTAATGAACCGTTTTTTCGTTTCCATCGGCGCGATGTTTATTCTGGCGCTGACCGGTTGCGCCAAGCCCGCCGCTTATGATTATACGGCTTTCAAACAAAGCAAACCAAGATCAATCCTGGTGCTGCCGCCGGTGAATCAGTCGCTGGATGTCAATGCCAGCCATAGCATGCTTTCGCAAATGACGCTGCCGCTGGCTGAGAGCGGTTATTATGTTTTGCCGGTCGCGCTGGTGGAAGAAACCTTCAAACAAAATGGCTTGACGGCGCCTCAGGACATTCATGCCGTCAGCGTCGCCAAATTACATCAGATTTTTGGGGCCGATGCCGTGTTGTACGTGGATGTCACCGACTATGGCACCCGATATTTAATCTTGTCCAGCGACACGCGCGTCACCGCAAAGGCAAGGTTAGTGGATTTGCGTTCCGGAAAGCTGTTATGGTCCGGTCAGGCAACGGCATCGAGTGATGAGCGGAATAACGATAACAATAATAACCTGATAGGTATGTTGATTACCGCCGCGGTCAGTCAGGTGGCGAGCAATTTAATGGACCGGGGGCATGATATCGCGGGCATAACCAGCACCCGAATGTTATCCGCCGGTGTGCCCCGAGGACTGTTATACGGACCCTATTCTCCAATGTACGGCAAAGACCGCATTTAGCTAATTTGAAATATTTTACCCGCTTCAATCATCTTTCGATACCCTAAATCAACGCTTACCAGGAGATATATCGACAGCAATGCTTATCAATGTTCTAAGAAAAATAGCCGGCTTGGGAGGCGTGCTCATTGAAAACGCCTAAATGTTCCGCTCATGTTATTTTGCAGTCGCTATGGAAATTCAGCACCGCCAGGCTCGCATCCCTGCACATTGCCACCCCGCGTCCGATACCCCTCCATAAGCCCATCGATCGTATCGGGTTTTACATTTGGGATACTGTCAAGTTTTGCGCGCCATGGAGTACGCTTACCATTGTTTTGGCGACTCTTTTAAGCGCGATATGCCATATCGGCCAATCCTTTTTCTTAGGACAAATCACGGAATTGGGTATGCTTGATGAACGAAAGCAAGTGACGCTGCAACTCATTTTTCTCATTAGTTTTTGGTTGGCCGCGCCCCTGTTGTATGTGATACAAAATCTCGCGGTGCTCTATTGCAGCCAAAATCTGCGAATTGGCGTCACTGATTGAACCGCCCCGGGAATCCTGGAGACTAAACTCTTTGAGAGAGAGGTAACAGGATGACTAAAAATACGCGCTTTTCC
>NZ_SZPQ01000028.1 GCF_005217455.1 Martelella alba
CTCTTCAAGACTTGATTTTGTGAATCTATAGGTCTTGCGAGTGCCCACACAGATTGTCTGATAACTTGTTAAAGAGCTGTGCCGGAACCCGTGAAATCACGACCGGCGCGGGTGGCGTATATTACGTTTTCCCGCTAAAGAGTCAAGAGCTAATTTCAACCTACGGGACATTAACATCATCCGTAGTAGCGCCTCAACGCATTGTTTACCGATCCGGTCCTTTGTACAACGCCGGTCGGTGGAGGCGCATTATAGGGACTTATCACGGCCTGACAAGTTTTTCCCGGTAAAAAAAAACTGATCGCTTCATTTTTCGACAAACAATGCGAAAAATCATGGATCACCGCAGCAATTACAACATTTGTTCCGCCGTCAAGACTGACGAAAGCATAATATGAAGTGAATGAAATCAGCACAGGACAGGCCGCGATGCACTTAACAGCGCAACAACAAGCCGCACAACGCAATCTCTCATACCTTCTTGCTGAGAAACTGGGGCAACGGATATTGGCCGGCGAATACACGGCCGGTGATATTCTGCCCGGCGAAATCGAACTGGGCGATCTCTTCGGCGTAAGCCGAACGGCGGTCAGGGAAGCGGTCAAAATACTTGCCGCAAAGGGCATGCTGTTGCCCAGGCCGCGTATCGGCACTCGGGTGTTGCCTCGGCACCAATGGAATTTCCTTGACCAGGAGTTACTCAGTTGGTGGATCACCCGGGAGAATTTCGATGAGGTACTGGGGCATTTCCTGATTATGCGCACCAGCCTGGAACCCCAGGCCTGCGCGCTGGCCGCGGTCAATGCGGCGGAAGATGAGAAATACCATCTGGTACTGTTAATGGAGGAAATGAGCGCGCTGCGCAAGCGCTTCGATCGGGAGCGCTGGATCAATGTCGACACCAAATTTCACCGACAAATATATGAGATGAGCGGCAACCCATTCCTGTCGTCGTTCGCTAATCTCTTCGGCTCGCTTTACCAAAGCTATTTCCGCGCCATTGTCAGCGATGAAGTCGTCCGACTGGATTTCCATCAAGCCATTGTCGATGCCATCCTTGCCAGCAATCCCGCGACAGCCATGAATGCTTGTCGGAAATTGCTGGCCGAAAATGATTGACGCCACGCATTGGCGGCGCTTTGTCATCCCTGAAATCGTCCGGCATTGAATCAATGATTGCCGGTACATACTCTCGTACTTCAAGTTGCATCGCGACGGCAAACGAGTACAGCCAATAAACAGGCAACGCGAAGCGTGAAGTATGACGAGTATAGTTAAATTTCCACCTGCGTACCGAGTTCAATAACTCGGTTGGGCGGGATGAGATACTGGTCGGGCGCACGGAGGGCATTGCGGCTGAGCGCAATAAACAGCTTGCCGCGAACAAGCAGATACCAAGGCCGTTTGCCCAGGATCAAAGATTCATGGGACATGAAAAACGACGTTTCCATCATTCGGCAAGACAAGCCCTCCAAGCCGCAGCGATGGAAAATTTCCTCCATATCGGGTGTTTCCTTGAAACCGTAACTGGCCACCACCCGCCAGAAAGTCGGTGACAGCTGTTCGATAGTCACCCGGCGGACATTATGCACAAAAGGCGCATCCTCAGTACGTAGGGTCAATAAGACCACCCGTTCGTGAAGCACTTTGTTGTGCTTCAGATTATGCAATAAAGCGAAAGGGATAACGTTCATGGCTCGCGACATGAATACCGCTGTACCCGGCACCCTGACCGGCGGCGATTTTTCCAGCGAGGCGATCATGGCTTCCAAGGAGTTGCCATGTTCATGTAGTCGACGCAATAAACGGAAACGTTCGCTCTTCCAGGTTGTCATCACAATAAACATCAAAAAGCCCAGCAAGAGGGGCAACCAGCCGCCAGAAAAGATCTTCATGGCATTAGCGGAAAACATCGGGACATCCATACACAGTAAAATCGCCAGCAGAACCATCACCAGAAAACGGTTCCAGTGCCAATTTTTTACCGCGACGGTACACGACAGTATGCTGGTCAACACCATAGTGCCAGTGACGGCGATGCCATAAGCCGCCGCCAGGTTGCTTGAATGCTCAAAACTGAGGATAACCAACACCACGGCGCTATAAAGCAGCCAATTAATAAAGGGAATATAGATTTGTCCCGCTTCCATTTCCGAGGTATGGATAATCCGCATGGGCGGCAGATACCCCAGACGAACAGCCTGGCGGGTAAGGGAAAAAACCCCGGAAATGACGGCCTGCGACGCAATAACCGTCGCGAGCGTCGCCAGAATCAGTAAAGGGATTACCGCCCAGTCAGGCGCCAGCAAAAAGAAGGGATTTTTTATCGCCGCCGGATTTTTCAGCAACAACGCGCCCTGACCAAAATAATTCAGCACCAGCGAGGGTAAAACCGTGCTGAACCAGGCGATGCGAATCGGCAATTTGCCGAAGTGCCCCATGTCGGCATACAGGGCCTCAACACCCGTTATCGCCAGCACCACCGCACCCAGAGCGAAAAACGACACTAATTTATATTGGAAAAAAAAGTTGATCGCCCATTTGGGATTCAGGGCATACAACACTTCCGGGTTCAGGATCACCCCTCTAAGACCAAGAACGCCAAGCGAAACAAACCATAGTACCATGACTGGCGCGAACATTTTCCCGATACCGCCGGTGCCCTTTTTCTGTAAAACGAACAATAGGGTCAAAACAGCGACCGACAATGGCATGATATAGGTATCAAGGGCGGGCGCGGCGATCTGCAACCCCTCAATGGCTGAAAGCACCGAGATGGCAGGGGTAATCACCACCTCGCCGTAAAAAAAACTGCCGCCGATCAATCCCAGAATCACCAGGGTCGATGTCAGGCGAGCCGATGTATTACGACCGGCCAACGACATTAGCGTCAAAATGCCGCCTTCACCGGAGTTATCCGCTTTCATTACAAAAGTCAGATACTTAAATGAGACGATCAGTATCAATAACCAAAAAATCAGCGAGAGGAAACCGAATACGGCATCCCGCTCCACGCCGAAGCCATAATGACCCGACAGACATTCCCTGAGGGTATAGAGAGGGCTAGTACCGATATCTCCGTAAACCACACCGATAGCGGCAAGTGTCACTGCCGGCAAGGACTGTTTAATCTCTCTGCTCATAAACTCTTCGCGCTGTTATGTTTCCGTAAGCGTTAGGTGGGCTTGATCCTTAGCTCATCAAAAGGCGCACAGTATGCATGAAACTGGCAAAATACCTAATTTAATCTCATCTTTGAAGACATAAAAATCGTCGGAGCGTTTTCAACACTGCTCGCGGTGGCCTGAAAGGAAAGACGGGGAAGGCTGACGAAAAAACCATCGGCTCCGAACAGCCGCGGCCAAGACCCAGAACCGCCGAAACTATCATTATAAAAATAAGTGGTTTATTGTTTTAAGATTATTATCTGATGGGTTATGCATCTATTATGGCTCATTCCCCTTTGTTGGTTGATAGAATTTACCGCTTAAGCAATGCATTGGAAAGCGGACTGTATGAGCGGCAGCATATCATCCGTCTTTGCCTGCTGGCGGCGTTGTGCGGCGAAAGCGTATTTTTGCTGGGGCCGCCCGGCATAGCTAAAAGCTTGATAGCCCGCCGCATCAAACTGGCTTTTAGTCATGCCAGGGCCTTTGATTATCTTATGACCCGCTTCTCAACCCCCGAAGAAGTGTTCGGTCCGCTATCCTTGCAAGCGTTAAAGGAAGATGGACGCTATCAACGCCTGACCAAAGGCTACTTGCCGGAAGCGGAGATTGTTTTCCTGGATGAAATTTGGAAAGCGGGTCCCGCCATACTTAACACGTTATTAACCGCCATTAACGAACGGCGTTTTCGTAACGGCGATACCGAACAGCAGTTACCGATGCGTTTATTGATCACAGCGTCCAATGAATTGCCGGACGCCGAAAGCGGTCTTGAGGCCCTCTATGATCGTATGCTCATCCGTCTTTGGCTGCAAAAGGTCAAGGACAAATCTAATTTTCACGCTTTGCTGACCAACTCGCGGGAACCCGGAGCGCAAGTGATCCCCGAGGCGATAAAAATCAGTGACGAAGAGTATCTGGCTTGGCAGGCGAAAATCGACCAGGTGGTGCTGTCATCTGACGGCTTTGAGTTGATTTACCAGCTACGGCAACGGCTGGATGCGTTATCCGATGCGCCCTATGTTTCCGACCGGCGATGGAAAAAGGCGCTGCGCTTGTTACAGGCCTGTGCTTTTTTCAGCGATCGGCAAACAATAGCGCCGGTGGATATCATCCTGCTCAGCGAATGCCTTTGGCATGATCCCGACGACCGCAACCTGGTGGAGCGGCAAGTTGAGGGGGTCATCCTCGAAAACGGCTATCAGCAACAGGAGATGTTGCTTAAAATTCAGGATGTTTTAAGAAAAAAACGAGAAATCGACCATTCGAATTATGCCAGAGAAGCGCTGACCGTTACCGTCCATCGCGGTCTGATGACGCGCAAACCACTCTATGCCCTGCCAGAATCAATAAATGATCGATCCCTTCGACTGATATTGTTTTCGCCGCTGGTGTTACATGATATTTCAGTGACCGAGATCGCTATTGAGCGGGATACGCTGCAGCAGTGGTTGGTAAAAGGCGGTATATTAAAGGCGAAGCTGAACGATATCGGCTTTGCCCAGCCGATAGAAGCGCGGATAAACAATCAAGGCCAATTGGAAGTCCTGGATATCAGCCGACAATCTTCGCTGGTATCAGTGAACCGCCCGACGCACCCGGAGGACATGCCCAAAGAACTCAAACAGGTCCTTGATGACATCGAGCGGCAATATCACCAGCAGCGCACTCGTTTCAGTGAGCATCAATCGTGTTTGTTCATCACCAAAGAATGGGTGGCGAAAATCGAGGCCAGTCTACTGGAGGTCTCGCAACAATTACAGAACGCCCGACAGAGCTGAGGCATCATGCTGGCTTTAACGACAATGGAAATGTTCTTGTCGATCAACGACAGCGAGATACTGGATAATTTTATCCTGACGTTGCTCGCCAGTCCGCAGTTGGCCATTTTCATCGAACGATATCCGTCTTTGAGAAAAGCGCTGAACCAACATGCCTCCACCATTAAACGGCAACTGCAACTGACCCTGAAACACACCCGCGTACCTCCGATTCTGGCTGAAGAATTCCATCTTTATCAAGCTTGTCTGTTGTTATCGCCGGAGGAATTCAATGATACGCTGCCGCGGACTTTGGTTGAGCTTGAGCGATTGGCATCGGCGTTTCATGAACAAGCCCGAACGCTCATACGCAATGCCACCTTAAACGATACCCGGCCGGAACACAGTTTCCGGCTACTGTTCCAACAACGCTGGCGGCTAAGCCTGACATTACAGACAACCATGCTGCATCGCCGTATGTTAGAGCAGGAACGGGAAATGCTGTTGGATGAATTGCAGCGGCAGTTAACCGCCAGCGGCGCTCTGGTTCCGTTACTGGCGGAAAACGAGGACTCGGCAATCAGGCTTTGGGATATGGCCGCCGGACAATGGCGACAACAGGATTTAAAGCAACTCGTGCGGTATGGCGAATTTCTAAGCCAGCAGCCTGAATTACAGGCATTGGCCGAGCAACTGGGCCGTAGCCGCCAGGCGACATCGCAAACCGTGGGGGAAACGACTCGACAGTGGGTACGGCTAAAAATTCGCGAACCTGCGGTGCAACCTGAAGAAATCAGCGGCATTCATCAAAGCGATGATCTGTTGCGATTGTTACCTTCGGAACTGGTGGCGCTGGGGATAAACGAACTGGAATTCGATTTTTATCGACGGCTTCTGGAGAAACGGCTGCTTACCTATCGCCTGCAAGGCGATGCCTGGCGGGAACGGGCCAGCCTGCTTCCGGCGCGCGGTGAACGACATGAAACGCAACCCCGTGGACCGTTTATCGTATGTGTGGATACTTCCGGTTCCATGAGCGGTCTCAACGAAGATTACGCCAAGGCCTTATGTTTGGCCTTGATGCGGGTTGCCCTGGCGGACAATCGGCGCTGCTATGTCACGCTTTTTTCCACTGGTATGGTCAGCTATGAGCTAACAGCGCGTTCCGGCTTGGAACAGGCGGTTCGTTTTCTCGGCCAGGGATTTAAGGGCGGGACGGATTTGTCGGCCTGTTTAGGCGCGCTGGCGGATAAACTGGCGACGCCGGACTGGCGGGATGCCGACGCGGTGGTGATTTCCGATTTTATCGCTCAGCGGTTGCCCGAAGATCTGATAGCCAGGATTAAACGCCATCAGCAACGGCAGCAGCAACGTTTTCATGCCGTGGCCCTGTCCGACATGGGAAAACCGGGTATCCTGAAGATCTTTGACCATATCTGGCGATTCGATACCGGTTTGAAAAGCCGGATGGTGCGTTTTTGGCGTCGCCAGTCATGAATAGCCGTTCGCCGGTGACTGCCCGCGGAAGGCCATCGAGAGGAAACCATGCCGGATAACTATCAAATTGACGATCTCGATCGCGCCATTTTGAAAGCCTTAATGGGCAATGCCCGTACTGCCTACGCTGAGCTGGCCAAACAGCTGGCGGTTAGCGCCGGTACGATTCATGTACGGGTTGAAAAGATGAAGCAAGCGGGGATTATCATCGGCGCCAGGGTGGATGTCAGCGCCAAGCAGTTGGGATATGACGTTTGTTGTTTTATCGGCATAATCCTGAAAAGCGCCAAGGATTATCCTTCGGCGTTGAAAAAACTTGAGGCCCTGGAAGAAGTGGTGGAAGCATACTACACCACCGGCCATTACAGCATTTTCATTAAAGTCATGTGCCGTTCCATTGATGCGCTGCAATCAGTGCTGATCAACAAGATTCAAACCATAGACGAGATCCAGTCCACCGAGACGTTGATCTCTTTGCAAAACCCTATCAGTCGAACGATCGTACCCTGAAAATTTGTCGATGGACACGCCATCTCTTTAAATACACCAGTAAATACCCCTATTATCCACAGGTAGATCCCAGGTCATCCACAGCGTACAATAGCGGCTGAATCCACAAGCGGTAAACATATGGCCGAAATTACGATCATTTCCGGTAGTACGTTAGGCGGCGCCGAATATGTCGCCGAACACCTTGGCGATCTTTTGCAGCAACAGGGGCACACTATTGCAATACTGCATGGCCCCGAATTGGACGAACTGACACCGCGGGGCATCTGGCTGATAGTTACCTCTACGCATGGCGCCGGGGATTTACCGGACAATCTGCAACCGCTTTACGAAAACCTTGCGCAACAGCAGCCGACATTGACCGCGGTGACATACGGGGCCATTGGTATCGGCAGCAGTGAATACGATACCTTCTGCGGAGCCATAGATCGCGTTGATCGTTTGCTAAAGGAAAGAGGCGCGCAACGGATTGGCGACATCTTGAAGATCGACATTACCCAACATGAAATACCCGAGGATCCGGCCGGCGAGTGGCTGATGTCCTGGATCAAAAAAATCTCCCACTAAACGGATCTTTTTATGTGGATAAATTAGCGGATAACCCGGTGATATCAGGTATTTATCCACTGAATAACCCTTGCTCAACCTTTAGCCTGTGGGTAACCAGCAAGGTTGATCCCAGTTTATACCGAAGGGGATCACGCTTAATGCACAAGCTATGATCATTTATAATATTCTGTTTTATAAAATGAAACTGATTTTATCCACAGGGATCGCGATCCTAGTAGTTAACATAATAAAAAGATCTTTAAATAAAAAGATCTTTCTTTAATTATCCGCGGATCCTCCAGGTCTTGTATCACAGGCAAAGTCGAGTAGAATCCTCATTCCCGGAAGCGACAGATGATTTTTTGCCCCAACGCGAGGTATCAGCAACATGTTTTATCCCGATCATTTTGACGTCATTATTATCGGCGGCGGCCATGCTGGAACTGAAGCGGCCATGGCGTCAGCGCGCATGGGATGTAAAACGCTGCTGCTAACCCATAACATCGATACATTGGGACAAATGTCCTGCAATCCGGCAATCGGCGGCATCGGCAAGGGTCATTTGGTTAAAGAAATCGACGCCATGGGCGGGTTGATGGCCAGCGCTATTGATCGGGCAGGGATACAGTTTAGGATACTAAACGCCAGCAAAGGGCCCGCCGTTCGGGCTACCCGCGCTCAGGCGGATCGTTTGCTTTACCGCTTGGCGATAAGAACCGCTCTGGAAAACCAGCCGAATCTGACGATCTTTCAGCAACCGGTGGAAGATTTGATTGTTGAAAACGACTGCGTTGCCGGGGCCGTTACCCGAATGGGGCTGAAATTTCGCGCGCGCTCCGTAGTGTTGACGGTTGGGACTTTCCTGGACGGCAAAATACATATCGGCATGGAACACTATAGCGGTGGCCGCGCCGGCGATCCGCCGTCTATCGGCTTGGCCAAACGCTTGCGGGAGCTGCCTTTTCGCGTCAAGCGTCTGAAGACCGGCACACCGCCGCGCATTGACGCCCGCACCATTGATTTTAGTGTCCTGGCCAAGCAACAGGGGGATACGCCGGTACCGGTCTTTTCTTTTCTGGGGTCGGCGGATCAGCACCCACGGCAAGTGCCTTGCCATATTACTTATACCAATGAGCAAACACACGAGACGATCCGCCGAAATCTTGATCGTAGCCCCATGTACGCCGGGATCATTGAAGGTGTGGGTCCACGCTATTGCCCATCCATAGAGGACAAGGTCATGCGATTCGCCGATCGCGATTCACATCAGATCTTCCTTGAACCGGAAGGGTTGAACAGTAATGAAATCTATCCAAACGGGATTTCAACCAGCCTGCCTTTCGATGTGCAGATGCAAATCGTAAATTCGATGAAGGGGCTGGAAAACGCGTTGATCGTCCGTCCGGGATATGCTATCGAATATGATTTCTTCGATCCCCGCGATCTGCATCCTACCCTGGAAAGCAAATATATCGGCGGTTTGTTCTTCGCCGGTCAGATCAACGGCACCACCGGCTATGAAGAAGCCGCTGCGCAGGGGATGCTCGCCGGGATCAACGCCGGCCGATCCGCCAGGGATCTCGAAGGGTGGTTCCCGCGCCGCGATCAGGCCTATCTGGGCGTGCTGGTTGACGATCTGTGTACGCTTGGCACCAAAGAGCCCTACCGGATGTTTACCTCCCGGGCGGAATATCGCCTGCTGCTGCGTGAAGACAACGCCGATATCCGCTTAACTGAAACGGGCCGGAAATTGGGGCTGGTGGATGACAAGCGCTGGGGACGGTTTGCTGAAAAATGCGAGCATATTGAGCAGGAACGGCAACGCCTGCGCGATACCTGGGTTCATCCCCGCGATGATCATGAGACGGAGAAAGTCAATGCGCTATTGAAAGCGCCGTTATCGCGTGAGGCTAACGGCGAGGAATTATTGCGCCGCCCCGAAATGAACTATGATCTGCTGACGGCGTTGCCGATGTTTTCTCCGTCAATGGATGATCGCCAAGCCACCGAGCAGGTGGAAATCCAAATCAAGTACGAAGGGTATATCACCCGTCAGCAGGATGAAGTGGAACGCCAATCGCGCCATGAAAATACGTTGCTGCCAGCGGATATGGATTATGTGGCCGTGTCCGGACTGTCCAACGAAGTGATAGCCAAACTCAATGATCATAAGCCTGGTTCCATAGGGCAGGCGTCGCGGATCTCCGGCGTTACGCCCGCTGCCATTTCTATTTTGCTAATATGGCTGAAAAAACAGGGTTTGTTGCGCCGTAGCGCCTAAGCCGCTGTAAAACCGAGATAAACAATGATTACCCCTTGGGTGAGGACGGATGTATGTTGCGTAAACTGGACGCTTTGTTGAGTCAGGCCGGCATCATGCTGTCCGATCAGCAAAAAGGGCAATTGCTGCTTTATGTCCAATTGCTTGATAAATGGAATAAAGCTTACAACCTCACTTCAGTGCGCGATCCTGAACAAATGCTGGTAAGGCATATTCTGGACAGTATCGTGGTCAATCCTTATCTGTCCGGGAAGCGGTTTATCGATGTGGGGACGGGTGCCGGCTTGCCGGGGATCCCTTTGGCTATTATCCGTCCAGATTCGCACTTTACCTTGTTGGACAGTCTGGGCAAACGTATCCGGTTTTTACGCCAGATACAGCACGAGCTGTCTTTGACCCATATCGAAATTGTTCAATGCCGTGTTGAGGAGTACGCCCCTTCCGTGCCTTACGATGGCGTTTTAAGCCGCGCGTTCGCGTCCGTTAACGATATGCTGTCTTGGTGTAAACATTTGGCGACGCCTGGCCTAGGTCGTTTCTATGCCTTGAAGGGCGCGGTTCCGGAGCCGGAATTGGCCGCGTTGGCAGGGCGGGTTGCCGTGGACGCCGTGATTAAGTTGCAGGTGCCGTCCCTAGCCGAGGAGCGGCACTTGATCATTCTTCGGCTTCAATAAAATTTGTTTTTTATCAATAAAAAGTTGAATAGTATGGATGCGAATTTTCTCTATGACACGGAAGGGTGAGAGTAAGACATTTCAAATACCATTCACTGATATTTCACATTTTCTTAGCATGTCCATGACCAATAATCTCGTTCATGAGCTAATAGTCACTAAGGAAAATATATGTGTCTAAAAATGTCTGCGATATTCCCGAAGTGGCGTGAAAAAATTTTCTTGCTGAATCGCACATTTGAGATGGACTTCGCCCATAAAGCCTGTTTTTTTTAGATTTAAATCTAACTTACTGAAATTTTTCGTTTAATATCATCAATCTTTGTAAAAGACAGCCAACCTTTTTCAATGGGTTAGCGTGAAAATCGGGATTTAATGTGATCATGCGCACAGTTTGATATGTAATAATTGCTCAAGCACTCTCATGTTATGCATGGTATGATTCCCGCGTTTTGCTAAGAAAACGGGACGAAATGAAGGTATTTAATTTATTGTTCACCTTTACGCTACTTATGGATTGAATTCATAGTATTGACCCGTATAATTTGCACGTTTTTAGCTGCTTGACTCATGACGCTAAAGGCAGTTTTATACTCCTTCAGTTTGACCTGAGCGGGTGCGGAGAAAAGCAAAGTCATGTCCTTATCCCTCTACAGCGGGAAAGTTGCCGGAAAGTTGTTGTTTGTCCAGCTCATGACTTTCGTTTTGGTAAGCGCGCTGTTCGCTTTGTGGGATAGGTATTGGGGCATTTCCGCCATTGGCGGAGGACTGGCCGCCTGGTTGCCCAACGTGATGTTTGTGGTGTTTGCCTGGCGCCATCAGGTCAAGGTTCCCGCAGCGGGGCGCGTCGCCTGGTCGTTTGCCATGGGAGAGGCACTCAAAGTGATTTTTGCGATAGCTTTGCTGATCGCGGCGCTTGGCGTGTTCAAGGCAGCGTTCGTACCATTGGGCCTGACCTATTTATCGGTGCTGATTGTGCAGATCCTGGCACCAGCCGTAATCAACAACAAAGGGTAAGAGGCATCATGTCTGCATCAGGAGAAGTTTCCACTCCACAGGAGTACATAGGACACCACCTGAACAACCTTCAGATGAACCTGCGTACTTTCGAACTGGTAAATCCCCATAACGGTCCGGCAACCTTCTGGACGTTGAACATCGACTCCATGTTCTTTTCCTTGCTGCTGGGCGTGATTTTTATTGCGATTTTCGGGCGGGTGGCTAAAGGCGCCACAAGCGGCGTTCCCGGTAAATTGCAGACCGCTGTTGAATTGATAGTGGGTTTCGTCGACAGCAGCGTCAGGGATATGTTCCACGGCAAAAGCAAGCTTATCGCCCCGTTGGCCCTGACCATTTTCGTCTGGGTTTTCCTGATGAATCTGATGGATCTGCTGCCTATCGATTTGCTGCCTTACATCGGCGAACATGTGTTGGGTCTGCCCGCGCTGCGCGTCGTGCCTTCGGCCGACGTGAATATCACGATTTCAATGGCGCTCGGCGTGTTCATCCTGATCTTGTTCTACAGCCTGAAAATGAAAGGTATCGGCGGTTTCGTGAAGGAACTCACCATGCAGCCTTTCAATCATTGGTCGCTGATCCCCATCAACTTCATACTCGAGGCCGTCAGCCTGCTGTCCAAACCAGTGTCGCTCGGCCTTCGGTTGTTCGGCAATATGTATGCGGGCGAATTGATCTTTATTCTGATCGCCGGTCTGCTGCCGTGGTGGTCGCAATGGATTCTGAATGTGCCCTGGGCCATCTTCCATATCCTGATCATCACGCTGCAAGCGTTTATTTTTATGGTGCTGACGATTGTCTATCTCGCGATGGCATCTGAAACACATTGATATTTTTACAATAATGTTGCGTTTAAACTGAAACAAACTGGAGACTGTCATGGAAAACCTGAATCTCGATCTGCTGTACATGGCTGCCGCTGTGATGATGGGTCTGGCGGCAATCGGTGCTGCGATCGGTATCGGCATCCTGGGTGGTAAATTCTTGGAAGGCGCCGCGCGTCAGCCGGACCTGATTCCCCTGCTGCGTACTCAATTCTTTATCGTTATGGGCCTGGTCGACGCCATTCCGATGATCGCCGTGGGTCTGGGACTGTACGTGATGTTTGCTGTGGCGTAGTGTTTACCATTGCGTGATTTTAGTACAACATCATTCCGTTAACTTTATAAGAGGCATTGTGCTGTGAATCTTAACGCAACAATCCTCGGCCAGGCCATCGCGTTTGTCCTGTTTGTCCTGTTCTGCATGAAATATATTTGGCCGCCGTTAATGGCTGCCATTGAGAAGCGTCAGAAAGAAATCGCTGACGGCCTCGCTTCTGCGGATCTTGCCAAGAAAGAAGTGGACATCGCCCAGGCCAATGCGACCGAACACTTGAATAAGGCGCGAGCCGAAGCCCAGACCATTATTGAGCAAGCCAACAAGCGCAAGTCTCAGATTCTGGATGAAGCAAAAGCGGAAGCTGAAGAAGAACGCAATAAAATCGTAGCGCAGGCGCAGGCTGAAATCGAAGCCGAAACCAAGCGTGCTCGCGAGGAGTTGCGCAAGCAAGTCGCGTTGCTGGCTTTGGCGGGTGCCGAGAAAATCATCGAACGTTCCGTGGATGAAGCCGCCAACAGCGATATCGTTGATAAACTGGTCGCTGAACTTTAGGGAGGGAGGGGCCGATGTCTGAATGGGTAACTGTAGCTCGCCCCTACGCCAAAGCGGCTTTTGACTATGCCGTTGAGCATCGGTGCGTCGAACAATGGCAAAACATGCTGGCGTTTACCGCCGAAGTCAGCCGTAACGAACAAATGGCGCAATTGTTGTCCGGCGCCGTGGCTCCTGAAACATTGTCGGAAACGTTTGTCGCCGTATGCGGCGATCAACTCGACCAGGCGGGTCAGAATCTGATCAGGGTCATGGCCGAAAACGGGCGTTTGGCGGGTTTGCCGGATGTGCTGGAACAGTTTGTTCATCTGCGTTCGGCGCAGGAATCGACTGCGGAAGTGGAGGTGGTTTCCGCCACTACGCTGAAAGACGAACAATTGGCGAAAATTTCCGCCGCGATGGAACAACGTCTGTCACGCAAAGTTAAGCTGAATTGCCAAATTGATAAGTCTGTGATTGCCGGCGTCATTATTCGTGCGGGCGATATGGTGATAGACGGCAGCGTACGCGGTCGGATCGAACGCCTGGCAGACGTATTGCAGTCTTAAGGGGACTGGAGCATGCAACTGAATTCCACCGAAATCAGCGAACTGATCAAGCAGCGCATTGCTCAGTTCAATGTGGTGAGCGAAGCTCACAATGAAGGTACCATCGTTTCCGTGAGTGACGGGATTATCCGCATTCATGGTCTGGCCGAGGTCATGCAGGGCGAAATGATTTCTTTGCCCGGCAACCGTTACGCCATAGCCCTTAACCTGGAACGCGACTCGGTCGGCGCCGTGGTGATGGGCCCTTATGGCGATCTGGAAGAAGGCCATAAGGTTAAATGTACCGGCCGTATTCTCGAGGTGCCGGTAGGCCGCGGCTTGTTGGGCCGCGTGGTGAACACCCTGGGCGCGCCCATAGATGGCAAGGGTCCGGTGGAGCATGACGGTTTCTCGCCGGTCGAAGCTATCGCCCCAGGCGTTATCGAACGTCAGTCGGTCGATCAGCCGGTGCAGACCGGCTATAAGTCCGTCGACGCCATGATCCCCATCGGCCGCGGGCAACGTGAATTGATCATCGGCGACCGTCAGACCGGTAAATCCGCGCTGGCAATTGACGCCATCATCAATCAGCGCGATTCCGGCATCAAATGTATTTACGTCGCCATCGGCCAGAAAGCGTCTACCATCGCCAATGTGGTGCGTAAACTGGAAGAACACGGCGCGCTGGCCAATACCATCGTCGTGGTGGCCACCGCATCCGAATCCGCCGCGCTACAATATCTTGCGCCTTATGCCGGTTGCGCCATGGGCGAATACTTCCGCGACCGCGGCGAAGACGCGCTGATCATTTACGATGATTTGTCCAAACAGGCGGTCGCCTATCGGCAAATTTCGCTGCTGCTCCGTCGTCCGCCGGGACGTGAAGCTTATCCAGGGGACGTTTTCTACCTTCACTCCCGTTTGCTGGAACGGGCTTCCCGTGTCAACGCCGAATATGTCGAGGCGTTTACCAAGGGAGAAGTGAAAGGCCAAACCGGTTCACTGACGGCGCTGCCGATCATCGAAACCCAAGCGGGCGACGTATCCGCGTTCGTTCCGACCAACGTGATCTCCATTACCGACGGTCAGATCTTCCTGGAAACGAACCTGTTTAATGCGGGTATCCGTCCGGCGGTCAACCCCGGTATTTCCGTTTCCCGTGTGGGCGGCGCCGCGCAGACGAAAGTCATGAAGAAGCTGTCCGGCGGTATCCGCACGGCATTGGCCCAGTACCGCGAGCTGGCCGCGTTCTCTCAGTTCGCTTCCGATTTGGATGAAGCGACTCGCAAGCAACTGAACCATGGACAGAAAGTCACGGAACTGTTGAAACAGAAACAGTACGCGCCCATGTCTGTGGCCCAGCAATCGCTGGTGTTGTTCGCAGCGGAACGCGGCTATCTGGAAGACGTGACTTTGGCGAAAGTCGGTGATTTCGAAGCCACATTGTTGGCCTACGCCGAGCGCGAGCAAGGTGAACTATTGCAACAAATCAACCAGACCGGCGCGTACAACGATGATATCGAAGGCAAACTGAAAAGCCTGCTCGATAACTTCAAGGCGACCCAGACCTGGTAATGCGATATGGCCTGTTCCGGCAGGCCATAATGCCATGAGGAGAAGCAAAGATGGCCAGCGCGAAAGAGATACGAGGCAAGATCGCCAGCGTCCAGAACACGCAGAAGATCACGAAAGCGATGGAGATGGTGGCCGCTTCCAAAATGCGCAAGTCGCAAGAGCGCATGGCGGCCAGCCGTCCCTATGCGGAAACGATGCGTAATGTGATAGGTCATCTGGCGTTGGGGAATCTGGAATACAAGCATCCTTACCTGGAAGATCGCGACATCAAGCGCGTCGGGTATCTGGTGGTGTCCACCGACCGTGGCCTGGCTGGCGGCCTGAACATTAACCTGTTCAAGAAAGTGCTGGCGGACATGAAGGACTGGAGGGAAAAAGGCGTTGAGGCGGAGTTGGCGTTGATCGGCTCCAAAGGGGTGTCTTTTTTCAATACCATCGGTTGTAAAGTGGTTGCCCAGGTCACTGGCATGGGGGATAACCCCACGCTGTCGGAACTGATCGGTCCGGTAAAAGTCATGCTGCAAGCTTATGACGAAGGCCGCTTGGATAAGCTCTATATCGTCAGCAATAAATTCGTTAATACCATGTCCCAGGTACCGCAACTTTTACAGATTTTACCGCTGCCGCCTGCGGAAGACGATGAAAATCTTAAGAAAAAAACCTGGGATTATCTGTATGAACCTGATCCTAAGTCGCTGCTGGACACATTGTTGCGTCGTTATGTGGAGTCGCAGGTTTATCAGGGCGTTGTCGAAAATCTGGCCAGTGAACAGGCCGCGCGCATGGTAGCGATGAAGGCCGCAACGGAAAACGGTGGCAACCTGATCAAAGAGTTGCAGCTTGTTTACAACAAGGCCCGTCAATTCAGCATTACTCAGGAAATCACCGAAATCGTTTCGGGAGCCGCCGCGGTTTAGGTTTAGGGTTACGAATTACGTAGAGGATTCATGATGGCTACTGGAAATGTTATCCAGGTTATCGGCGCCGTGGTTGACGTCGAGTTCCCTCAAGATGCCGTGCCGAAAGTGTATAGCGCTCTTGAAGTGGAAAACGGTGCCACCAAGTTGGTGCTGGAAGTTGAACAGCAATTAGGCGGCGGCGTGGTACGTTGCATCGCCATGGGCTCATCCGACGGTTTGCGCCGCGGCCTTGAAGTAACCAACCTGGAACGTCCGATTGAAGTTCCGGTGGGCAAGGCCACACTGGGACGCATCATGAACGTCCTGGGCCAGCCGGTGGATATGAAAGGCGATATCGGCGAGGATGAACGCTGGTCCATCCATCGCCAGGCGCCGAATTATGAAGAGTTGTCCAGCGCGCAGGAACTGCTGGAAACGGGCATCAAGGTTATCGACCTGATGTGTCCGTTCGCCAAGGGTGGTAAAGTCGGCCTGTTTGGCGGCGCCGGCGTGGGTAAGACCGTTAATATGATGGAGCTTATCCGCAATATCGCCATTGAACATTCCGGTTATTCAGTCTTTGCCGGCGTGGGCGAGCGTACCCGCGAAGGGAATGACTTCTACCATGAAATGACCGATTCGAACGTTATCGACAAGGTATCGTTGGTGTACGGGCAGATGAACGAGCCGCCGGGAAACCGCCTGCGCGTGGCTCTGACCGGTCTGACCATGGCCGAGAAATTCCGCGATGAAGGTCGCGATGTCTTATTGTTTATCGATAATATCTACCGTTATACCCTGGCCGGTACCGAAGTATCGGCGCTGCTGGGCCGTATGCCCTCGGCCGTGGGTTACCAGCCGACGCTGGCGGAAGAAATGGGCGTTCTCCAGGAACGTATCACGTCCACCAAGACCGGATCCATCACCTCCGTGCAGGCCGTTTATGTTCCCGCGGATGACTTGACCGACCCGTCGCCAGCCACCACCTTCGCCCACCTTGACGCTACCGTGGTATTGAGCCGTCAAATCGCCTCTTTGGGTATCTACCCGGCGGTTGACCCCCTCGACTCCACCAGCCGTCAGTTAGACCCACTGGTCGTCGGGCAAGAGCATTATGACGTGGCCCGTGGCGTGCAGTCTATCCTGCAGCGTTACCAGGAACTGAAGGACATTATTGCCATCCTGGGGATGGACGAGTTGTCGGAAGACGACAAACTGGTGGTGTCCCGCGCCCGTAAGATCCAGCGCTTCTTGTCCCAGCCATTCTTCGTCGCCGAAGTCTTTACCGGTTCGCCGGGTAAATATGTTCCCCTAAAGGATACTATTCGTGGCTTTAAGGGCATCATGGACGGCGAATATGATCACCTGCCGGAGCAGGCGTTCTATATGGTGGGTTCCATTGATGAAGCCGTGGAAAAAGGCAAGAAACTGTAACGCCGCGAGAGGAGGGTGACATGGCTGCACATACTTACCATCTGGACGTCGTCAGCGCGGAACAGAAAATGTTTTCCGGGTTGGTACAGAAAATCCAGGTGACGGGAAGCGAGGGCGAGCTGGGTATCTACCCCGGTCACGCGCCGCTGCTCACTGCCATCAAGCCCGGTATGGTGCGTATCGTTAAAGAGCACAACGAGGAAGAGTATATCTACCTTTCCGGCGGCGTGCTCGAGGTGCAACCCTCCGTTGTTACCGTGTTGGCCGATACCGCCATTAGAGGCAAGGACCTTGATGAAGCGCGCGCCATGGAGTCCAAACGCATGGCGGAAGAGCATATCAATAATTCCCACGGTGATGTGGATTATGCTCAGGCTTCAGCGGAACTGTCCCGGGCTATCGCTAAACTGCGGGTTATTGAGCTGACTAAAAAGGCAATGTAATCAGCAGATTATTAATATTGAAAAACCGGTCATGTCGACCGGTTTTTTTTTGGGGAAATTCGCATATTTATAAATTATAATTACTTGTAAAATAAATTATACACTTAAGAAGATCCTTTCCCGTAGTACAGGCAAATACCATCACACTCTCGTTGTGAGAATTCGGATCATCACCGCACTCGTTAGGTAATTCACCATTCCATGACAAATACAATCGATAATGCCCTGAGAAATCCCGCCCTTATTTTTTGCCTAAAAAAAAGTCTGCCCATTTCCAGGGCTTTACCAGGCCATTTTGACCGGATTTCCGCGCCTTAATCCCCCGCAGGTCGCCATCAATTGCCCATTCCATCAGGTTCGGGGTACTATTTTGATCGGGCCGGGTATTTCGCGACCATAAAGCATTTTTCGGACCAAAATATGTAGTAATCCCGCTTATGAACGGGTTTACTTTCCACTATTGAACGTGATTCATCAGGATGGTTATGTCGAATCGAGCAATGAGCGTGGTCATACTTGCCGCGGGCAAAGGCACCCGCATGTATTCCGATTTGCCCAAAGTCCTGCATCCGCTGGCGGGCAAACCGCTGGTAAGCCATGTCATCGACGCTGTCAAAGGTTTGGATGCCGAACGTATACACCTGGTTTTCGGTCATGGCGGCGAGCTATTACGGGAACGGCTTGCGGGCAGCGATACCCGGCTGAGTTGGGTGTTGCAATCAGAACAACGGGGCACGGGACATGCGGTGCAACAAGCCGCGCCATTTTTGCTTGATGATCAGGATGTGCTGATTCTGTATGGCGATGTGCCGCTAATTACGCCGGATACCCTTAAACGCCTGCTGGCGGCGAAACCGGCCGGCGGCATCGGCCTGCTGACCATCACGCTGGACGATCCCACCGGTTACGGGCGGATTGTCCGGGAAAATGGCCGGGTCACCCGGATTATCGAGCAAAAGGACGCCAGCGAAGCCCAGCGTCGGATTAACGAAATCAATACCGGTATTCTGGTGGCCGGCGGCGGCGATTTGAAGCGCTGGCTGGCTAAGCTGAACAATAACAATGTTCAGGGGGAATATTATCTGACCGACATTATCGCCATGGCCGCCGACGAAGGACGATGGATTGAAACCGTGCAGCCCGGTTATGCCTGGGAAGTGGATGGCATAAACAACCGTCTGCAATTGGCAACGCTGGAACGGATTTATCAACGGCAGCAGGCGGAAAAGCTGCTGTTGGCGGGCGTGATGTTAACGGATCCGGCGCGCTTTGATCTGCGCGGCGAACTGATCTGTGGCAGTGATGTCCTTATTGATACCAATGTGATTATCGAAGGGCGGGTCAGTTTGGGCAAAAACGTCAGCATAGGTACCGGCTGCGTGCTGAAGGATTGTGATATTGGCGAAAACGTCGTGATAAGCCCTTATACGGTTATCGAAAACGCGGTTTTGCGCGCCGACAGCACCGTTGGGCCTTTCGCCCGTTTACGCCCCGGCGCGGAGCTGGATGAAGGCGCCCATGTCGGCAATTTTGTTGAAATGAAGAAAGCCCGGCTGGGCAAGGGATCCAAAGCCGGTCATCTGAGCTATCTCGGTGATGCGGATATCGGCGCCGGCGTGAATATCGGCGCTGGCACCATTACCTGTAACTACGATGGCGCCAACAAACACCGAACCGTGATTGGCGATGATGTGTTCGTCGGTTCCGACACGCAATTGGTCGCCCCGGTTAACGTGGCCCGTGGGGCGACCATCGGCGCCGGCACGACGGTGACCCGTGATGTGGCGGAGAACGAATTGGTGTTGAGCCGGGTGCGGCAAACCCATATTGACGGTTGGCAACGGCCGGTGAAAAAAAAGCGTACTGAATAATTATACCCCCATTCTACAGGCTCGGGGAAAACCGGAAAAACCGGTATTAATAGCCTATTCCGGTAGGCTGGACGTCGGATCAAGGCATCGACATGGCATGATTACACTGAGTGCTTCAAATCGCGGCAAAACCATTGTGGCGCGTTTTGAGAAATGATGAGTATGAAGCCGTTCATTCAGGATAATAAAGATGTGCGGAATAGTGGGTGCGGTCGCTCAACGCGATATCGCCGAAATATTGTTAGAAGGGTTACGCCGGCTCGAATACCGCGGATATGATTCCGCTGGACTGGCTGTGGTGGATAATGAAGGACATTTGCAGCGCCTGCGCAGGGTAGGTAAGGTCGCCGCCCTGACAAGGGCGGTCGAAGCGTCGCCGTTGCCCGGCGGCACGGGGATAGCCCATACCCGTTGGGCCACACATGGCGAACCCTCTGAAGCCAATGCGCATCCCCATGTCTCGGGCCATATTGTGGTGGTGCATAACGGTATTATTGAAAATCATGAAATCCTGCGCGATGAATTGATTGAACAAGGCTATCGCTTTGTCTCCGAAACCGATACCGAAGTCATTGCCCATATGGTGGATTGGGAGCAGCGCCAACGGGGCGGTACTCTGGCCGAGGTGGTTTTGCGGGTGATTCCCCGCCTGCGCGGCGCCTACGGTACCGTGATTCTGGATGCCAAGAACCCGGATGTGCTGGTGGCCGCCCGTTCGGGAAGTCCGCTGGTCATTGGCCGGGGCGTGGGTGAAAACTTCCTGGCGTCCGACCAATTGGCATTATTGCCCGTCACTCGCCGGTTTATCTTCCTTGAGGAAGGCGATATCGCCGAAATTACCCGCCGTACCGTCAGCATTTGGGATAGCCGCGGTAATCCAGTGGAACGGCCGGAAGTCGAGTCGCAGGTAAAATATGATGCCGGCGATAAAGGCATTTACCGGCACTATATGCAAAAAGAGATTTTTGAACAGCCGCAAGCGGTCAAGAATGCACTGGAAGGCCGTTTCAGCCATGGGGAAATTTTGTTGCCGGAATTGGGGGAGGCAGGCGACAGCCTGCTGTCCCAGGTGCAAAATATTCTGATTATCGCCTGCGGCACCTCATTTCATTCCGCCATGGTGGCGCGTTACTGGTTTGAGGCCTTGGCCGGTATCCCCTGCGATGTGGAAATCGCATCGGAGTTTCGTTACCGCAAATCCGCCGTTCGGCCCGGCAGCTTGATCATCACCCTTTCGCAATCGGGCGAAACCGCCGATACATTGGCGGCGTTGCGCCTGACTAAAAATCTCGGTTATCTGGGGTCTCTGGCCATTTGCAATGTGCCGGGCAGTTCTCTGGTACGGGAATCGGATACGGCATTGATGACTAAGGCCGGCACTGAAATCGGTGTGGCCTCCACCAAGGCTTTTACTACTCAGTTAACGGTATTGCTGATGCTGGTGGCCAAAATTGGCCGTCTGCAAGATATGGAGCAGCGTGTCGAACAAGGCATTGTACATGCCCTGCAATCATTGCCGGCGCGAATCGAACAGATGCTGGCGCTGGATAAGGCTATTGAGAGCCTGGCGGAAGGTTTTGCCGAAAAACAGCATGCCTTGTTCCTCGGTCGGGGAGAGTTGTACCCCATCGCCATGGAAGGGGCGCTCAAGCTGAAAGAAATTTCCTATATTCATGCCGAAGCTTATGCGGCGGGGGAATTGAAACACGGGCCGCTGGCGCTTATCGACAGCGAAATGCCGGTTGTCGTTGTTGCGCCGAACAATGAATTGCTGGAAAAACTGAAATCCAATATCGAAGAGGTTCGCGCCAGGGGCGGCTTATTATATGTCTTCGCCGATCAGGACGCCGGTTTTGTCGATGACGACACGATGAAAATCATTCCGTTACCGCATGTGGAAGATATCGTCGCGCCGATTTATTATTGCTTACCATTGCAATTATTAGCTTATCATGTAGCCTTAATAAAGGGTACTGACGTGGATCAGCCGCGTAATTTGGCGAAATCCGTCACTGTCGAATGAGTTCAGTCGCCTTTAGGATGAGTCTCTCTATGGCCCTCGTGCAGGGCCATTTTCGCGGTCTTCCCTTGGGTTCTTTGTCATAAAAACGTCACATTACTGACATGTCGCTGTCACCTGTTTGTCCTATTTTCCTTCCTGCAGCTCTATAATGAAGAAAATCGGCCATTGGCCATTTTTGAATATCCCACAGGAGGGATTATGAAACTGATGCACACCGCTGTTACCAGTCTTGTTGCAGCAACTTTCGCCATGGCGAGTTTCACCGCCTCTGCTGTCAGCGTGACCGGTGCCGGCGGCACATTCCCCGCCCCTGTCTACGCCAAATGGGCTGATACCTATCAAAAAGAAACCGGCAACCAGGTTAACTATCAAGGTATCGGTTCTTCGGGCGGCATTAAGCAGATTGAAGCGAATACCGTGGATTTCGGGGCTTCCGATGCGCCGCTGAAAGACGCTGACCTTAAACAAAACGGCCTTTTTCAGTTTCCCACCGTGATTGGCGGCGTGGTAATGGCGGTTAATTTGCCCGGCATCAAATCCGGTCAGCTAACGCTTGACGGCCACACGTTGGGTGAGATTTATCTGGGTAATATCAAGAAATGGAATGACCCGGCCATCACCAAGTTGAATCCTGGGGTGAAATTGCCGAATCAAAGCATTGCCGTGGTTCGCCGCGCCGACGGTTCGGGTACCTCTTTTGTCTTCACCAGCTACCTGTCCAAAGTGAATGCCGGTTGGAAGGAAAAAGTCGGCGCCGGCACAACGGTTAACTGGCCGGTCGGCCTGGGCGGTAAAGGCAATGATGGCGTGGCCGCTTTCGTACAGCGTCTGCCTGGCGCCATCGGCTATGTTGAATACGCCTATGCCAAACAGAATAACCTGCCTTATACCAAGCTGATTTCCGCTGACGGCAAACCGGTGGAACCGAACCAGACCAATTTCAGCAATGCCGCCAAAGGCGCCAACTGGCAGGAATCGTTCGCGCAGGATCTGACCAACCAGAAGGGTGATAACGTTTGGCCGATTACCTCCACAACGTTTATCATGTTGCACACCGTACAGACCAAGCCGGAACAAGCCAAAGCCGTATTCAAGTTTTTCGACTGGGCTTATAACAAAGGGGGTAGCGAGGCAACTGCTCTTGATTACGCCACTCTGCCTGCGTCAGTGGTTGAGCAGATCCGCGCGGCCTGGAAAGCCAATATCAAAGACAGTAACGGTCACGCGCTTTACCCTGTAAAATAAGTCATAATAATGTGCTAAGTCTGTTGTGTTTCGTCCCTTCCCGTTCCGGGAAGGGATAACGAACCCACTAAAAGAGTATTCTATGGCTGTTAATAAGCCGGCACAACATGCCCCCGGTAAACAAGGCGACTTGATTTTTGGATCACTGGTCAGACTTGCCGCCCTCATCACGCTGTTAATGTTGGGCGGCATTATCGTCTCTTTGATCTTCGCATCCATGCCAAGTATCGAGAAATTCGGCTTTTCGTTTCTCTGGACCAAGGAATGGGACCCGCCCGGCGAACAGTTTGGCGCTCTGGTGCCTATTTACGGTACATTGATGACCTCGCTTATCGCGCTGATCATAGCGGTGCCGGTCAGTTTCGGTATAGCTTTGTTCCTGACCGAGCTGGCGCCTAACTGGCTGAAACGGCCGCTGGGGGTGGCAATCGAATTGTTGGCCGCTATTCCCAGTATTGTTTACGGCATGTGGGGGCTGTTTGTCTTTGCTCCGCTCTTCGCCACATATTTTCAACAACCGCTGGGCGATGTGCTTTCGGCGGTTCCTTTTGTCGGCATGTTTTTCGAAGGACCGGCTTTCGGTATCGGTATCCTGGCCGCCGGCGTGATACTGGCCATTATGATTATCCCCTATATTTCCGCCGTCATGCGGGATGTGTTCGAACAAACGCCGGTGATGATGAAGGAATCGGCCTATGGGATCGGTTGTACCACTTGGGAGGTGATTTGGCACATCGTTCTGCCTTTCACCAAGAATGGCGTTATCGGCGGCGTCATGTTGGGGTTGGGGCGGGCGCTGGGCGAAACCATGGCGGTAACCTTTATCATCGGCAATACCAACCAGTTGACCAGCCTCTCGCTGTTTATGCCCGGTAACAGCATTACCTCGGCGCTGGCGAACGAATTCGCCGAGGCTTCGGCGGGGTTGCATACCGCCGCCCTGATGGAATTGGGCCTGATTCTGTTTGTGATAACCTTTATAGTGCTGGCCTGCTCCAAGTACATGATTATGCGTTTAGCCAAAAATGAGGGGGCGAAATAATGGCGACGTTAGATAATCAATTGCCCCAATCCGCTTCGCAAATGGCGGCGCGGCGTAAACGGCAGGCCTGGCGCCGGCAAAAAAACCGGCTGGCGCTGTTTTTGTCCCTGGTGACCATGGCTTTCGGCCTGTTCTGGTTATGCTGGATATTATTCACCACCATAAACCGCGGCTTTGAAGGGTTTTCCTGGGCGTTATTCACCCAAATGACGCCGCCCCCCAATACTGCCGGCGGCGGCTTGGCCAACGCTATTGTCGGTAGCGGCCTGTTGATACTCTGGGCCACCATATTCGGTACGCCGCTGGGGATCCTGGCGGGAATTTATTTGGCCGAATACGGCCAAAAATCCTGGCTGGCGGAAGTGATTCGTTTTATCAACGATATCCTTTTGTCCGCGCCGTCCATTGTGATCGGCTTGTTCGTATACACGCTGGTGGTGGCCAAGATGGAGCATTTTTCCGGCTGGGCGGGCGTTATCGCGCTGGCGTTGTTGCAAGTGCCTATTGTTATTCGAACCACTGAGAATATGCTGCGGCTGGTGCCCGATACCATGCGGGAAGCGGCTTATGCGCTGGGCACGCCCAAGTGGAAGATGATCTCCGCCATTACGCTTAAAGCGTCCACCTCGGGAATCATCACCGGGGTATTGCTGGCGGTGGCCCGTATCGCCGGCGAAACGGCGCCGCTGCTGTTCACCTCGCTTTCCAACCAGTTCTGGAATACCGATTTGATGCAGCCTATCGCCAACTTGCCTGTCACCATATTCAAATTTGCCATGAGTCCGTTTCCGGAGTGGCAGGAATTGGCATGGGCCGGGGTGTTGCTTATCACCCTTTGCGTGCTGTTCCTGAATATTATCGCACGGATCCTTTTCGCCCAAAAAACCAATTAGCGTTAGGCGCCAGTGCGTCTATGATTGAAAGAGAGAGTGTGCATGAGCAGGATAAACAACGCCACCGACAGTAAAATCCAGGTCCGTGATCTGAATTTTTATTACGGTAAATTCCATGCGCTTAAGAATATCAGCCTGAATATCGCCCGGAATCAGGTAACGGCATTCATAGGTCCGTCCGGTTGCGGTAAATCCACCTTGTTGCGCACTTTCAACAAGATGTACCAGTTATATCCCGATCAGCGCGCGGAAGGAGAAATTTTGCTTGATGGCGAGAATATCTTGGCCGACAAAAGCGATATCTCATTGCTGCGCGCCCGGGTTGGCATGGTTTTCCAGAAGCCGACGCCGTTTCCGATGTCCATTTATGACAATATCGCGTTCGGGGTGCGTTTATTCGAGAAGTTATCCCGAACGGAAATGGAAGAGCGGGTTCAATGGTCGCTGACCAAGGCAGCCTTGTGGAGCGAGACCAAAGACAAGCTACATCAAAGCGGTTACAGTTTATCCGGGGGGCAGCAGCAGCGGTTGTGCATCGCGCGGGGTATCGCTATTCGCCCCGATGTGCTTTTGCTGGATGAACCTTGTTCGGCGCTCGATCCCATTTCGACGGGACGGGTGGAGGAATTGATTTCCGAGCTGAAAGCGGATTATACCGTGGTCATCGTCACGCATAATATGCAACAAGCCGCGCGATGTTCGGATCATACGGCGTTTATGTATCTCGGCGAGCTGATTGAATTCAGCGATACGGACAGTATTTTTACCGCACCGAAGAACAAACAGACTGAAGATTATATTACTGGCCGCTATGGTTAATAACGGGATATATCATGGATAATCTGAATCTCAACAAACACATTTCCGGCCAGTTCAATGCTGAACTGGAGCATATCCGCACCCAGGTCATGGCTATGGGCGGGCTGGTGGAACAACAGCTTACCGATTCTATCAGCGCCATGCATAACCAGGATGAAGAACTGGCCAAGCGGGTGGTAGCCGGCGATAGCAAGGTGAATTTGATGGAAGTGGCTATCGATGAGGCTTGCGTGCGCATCATCGCCAAGCGCCAGCCCACCGCCAGCGATTTACGCCTGGTGATAGCCATTATCAAAACCATTTCCGAACTGGAACGCATTGGCGATGGCGCCGACAAAATTTGCCGCACCGCGCTGGAAAAATATTCACAGCAACACTTGCAAATGCTGGTCAGTCTCGAGTCGCTGGGCCGGCATACCATTCAGATGCTGCACGATGTATTGGATGCTTTTGCCCGCATGGATCTGGATGAAGCCATTCGTATCTATCGCGAGGACAAAAAAGTCGATAAGGAATACGAAGGCATTGTCCGCCAGCTCATGACTTATATGATGGAAGATCCGCGAACCATTCCCAGCGTACTGACCGCATTGTTCTGCGCGCGCTCCCTCGAACGTATCGGCGATCGTTGCCAGAATATTTGCGAGTATATTTTTTATTTCGTTAAGGGGCAGGATTTTCGCCACTTGGGCGGCGACGCATTAGAGACGCTGTTGTCCGGTAAAGACTTGAACCAGGATTTCTCGGCCCAGGAACCGCCGGCGCCCCCTCTTGCCGACTCAACGCCGCCGACGGAGTAACGACGGGCGCGTAAACGCCGGCGACGGTTGTCGTTTAGCATACCGGTGTCTTGTCCGTGTCGGCTGCATCAACGCAGTCGACAAAATGGCAGCTCAAAATATAACAAGGACAGACATTGTCCTTTCTCAGGCGAAGCCCTCCGGCGCCCGCGTCAGAATCCAGCCGCGTTCCCGCCACAACGCCGGCAGTTGCCCCATATCATCGAATCGGGTCACCAGCGGATGGTCTATCGGTGGGTTATGCGGGTCGGCGCAATAATAGAATACTGGAATACCCGCGCCGATGCCGGCCCGGACGCCGGATACCGAATCCTCCACCAGTATGCACTGGTTTGTTTCCACCGCCAGTTCGGTGGCCGCATGGCGAATCAGGGCCGGATCCGGTTTCCATTTGCCAAGATCATAACCGCTGTATAAGCGATCTTGGAAAAAAGGCAGTAACTGGGTCAGTCCGAGTGAATGGCGCATTTTGTTCACCGGTCCGTTGGAGACGACCGCCAGCGGCACGATGATTTGCCGCAATAATTCGCGTATGCCGGCAATGGGTTGCAAACGTTCTTCAAATAACCGGGCCACCTCGTCGCGATAATCCTTTTCCAGTTGATTCACCGGTTGTTCGAGCGTATGGCGCTGCTTGACGGTATCGATAATGGTATAGAGGCTAACGCCTTTGAATTCCTTAATGACCTCTTTCAACGTCATATGAACGCCATATCTGGCCAGCATGATGACATAAGCCTCGCAGCAGAGGATTTCGCTGTCCACCAGCGTACCGTCGCAATCAAATAAAACGCATTTTATTTCTGACATTCTTTCCCTGCCTTAGTGATCGAGCACACCATCCTTACTTTACCGTGGTGTATACGTCAAGTTTCACCCCATCCCCACTTGGGTAATTCTACACAGTGAAGAATTCACATAAAAAAGCGTAAAATCATAAAAATTGTTTAAAAACATATAATTAATAATATGCATTAATTTTACATGGTCATTATTTTCTCACGAAGTGTGTAAAATTACACACTGATCACATTTACTCATTACTTTACATGTTTTAATCATTCCACATCTTCGAATGGGAACCTGATATGAAACATATGATGATCTGCTGCGGCGCCGGCGTGGCCACCAGCACCGTAGCGTTAAAAAAACTGGAAGCCTATCTGCAAAGTGAAAACCTGTTGGATAAAGTCCGTATTTCCTAGGGGACAGTGGCTGAAGCCGCCACCCGCCACGATCTGGACTTTATCGTTTCCACCTCGCCGGTGAAAGTCCCGGTACCCGTCGTCAACGCTTTACCCCTACTGACCGGCATGGGTGCCGATAAAGTCTTCGGTAGCGTAAAAGAACTGATTCTCGCCGAGGGTTGATTCCATGTTTATCATTGATTATATCGTAGGCTTGGGCGCATCGGTTATGATGCCGTTGATTTTCATCCTGCTGGGCCTGATTCTGCGCTTGCCGGTCGCCAAATCCATTAAGGCCGGTTTGATGGTCGGTATCGGATTTATCGGTCTTAGCATTATCGTTAGTCTGATGATCGATTCACTGACGCCTATCAGTAACGCCATCGTGCAACGTTTCGGGCTGCATTTGACGGTACTGGATATGGGGTGGCCCGCCGCCGCCGCGGTGGCCATGGGCACCCGGGTGGGCGCGCTGGTGATTCCCGTGTGCGTAGCTATCAATATACTGATGCTGTATACCAAAACCACCCGGATTCTGAATGTGGATATCTGGAATCTGTGGCATCACGCCTTTGCCGGTTCATTAGTGGCGATTATCACTGACAATTTGTGGCTCGGCGTATTGGCCGCCGGACTCAATTGCATTATCACCATGGTCCTCGCGGACCGGACCGCCAATGATGTGGAAAAGTATCTGAATCTGCCGGGCATCTCGGTACCGCACGGTTTTTCCGTTTCATTCGTGCCCGCCGCCTGGCTGGTGAATTTTATCGTCGATCGAATTCCCGGCGTGCGCGATATCAAAATCGATACCGACGTTATCCAGAAACGGTTGTCCATTTTGGGCGATCCCGCCTGTCTGGGCGCGATTATCGGCGCGATACTGGCGATTATCGCCGGCGTTGACGTCAAAACCATCCTGCAGACCGCCATCACCATGGCCGCGGTCATGACCATCATTCCGCGTATGGCCAAAATGCTGATGGAAGGGGTCTATCCCATTAGCGAACGCATTCAGGAAATCGCCCAGTCGCGCGCCGGTTCGTTCGGCAAAATTTCCACCGGCCTGGATTCGGCGGTCAGCGTTGGTCATCCGGTCACCTTGTCGGTATCCATGCTTATGATACCGGTGATGCTGATCCTGGCGGCCATTATTCCCGGCAACCAGTTCCTGCCTTTCGCCTCCCTGACCGGGCTGCCGTTCGCCTTTGTTCTGGTTACCGCTGTGTGTCGCGGCGACATGTTCCGTACCCTGTTGACCGGACTGATTACCCTGAGCCTCGCTTTGTTAATAGGGACCTCGCTGGCGCCCTTGGTGACCAGCACGGCCGTTAGTACCGGTTTTTCATTGCCCCATGGCGCCACCAGCATCAGCAGTGTGGACTATGCCGGCGCCATGCTGCCGTGGGCCGTGATTAAAGGGTTCAGTTTCAAGACGGCGGGTATCGGCGTGGTCATACTCTGCACGCTGGCTCTGGCGGTCTGGAATCGTAAGAAAATTCAAAGCGAAGATGACGCGCTGGCGCAAACCGGCGCCGTGCAAACGGAGGAGCATCGCTAATGTTGTTCGACGCCAAACGTATTTTTACTCTCGATCAGGTCGACAGCCGCAACGCGCTATTGGCCCGCCTGGCCGACAGCCTTTATCGGGATGGCTGCGTCAGGGAAAGTTTTCTCACCGGCGTGCTGGAACGGGAAGCCGTTTATCCCACAGGCATCGATATGGAGACCCATAGCGTCGCCATACCGCATACTGAATTCGAGCATGTGGTCAGCACCGGTTTCGCCATTGCCATTAATCGCGCCGGCATTCAGTTTCACCGTAGCGACGACCCCGATAGTGTTGTCCAGCCGGCCGTGGTGGTGTTGATGGCCATCGATCCCACTTGTGAAAAAGTGGCGGTCATCCAGTCTTTGTTTGCGTTGTTGGCCGATATTGAGCAGGTTAACAAAATTACGCAAAATACTCCTGAGGAGAATGCAAAATTGTTCACCGCGGCCATCGCTACCCGTTAGAATAAAAACGGACATTCCCGTTGACCGAGCAAGACCCAGAGAGTCGCGATGTTAAGAATAAGCCAGGTGATTGAAATCGCGAGAGTCAGTCGCAAGACAGTGTATAACGCGATCAACAGTGGCCGGTTAAAATATCAGCTGGTGACGCTGGATAACCGTCAGGTACGGATGTTTGACGAAAATGACGTCCTTGACGCGTTTCCCAAAGCCAATCGCACCTCCCTGGAGGTGCAGGCCCTGCAACAAGAAATCGCGGCCCTGAAATTTGCGCTGGCCGAATTGCAAAAGGCGGTGGATGCCATGGATCCCGCCAGTCAGGTGGCCATGATTTCCGCCGAGCCCAAAAAATAGCGTTATCCTCCCTTAATTATCTTAAAAATTATTTTCATCATTAATGATGTAAGATCAAAAAAAATTTTTTATGATCGGTGTAGTTTGTGTTATGAATCCATTTTCCTTTATGCTGGTCGGACAGGACGGTCCAACGGCATGAGCAGATAGAGCTCACATGCTTCTTCAAAAAAAACGCACAAGCAAAAAGGTTGAAAAATGATCCCTTCCCTGTCTTTGCCCACCAGAAGAAAAGCGCTGGTTTTGCTGGTATTGCTGCTGGTTGTCAATCTGGCCGCCTGGCTATGGGCGCTCATGGTTTTCCAGCAAAGCACCGCGTTGGTTGGGGCGGCGTTACTGGCATACAGCTATGGATTGCGCCACGCGGTGGATGCGGATCACATCGCCGCTATCGATAATGTTACGCGCAAGCTGATGCAACAGGGGCAACAGCCGGTGTCTGTAGGCGCCTATTTTTCTTTGGGACATTCCACCATCGTTGTGCTGGCCTGTGCCGCCATTGCGGCGACATCCCTGGCTTTCCAGGGACAAATGGGTTGGATCCATGATTATGGCGGCATTGTCGGCACAGCGGTTTCCGCGCTCTTTCTGCTGATTGTCGCTTTTATCAATCTGATGATTTTGCGAACGGTATACAAGACTTTTCAGCGCGTTAAACGAGGCGGCGCGGCGGGTGGGGATATGGATGCCTTGTCCGAACGCAACGGCGGTTTGATGACCCGGCTTTTCCGTTTCGCCTTCCGGTTCGTTAATAAAAGCTGGCAGATGTATCTGGTGGGGTTTTTATTTGGCTTGGGTTTCGATACCGCCACGGAAGTCGGGCTATTAGGTATTTCTGCCGCTGGGGCGGGTTCGGGCATGTCGATGTGGTCGATTATGATATTTCCGGTATTATTCGCCAGCGGTATGGCGCTTATTGATACGCTGGATAATTTCGTTATGGTGGGCGCCTATGGCTGGGCGTTCGCCAAACCGGTACGAAAGCTTTATTACAATATGACCATAACGGCCACCTCGGTATTCGTCGCCCTGTTTATTGGCGGGCTGGAAGCCCTGGGCCTTATTAGCGATCAATGGAGTTTGCATGGCGGCATCTGGAATATTATCGGAAATCTTAACGATAATATGGGCAATGTCGGTTATTGGATTATTGCGTTGTTTGTGTTGTTCTGGATTATTTCTATTTTGAATTTCCGCTGGCGTCAATACGATAAATTAATCTCCCAATAATCCCTGCGCGCATGGGCCACCGGGTGTCCTGACATCCCTGTGGCCATGGAGTATATGGCCCATGGGCGAACCTCCACGATACCCGTCATAATTCAGTCGTCTCTTGGTTGGCGGCGCTTGCCCGCCCCAGTCGCAAAGTGATCTTTGCTCCTGGGGACGATGACAGACATCTTGTCTTTCACCAAAGGCGCGCCATGGGCGGTTCACATTCGTTCCCGACGAATTTGTCGCGCGCTTGCCGTTGCGGCGCGACTTGACGTATTTAGCCTATAATAATATATTTATTTAGACATCATTGACAGAATGCCCAATATGGCGCTAATAATATTAATCTCTCGGTTGCGGCTTGCAATATCAAGGGTATTGATCTGAGATGGAAGTGTTTTAATCTCGTTAGCGCATTCAATTCTTCTCAGAATAAATACTCTAATTACGTCGAGTTGCATCTCGGCGGCAAGTGGGCGAGTCCCCAGGCACATAGCTGACTTTGTGACTGGGGCGAAACAAGCGCCGCCACCAAAGAGGCGACTTGACGTCCGACGAATCTCTTTATCGGCAGAAATCAGCACGTAACTGAGAGAACACGCATCGCAAAGGAAGTCGTTTATTAAGGAAAAATAATGAATTTCGATGTATTCAATGCCCAGGATGGCGTTCCGGATCCGTCTCGTGCGCTGGCCATGTTTCCCCGGCTGGTATCGTTTTACGATGGTCTTGGCAATACGCCGTTGGAGGCGGTGCCAGGGCCCGCGGATGGCGCTCGCATCATGGCGAAAATGGAGTTCAACAACCCGTTCGGTTCCGTCAAGGATCGCACCGCTTTCGGCATCTTCTGCGATGCCGTCAATCGTCATGATTTTCACAGGCAACCGCTAAAATTGCTGGATGCGTCCGGCGGCAACATGGGACGGGCATTGGCCAAAATATGCCAGCTCTGCGAGATTCCCGTGCATCTGGTCATCCCGGATTCGTCGCCGGATACGTTGATTGCCATGTTGCGTGACGCAGGCGCTGAGCTTACGCTGGTTGATCGCCGGTATTTTTTATTGGGTATGATTGCCCGCGCCCAGGAAATCAAACAGCAAAACCCGGAATGGACGCTGCTGTCCCAGCATTTGAATCTGGCCAATGTGGCGGTTCATCAGTATCAGACCGGCCGGGAGATCATTTGCCAATTAGGGGATAACAAGGCTGATGGCTGGGTGGCGGCGGTGGGGACGGGAGGGACCCTGTCTGGCGTATTCGCGGCGCTGTCCGCGGAAAATCCCGCTTTGCGCGTTCAGGGGACCACGCCTAAAGAAATGCCTTACGCTACCTTGTCTCCCCCTGACGGACGGGATAAATTCGCCGGCGCGGGCGGAATGGGCTTCGGTTTCCGTCAGCCGTTCATCGACCGTATGAATCGGAAAAATATCCCTTTTTGTCACGTAAGCTGGCAAGAATCCCTAAGCGGGATGTATGAGTTCTACCGATTGACCGGCGTTCGAATCGGCGCTTCGGCAGCGGCCAACTGGAAAAGCGCTTATCAACTGGCGCAAACAATGGACCCCGACCACGTAGTGGTGACATTGTTTGCCGATGCCGGCAGCGACAGCGACCGCGAAAAAGGCAAGGCGTTTTTTTCCCAGTTGGAACCTGTGCATACCTGACGCCGGAAGGCTTCCTTTATACACGGGATGTGATGGGCGACATCGCGGGGCTTGCGCCATTCCAGGTATGACAATCTTTCGCAAGGATCAGCAATGAAAATCATGAAGGAAAATGCTATCGCTTCCGTCGCCGCGCCGGTTGCGCCGAATCCACCCGATAACGCTCGCCCCGACGATTTTATCCAGCGGCTTAGCTATGCCGGTCAATCTCTGACGCCTATTTTCAACCGTGTATATCGCGTCGGCGGGGATTGGTTGCAGAGCGTAAATCGACTGGTTGCGATGGCGATGGTCGGCGCCCTGATCGCCATCAATAACGGCATACAGTGTGTTAGCGAGTATTTGTACAGAAAGTTTATCGATTCCGATGAATGTCAGACGGGGTCTATTCATGGAAAGTTGATGACGAGGGCGGCTTATATTGTAGATGAATTGGCCATTCCCCTGGAAACGGAATCCGAACGTCGGCAAGGCATTGGCGGCACGCTGGAACAACTGGTCTACCGTATCGGTTGCGCTGTCCATCAATTGGCGAGGTTTTCGCCGGCGGGGCCGATAAGTCCAGCGGAAACGGAGGCGAAAACATTGCTGGTAACCGACTACGCCAGCCCTGGATTACAGGCACTGTTTCATCTTTATGATAACCGGACGGGCGAGGGTATTTATGAAAGCGCGGTATTGATCCTGGCGGCCAATATTGGGGCGCGGCTGGGTGATCGACGAGCGTGCGCCGAAGAGCGGCGCGACATTCAATCGCTGAAAGTGCTTTGGGATATTGTTATTGCCGCACGCTACCTGTCTGATTGATTACCCGCCGGTTATGCGCGGCGATGACCGGAAGGATTTATGGCGTTCGCCGCGCGTAATGACGGGTGGCACGGCAAAGCCGATAACGTTATTATCTGATAAGCAGTAAAGCAGTATCGAGAGTCTAAGTTTTTAACGCAAAGATGCCGATAACGAGGAATTACCTTTGCCGGTTGCCTGTCGGAGTTTTACATGCGATACCGTCGTTCCAACCATTTCCCCCGTCCTGTCGGCAAGCTCTGGCTGGCAATGGCGCTTATCCTGCTGTCTGCTTGCAGTACCGATATGCCTACCCGGCAAAGCGGTTTTCTAAGCGATTATCATCATTTATCGCCGATGACAGTGGCGGGAGGACAGGCTTTAAAGAGTGATGTTCCGGTGGATCCCGCCCATATCACCATTACAGATATTCAATGGCGGGTAAAAGACGATCATTTAACGCCGACAGAGCGAAACGATCTGCTCAATACGCTGCGTAGTGAATTGCAAACGCAGTTGAATCATCTACCCGCGAATCCCGGCGGCCGGTCGGCGGATGTGCGCGCCGCAATCACTAACGTCGTCACCGTATCCCCCTCCTTGAACGTATTAAGTACGGCGTTAATCGCCGCGCCGCTCGATAGGGGCGGCGCGGCGGTGGAAATTGAAGCTATCGACAGTCAAACCCGCCAGCAATTGGCCGCATTGAATCTGGGATATTACTCGCCGATGTCCGATATCAAGGCGCGATTCAGTAAGCTTGCCTCAGCGCGCATTGCCTTGGATCACGCATCGGAAGATTTTGGGCAGTTGTTGCGACCTTGATGGGGCGGCATGATGCTCAGTCCTGTGGTGGAAAAGCGCTGCAGGCGATGGCCGGACTCGTTCTATCGGCCGGCATCGCTTGAAGGCTGACCCCAAGGCGGCATTGACTTGATAAGTCACGCCCATAAGCCTTAATGGCTGTGATGCTGTAAAGCGCCCACTTTGGGTATAAAGGTTAACGCATACAAGGCGCAGATGCCGACAATGGTGTAAATGATTCTGGAAACGATGGCTTCCTGTCCGCCAAATAACGCGCCGACCAAATCATAACGGAACAGGCCAACCAGTAACCAGTTCAGACCGCCGACGATCAATAAGACTAATGCGACAATACTTAACGTTTTCATAATACCTCCGGCCATAGAACAAGGATTTACTGCTGATGATGCCCAGTGATCAGTCTGTTCGCTAAAAAAATTATTTTAACACCGCCCATAAAACGCGCATGTCAGTCAGACAGTTATGCTGCCAATACGGGCCTATGGGAAATTAAAAAGACATCCTGTCTTTAACGAAAATGGCCGCCATTGAAGGTTGACGGTGGCCGAAAAGAGTACCGCTCACGGACCATCACTTTGCAATTCAAATTATTAAAACTATATTTTTAGTATATCTGAATTAATGACTTAGATATTGATTGTCAGGACATAACAAGTTAGCTTTAACCACGCCTGGCGGCGAGCGAGCATCTGCGGTGCGTCATTTTCAGCGCCATCCTTTAAGGAATTAGGTCAGTCATGTTGGATTGTAACGAAAAGTGAGTCTGGCATGCCGCCGGCCCGCCGGTCATCACGGCCGGCGCGAAAAGACGGGTTTTGCTCACATCCCATGACGCTTTTTGTCATAATTTCTAACAAAATTTCGTTAATTATTTTTTGGCATCCGATGCGATAATAATGTCTATCCATATGTTTTATAATGTTTTTTTTGAAAATTCTTAATGAACTGTCATCAAGCCATTTGCCGGATGATATAAGAAACATAAACGGCGCTACAACATACCGCGGGAATAATCCTCGCCTTTTCACTTTCCAGATATAATCAGTTTCACTGAACATAATTAGTCACATTGCTAAGGTTTTTTTTCTTGGCCGGAGATGTAATGCCATGACGCTTGTTGAAGCCCGGATGTTGGAAGACGAAGCAAAATATTGTTCATTCGGAGATACGGTTCATTATGTGAATCCACCTAAAATCTTTGAAAGATGTCAGGGAAGCTTCATATTTGATGGGGAAGGCACACCCTATCTTGATTTGCAAATGTGGTATTCCGCGGTCAATTTCGGTTATGCTAATCCCCGTTTAAATGAAGCATTAAAGAAACAAATTGATTTGCTTCCGCAAGTCGCCAGCCAATATCTTCACCCGACCAAAATCGAATTAAGCAAGATCATCGCTCAGGATATGGAACGCAAATTCGGTTTGCCGGGGCGTGTGCATTACAATGTCGGCGGTTCGCAGTCTATTGATGATTCCTTAAAGCTGGTACGCAATTACTGCAATGGTAAAAGCCGTATGTTCGCATTTGAGGGCGGTTACCATGGGCGTACCCTTGGCGCGTCGTCGATTACTTCAAGTTACCGCTATCGTCGCCGTTTCGGTCATTTCGGCGAAAGAGCCCAGTTTATCCCCTTCCCCTATCCGTTCCGTCGCCAGAAAGGCATGACGCCGGAAGAGTATGCCGATAAATTGGTCGCCGATTTCGCCCGCCTGTTCGAGAATGAATACCATGGGGTGTGGGATCCCAAGGTGCAGCAATCTGAATTCGCGGCTTTTTATATCGAACCTATTCAGGGTACCGGCGGTTATGTTATTCCGCCGCGCAATTTTTATAAAGGCCTGAAAAAAGTTCTCGATGACCACGGTATCTTGCTGGTGGTGGATGAAATCCAAATGGGCTTTTATCGTACCGGCAAGCTATGGTCGGTCGAGCACTTTGGCATTACCCCGGATGTGCTGGTATTCGGTAAGGCGCTGACCAATGGCTTGAACCCATTGGCCGGTATCTGGGCCCGTGAAGAAATGATCAACCCGGAAACATTCCCGGTCGGCTCCACGCATTCGACTTTCGCCTCTAATCCCTTGGGGACTGCGGTCGGTCTCGAAGTCATGCATATGCTGGCTGAAAAAGATTATGAATCCCAGGTCATGAAGAGCGGCGCTTATTTCCTTGAAGGATTGAAAACCCTGCAATCCCACCATCCGGAAATCGGCGATGTGGACGGTTTGGGGCTGGCGTTGCGCGCCGAACTTTGCCAAGCTGATGGTTTTACCCCCAATAAAGCGTTACTTGATAAAATGGTGGATATCGGTTTGTCCGGAACACTGGAATATCGGGGACAGAAGACCGGTCTGGTCTTAGATGTGGGCGGTTACTACAAGAATGTCATCACATTTGCGCCGTCACTGGAAATCAGCCGGGCGGAAATCGATCAAGCCATCGAATTGCTGGAACAATTGATCGTTCGCGCAAAACGGGAAATCTGACTGAGTCTGAACAGCTTTTTCATTGAATGAGCGTCACACAGTTGGCAAACTGATTTGGCGTTAAAATTCAGCGCACTTCGAGTGCGCTTTTTTTATTTAGGGTGGGGAAAGCGGGTAATGACCGACCATAGTCAAACTGAAACGCTGTATATCAATGATATAGAGCCACACAGTCTGGTGCTGAATTTTCTTCGGTTCCCGCCCGCCGGTTTTGAGGTGGGGATGTCGGAAAGTGGGTTGCCCTGTTTTTATACCCGCTTCGATTTAACCACCACCATGGACACCGCTGCGCGTCAGAGGCTTTTGCGCTGGCCAGGCGCCGGCTTATTACGGCGGTTGCTGACTATGGACGCCTGGTTTATCGGTACCACGGTCAATGAATACTCGATTTTTCCTATGGACATGTCGCCGCAGCGATTGGCCGAATGGATTTTAAAGAAATGCGCCGCGGAAAAGAAGTTCACTATTATCAAAGATCTGCCGCAGGACTCGCCGTTACTTTCGCCACGCGATAATCAATATTCCCACCAGCTCATCATCGAATGCCTTCAACGAGGATTTATTCAGGTGGAAGGACAGGCGCTCGCCTACGTGCCTATCGATTTCACCGACCTCGACGGGTATCTGTCGCGGCTGTCCCATAGCCGGCGGCGGAATATCCGGCGTAAATTACGCAGCCGCCGGGATCTGCGCGTTGAGATTTTACATACCGGCGATGCGCGGTTATGCGATACAAATCGCCAGCAGGAAATGTACCGGCTTTATCGGGAGGTTTACGATCAGAGCGAAATCCATTTCGATTTGCACAGTCCGGAGTTCTTTGCCGGATTGCTGACGGATAGCGAAAGCGCCGGGCGGATTTTCTGTTATTGGCGGGAAGGGGAATTGATCGGTTTTAACCTGTGCTATGTGCAAAACGACAAATTGATTGATAAATATATTGGCCTGCATTACCCGCAGGCACTGGAATACAATCTCTATGTCGTCAGTTGGTTCGTCAATCTGGAATATGCGCTCAGCCAGGGATTGCGCTTTTATGTGGCGGGTTGGACCGATCCACAGGTCAAGGCCGATCTCGGCGCGCAATTTACGTTTACCACCCACTTGGCCTGGATAAGCCAGCCCTTGCTGCGGCGAATACTGATTCGCTTCCGGCATCATTTTGAAAGCGATGCCCGTTGGCAGCGGGAGCAGCGGCCATGATGCGTCCTCGCGCGCCTCTGGTGTTAAATTTCGACGATTCGGTCGCGGCACGGGATTTCCCTGATGCCGTGAGTATCCCGCTACAAGGCTGGCAGGAACTTGTTCGTTTCGGTTGCCGCCACGGGCGTTTGCGGCAACTGGCCGACGCGCTGGCGCCCCTTTGGCCGTCGGATTACGGTTGTGTGTTCACCGGCAGCGGTGATTTTCACCATCTGTCTTATCTGCTGCTAGGGCGTATGGCGACAAAACCGGCGTTCGAGCTGGTGATTTGCGATAACCATCCCGACAATATGCGTTATCCGTTCGGGATACATTGTGGTTCCTGGGTGTACTGGGCCAGTCGGTTGCCGCAGGTAAAACATATTCATGTCCTGGGGATCTGTTCGGCGGATATCGGGCTGGGGCATGCCTGGGAAAATCATTGGGCGCCATTGGTCGGCAAGAAGCTGACTTACTGGCACCTTAATCGCGCCAATACCCGTTGGCTTGATTGGCTGGGGCCGGCCGGGCGGGGATACGGGGATGCGGACGCTTTGCTGACCGATTTTCTCGCCGTGTTCACCGGCGGCGATCGCTCGCCGGCCTACCTTTCCATTGATAAGGACGTATTGAGTCCGCGCGTTGTGACCACCAACTGGGACCAGGGCATATTCGAAGAGCGCCATCTCAATCAAGTTATAGATGCCTGCCACGGCCGCCTTATTGGGGCTGATATCACCGGCGAAGGGTCCGTCTACCGCTATCAAAGTCGTTTCAAACGGTGGCTCAGCGCCATTGACGGGCAACAGGAGGCGACATCGGACCAGGCGGCGGCCTGGCAACAACGGCAAAATGCCCTTAACCGGCGTCTGGCGGCCCGGATAGCCACTGTCTGGCGTTAAGCCAGTACGGTTCTCAATTGCTCGACGATGTCATTAAACAATTTATCGGTAAGCCAAGGGCTGTTGCTGATGGATAGGCTGCGCGCGGCGAAATCGTCCGCATGGGGGCAGGGCGGGGTCAGGCCTAACAGCGGGGCAACCGCTGGATAGCCGTACAGCGTATGGATAAAGAGCCGGGTGACGCCCAGGCCGGCAGTCCACAAGCTATCCATCGCCGCATCCCGGGCGGATGGGTTTGGCATGAGCAACAAGATAAACGGCCAGACGCCTTCCCGACCCGCAGTGTCCGTTAACACCCCCACGCCCGGCAGTTCCCGTAAGGCGGCGATGCGACGCAATGCCCGTTCACGCCCGCTCTCCAGAAAGGCGGGCAGGCGTTTCAACGCCCCCGCGGCCACGCGCCGGCGGTATCCGCCCAGACGGTGCAGGGGAATATCCCGTCGGGAAAAATCGTCGCCTACCGCCTGGATGCGATCGCCGCGCGCCAGCGCCCGGCGCAGTGGCCTGCCGTAGACATAATACAGTCCCCGTGGATGGTAAAATAAAGCATATCCCGCCAGTTCGGCGATTCGGCGTATCTCCCAACCCAAACGAAAAGGCAGGTCTTGCCGGCATTGTTGATGCAACGCCCGGTGCAGTTCGGGATCGCGGCTAAACAGAACGCCGCCTTCGGCGGAGGTCAGGCCTTTGCCGAAAGCCATACTGAAAAATGCCGCATCTCCTTTGAGGCCAACGCTTTGTCCATCGTCCCGGGCACCCATGGCTTGGGCGGCATCTTCGATAACGGCGGCGCCGCATGCCGCGGCAACCGCCTTTGCGCTGTCGACATCCACAACCCGCCCGGCCAGGTGGGTGACCACAACCGCCAGAGTGCGGTGATCGCATAATTGGGCCAGATGCTGAGAGTCAAGATCGATGCCGTTGGGGGCCAAGTCGCAGGGAACAACGGTTAACGGCGGACAAAAACCGGCGGCCAGCGCCACCAGCGGACAGGTAAAGGCGGGAACGATAAGTACGCAACGGTGTGGATGGCGTTGTCGTAAAACCCGCAGGATCATGATCAGGGCCGCTGTGCCGGAACACGTCAGCGCCGGTTCGGGAATCGATAGGCGGTCCGCCAGTCGGGCCGCCAGATTGCCCGACAACGCGGACAGCTCGCGCCAACGAACCGGCAAGCCGGCTGTGGGCGGGATTTCTTGCGGCAACGAATAAAGTTTCACGATTCGGCGGTCTCGCCCCTGGCCAAACAAAGGATGCCGGAGAGTATCAACAGTCCGCCCAAGGCTTTCATCAGGGTCAGTTGATCGTCAAACAGCCACACGGAAACCAGGGTCACGCTGATGATTTCCAGATGAGACGCGGCGAAAGCCGGTCCCACCGGCGCATATTTCAGTAATGTCATCCAGGTGAAGAACGCGCCGAGGTAGCCGATGAACGCCCCGTAAATCCAGGGGTGGCCGAATACCCGCATCAGCCAGTCAATATTCAGCATCAAGGGGGCGGCGTGCAACGAGGCGTATTTGAAACTGACCTGCGCCAGGGTGTCGAATAACATGAGGACCAGAAAGCCAACCAGATAAAAACGCTTCATGATTCGATACCCACGATTAAGACGCCGCAAGCCACCAGCAAAATGCCGATAAGCCGCCATTTACTGATTTTTTCCTTAAACCAGAGACGGCCGGCCACCATGATCGCCACAATATTGATTGACCCCAGCATGACGCCTACCGATAGCGGCACCAGCGACAAAAACGCCAGCCATAGCACAAACTCGAAAACATAGCTGAATATGCCGATCCAGATCCATTTGCCCGCAAGCATATGGCGCCAATGGGCCCGGCCGGCATAAGGCGCGGCGGATGAGGCAGCGGCTTTGAACGCCAACTGGCCCAATGTGTCAATCAGGACATTCAGTATCCAAAGAAAAACCGTTAATTGGCTCATGGCGTGCTGTGCGGTCCTTGCGTCATGCGCCCTGTATTGAGGAATTCAGCCCGGGACGCCGGTTTGCGGCCGCGGCGGACTGGCCGCCCGCCATGCCGCCGGCGGGCACATGTTGTTGCATAAACGCGATGGAACGGGAAACCACCTCGCGCCGATCGTTATCGATTGTGATCATGTGGTAGCTGTTCTTGAGCAGCACCAAATTTACCGGCCCGCTCACCCTGTCGCGCACCAGCTCGCCATTGCGGCGATGGGCGATATCGTCGTTCTCCGCGTGCATAACCAGACAAGGCGAGGTGATTTTCGGCAACGCTTGCCGGACATGTCTGGTCAGATAAACCAACTGGCTTAATGACGGCCAGGGATTGCCCGCCAGACCGGCCGCGCCGCTATCGCCGCTGAGCATGCTTTGGGCGATTTTTCGCCGCAGTTGTTCGTTGCGGATACCGTAAGGCGGTTCTTCATTGAAGATCCGCCGGCGCCCCAGGCGAAGCCGGTCCATCAGCGTCAGAAACCACGGTCCCACTATTTTGGAAAATGTGGGAATGGTCCAGCCGTCGAAACGGAAAGTCGCGCCATATACCAACACGCCCTGGACGCGTTCGGGATAGTCGGCGGCGTAATTTAACGCCAGCACGGCGCCCATGGACAATCCCCCGACATACAGATAGTCCACTTGCCGGCGCAGCTTATCGGCGCACTCCTCCACACTGTGATACCAGTCCCGCCAGTTGGTGGCGATCAGATCATCCACATCGCCGCAATGCCCGGCCAGTTGCATGCCGTATACGGTCAAACCCGCCCGATGGAATTCCCGTCCGATGCCGCGCATTTCGGTGGGAGTACCGGTCAGACCGTGAATCAGCAGGACGCCGATCCGGCCGCCTTCAAACAGAAAATCATGATGGCTGATCATAAATTCCCCTGATTATCAGCTGATCGACCGGCACGGGATAATTCCACTCCCGCCGCGCCAATAACCGATCCAGTTCGGCGCAAGCCCCGGAAAAATCCCTTATGGCGGTATGGGGCACTCCCGCCTGCCGACACTCGCCAATCAGACTGCTCTTGGCGAACACATAGTCGGCGATGCGCGATACACAGAAATCGGAACGACCGTCTCCGATCATCAAAACTCTTTCGCCGGCCACGGACTTGGCAATGCCGCATTTACAAACGCCGCTGGCTTTCAGGCAATTAACGTTATTGTAGGGGAAATCCAGCGCCCATCGGCATTCGGCCACTTGGCGGAGCTGGTTGGCGACAACCGGAATACCGTTGATGCCGTGGGCCTGCAATATGTATTTGATAGCGTAATCAAGCCCATCACTGACGATATGCAGCGCGATCTGTCGCCGACGGGTATAGCGGACGAAATCGGCGAAATCAGGGTCGATATCCAGCGTGGCGAGGCAGGCGTTGAGATCTTGCCGTGATGCGTCCAGCAAGGCGATTTGGCCGGCCATGCATTCCCGGGAACCGATTTCACCCTTTTCCCACTGCTCTTCAAGTTGTTGCCAGCCGGGCATGCCAAAGGCATCCAGCAATGTATCGGTGACGTCTTTGAAGCTGATGGTGCCGTCGAAATCGCATAAAACAGTCCAGGACGGCGACGAAGGGGAAACCGGGATGGAATTGATTGCCATATATACAGCTACAAGCTCTGAAAAGGGGCTGGGAAAACGAACGGCTGCCCGGCCCCTAAAAGGTCATGCGACCGAATCCAAATACATTCAGCGGATGCCGGTTATTCTACCTTGTGTATATTAAATGATTATTAAACGAAATGATTCATACCCAAGATGATTTGAAGCGCGTTCCGGCAAGCGATCGATGCATGCGACACACTCCATGTGAATCGCCGACGGCGAGCCTTCAGTGAGCGGTAATATATCAATTCACGGTATTACCGGAATAATCACTTTAAATTCAGCACATGGGCGGGGTTATTCCGTCAAAAATTGTAATTGATTCCCACCGAAAAGGCGTAAGTCCGATTGCGGTTGACCATTGGACTGTTTCGTACTTCGGCGGGTAGGAAGTTGCTGCGCGCGCTGGCATAGGTATCCCAGAGGGGTGTGAACTGATAATCGGCGGTTAGGGAAATATAAGGGGTGGCGTTGGCCGAAGGGCGGTAGGTATCCAGTCCGCTACGGCGGGATTCGGCGGAAGAGATACCGTAATAATATCGGGATTGCTGGGCATTGGCGCCGTCCAGGCCGATTTCAGGGATCATGGTGAGCATGCCCCACTTCATCAGATTCAAATAGGCGATATTGGCCGTTATGCCTTGACTGTTGTTAAGGATATCCCCCGCCACCTGGATATGGAATGCGCCCAAAAAAGTGGTGCGCTGATAGCTCATTCCGGCCATGGCTGTGGCCCGGCGATCGTTCAGGCGGCGCAGGGCCGCATTGTTCCCCCGGGAGGCCTTGAAGCTCTGATCGAAATAAAAAACTTTCAGTTTCAGCTCGTTGCGGTCGTCATTGATCAGATAGCGGCCGGCATCATCACCCTGTATATACCAGTGATCATCATCATAATTGAGCACCGGCCAAACCGAACGATCGCCGCGGGTCACCGCATAAGGAGAGACGGAGGCAAAGCCGGCAGCCCCCAGCGAAATATCCGCCGCCATACCGTAAAGCGGTAGAAGCGCAAGCAAGCAAAGCAGTAAGCGGGTAAGAAATTTCATGGTTCGTCGCCGACAAGGGGGTGGAAATCGATGATGGCAAGCACTCTACCGTGGGATAAAGTCATTGCCCGTGAATTTACACTTCTATGCAAATCTGCCTTTGACCCTGCCCCAAGGGGAAGGTGTAGCGTTCAAGCTAGTCTTTCTAAACCCATGCCCGTCATTTTATAAACCGTCGCGTTGTCGGCGTCGCGGTTGAATGGCGTGAACTGTAACGCAATCCGCACTTCCATCCGGTAATGAGTGCTTATTTATAGCATAAGGAAAATCCACCTTGAAAACTTCTTCGGCGCATATCATGAAAACGGCCTTAGTGGCGTTATCGCTAATCCTGTCCGGTCAGGCGGCTTACGCCGGAACCCAGGATTTTCTCGCGCAAAATGGCCTGATCGGGAAAACGCCGCGCCAAATAATTGACGAGATCAACCAACCGAATACGACGCAGCCTTTGAACTTTTCGGCATCCGTCACCAGTACCGAGCTCAGGTTGACGGACGGTAAAGACAGCGTAAGTTATCCCTTGGGCGATAAATTCTACTTATCGTTCGCGCCCTATCTCAACCAGACCCATCCCTGTTTCAACCATAGTTTGACCTCCTGCCGGGGAGAACTGGGCAATACCGCTTTTAACGTCAATATTACCGATCAAACAGGTAAAGTCATCCTTAACCGGACGATGACCAGCTATCGAAACGGTTTTGTCGGCGTCTGGCTGCCCCGGAATATCACCGGCACGCTCAAAGTGACTTATAACGGCATGACAGCGTCGACGCCTATCGCCACAACGTCGGACAGCCAGACCTGTGTGACCGGCTTACAGCTGGTTAAATCGGCTTAAGGCCTTCTCGCCTTCCTTCTTTATTGCATTAGCCGCGGCTTTCGCCGCTCTATTTCACCGCCGGTTCTATTGCTGGGGGCATTGAGAAAACCCAGTCTCTGACCCAAAGCCGCCGATGGCGGCTTAATAGGTTTTCGGCGCGTTGTCGCGGGCCCAAAGCAGGAAAGGACTTTACCAGTTATTCCGATAGATTATAAATATATAATGAATTTATATTTTAAATTTCGAAATGTTAATGTTGTCGACTGATGTTATCGGAATGGGGCTTTATCATGTCGACACAAATTTCGCATTCGGTAGTACCTAAGCGGCGCGTTTTTACACAGGAAACACGGCGTCTCTTGCCGGGTTTACTCCTTACCGGCGGATTGACCGCCATCGCCATCTGGGCCGGCAATATCCCCCAAGTGGTCAATTTGGGACTGGGCGCGCTGACGCTGGCCATCATTTTCGGCATCATCGTCGGTAACACGGTTTATCCCCGTATCCAGCTGGTCAGCCACGGTGGGGTGATGTTCGCCAAACAGCGTTTATTGCGGTTGGGCATCATTTTGTACGGTTTTCGCTTAACCTTTCAGCAAATCGCCGATGTCGGCGCTACGGGTATCATCATCGACCTGCTGACGCTGAGCAGCACGTTTTTGCTGGCCTGCTGGCTGGGCAAAAAGGTTTTCGGCATGGATACGCAAACCGCCATGCTGATTGGCGCCGGCAGCAGTATTTGCGGCGCGGCGGCGGTTATGGCCACCGAACCGGTGCTTAAAGCCGAGGCCAGCAAGGTCACGGTTGCCGTTGCCACCGTGGTGGTATTCGGTACGCTGGCCATTTTCGTTTATCCCTGGCTGTATGATCTCAATCAGCAATACCAATGGCTGACATTCAGCCCGTTGTCTTTTGGTATTTATGCCGGCTCCACTATTCATGAAGTGGCTCAGGTGGTTGCCGCCGCCCATTCCATCAGTCCGACTACGGAGAATGCCGCCGTCATCACCAAAATGATCCGGGTTATGATGCTGGCGCCCTTTCTATTATTGGTATCCAGTTATCTCAATCGTAGTCGTGTGCGCAAAGACGATGGCGCAACCGGGAAAAGCGCTATTACCATTCCTTGGTTCGCGGTGATTTTTATTTTGGTGGCCGCTTTTAATTCATTTCATTGGCTACCCCATGTTTTGGTCAGTCACCTCATCACGTTGGACACGGTAATGCTGGCCATGGCCATGGCGGCGCTGGGCCTGACCACCCATTCCAGCGCGATACGCCAGGCCGGCCTAAAGCCCATATTGCTGGCCAGCTTGCTGTTTGTCTGGCTTATTGTCGGCGGCGGCGCCATCAATCAGGCGGTTCAGCATATCATCTAAGCCGTGACCGGAGTGATTACCGGCTTGCCGGCTAAAAACGAGGCAATGTTTTCGAACACCAAATCGGACATGGCTTGGCGAGTCTTATGCGTGGCGCTGGACATATGGGGCGTCAACACGACATTGGGCCGGTTGAATAAAGTGGCGGGCACATGCGGCTCCTGACTGAAGACGTCAAGTCCCGCGCCGCCAAGAAGGCCCTTGTCCAGCGCCGCGATCAGATCCCCTTCGTCCACCACCGTGCCACGGGCGATGTTTATCAAGATACCCGTTGGCCCCAGCGCGGCCATGATGGGCCCATTAATGAGCGAACGGGTTTTTTCGCCGCCGTTGACGCAGACCATCAAGAAGTCGCTGGCGGCGGCCAGTTCGGCAATATCGGCATAGTAACGCCACGGATTATCGACTTGCGGGCGGTAATCATTGTAGCTGATGTCCATATCGAATGCCGCGGCGCGTTTGGCGATGGCATGACCGATACGCCCCATGCCGACGATGCCGAGCCGTCCGCCGGAGACTTTTTGGGTCCAGGGATAGCCGGCGGATAGCCAGCCGCCGTTTTCAATAAAACGTTGCGCGCCGACAATCTGACGCGAGGTGGCCAATAGCAGCCCCATCGCCATATCGGCCACATCGTCGGTAAGCACGCCCGGCGTGTTGGTGACCTGTATGCCGCGCCGTTGTGCCGCCGCCACGTCGACGCCGTCATAGCCGACGCCGAAAACCGCTATCAGCGCCAGTTCGGGAAATTGCGCAATAAATTCGCCAGGTACCACGGATTCACCGTTGACCACCAGTACCCGGGTTTGGCGCGCCAGTGCCGAACGTTCCGGTTCGGTCAACAGCGCGTAATCCGCCAACTGAAAATGCTCCGCCAACCGGCGCGTTAACGCATCGGGCAGCATGGCGGCTTTCATTACGGAATATGTCATGTTTGTACCTGCTGTTATTGGGTCAATCGCTAACGAAGTTTTCTTTTGCCGCCGGCCAGTACCGGATCGTTATCACCATTCGGCCACCGATCCATCCGGATAGCGCCAAACGGGATTGCGCCAATCAGGGGGATTTTTACTGCGCTCGATCACCAGTTCTTCGTTGATTTCCACCCCCAGGCCCGGTTTATGCAATGGATAGAAATAGCCGTCATTCATGGCGAAATCATCTTTATTGACGACATAGTCCAACAATTCAGCACCCTGGTTATAATGGATACCCATACTTTGTTCTTGCAACACCGCGTTATAGGATGCGAAATCCACATGCAGGCAGGAAGCCAGCGCGATGGGACCCAGGGGGCAATGGGGCGCCAGGGTGATGTCGTAGGCTTCGGCCATGGAGGCGATTTTCATGCATTCGGTAATGCCGCCGGCATGGGATAAATCCGGTTGGGCGATGGATAATCCGCCGTTAGCCAGAATGCGCTTGAAATCGAAACGCGAGAACATGCGTTCGCCGGCGGCGATGGGAATGGTCGTCTGGGCCGCCAGGCGCGGATAATATTCCGCCTGTTCCGCCAACACGGGTTCTTCGATAAAGAGCGGGCGATATGGCTCCAGCTCTTTGATAAGCAGTTTAGCCATCGGGGCGTTCACCCGGCCGTGAAAATCCAGGCCGAATTCAATGGTCTTACCCAATTCCTCCCGCACCTGGGCCGCCACGGCCACCGCGGCATCCACTTTCCGGGCGTTGTCCAATAAGCCCATCTCCTCGCAGCCATTGAGCTTAAAGGTGTCAAAACCGATGTTAATGAGTTTTTTCATGCCGGCGATGACATCGGCAGGCCGGTCGCCGCCAACCCAGCTGTAGGCTTTGATACGATCGCGCACCAGTCCACCCAGCAATTGGTAGACCGGCGCATTTAACGCCTTGCCCTTGATATCCCACAGCGCTTGGTCGATGCCGGCAATGGCGCTCATCAGTATCGGACCGCCGCGGTAAAAACCGGCACGGTACAGGGTTTGCCAAATGTCATTGATTCGGGCCGGATCTTTGCCGATCACATATTCGGACAATTCGCGTACCGCGGCTTCAACACTTTTCGCGCGTCCTTCGATGACCGGTTCGCCCCAACCGACGATGCCTTCATCGGTATCGATTTTGAGAAACATCCAACGCGGCGGAAGCCGAAAGGTGGTCAGTTTGGTGACTTTCATGCTGAATTTCCTATAAAACCGGACAAATGTAAGCGCCTGGAAATGGGCCGTAACCGGACGGGCATCACAGACCGCCCAGGGAGGCGAACAGGCTTTGATAGGGCTTATTGTAGCACTATTTATTATTATTGTACTACAATAAAGATCACACTTTCATTTCCCGATCCCCGGTTGCCGCTTACGTTATGTTCTTTAATCGTTGGGTTGAGCTGGCTATCATGGTTAATGCCGCCTGCTCGGCCGCGTCGCCATCTTGATGCCGGATGGCATCAAAAAGATCCTGGTGTTCTTTCAGGGTGCGCGGCATATTGCCTTCATCCGGCATATAGGTTCGCTCGAACACCGCCCGCTGTAGGGAACTGATCGCAACGCCCAACTGCTGTAGCAAAGGATTGTGTACCGCATTCAATACTGCTTCATGGTAGCGGATATCCGCTTCATTGAACGCGCTGCGCTGGTCGTGGTTGACCACCATGTCGTTAAGCGCCGCCTCGATTTCCGCCAGTTCGCTTGATGTGGCGCGCTCCGCCGCCCAGCGGGCGACGGTGGGCTCCACCAGATGACGCACATCGCTCATGGCGGCGATAAGCCTGGGGTCGTCGTCGCGAGCCAAAGCCCATTGCAGGACGTCGCTATCGAGATAATTCCATTGGTTGCGCGCGGTCACGAAAGCGCCCCGATAGCGGATAATCTCTATCAGCCGTTTGGCGGTCAGCGAACGCAGCGCTTCACGGATGATGTTGCGGGAGGTGTCGAACTCCTCGCACAGTTCCGTTTCCGAAGGCAGTCCACTGCCGGGCGTATACTTTCCGCTGATAATCTGCTGGCCCAGTTCATGAGTAATACGGTCGGTTTTGCTTAACGCCTGCTCGTCCATTTCGGCTCCGGAAAATGATAAAGTTTGCGCTACTTTACCAGCTCCCGCGAAGCAATGAGGGGGTTAGGGCGCAATTTTAGCCGCGGGAAAAAGGTTAAAGGCCGATTTGGCGGTCGCGACCGGCCATAAACCCGAAGACGGCCATCAGTAGGGCGGATACCGTGCAAATCAGCAATGGCCAATCCCATCCGCCGGTCGCATCACGCAAGGCGCCGATCAAGGCGGGTCCCAAGGCGGCCAGCAAATAGCCGATGCATTGCGCCATACCGGATAACGCGGCGGCCTGGCGGGACCCCGTCACCCGCATACTGATCAAGGCCAGACCGAGGATCATCGCCGCGCCGGTACCGATTCCGAACAATAATACCCAGATGAGCGCGCCCGACGGCCATAACACCAGCCCCAGCATGCCCAGGGCCGACATCAGCGAAACGGCCGCTCCCACCCCTCGCTGATCCCTTATGCGGGCGATCAACGGCGCCAGCAGCAAACCGGGAACGGCGGTGGAAAATTGCATGGCGCCATCTAGCGCTCCGGCCTGCGCGGCGCTGAAACCGCTGTCGGTCAGTACCGCCGGCAGCCAGCCGATTACGATGTAGTAGATAAAGGAGTTGAGGCCGAGGAACAGGGTCACCTGCCAGGCCAACCCCGAACGCAGCATATTGGCGCCATGGGGCACGCTTGCGGCCGGCGCCGAAACATTGGCGACGGCCGGGCCGAGCCGCGGCAGCCAGCTCGCCGCGGCCAGCAGCGGCAATAGGATAAACATCGCCAGTGAAAGACGCCAGCGCCCGCCGGTCAGGTGTACCAGCGGTACCATGATCGCCGAGCCGAGTGCGGCGGCCATCCCCATGGTCAGCGCATAAGCGCCGGTGAGTGCGGTAACGCGCTCCGGGAAATCGCGTTTGAGCAAACTGGGCAACAGGACATTGCCCACGGCGATACCGGCGCCAACGATTACTGTTCCGGCGTACAGGCACCAGGCGGCGTCCAGTGAGCGCAGCGCAATACCGGCAGCCATGACCAGTAAAGCGGCGAACAGGGCCCGTTCAATGCCGAAACGGCGTGATAGCGACGCGGCGAAGGGGGAAACGACGGCGAAAGCCAGCAAAGGCAATGTCGTTAAAGCGCCGGCCTGGGCGGTGGTCAGGTGAAAGCCGTCGCGGATCAATGTCAAAATCGGCGCCAGACTGGTAATGGGCGCGCGCAGATTGGCGGCGATCAGAAGAATACCGAAAACGGTCATCCCGGCGACCGCGCCGCGCCGACTGGCTGGGACGGTTTTCATCTCTCGATAAGGACCTCTTTGGAAAATCGGGAAAGTCACTTTAACGGATTATCTGATCGGAGAATTTCGCTATAATGACTAAATATCGTTAAAAACGGTCATTCCATCATGCCATTTAGCATCCGCCTGAGCGATTACGACCCCGACCAGGATCCTAGCCTGGCGACGGCAATGCACATTGACATGCCGCAAAATGGCCGGGAAGCGCCTTTCCATCGTCACCGTAAAGGCCAACTGATTATGGCGTTGCGCGGCGGCATCACCTGCGAGCTGGCCGATGCCCTATGGATGGTCCCGCCGCATTGCGCGGTATGGATCCCCGGTGATACGCCGCACAGCAATCGGGTAACCGCTAACGCCCGTTTCTGCTTTGTATTTGTGGAGCCCGGTTTCCCGGGTTTACCCGACAAAAGCTGTACCCTGCTTATCTCTCCTTTATTACGGGAATTGATTCTGGCCTTGACGCGACAACCGGAGCGTTATGCACTGGATTCGGTCACCGGCCGTATGGCTATCGTGATGCTGGAGCAGCTTTGCCAAATGCCGGTGGAAAATCTTTATCTGCCTTTCTCCAACCACCCCAAAATCCGCCTGCTTGCCGAGATATTGCATCAATCGCCTGACGATCGACGCACCCTGCCGCAGTGGGCCGCTTATTTGGCCGTGAGTGAACGGACCTTGGCCAGATTGCTTATCAGGGAAACCGGCATGACATTTGGCCGCTGGCGCCAGCGATTGCAACTGATCATCGCCAGCCGCCAACTGGCATCGGGCGTGAGCGTACAGCGGGTGGCGGAAAATCTGGGGTACGATTCGCCTTCGGCGTTTATCACCATGTTCAAGAAAGCGCTGGGCAAATCCCCGGGGCACTATTTTTCCGCGATAACGGCTGTTGGGGAAGCTTATCGTTGATAACACGGTATTTTGCCCTTTCGATGAAAGGGATGAATAACCGCGCTTACCGCCGCGAGGCAACGTGAATCATTCAGCGGAATCAGCGGTGGTCTTGTCGGCGAAGCGGTCGCATAGATAATCGATAAACAACCGCGTTTTCAACGGAAGATACGGTCCCGAAGGCCATAACAGCCATAATGACTCCGTGCGGATGGCGTATTCGTCCAATACACTCACCAGTGAGCCGTCCGCCAGCGCGCAACGGACAACATAATTCGGCAACCACGCCAGGCCAACGCCCCGTAAGGCGAAATCCAGCCGTCCCTGGCTATTATTACAGATCAGGGTGGCCGGTAGAGCGCCGGCGATTGACTCTATGCCGCGCAATTGCCAGGGTTCCAGTTTACCGTTATGGGGAAAACGGTAATGCAGACAGGCGTGCCGCTCGAGATCCTGCGGCGTTTGCGGTATTCCCGCTCGGGCCAGATAGTCGGGTGAGGCGACGACTTTGGAGCCGAATGTCGCCAGTTTTCTGGCTGCCAGCCGGGAGTCCGCTATATGGCCGCTTCGGATCACCACATCAAAACTTTCTTCGATCACATTCACCATGCGATCGGAAAAGTCCAGCTCAATGTCGATCTCCGGCCAGGCCAGGGCAAAATCGGCCAGAAAGGGCGCGGCCATGCTCTCTTCCGCCAGACTAATTTTTAATTTGCCTCTGGGATATTCCCGGATTTGGCGCAATTGGTTTTCGGCATCCTGCACCGCCCGCAAAATAGCCACACTGTTGCGATAGAACCGGATTCCTTCTTCAGTTAAAGCGATACTGCGGGTACTCCGGTTTAGCAAGCGCACCTGCAACCGAGCTTCGAGGCGCGCTATCCCCTTACTGACCGCCGATGGCGAAATAGCGGCTAACCGAGCCGCTTCGACAAAACTGCCCGCTTTCGCCACTTGTACGAATAATTCCAGTCCGCCCAAATGGTCCATAATCACTCCATTCATGACAACATTGTCATGAGAGAAATGAATACTAGCGTATTTTTCTTTAATTGATTAACTAATATTGTTATCTCGACCCGTCCGCCGGAGAAGGGTAAGTCACGCCAAGGGATAATTCGCTGATGATAAAAGTCTTACTGGTATTGATGTTGGGGGCGTTTGTATCGCAAACCACCGAATATTTGCCTATCGGCCTGCTAACCCGCATCGCCGACGACCTTCAGGTCAATCCGGCAGAGGTGGGCATTCTGGTGACCGGTTATGCCTGGATCATCACCCTGACGGTAATTCCCATTACCTTGCTGACCAACCACATCGACCGTCGCCCATTGTTCCTTGTTTTGTTGGGGATCATTACCCTGTGCAACGGTCTGGCGTTATTTACCCATACCTGGGGCTTGCTGATGGCGTTGCGGATCGTGGCGGCGCTGGGACACGGCGTGTTCTGGTCCAGCCTGGCGTCCTATGCGGTTCGCATCGCGCCGGATATGCCGGCCAGCCGGGCGACCGCCTGGGTATTTTCCGGCATCTCGCTGTCCATTGTGGGCGGCGTACCGTTGGCCACCGCATTGGGGCAGGCCTTTGACTGGCAGCAGGGATTTGCGGTTTTTGGCGCGTGCGGTTTGCTGATTTTAATCATGGGCTATTTCTGGTTGCCGTCGGTTAAGATCAACGCTCGCGGCGGTGCCAGCTTTCCTCGCCGCAATTGGCCGCTTTACGGCGCGGCCCTGGCGACGCTGCTGATAATCACCGCCCACTTTAACGGCTATACCTATATTACGCCGCTGGCGGCCAATACCCTGGGATTGCACGGCGTCTTGTTGCCGCTGGCGCTATTGGTGTTCGGCCTGGCGGGCGCCGCGGGCACCTTGCTGGCCGGCTGGCTAAGCCCTCGTCCCATCCGTCTCGCGGCCGGTTCCGCGGCGGCTATCGTCGTCAGCCAATTGCTGATGTTGTGGTTGGCTCGTTATCCGGGGGTGCCCTGGCTGGTGATGGCGATGTGGGGAGCGGCGATCGCCATGCTTATCATTGGGTTACAAAGCTGGGTCATCGAATTGGCGCCGGAACAGGCCGAAGCGGCCTCGGCGTTGTATGTGATGACATTCAATATCGGCATCGGCGCGGGGGCCATGTCGGGTGGCGTGTGGATGGATCATTTCGGCGCCGGTATGCTATTGCGAATGGGTTCCGGATTGGGCGTGGTCGCCTTATGCAGTTTCCTCTTGCCGGCTTATTTACAACGTAGGCGAAAAGCGCGTTCGTCCCGGCGCTTAATGCGTTAACCATCGCGAAAACGTTTCGTCAAAGCAGGCATCGGCGCCAGGGGATTATCAATATCGCGGAGGTAAGCGCCATAAACAGGCCGATATCTTGACCCCCTGGCGCATATCCCCGTTACGGCACAGTCTGTGCGCCCGGCCCGCTAATCAAACCAGCAGCCGCCGTGATGGGTAATACTCTCCAGGCTGGCCAATATCTCTTCCGGCACGATTCGCGTCAACGATAATGGCGGCAGTCGATGCGGATCGAAAAAATCCAATTCCAGGGAATCTTCGCATAACCGTAATTGACCGCCGCGTTCTGTGCAATGGAATATTAATTTATAGACATGCCAGGGATAAGGCGGATGGCCATGGAGGTTCCGATCCCAGACGCCCAGCAAACGCTCCGCGCCCACCAGCAATCCGGTCTCTTCGCGAACCTCGCGGCAAACGGCGTTGGATGGCGTATCGCCCACATCGGCCCAGCCGCCGGGCAGGCTCCACAATTTATCATCCGCCTCCCTGACCATCAGGACTTTGCCGTCCCGAACGATAACCGCCCGGGTATCCACTTTGGGTGTGGCATAGCCTTGCTGGTTTTCAAATAACGCCCGCAGCGGCGCCGTTGGCGTCGACAGTTGGCCGGCCATCAATTGCGCCGCTATTTCGCGTAATTCCGCATAACGTTCAATATCATATCGGTCCCGGGTAAACGTCAGCCCGGTTTGCGCCAATGCCTGTATTTTTTGCGCAATGGCGTAAAGCGATAATTCTGCGGCCCCTTCAGTTTTGTTTCCCGGATATGACGCGGTCATGACGTTCTCTTCAGCTAGGGTGGTAAATGAGGATAGTATAGAGAATGCTAAACCCATCATACCCCACGTTGCCGCTTTGTCGGCGGCGTGCATTGTTTTAGGTGGGATGAATGATGACAGGAGATTGATCAGATGATTGCCGGCGACCCGTTTTCCCGCGAAGGACTGATTTGCGGTCTATGTATTGAGGAATGGGATCCGCTGTTTGGTATGCTGGCGGATAAGTCAACGCAACAACTGCCGCCGGCGTTGTCTTCGCTGTTATAGATTGACCCATCCTGTCCGGCGGGGAACACACTATCGGCCCTGTTCAGGTAGGGCTATCCAGGCGGAATGCTTAATCGGGAGGCGTTATGCCACCATTCGAGATATTGAAATCGCTTTGGGCATTAGCGAACTTGCCCGCCGAGGCGTTGGATTGGGCGACGTTGACGGGCGCCGACCCGGTATTTCCTTCCTCTTTCGCCGTAGGCGCCGCGGCGCAAAGCGCTATCGCCGCCGCGGCGCTGGCCGCCTGCGAACTGGGGCATGCCCGGGGGGCATCCCGTCAGCGCCTGGCCGTCGATATGCGGCACGCGGCCATCGAATGCACCGGCTCGTTTCGGCTGGACGGCCGGGAACCTTCATTATGGGATCCGTTTTCCGGCCTTTACCGCTGCGCTGACGGTTATGTGCGTGTTCACGCCAATTTCGCCCATCATCGCGAAGGGGCATTAAAATTGCTAAGGCTCGATCCGGCGACGGCGACACGTGCGGACGCCGAGCAGGCATTGCTGGCCTGGCGGGCGATGGATTATGAGCAGGCCGCCGCGCAACAAGGTTTGGTGGCGACCGCGCTCCGGCGTTTCGATGAATGGGACGCCACGCCGCAGGGACAAGCGATTGCCGGACAGCCGCTGTTGACCATCAGTCGTATCGGCGATGCGCCGCCGCTGACTCTGCCGGTCCTCGGCGCGGATCAACCCCCGTTGACCCGGTTGCGGGTATTGGATCTTACCCGAATTTTGGCCGGTCCGGTGGGCGGACGGGCCTTGGCGGCGTTGGGCGCCGACGTGATGCTGGTGAATTCGCCCTTCTTGCCCAACATTGATGCCATTGCCGATACCAGCCGCGGCAAACGCTCCGCGCACATCGATCTGTTAACCGAAACCGGGCGCGCCAAGCTTTGGCAATTGATCGCCCAAGCTCACGTTTTTTCGCAGGGCTATCGTCCTGGTGGATTGGCTGAACGGGGCTTTTCGCCTGAAGCGCTGGCTGAACGCCGGCCGGGAATAGTCTGTGTTTCCCTGACTGCCTACGGAACTCAGGGACCTTGGGCGGACCGGCGCGGTTTCGATTCGCTGGTGCAAACCGCCATGGGCTTCAATCATGCCGAGGGGGAAGCCGCGGGCGATGGCCGACCGCGAGCGCTGCCCATGCAGATTCTCGATCAGGCTACCGGTTACCTGATGGCTTTCGGCGCGGCGGCGGCGCTTTATCGCCAGCGCCGTGAAGGCGGCAGCTGGCTGGTGGACGTCTCTTTGGCCCAGACAGGCCAATGGCTGCGCGGCCTGGGCAGGATAGCGGGCGGGTTGCGCATGGCCCGCCCCGATGCTGGCCCTTATTGCATCACTGAACTGTCCGGTTTCGGCGAGCTGTACGCCGTGCGCCCCAGCGCGCAACTCGCCCGCACTCCCGCCGGGTATGCCCGGCCTTCAATGCCGCCGGGCAGCCATGCGGCGGCCTGGTGATAAAGACTCTTGTCCGGCGGCGGGCGAGAGTCTTGCGCGGCAATCCTCGACCTGGCGGTAAAAAACGCCAATGCGCGCGTGAAAAGCGCGAGGCGCTGCGCACTTTCTGCGTTGGGTATGACCCGAGGACGCGTCAGGCGTGTTATTTCCCTGTCAGGCGGTCCTGATTTACAGCGTCGGAGAACGTTTTTGTCATGGCGGCGATAACAGCCTGAACGCGCCCTGCCGACCAGACATCCGGGTTGATGACCAACCAGATATCGGCGGATCCGCTTCGGTCGGGCATGATATTTATCAGTTCGGGACAGTATTTTTGTACGATTTCCCGGGCCATCATACCGATACCCAGACCCTGGCGAAGCGCTTCGAAATACACCCATTGCGATGTGGTTTCCAGCGCGATACGACCATTGGTCAAGGGCTCTTCGCACAGGGCCTGCCAATATTGCGGCACGGCTTCTTCAGGAAACATCACCAGATCGTGGCCCTGAAAAGCGGTGCCCGGCTTTGGCCGGCCTCGCCGGCGCACATAATTTTCAGCGGCGTACAAACCCAGCCGGAACGTCGCCAGACGACGGATAATCACGTTGTCGTCAGTAGGACGGGCGCTGCGTATGGCAATATCGGCCTCGCCGCGCCGTATGTCGACAACGGCGGGGGCGGTGGATAACGTCACGCCGATATGGGGCGCGGTGCGTTGCAGCTCCTCCAGCGCGGCCAGGAGAAAATACCGGGCCAGCGCGTCGGTGGAGGCAATACGCACCTTCCCCGTCAACGTTCCATCCATTCCCACGCTTTTTCGCTCTATGGAGGCGGCCATTGCCTCCATTTGCTCCATATCGGGCAGTAACCGCCTACCGCTATCGGTCAGGTGATAGCCCTCCGGCGAGCGGCGGAATAAGGCGGTGCGCAGTTCCCGCTCCAGCGCGCGCAGCCGCCGGGCTACCGTGGCCTGATCAACGCCGAGACTTGTCGCCGCGGCGCGCAGACTGCCGGTGCGGGCAACCGCCAGGACGTACCGCGCATTATCCCAATTCATCATTCCCTCTGCATTTTTGCTGTGGGCAGCCCGATTCGCGCTGCGTTTTTAAACCCATGGTTTTCTTTTACGCTGCTAATCTTGTTTCGCCAACAGGAAAACGTTATGTCGCAATTCACATCTATCCCCGGTCGGCCATTTCAGTTTCAGACCCTATTGGTGCTGTGCGCCGGCATGTTTATGGCAATTCTGGATGTGAACGTCATCAATATCGCGACGGTCGCTATCCAATCCCGCTTCAATGCCTCCCTTTCGGCGCTGACCTGGGCGGTGGATGCCTATAACCTGGCGCTTTCCAGTTTGATGCTTTCCGCTGGCGTATTCACTGATCGCTATGGCGCCCGTCGTATATGGTTGCTTGGGCTAGTGGTGTTTACCGGTATGTCGGTGGGATGCGGATTAAGCGGGTCGATGGATTTGTTAATCGTGCTGCGCTTATTGCAAGGAAGCGGTGCGGCGCTGTTCATTCCGGCCTCATTTTCCTTGTTATCCCTTATCTGGCCGGAGAGGGCCGCCAGACAGCGGGCCATCGGCTTGTTTGGCGGTATTGTCGCCATCGCCGCGGCGATGGGGCCGATATTGGGCGGCTTCCTGGTCGGCTGTTTTGGCTGGCGCAGTTTATTTCTGATAAATTTTCCCATGGGTTGCTATGGGGTTATGGCGGGCCGCCGGCTATTGCCCCGTTCGGCGGGCGGCAAAAGGACGGGACTGGATGCGGCGGGCCAATTACTGGGAATCGCCACGCTGGGCGGGTTCAGTTACGTGCTGATCCAATTTCCGTCGCAGGAATGGTCAAAGAGCGCGCTGCCGGTTGTCTGTTTGTTTTCGTTACTGGGGGCGGCGGCGTTTATCGCGGCGGAGCGCCGTGCCGTTTCCCCGATGTTGCCGTTAGCGTTCTTTCGCTACCGCGCATTTAATCTTGCCAATATTACCGGCTTTGGCATTAACGCGTGTTATTTCGGCAGTTTGTATGCGTTAAGCCTGATCATGCAACAACAATGGCGTTATACGCCGCTGCAAACAGGAATGGCGTTGCTGCCGCTGGCAGTCTGCCTGATGGTGGGCAATTTGCTGGCCGGCCGTTTGATGTCGCGTTGGGGCGTGAAAAAACAGATGGTGGCCGGGTTGGCGGCGAGTGCGTTAGGCTATGCCGCCATGCTGTGCCTGACCCCGGGAATCACCCTTTATGCCATTATCGCCATGGCGTTACTGGCTGGCGGCACCGCGTTTGTCGTACCGCCCATGACGGCCACGATCCTGGCCGGCAGTACCGCCGGGACGGCTGGCACAGCCTCCGCCATCCATACCGCAATCCGGCAAACCGGCTCCTTGCTGGGCATAGCGCTGGCCGGACTGACCCTGTCACAGGCCGGCTCGCCCCTGACGCTGATAATGACGGTGTCGGCATTGTTCCATGGGGGACTGGCGCTGGTCATAGGCGTATTTCTGCCTTGACTCAGGCCCGGCGACAGCACAGCGTGGCATGATCCCACCACGGATTCTCGCGCACCGCCGTATCGAAGAGGGTAAAACCATTGTCTTTGAGTTCCTGTTCCAGCAGCGACAAGGGCATCAGGGTTCGCCAGGGGTTCCCGTTGAGCAGCAATTGGTGGGTTTCATGGCGATAGCGTTGCCGATCGATTGACTGTTTGGGGTAGCCGCACATGCTGCTGACAATAAAAATGCCTTGCGGTTTGAGAACCCGCTTAATTTGTTGATAACATTGCCTGCGTTGTTCATCAATCAGGCAATGTAAGCAACTGCCGTCGAAGACCAAATCGAACCAGTGATTTCCATAAGATCCCAAACGACAAACGTCATCTTCCCTGAATTCGGCCGTCAGACCCGCACTGAAAAATAACGCCCTTGCCCAGTTGATCGCAGTGGGCGAAATGTCGACGCCATGAACTTCATAACCCGCCCGTGCCAGGTAGAGCGAGGCCATTGCGCCATTGCCGCAGCCCAGATCCAGACAAACACCGCCTGGCGCCGGCAGAATATCCCCTGCATCAAGTCTTTGCATCGTTTCCGACAAGCGGCTCCAAGCCCGTTCGTATCCCTCGCCGGTCCAGGCCGACTGATTATTTTCCCTAAGTTGCCTATAGTGCCGCTCGTAAATTTCCATCATCGATTTTCTAACGTCTTGAGAAGAAACAGGGCAGGCCGATGCCGCGATTATGCCGCGATAAAGCGACTGAGGAACGCCCGGGTACGGGGATGACTCGGGTTGCCGATGACCTGTTCCGCGCTGCCTTGCTCCAGCACCACGCCACCATCCATAAACACCACCCGATCGGCGGCTTCCCGGGCAAAACCTATTTCATGGGTGACGATAATCATCGTCAAACCTTGCTCGGCCAGGGTTCGCATGGTGGCCAGGACCTCCCCGACCAGCTCGGGGTCCAACGCGGAAGTCGGCTCGTCGAACAGCATCAAGGTGGGTTTGATCGCCAGTGCCCGGGCGATGGCGACGCGTTGCTGCTGGCCGCCGGAAAGCTGACGAGGCCAGGCATCCGCCTTATCGCTGAGCCCCACCGTCGCCAGAAGGTCTTTGGCATGCGCCACGGCGTCCCGCCGTGAAAATTTATGCACCCCGATGGGCGCCTCAATAATATTTTGCAATACCGTCATGTGCGGATACAGGTTGAACTGCTGAAACACCATGCCGATTTTACGGCGTTGCAGGGCAATTCTGCGCGCCGACAAGCGATGTAACACGCCTTTTCTGAGTTCGTAGCCGATCTGTTCTCCGCCGACCATAATGGAACCGGCGTTCATATCCTCCAGATGGTTAATACAGCGGAGAAACGTGGATTTTCCCGAGCCGGATGGGCCGAGAATGACCACCACTTCGCCGGGATAAATATCCAGATCGATGCCCTTCAACACCTCTATGTCGCCATAGCTTTTTTGTACGTTACGAGCGCGTACCAGAGGTTCGGCCTGATTCATATCTCCTCCTTGCGCGCCACTATCGATTTTGTCGGCGGCGCTCCGGCGTCCTTGGCGCGACGCTTGGCCACCGTTACATCACGGCGCGATCCACGGGCGTAATAGCGTTCAACGGCCGACTGGCCGAGGTTAAGGATGGATGTGACGATAAGATACCAGATCACCGCCACCATCAGCATGGGAATGATTTCAAAGGTGCGGTTATACACCGCCTGCACGGAATATAACAGGTCGCCCATGGCTATGACGCTCACCAGCGAGGTGGCTTTGATCATGCTGATAAGCTGGTTGCCGGTGGGGGGAATGATGGCGCGCATCGCCTGGGGGATAATGATTCTGCGCAAGGCCCGCACACGGCTCATACCGAACGCCTGGGTGGTTTCCACCTGGCCGCTATCCACGGAAAGCAGGCCGGCGCGGATAATTTCCGCCATATATGCCGCCTCGTTCAGCGCCAAACCGGCGATAGCGGCGGTTAACGGCGTTATCACCGCGTTGGTGTTCCACTTGGCGAAAGTGATATCGGTCCAGGGTACCGACAGCGACAATGTGGGAAATAGCGTCGACAGGTTATACCAGAATATCAATTGCACCAGCAGCGGCGTTCCGCGGAAAAACCAGATATACAAGGCGCAAAGACCGTTGAACAACCGATTATCCGAAAGCCGCCCGACTGCCAGCGGCAAACCCAGCAAAACGCCAAGTATCATGGAGACAACCGTCAAGCCCAGCGTGACCTCCAACCCCGTTAGCACCGAGCTTTCGGTAAACCATTTTGATACCACCGCCCACTCAAAATTCGGGTTGATCGCCACCAGCCAAAGAAAGTTGGCGGCGATAACCAGTACCACCATCCAAGCCACCCAGCGTCCATAACCAGGCGTATTGCGGGCGAACGCCACATCGCGCCGCTGCGCGTCCGCCTGGTCCCTGGCGCGCGCTTCGTCGATATTGCGGATCATGGACACGCCTTATTTCGCCAGATCGCGGCCCGGCGCGGCGATCATGTTGCCGTCCAGACGCCATTTTTTCATAATGGCGGCATAGGTGCCGTTGTTAAACAGCTCCCGGTATCCATCCAGGATCACATCGCCCAAAACAGACCCTTTGGGTACCACGGTCCCCTGGAAAATATCACCGAAACCGTTTTTCTTTCCTTTACCAGCCAGTTCCAATTGGCCGTGGGCTTGTTCGACAAAATAAGTCAGCGGCGCCTGGGAAGAGAAAAACGCGTCGGAGCGGTGGGAGCGCACCGCGAGTATCGAAGACGGTTGATCGGTGAACGATTGTACCGTCACGGCCGGTTTCCCGGCGGCGGCGCATGCCTGCGATTGTTTACGAATCACCTGTTCCGCCGATCCCCCCGCCATTACCGCAATGCGTTTGCCGCAGGTGTCTTCCAGGCCATGAATACCGGCGGGGTTACCCTTGGGGACGCCGAACACCACGAACTCCTGAACAAAATCGATAAAATCCACTTTTTTCTGGCGATCGGGATAATCCCCCACCGGGCCGATAGCCAATTGGTAACGGCCGGCATTAATGCCCGCCAGTAATCCGGATAAACCGCTGACGGTGGCATATTCGATTTTGATGCCGAGCAACTGGCCGAGCGCCACCGCGAGATCATGGGAGGCGCCGTCCAGGGAATGGGGACCCGTCACGATTTCATAGGGAGGGAACGAGCCGTTGTTCACGGCGACCATTTTGCCCGCCGATTTGATATCCGGCGGCAGGCGATCATATAACGCCTGGTCTTTGGTCTGCGCCGGAATAGGCTCGGCGGCATAGGAAACGGAGGCGGTAAACAGTCCCAATGCCGCCATAAACAGGGTGAGGTGTTTTTTCATAGCATCTCCCGATATTGTGTGTCTAATTCAGGGCGGGCGAAACGGCGGTTTTCCAGTACCGGCAGCACTTCGCGAGCATAGGCGATGCGTCGCGGATCAAGCTCGGCGAAGGCCAGCGTCGCTGTTTCCGGGGCTTTGACAATGGCCACGCCCAGCGGATCCACCACCAGGCTATTGCCGATATTGCGCGGCCCGCATTCCCCCACCGCCACCAGATAACAGGTATTTTCCAAGGCCCGCGCCGTGACCAGCACTTCCCAGTGACTTTCTTTCAAGGGACCTTTTACCCAGGCCGCGGGCAACACCAAGACATCGGCGCCGTCCAGCGCCAAACGGCGAGCCAATTCCGGAAAACGCACATCGTAGCAGGTCATTAATCCCACTTTCATGCCCGCGACTTCCACCAAGGGCGGGATGGCATGGCCCGGACGCACGCGTTCAGACTCTTGCATGGCGAAGGCATCGTAAAGATGCAATTTGTCATAACGGCCGACGATCTCGCCATCGCGGATGGCGATCAGCACATTGAGCGCCTTACCTTCTTCGGCGGGGACGTGTACGGTCATCATGGTGGTTAACGGCATGCCTATGCTGGCGGCCAGGAGCTCGGTGACAAAGGGGCCGTTTAGCGGTTGCGCCGCCTTTAGCACCAGATCGGGATCGGCGATATCCCGCGCCAAAACCCCTTCCGGCATGACCAGCAGATCGGCGCCGCCGTCCGAGGCGTCTTTCATCAGACCCAGGCAGATTCGCGTGTTTTCCCGCCAATCACGGCTGACGGCAAATTGACCAAGAGCGACTTTCATTTCATTCCTCCTTCGCCGCCGCGGGGAAGAGCGCTTGCGGCGTCAGCAATATCTTCGTTAATCCCTGTTGGAACAACTCCTTGCCGAAATCGGAAATCATCCGCCGATTGGCATTTAATCCATTGGCATTCCAGTCCTCCGGTAAATCGCGACGGATTCGGCGCAATTCATCCAGCAGCCAAGGGGTGGTGTCGGCATATTTTTCCCGTTTGCGCATCCAAAGGGCATAAGCGCGGTCAATGATGCCGCTGAGCGCTTGCGGCAACCAGGGATACGCCTGGGCCAGCGCCGGCTTGATAGCCAGGATATGCATGCCGGGCACATAGCCGACCCGATTGAAATAGGCAAGCTCCGCCGCGCGGAAATCCGGCTGCAACTGGCGCAAACCGGAATCAGGCTGGAAAAAGCCTTCAGGCATAAAGGGGGTAAAAACCACGTCCAACGCCCCTTCACGCAGCAGTTCTATCATGGGGCGTTCACCCGGCGCGGGTTCGATGAGGCCCGGTCGGCCGAAACCCGCCAGACGGTCGGTAATAGGGTGTTTTGCCGTTAGGCGGCCGGCGAACCAACGCGCATCTTCGATTTCCACCCCGGCTTCACGTAGCACGGCGCGTGTCCAAGTGTTGCCCGAGTCTTGCCAGCCGGTGACACCGATACGTTTACCTTTTAGTTGCGCCGGCGAGGTCAGCGGACTGTCGGCGGTGGTAATCATGCAACGCTGGCGAAAGCCGCGCATCAGAAAATGCGGCAGACCCAGCAGCGAGTCGTCGCCGTTTGCCCGGCTCTGGGCATACCGGCTGAACGACACTTCTCCGCCATCGTATTGTCCGTTGGACGCGAGGTCGTTCACCAATGTCTCAACGCGATGGATCTCCAGTACAAACCCTGCCGGCGTAATATCGCCGAGCGCCAGCGGCGTGAAATAGTCCCAGTCGCGCACCGCCAGTCTAATGGTTACCATATCATCCCACTCCCATGCAGCGCGGCGTCTTCCAGACGCGCTTATTTATTAATCAAAAATGCCTTGCATTTGATACTAAAACGCAAATATCATTTGAACAATAATTTATTTGTTACTGAACAAAGTTTTTTCTTATGACCCCTACCGTGGATTTACCTTGGCTAAGCGGCCAAATCGCCGATACCTCGGTTAAAGGCATAACCCAGGCGGTGTCCGGCTTGATTCGCGACGGTCAGATCGCCGTGGGCGCCCAATTGCCGGCGGTACGCGAGCTGGCCAAGGCATTGGGCGTTAGCCCGGCCACGGTGTCCGCGGCCTGGGCGCAAATGAAAAAGCACAAGGTGTTGGCGGGAAAGGGGCGAGGCGGCGTTTGGGTGTGTGGCGACAACACAACCTCGCGGCCGATCCGTTTTGAGCAGATCGGTAATTATGGCGACAACATCAAGGCGGATTTAACCATGGCATCCCCCGATCCCGATTTATTGCCGCCCCTTGAGCGGGCCATGCGGGCCGGTATCGCCTCGCCGCGGCTAAACAGTTATCAGCGCGAGCCCATTTCGCCACGGCTGTTGCGCGCCATACAGCCGGCCTGGCCTTTCCCGGCCCAAGCTTTTCTGGCTACGGACGGGGGATTTGACGCCATGAATCTGCTGGTGCAAACCCTGGTATCTCCCGGCGATCGGGTGGCTATCGAGGATCCCACCGCGACAAGGCTGCTTGATATTCTGGATAATATCGGGGCGGAAATTCTGCCGGTACCTTGCGACGATGAGGGGCCGCGCGCGGATGCGCTCGCCGTGGTTATGACCAAACAGCCGGTCCTTTTTATTTATCAACCGCGCACCCATTCCGCTACCGGCCACGCGGTAAGCGAAGCCCGAAGCCAGGCGTTGCGCGGAGTGCTAGCCGGCAGCGATACGTTGATTGTGGAAGACGACGGCATCGGCGAGCTTTCCGCGGCGCCCATCTGGAGTCTGGGTAATTTTTTCCCTGACCGCACCTTGTATGTCCGGTCTTATTCCAAAGCCTATGGGCCGGATTTGCGACTGGCAGTACTCTCCGCCACCACTGAACTGGTGCGGCGCATCCAGGCCTGGCGCAATTTCGGGGTGAGCTGGACCAGCCGTATTTTACAAGATGCCGTGGCGTGGATGATCGGGGACGAGGAAACGCAGCGATGCATCGCCCATGCGCGCCTGGTTTACGACGAGCGGCGCGGGCGGCTGGCGGCGGCATTGGCGCGGCGCGGGGTACCGGTGGCCAACCGGGGTTGCTTAAGCCTCTATTTGCCGGTCACCTCGGAACAGTACGCCATGATCACGCTGGCGGCGCGCGGTATCGCGGTATTGCCGGGCGAACGCTGCCGATTGGGGCAACCGCAATTTATCCGGATCGGTACCGCCATGCTTCCCGATGCACAGTTGGAGAGTATTGCCGAGGCGCTAGCGATTGCCTCCGGTCGAAAGTTGTCGAGAACGACGGATTAATCGTTTTCCGATCATGTTTTATCCGGTCGTTCTCGCCGTTGAATTCACCTTCTTCCCCGCCGACGCAAAAGGCGGCGGCGAGTTTGGCTGAAAACGACGGGGGATTCATCCCCGGCGTGACAAGCCGATGCCGTCAAGCGCCGATCGGTTGGTAACCCTGCCATTCAGGCCTAATAGGCGCGCCCTCCGGCGCCGGCGTCAGATGTATATGCCAATTGCCGATGCCATCAAGCAGCTTACAATTATCCACGTCCTTGAGGTTGTCTTTATGCTGGTGCGAAGCGCTGGTGAGCAGGTTTGCCAGTCCTTTGGTCTTGGCTTCCCGCGCATCGCGCGCCACATACAGATCAAAGGCGTGCAATTCCGCTAACGTGTCGGGATGATACGCCCCGGCATTGACGAAAAACAGTTTGTGGTCGCTAGCGACGGGTGTGGTGGAAAGGCTGATGGCATAACCGTCGGCCCAAGTGATTCGCGCATAACCGTCAATGTGTACCTTACCGGCATCGCCGAACCAGGCTTCGCGTAGCGCCGGCCAGGCGTCTTCCGGTTTTTCCGCCGCCACGAACTGGATATCATGGACTTCGATATTCGATTTCCCGGCGTTGCCGCCCAAATAAAACATATACAGATACACGCTGACTCCCTGGCTATTTTGGATGAGATTGGATAAAGCATCATTGTTATATAATAAAATATATATCGGAATGACTCTTATATCAACATACGATGCTCTATATTCTTTGAATTCATCGATATTTAAATCGCCAAACCGCGACAGTCTTTTCAATGATAAATTCAAATCGGATTTGCGAAAAGCCTTTATGGGAATTCTACTTACTAAGTATGCAGTTTTAAGCCTGATTTTGCTGATAATCCTTACACCAGTTAATGATTTGGTTGTGAAAAAGAAAGTATCATATTTGTGAGGATAGCGGATGGAAAAATACTCAAACCGTCTCTTTCTTTGGCTATGTTCGCTCAATACACTCACATCGACAGCGATATGATTGAGTGGGCATTGGGTTTAGTCCTTGGAGTTCGTCAATAGGGGTTGATATTTATTCACAATAATGGCGTACGGTAGCGATTGGCATGAAGCACTGGACGCCGCTATGCCCTCTTTCTTACGTTGCCCGAACGGCCTGATCGTCTTTTCTCCCATCACTTCAAAACCTTTACCGCATCCCTTCGTTGCGTGGCTTCATTGGAGACATTACCAATGTTGCCCGTTACCACCCCGATGCCCGCATCCTTAGGTTCGATTCCGTTGTGCCTGCAACGCGACATAGCTCGCCATAGGTAATAATACGGTAATGCCATCTTTTGCTGTTATTGCTGGTTAGATGATAAAGCCCTCGAACATGTGGCGGTGAGTGGCTATTCAGCGAACATTTCATTTCTCAGGCTATTATTGATTGAATAGGGTATTTATTTGTAAATGTTCACGACAATGGGCAGTTTTTGTTCCTTATAGGGAAGTTATTTAGAAAACATTTAGGAATTCCGTGCCATTATTTCATCCTCATTTACATATGCTTTAATGACTTCCAGTGGCGTCGCGACGGTAAGCGAGCGACAAATCCGTCGGGAACGAATATGAACCGCCCATGGCGGGCTTTTATGAGAGACAGGATGTCTCGCATCTTCGTCTGGCGTATAGCCGGCTCCCATGACTGGAGCGAATGATCGCCGCCGACCAAAAGTCGACGTGAAGTATGACGGATGTAAGATGATGGGCAACCGCAAATGAGATACTCTGGCCGGCGTTATTGCCTTGCCATTTTTACCGCCTCTATCAGTGTTGTGAATTTATTCGCCAGGATAAGTAACGCACCCTGACAGAGCCGACTTAACCAGTCCACGAGACTATTGCCACCAAGGAGGGAATAATGACTATTGCGCAACAACTGGAATTGAAAGGCGAAAGAGAAGGTTATCTTGAAGGCTGGGTTGAAGGTTATCAAGAAGGGCGATACCGATCCGCGATAACTATTGCCTATAATATGGTGAAATTGAATATGTCCATGCAGACGATTCGGCGGGTCACGGGGGTGCTCCTGGAGGAGTAATCGCGCTATTAAAAGCAATTTCAATAGGTCACCGGCATATGGCCGGGGCCTTGACCTTGGCGATTAGCGCGGCATGGCGGCCCCAAGGCAAGGACAGCGGAAACCCGGTTGGGAATACGGGGGTGGCATCTACTGGTGCTGGTGGAACCGGATCTTCGCAGCTTTGTGCCACAGTCTGTGGCACTTTCTCGGCGCCCTTGAAGCGGGGGGCTAAATGCGGATACTCGCGGTAGAGGACCCGCATGCGCTTGACGTTACGCCCCTAAAAGCCTGTTTCTTCTCGAATAAAGGCAAAGCTGCGCTGGTATTGCTCCTGCAATGTGCCGCCGATGTCTTCGCTGTCCAGATAGCGGGTATCGTGCAGCGTTGTGGCGGGGAAAGCGACGGCCTTGACTTCGAAAGCGGGCCGCCAGCGCTGCGGTTGGTGACCAAATGACATTCATCCGGTCAGATTTAGCTCGCGGCTATCGCTCAGGGTAAGGTTTTGCAGCAGTTGTTCCACTGGTTGACCAGCAAACTCCACATCTTGACCATAGCGGCGATTATGGCCGTGCGGCGTAGAACAGATATCGATGGAACAAAAAATTCCGCATAACTAGGCGCTATACGGGATCGGTCGAAGTGAGTGGACGCATACAGATGCAGCCGATACAGAAGCTGGAAAGCGTGGATATCAGGTTGATTTACAATGGTATTTATTGTCGTGTTTTTGTGCGGTGGGCACAATTTTGGACACAAAACGGTAGTCGTTTATAACACTTTGATTTCTCGAGGTTTAATACCCTGCTTCTTTCTGATGCCGAAAGGCCAACACATAAACACGGTCTTGTATTTTCTCGTAGCGGTACAACGCCACATAGCCGGAATCGCCGAATTCAATCATCAGCTCGCGTAATACCGGCAGCTCAGTAAAAGGGCGGCCCATTTCGGGGTTGTTTTCCAGTTGCTCAAAATGCGCTTCGAGAACCTGACCCGCCCTGATGGCCGCCAGCGGATTTTTGCTGGTCAAGAACTCACGACAGCGCGTTAACCCGGCTGCAGCTCGTTGAGTGATAATTACTTGTGGCATTCAGGAATATCCGTTTCCGCTTCTGTTCCCCAGCCACGCAGCCAGGTTTTGACTTCATCACCGGTCAGATGCAGACCGGTTTCCTGATACTCACGCCAGGAGTCGATGGCTTCCTGCTTAAAACTCTCGCGCGCCTCTTCGTGTTCAATGTATTGAGTGATAGCGGCTATCATTAGATAGTGTGGGCTGCGATCGCGTGCATCCGCCAGTTTTTTGACACGCTCTTTGAGCCTGTCGTCGATCTTGAGTGTGGTGCTCGATGTTGACATGATGCATGTCCTTATTGAGGAGTATAAGGTGTTACCTTTTACTATGCTACATCATGCATGGCGAGGGAGCAAGATTTGAACAAAAAATAGGGTTAATGAGAGAAAAATGATTTTCAAATTGAGCAATTATCAGTTTTGCCCAATCTTACGTGGTTATTAGGTTTGCGGTTTGACTATTAGACGTCAACTGTTTTTCGGAGATGACGCTGTAGAATTTTTAACGTGACACAGAATTCTGAACACTCCCTAGCGGAAGTGATCTTCATGCTTCAATCTCAGAGCAGCCTGGATGTCAGACCGCTTCATTTCCCCTTGCATTATCATCAGTAATACACATCAGATGAGCAGGATGATATTAGCCATCCCATCCAAACGTTCTTTGATCTTCTCCCATTGAGGCATGACTTGCCCCATAAGGCGATAAAATCTTTCGCTGTGATTAAACTCCGCTAAGTGGCATAGCTCGTGTAAGACCACATAATCAATGCACTCTCTGGGCGCTTTAACCAAATAAGGATTCAACGTGATTCTACCATTTGGAGAGCAACTGCCCCATTGGGTTTGCATGGTCTGAATACGCAGCGGCGGCCGTTCTGCTATCCATAAGGCTTGTTCAAGGACGGCATCAAGACGTTTAGCAAAGGTTTCTTTAGCCCGCGCTTTGTACCAATTTGTCAGACGTTCTTTTACATTCTCTGCACTTTTAATGCGTACTGATACCTCAAGCTTTCCACGCAGTAATTTGACCCTCTGAACGCTATTTGGCGCTTCTATTACCTTAAGTAGATATTGTTTGCCGAGATAATAGTGGCCCTCGCCACTGATATACTTTCTTGGAGAGGTGTACTCCAATTGCTTGCGAAAATCCCGCAACTGCTCGTATATCCAACGTCCCCGTTTTTTAACGGCATTAAGTACAGCATCATTATCAGCATCCGTGGGGGCGGATACGACCACACGACAATCTGGGTGTACCTTAATCAATACTTTGCCGTTTGCTTGTTGACGAATAACTCGCTCAAAAGTGATTTCTTCATCACCGTAGTGAAAGTTCATCATATGACCGCTTTGTTTAATAGGAACATTCATAGTTACTCAATGGCTTTAGATGCCGCTCAACCCGACGCGTGTGATTTGCACTACCATCTCAACGATTTTCTTGGCCTGATCCATACCACCACCAATTGCTTTGCATTCTTGGAACATTTTGGGCAGCAGTTTCTTGCGGATATCGGCTTCAATGTTTTGCGAGTTTATGGAGTTCTCTGCAACTGAAGTATCAACAGCCTCATCAACGTCAAAGGCTAGTTTGACCCATTTGTCCTGGACTTGTTGATCCTGAACAGCAAAGACATCTGGTAATACCTTCTTGAGCACACCAAAATACGCCTGTGCGTGATGATTTCCAGCAAAAACATTAGGGATGTCATTCAGGCGACGGTCTTGAACTTGTTCTTCAAATTCACGAAATAGCATGTACTGTTTCAAAGGATGATCAAACAACTTCTCAGCTTCTTCAATGGCCTGGCGCAGCAGTTTTGAGAAGGCTTCCTGAGCGTAAGGATCATCGCGTAACTCTTGTTCAATCATTCGCGTAACACGAGTTTTGATGATGTCAGTCTCGTTACGAGTTTTATCTTCGCTCCAGTCTTCTGGCTGCTGCTTCTGCCCCATTTTCCCAACTTCGTATACGCCGTCAGGTTCTTTGACTTCGACACCGACAACATGCTTATCCAGTAGTTTTTTCACTTGCTCGGCATATTTTTCGTAGTCAATTTTTTCACCGGCATCTTGTTGAACTAATTGACGCAGACTAGAAAATTGCTTCATGGTTTCCTTGTAGTGACGACGGTCGTCATCGCTAAAGCTTTTATCTTCAAAGAAGGTTGCTGACTGCAAGGCGACTTTTAGACAGCTCGCGAAAGCGGTTAAGGCTTCATAGAAGTCTTCGCGAACTTTGAGATTGATATCAGCTAACTCGCCATTTTGTTCTTCAATTCTGGGGACTAATACTTGGCGTAATTGCTCAATATCATTCTTATTTTTTACGCCATCAAAAATAGCCCACAGCTGTTTGTATAGTTGTGGTAATCGCTTGTATTCGGTGCTCATTTGATTATAGAGACCGGCAATATCATTGATGTCATAGCCACCTTGCGTTCGAGAGGCGAGATCCTGATATTTCGCAATTGTGGTATCTAACTCTGCAAGAATGCCGCGATAGTCAATTAGCAAACCAAATTTCTTCTTAGGATGTAGGCGGTTGACCCGAGCGATGGCCTGAATCAAATTGTGTTCTTTTAATGGCTTATCGATGTATAGCACCGCATTTTGGGGTTCATCAAAACCGGTCAGCAGTTTATCGACCACAACCAACAATTTTAACGGGTCGTTTTCGTCAGCAAAACGCTCGATGATATGTTTGGTATAGGCCTGTTCGTCTTGGCTACCAACATTCTCTTTCCACCACAATGTGACTTCTGGTGTGGCGGTGTCATCCACTGAGGAGTTACCTTCTCGACTATCAGGTGGACTCATCACTACCGCTGACTCAAATAAATCAGCTTCATCAAGGTATTTTTTGTACTTGATGGCGGAGGCTTTACTGTCGCAGGCTAATTGCCCTTTTAAACCATCATCAATGTTTTTAATAAAGTGGTTGGCAATATCCAGAGCAATTAAACGAATGCGATCATCTGCGCCGTATACTTGACCTTTTTTGGCAAATTTACGTTTTAGATCGTCTTTTTGCTCGTCCGAAATCCCCTCAGTGATACGTTCGAACCAACTGTCGATGGCTCGCTCATTGACGTCCAGATCAGGAATACGTTCTTCATAAAGTAATGGCGTGACAGTTTGGTCTTCTACGGCACGTTGCATGGTGTAGGCATGTACTATTGGACCAAACTTATTGGTTGTTTTATCGTCTTTTAATAGCGGGGTGCCAGTAAAGGCTACAAACGCTGCATTGGGTAGCGCCTGCTTCATGCGAATATGGTTTTCACCACCTTGACTGCGGTGACCCTCATCAATCAACACAATGATGTCTGAGCTGGTATTGATACACTCTGGCAGTTTAGTGGCGGTGTTAAATTTCTGAATCAAGGAGAAGATGATACGCTCAGTTCCTTCTCCAATCTGTTGTGCCAGACGTTTGCCCGATGTGGCCAGTGCGGCAGCTTTATCTTTTTTACCCGCTAGCTCTCCGCCAGAGGCAAAAGTTTTACTGAGCTGAGTTTCTAGGTCTACCCGGTCGGTTACCACCACAATACGGCATTGCTTCAGGCTATCGTGCAAAATTAGCGTCTTACTTAAAAACACCATGGTGAACGACTTTCCTGAGCCGGTGGTATGCCAGATGACTCCACCTTCACGGCCTCCATGGATATTGCGAGTATTTATTCGCTCAATGAGTCGTTTAATACCAAACACTTGTTGATAACGAGCAACAATTTTGCCGACTTTCTTATCAAACAGTGTAAAGTAACGCGTCATTTCCAATAAGCGTGATGGACTGAGTAAGCTGATAAGTAATTTATCCTGGCCGGTTACCGCCAAGTCGCCTGTCGCAATAAGGCTATGATACCAATCCAAATCCTTATCAGAACGGTGACTAAACAAGCTCGTAACTTGCGCTTCGGACAGTTTTTTATTCTTGATGGCATACATTTCGGCGTCTGAAATGTCCTCTTCTCGCCAGACAGCCCAAAATTTAGCGGGTGTGCCGCAGGTGCCATAGCGGCCTTCATTGCCATTGATAGAAAGCAACAACTGACTGTACGCAAATAGTAGAGGTATCTCATCGTGGCGTTGGTTACGCAGGCTTTGCGAAATTCCTTCTTCAATGGTCGGGCCTTTTTTGGCATTTCCGTCTGGGCGTTTCGCCTCTATCACCACCAATGGAATCCCGTTGACAAAGCAGACTATATCGGGGCGTCTCGTGTCCTGAAATGAAGAGCCAACGCCACTCGTGCGAGTCACACTAAATTCTTCGGTAAATACAAAGCTGTTATTGCTAGGTGCCTGCCAATCAATCAGTGTGATGGTTATATTGGCTTTTTTGCCTTCAACAAACTCAGTGACGGAAATGCCGTACAACAGATGGTTGTATAGGCGTTCGTTGCCAGTTAACAGACCCTCATTCAACCCCGGGCTGCACACCTCAGCAATTAAGTTGTCGATAGATTTCTCTGACAAGGGGTAGCTTTTTCCCGCAAACGTAAAAGTACGTTTTTGCAACTCACCACGAAGCACCTGCCGAAGAACGACCACATCAGGTTTTCCACCACGAGCAGCTAATACCTGTTCGGGAGCAAGAAAAGTCCACCCTAAGTTAGTCAATAACGTCAGGGCCGGTAACTTGGCACTGTACTCTTCCTGAAATTTGGGTGTGTACAGGGTCATTTTGTCTGCTTCCTCTTCTGGCCTAGGCGCTGTTCCAACCGTTCCAGCTCCTTGAGTTCTCTTTCATCTTCCGCCAGAGCTTCCAGTTTATTACGCTGCAAGTTGAAAGCCTCATAATGTTTGTGAGCGATTTGCTCCATCTGTTTTCGGCTGATGCGCCCTGCGCTGTTTAGCAACGGTTGCTCGTTAAAGTCCATAAACTTATCGACGTACTCACGCCAATCTTGCAAGCGAAGGTGGGCTTTGTTTTTTGCCCTAAACTCGGCAAACTCGAAGAACATGCTGACCAAGCGATTCAGATTTTCCAATTCGTCTGCTTGCAGGTAATTTTTAGCAATCACCACATCAGCTTTGCGAACCTTATTACCAGCAAAGCTAGTCAGATTCATATTGGGCTTGGATGAGTCTGCGCGCTCAACAACCAGTTCAGCGGCAGTATGGCCTGTGACGGCGAAGAAAAGTTTGTTCTGAACCTCGGCAAACAATAATCCTGTTTCTTTCTCGTTTGCCCGGTAGTCTTCAGACAGCGCTAAATAGCTGCGCCTAATACCGCTACACTTTTGCCTGACCATGTTTTCCTCCGGGGAATGGGCTGGCAGTTTCCA
>NZ_SZPQ01000029.1 GCF_005217455.1 Martelella alba
AGTGTTAGACATGTATCCAAGCCTATCTCTTAAGTTAAGAGACTTCTACTGTCTGGTTTCGCAGGGGGCCTACTCAAGTGAACTGGTTTACGCCGACCCACCCTATGTTCATAGCACGCGTAAACGTAGCAAAATCTATCGTCATGAATATTCAGATGACGATCATCGCCGGTTGCTGCAAGTGCTTGTCAGGTTGCCCTGCATGGTCATGATATCCGGTTACGGAAATCCTATCTATGACGAAATACTCAGCGGATGGCGCTGCGAGCGATTTAACGCCAAGACTCATACGAGCGTGCGTGAAGAATGCGTATGGATGAACTTTGATGTTCCTGACAGGTTGCATGACGCGCGATACATGGGCAGCAGTTATCGGGAAAGACAGACTCTGGCCCGCAGACGCACTCGGCTTTATGATCGCATAGAACGAATGGAACCCGCAGAGCGCAACGAACTGATCAACTGGCTGAACGCAACTTATGGTCTGGAGACTGTATGACGCAGCGCGGAGCGGTCTTCATTGGACCGACAATTATCAATCTTGACTTTCCAGCTCCGGAACAGGATATCCTGCCGGGTGTTCGGTGGGGAAGAATTGAGGCGTTCCCATCGCCAGCGTACTGGGCCTATCAAATACTCGCCCGTCGTCTGGAAGTCAATGCCGTCAATTACAAGCTTGGGCGAACGCTCAAAGAGGAAGTGGGTGCCTGCTTGCTGGGTGGACACGGCATACCAGCTGCGATAGGCCTTGCCGCATTCAATAAGCTGAAGGATTGCGGTGCGTTTGATGCTCAGCCACCATCTGAAGCCACTCTTTACGAATGGCTATCAGAGCCCATTAAAACTGGTAACAAATCAGTGCGTTACCGCTTTGCTCGGCAAAAATCGCGCTATCTCTCGGTTGCACTAAACAGGCTGGATGTAGAGATGCCGCCGACGGATTCGGGCCGTGCTCTCAGAGACTGGCTGACCTCCATTCCCGGTATTGGTCATAAAACGGCATCATGGATAGCACGTAACTGGCTCTGTGCGGATGATGTCGCTATTCTGGACATTCACATCCTTAGGGCGGGATTACTTGCAGGTTTTTTCCCGGGAGACCTTACTGTTGAACGTGACTACCTGAAGCTGGAACAAATATTTCTGGAGTTCAGTGAAGCTATGGGCGTAAAAGCATCCGAGCTGGATGCGCTTATCTGGTATGAAATGCAGGCCTCTTCCAGTACGGTGTTCAGTCTCATCGAAAACATGCGCGGCCAGCCTCTTGCGAAATTGCGCCCTCGTTCATCGCGAGCCAAAAACCGCCAGTCCGGTACCAGCCAGACGACCTTCCAGTTTTAATCCGGAGCACCAGTCATGGCCTGTAATGCCCAGCGGGCAAAAATTGCATTCCAGCGCTTCGGCAACAAGCGCCATCTGCCCAACAAGAACACCAGAATCGCGCCAAACAAGGCTATCAGCATCTAAATATTTTGCTGACGTTTTTCCCGGCTCAGCGATAAGTCTGACAATAATTCCGCTCTGGATATCAATTACCGGCAAAAGCTCATCGCGTATTTCGAATCGGGTCTGCTCAGGGATCCGAAGCGGTGCCAGCGCGTGCATGTCAGGCAGATACAGCTGCCACCCATCCCGTTCAGGGAGGGAAAGAATAATGTGAATAGGATGTATGGCCCCAGCGGAGGGCACGGGGCGTTGAGTTAGTGGAAAGCCATAGCTTGAATGTCCCACAGCCATCACTCTGCCGGTTAGCCATAGCCAGTGAGATAGCTGGGCCTGACTGACGTGGCTGAAGTTTCGCTGTGTTCTACGGGTTTCGATCACATCATTCAATCCGGGAAGCACTGCATTCTCCGAAGGAGGCGGCAAAAAAAACGGATCTCCGGCGGGCCAGTTAACGGGTTGATAGCTGAGTGGCTGTTCACGAGGAACAGGACTAGCGGGAACGGTCCAAGTCATATCCGACATCATCCAGAACCTGAAAATATTTATTGCACCCCCGGCAGTTGCCGCATGGGATGTTTGCCTTATGGCAGCTATGGGCCCAGGCGAGGCCACCTGGCGTAACATCTGAAATTCTGATCAACTCAGAGGTTGATAACGTAATTGCCGGAGCTTCGACAACCATGCCTCCTTCCTGAAACGACATAAGCTCACTGATTCTGCTGATAAAGCCTATGGTACCATCCAGATGCGTTTCATCTGACTTCACTGTGCCGATCCACAGGTGCGTGACGCCAAGCGTTATTGCCTTCATGGCCGCCAGCGAGATGAGCATCTGGTTACGATACGGCCACCAATCGCTCGATGGTGCATTCGGATCCATAGCGGTACCAGCCATATCCCCTGATCCCAGCGAACGGCAGTCAATGCGTATAATGTGATGCTCAATTCCAAGGGCCTCACAGGTGGCAGTGGCAGCTTTAATTTCGGCATTGGCGGCTTGCTGACCGTAGTCGAGTGTCAGTGCTATATCCGGGCGCTTCCACCAGGCAATAGCAATGGAGTCCATTCCGCCAGAAAGTAAAAGTGCGGTTTTCATTTTTGAGCGGCCACCCAGAGCGTTTTATAAATTGCTGTGACGTAATCTTTGCTCAAGATACATCCTGATCCTTCCATCATTTTCTGATCCTCTTCCGATTCGTTCTCGGCATAGAACACCACCGGGGTGCCTAGCGCCCGTGCGTAACCGACTTCATAGATGGTGCCGGAGTCGAGTGCATCACCTATTGCAAAAACGATGTCGGCCTGCCGTATCGCATCAAGATCCTTTTCGACTACTTCTTCTGCGGGTCCGTGTCCAACCATGTGGTAGGGGGAAAAAACGTCCAGCCCAAGATCGCTCAGGTTCCGTCGCGCTTGCTCAACAAGCCAGAGCTGTGCCAGGGTAAAGAAGGGGCCAGCCAGATAGACTTTTCTGTTGCCACCCTCAATGAACGCCTGAGAAAGCTTGATGGGGCTGGGACTGAAAGCAGCCAGCCCTTCTGCTGAAGGAAAAAGTCCGCTTTCGCAGTAGCATGCGGTGGCAAGTGAGGCATAATTCGCAGCGTCGTGGGCTGTTTTTTTGTTCAGCATCCACTCACGGGAAAAATAGGCTACGAATGCGTCACCAGATCCAATTTTGTTGACCCGACTTGTCTCATAGGCAGGGATATAGGATATTTTCCCTTTATCGCAGATGAGTGCACCGGCTGGGCCCTGCTTGATAATGATGACTTCGGCATGACCACTTTCGTAGAGAAACTCTGCATGCTCTCTGTCGGATAATTCACTCTGGCCACTAAGGGTCTTCGCCTCATAGCGATTAAGGATCAATGCGAGGTGCTTTGCTCTGGATCCGTTTGCTGTGAATGGCTCCGGATTGGTCACATTCTGGGGATCATATACTGCATATTCCGCGTCGATTACAGCGGATCCCTCCAGCATTCCATAGCGTAGAACACAGGGCGCTTTCACTGTAATGGCCGGGTAAGGGGTGTCCGGGTAATTGAAAATTCGAGGTTCCGCCAGCCCATGCTCATAATGGAATATGACGGATTCACGTACTTCATTCGTATGAAGCGTGAAGTTTTCAAAACAGGCGCGTTCTCGAAGAACCGAATTGACTACTTCATCAGCGTAGGTGTACAAATCAACGTTTACACCGAGCGTTGCCAGTGCTGATGCCGCCCTTCCCGCTGAACCGTAAACCTGGTGATTTCCTGGATAAAGGATAATTTCATGATAGGTACCGCCTGCAATAGTGATGATCTCCGTACTGACCGTTTTGCTGTTGCTCATATCGCGTACACACTGACCCTGACCTGACCACCGTTAATGGCGGTCACTTTAGCAACATAGGTAGTACCATTACTCATACAGTCACGGAGGCGCTGGATGTAGGGTGAAGCGATACCCCCAGCCTGCATACCATTGTGCATAGCAACCGTTAGCAGAGTCCCATTTGAATTGATTTGCATAATCCCCATAATCACGCCGATTGACAGCTGCGCTACGACATGCGGATCAGGCGAACTTAACTGAGTATCAATCGTAAGTTTTTCACAGGTCACTTCAAAATCATCCTGACCGAACTGGCCGCCAAAGCTACCCCCACCAGAGCCTGACATAGACACCTCATGTTACAATTATTAATATATTTGATATTTGTATATCAATAAATTTTGTCGGTGTATAGAAAAATTGTTTGCTTTATGTGCAGGTATCAGGTGCTATTTTTTTAACTAACATTAGTCATGATTTGTCTTGATAGTCATCTCGGTAGCGTCAGCCTAAGGTCCTTCGAGCAGACCTCGTCGTGAGGACAGAAAGTGTCCATAATTACGGCACCACCTCAATTAACGTATTGAATAAATTACCTATTACAGATAAAACAATCGTTCTTCGGGATAAAACTTCCGTTACCCTAATTAAACATGTATTCTACCCTACTGGGCTTTTTCCAGCGAAAAAACGCGGAGTAAGCACACATGAAGCGGAAACACAGAATATTCACCTCCCTTTCGCGCCGTAAGCGCCGCGCTAAAACCCGAGAAATCAAAAACCTTATCCACCATGAACGGCATCGCTGTGGTGGTATATTCTATGACGAGTGCGATATAGATGAGGCATTTGCATGCGGAAACTGGAAGTGGAGCGACATACTTTTCTTGGGAAGAGACTCTGCGGTTTTCTGGAATGCGGAGATAATTACGGCCAGTGTAGAATTTAGTGATAGAGTCGAATCAATCGCATTCAACGAAGCATGGTCGATGCTGGATGATGGCGAACGGTTCTGTGATTTGTGCAATAAACCAGCACTCGCCCAATTCGCAGGGCTGACATGGATGGAATATCTTGAGAAGCGAGAACATGAAATAGCCCGAGAAAACCCACCAATAGTTCACAGTGGTTATCGTATCCTACCCGGCTATGCAAATGGTATTGGTTTGCAGATTATCGTTGATGTTGATGTTTTGAGTCGTGACGTCATTGAATCTGCTATCGCAGATTTCATTACGCAAGGTGAGCGCGAATGGGTCTCGAATGAACCAGCGTACCCCAAGGTATTTCAAGAAACTTCCACTGTAGATTAGAAGGAAAATATTGAGCCTTGAGATAAAAATACCATTACAGATAAAGTAGTTAATTAAATTGTAAGCATCCCGGTAAGCCAACACATAATATGTATATTGAGAGTTTTAACGAAGATTTGGATACGAATATCTGAATGAACGCGGTTCAATGTTATTGTACATAAAATGATTAATGCATGATGACAATTACCGACAACACTCAGCGCTGGATTCTCTGCCCTTCCTTCTAAATTTTCAGCAGTTGGAAGAACATAAAAATCTTTCGGAACAGCGTGAAAAAATCAGAGCTGCTCTTTACCTGTTGGTAAACCGAAGCTAATTTTTTGGTGAAGATTAACTGCGGAAATTCCCTCCAAGAGAGTATCTAGGGAATACATTTTCAGTTCCGTATGGCCAATGATGATGAAACCATATTGGTCTTTAGTATCAATAACATTGTAAGTATCCCCTAAAACAGCCCGTTCACTTTTAGGATCTTCCGACATATGACCCTGGCCCAAAATCAGTGCGGTGCTAAATCAGAGATCTTCGTCTTTTTGCAGGCTCCGGATAAATTCAGCCGGAGTCATGTCATTTAATGATGAATGCGTTCTCTCATGATTATATTCCCCGCGCCAGTTGTCGAGTTTGTATTGTGCATCTTCACCAGTGAATGTTCAGGCATTCATCCCGCAGACTACCGTTAAATTGTCAACGACGGGTAAAAAGTGATCCACTTACATCTCCACTGACAGTCTAATATTGATCCACCGTTTTACTCAGGATTAGCTTCAGCGATAACCCCGGCCTTTCTTTTCTGTTTAAGTCGATAGCTCTCTCCTTTTATCTGAACAACGTGTGAGTGATGTAAGATCCGGTCCAGCATCGCCGATGTCAGTGCCGCATCCCCGGCGAGCGTTTGATCCCACTGCCCGAACGGTAGGTTGGATGTCAGGATCATCGCGCTCTTCTCGTAACGTTTGGCGATGACCTGGAAGAACAGTTTTGCTTCTTCCTGACTGAACGGCAGATAGCCTATTTCATCAATGATAAGTAGCTTCGGCGCCATCACGCCACGGTGAAGCGTTGTTTCATAGCGGCCCTGGCGTTGCGCTGTAGACAGCTGAAGCAACAGGTCCGCCGCTGTTGTGAAGCGCACCTTGATACCTGCACGTACTGCTTCGTAGCCCATTGCTATCGCCAGGTGCGTTTTCCCCACGCCAGACGGACCCAGCAACACGATGTTTTCGTTACGCTCGATGAAGCGGAGCAAACGCAGCGACTGGATTTGCTTCTGTGGAGCTCCGGTGGCGAAGGCGAAGTCATAATCTTCGAACGTTTTCACCGCCGGAAAGGCTGCCATTCGGGTAGCCAGTTCAGCAACCAGTGCTTTGAGTTTGTTTTCGTCCATAATTTGCCTGTCTCCGTTGTTGGAGTGAACATATCAAAAACAGGCAGATACACAATTTAAATTACAGTCTCAAAATAAAAATCACATCCTAACAACAAGGCTTTTCAGGTTTTTTATGTAACGAATTTTGTATGGTATTGATATCATACGCTCGCCAAACTTTACAACTTGGCTATTACAGCTATACCAGCAAACCCCGCCCCGACAACTAAACCAAGTTGTATGCAGTTTTATCAGTCGGGGCCAGATGACGGTGGCTCGCAAACGAACTTTAATCGTGCAGCACCCGACACCGAATAACGGGCCAAAGTGATATACGTCACTTGGCACCTTGTGCGACCGTGCACAACGCCTCAATATCTTCCGCAGAAAGTTTGTGATATTTAAGTTGTTTATGCACTACTTGCGCGTCAGCATACCCGCCATTACTGGCCAACGAGATCGAATATGCTTGAATCGCATTGCGCATCCTAGTGAGCCCTTGTCCGTTGACGATTCGAATATCGGAATGGGGCGATGCAGCATGTTCAAAGATGGTCTTGGGATGCACCAAGATGGGCGTCCTTGTACAAGTGTGACCGTACTTTTCATCAAACCAGACGATGGACCCATTTAATTGGTTCGTGTCATGTTTGGAAATTCGTTCGGCCAGTACAGCTCCGCTCTTGCATTCGATCACGAAATACCGTGAATTACCGAGAGCCCAAAGGTTATCTGGTCCTCGACCCACTAGATCTTCTGGCCTTTCTGACCCGAAACCGAGAAACACTCCTAGTTCCTTCATGGCGGCCTCAAACCGCTTTGACCCTTCTTCACCCCACTGTAGATCATCTAATAATCCGTTGACCCAGATGATGAGGTCGTTACCTTCGAGAAAGCGCGTCATAAAGTTAACGGCTGCGGCCGCTTGTCCGCTGGCTGGTGCGCTGAGACGGTGATAAGTCGTTCCTGCCAATGGCTTAAGAAGCCGATAGTTGTCGCTGAGCGCAGCCAGTTGCAGTTCCTGCGCCTGTGAAGGGTCAGTAAAATTCGTGTACGCTGCTAGCTGCTGTTTCAGGTAGCCTTTGATCTGACGCTCACTTGTTGCGTTCACCGCTCTCTGAGTCTTGTCCTTGGCGATATCATGTCGCGATACGCGTGCCGCATCGAAGGCCCCCCGCAACAGCACCTGATTAGCATCAATGCGTCCCTCTGTGATAGGAGGCGCGTTCACAACCGCATTACGGCCAGCCTGCACCCAGTTGTCGTCTTGGGCCAGACATAGGTCCATAATCTCTTCAAGCTTCTCGAGAGATTGCCCACGCAACTGCTCCGCCACACTTTTGCCGAGGTCAATCTGAGCGCGAGTGGCGGAAGAAAACATCGTTTCGGCCTCGGGTTGATGGAGTCGTTGCGTCAGCCTGCCGCCAAGCAATAGTACGACACAATGATCGTCACTGGACCGTACACCACGACCCATTCCCTGTTCGATTCTCTGAACTTGACGCACAAGCTGGCGTTTGGTTCCGTCCAACAGTAACATTTCGCGCCGTTCGCCGAGCCCGTAAACCTCCGGCAAGCCGTCAATGACGAGCAACTCACAGGCCTTTCCTGGCAAGTCGATACCGTCGTATTTATTGATCAGCACGGTTAAACCCACAATACCGTCCTTAAGATGCTGTATACCTGCCTGAATGTTGTCCTTGTCAAGAGTTTGATGCGCGACATCTTTCCAGAATTTTGCGCGCTCTTTAGAGGGGACGATAACAACGACGTTCAGGTTTTCTGCGATCGCTGACACAAGTTTGCGGATCTCCTCCATTTTGAAGTCCGGATTGATCTCTTGTGGAGCAAGAATCATGCGGTCTCCAATATCGCCACCTCCTTTAGGTCGAATCGGCTTAACGACCTCATCCGCCAAGGCCCCAAAGTGGCTCACAAGGATTGTGTCGTCCGCTAAGGTGGCCGTCATATAGATCCGCCGCTGTGCAGTGTCGAATGACGGAATGCGATCGATCGGGATGAAATGTGGAGAGATTTCTAGTTTGCCACCGCCGAACAGGCAGGTGCAAAGCGGGATACAATCGCGCAGCAAGGGCCAACTCCACTCCAACTCTGCGGAAGCCCGTTGGGTATGCAGCAGCTCGATGACTTGCTTTTGATGAGACTGCCAAGCCCAATAGGGCACCTCCATCACGATACTAGGGTCTAGGGCCTGCACGTCGAGCAGACCGGCAGGTGACTGATTTTCCAAGTCGTTCTCAAAGAGATTGAGTAGGCCGTCATATACCGGTGTGCCGACATCGGCCTTAATCGAGAACTGGTCGTGAACCACGCCAAGGCATGCATGCGCATCGTCGACAACAACACAACCGATCGGAATCTTCTTCTGTCCGACCCCAAAAACCGAGCGTGCGTTGAAGAGCTTCCACACGTTGGCAACAAGGATGGCTCGACCTGCAAGGAAGTCGGGGTCCTTCTCGTCATCTGTAGCGGGAATACCAAGCTCTTTCGCCTCATGTAGTACCTGATTGACAAGGAAGCTATCGGGCGTGATGTATACTGCGGGCTTGATGTTTTCGTTAAGCGAACTCTGCAAGCACAGCAAGCCCACTACAGTCTTGCCGCCGCCAGTATTCATCTTAAGCGTCAAATCTTTGGCTTTCCTCCGTGCATACCAAGCGTCGAGTACGTCAGCCTGCTCATCCAGAGGACGCTTGAAACGGGCGTCTCTCTTGAGCGTAGTAAAGATTTTTCTCGGATCAGTTTGCTTTGCACCGATACCCGCGTTCAGCTTGCCAAAGTCTAGGCTCATATAACAATCTCTAGTTAGGTTTGGGCCATGTAAATCGCCACTGTTTTCTATTATGTATTACAATGACCATACAACGAGATAGTCACTGCCCCCAATTGAAACCTTAAAATACTCTGTGTCCAGATAACTTATCTGTGAGCTAGGAGAAAAAATAAGGGGTCTAGTTCCATCAGTCCATAGATGACCGCTCCCCATTGATTAATGCCCCCTCGTCATCGCAGTCAATAACTATCTTTTTTCTCCATCAGAACGCTCCCGGTCAATCTTTGTCAACGGCGCATTAAGTTGATGTTCTGCCATTCCATGTTTGTAGGCATTGTATTGCCAGATCACAAACTGCTGTTTGTACCTCCGGTTTTCTTCTTTAAGCTCTTCGATTTCACTTCCAAGATTCACAATCCTGGCGGCTGCAATATTCAGACTAGCTGGGCGTGGATTTTTGCGGCCCCTGCCTTTAAGCGCCTCTTTCTTCGTTTGATAGGCAGCCACTATTGCCTCATGTGCACTGAGGGACTGTCTTGACGGCAACTTTCCGACCAATGGTTCTGCCGCCTCACAGATTGCTGACCAGGACAGTTTTGGTTCCTGCCATCCCCGAATTAGATTCACGATGGCGTTAATATCTCTATTGTCCAGATGCTTAGCCAAGGCCCCCCCCTAACAAAGTTGTCAAATCATCTAACATCACAGCTTCTTCACTTTCTTTGCCTTTTTGCTCAATGGCCTCAATAGACTTCTTTGCGACAACACGGCGAAGCTGGCTGAAATCATTGCCCCGGAGCTTAATCTGGGCACCATTTTCAATCTCTGGATTCTCTAAAATAGCCACTAGCTCACGAAGCCGGGTAACAGTTTTCTTGTGGTACTGATACCAGCGATCAGTTCCTATCTCGCCGCTTTCCACAGCTGCGTCAGCAAGCAAAAACAGTCGCTCCGACTTCTCCAGACGTTTCTTAATGCGATCCAACTTTTCAGTATCATCGCCTTTGATGCAAACCTGTTCGGTACAATTGACACAATCTCGGAACTTCTCACAAGGACTCATGGTGTAATCATGCACACAGTAGCCATACTCCATCACATGGACTGCAGCATGCTCTAAGGTATTGAACTCCTGCATAGCCACGGGCAGATGCTTTGCCACCTCGCCAACAGGCCCAAATAGCGCTTTTGTGGGATCGAGTCGTTCAGCCATACCAACCAGCTCGTATTCGGTCATGTGGTTGTAAGTTCGATTCTGTTTCACATCTGCCCGCCCCGACCACTTGGCAATTTCCAGGTTTGACAGGCCGCCGCGCTGGGCAATGGTGTTGAGCAGATGCCGAGCCTGATGCGAGGTCAATTTGACCCGTTCTCCGTTTTCTGCGCGGTAACCATGACGATCAAAGATACTGCTGTGTTTTCCTTCCAGTGTTTCACGAGGTGACAGATCATTGTTGAAGAAATTATTGGTTGGCTTATGCAATTCAACCGGTATACATCCTCGGTTCCCGTGGAGCTGATTTGCATTCAGTGCAAACAAGGCATCGTTGTACTTAATCCCTTTGTCTTTATCAAACCACGGAAAGTCATCGGGCAAACGCGCCATAGTATGCTGCCACAGGCTATTTAGCGTATGCACACCATCTTCTGAGGCTAAACCTCTACTATTAAGACACGACCTGCACGTCTTTGGGGTGTTATGTGCAAAGCCGAGCGCCATGCAGGTCTGCTCCATCGTCAACGGCACATCATCAGCAACATCAGGGCAGTTAGCATGGCGGTAAAATTTATCCGGGTGTTTCTCAATCCACTCGGCCAGTTGTCGAGCATTTTCAGAGAGCACTCTAACTCGAGCTACGGCTGTTTTAGCGATGCTGACCATCACGGTGGGTATCCATTTGATATCACCCTCATAGCCTTTCCCCGCAAAAAAACGCCAACCATAGCGCTCTATACCTTCACGATCAGTTTCAAATACCTCGCAATCCACAGGTAGAGCAAACACCTCACTAATGCGTGACGGCGCTGACATCAACATGGCAAATACTGATGTTGTAAATATATCTCGTTCATGAATTGGGTCGTTGGCAAAAATTTCTGCCAACGCATTGAGGGCAATATCACTTGGAAGTTTCTCTTCCCTATTTTTCTTCGCCTCCCTGCCTGTTTTGTTCTTGTCCTCAGCACGCTTAATTGGATTGACCCAATCTTGTACAGCGTTTGATACAAGCTGGTTTTCAACTACAAACTTAGCCAGCCGCTCAATCTCTCGGCCGCAATGATATGCTGAGCTATCTGAGTAGTGCTGCCTTGCCAATTCAGCTGCTTCATCAAGCACAGTAATTGACAGGCCATCAATATTTGCACTCCCGTTTACTTGAAGCAAAGACGCCTCAACCGCTCGTAGGGCCTTACTTTCATTCTTTGTCCCCGTGGGACGATGCCCCTGCTGGTAACGGAAATAAGCTTTAGCGAAACCGATGAACTCTGGAGCTTGCACCTCTTGGGGTTTTGGTTTGCGAGTAGTAACACCCAACTTGGCAAACACAGTTATGTTTGGCCACACCGGATCATCCCAATTGAGTTCGGTTCCGAATACAGTCAGTTGATCTCGGCACTTGGCTATGAATGCTCCAAGGTTTTCGGCGGCTGTCAGCATAGACTTTGACTTGAACTTGAAAATCTCAGCCATTGGTAATTAATCCCTCTTTACCAAGCTCTTCACGACGTTTAGCGCAACGCATAATCACATCTGCCACCGCGATGATGCTACGATCTAGTACAGCAGCAATCTGGATATCACCAGTTATCTCTTTCAGCCGTTCACGCTCATTAAGCAGGCCCTGATAGACATCTTCATGTGGGCCATTCAACCAAGGCTGGAAGTGCATGCAGGTATAACAAGGAATAGGAACATTGGCACCACAAAAGCCATACTCGCCACAAGTGCCAACACCCTGGCCCATTTCGGTCCGAATACGGCTGGTAGGGTCATCACCCCGATGCGCATCCCTCTCTGAATCTACAAGCACCCCGACAAATGCTTGAGCGTATGGCGCCAATTGAAATCCAACCGCCTCATCCAGCATTTTCACATGCTCGGGTATATTCTTGATATAAACACCTGCGTTTTGGGTGTCCGTATGGTCAAGCAGTTCCGCTATTACCAACTCGCCAAAACCTTCACGGGCAGCCCGTGTGCCCGTGGTATAACGAAAGCGGCGAGAATTGATATGCAATAGATCACCAGTACGTTCTGACCGGATATCTGATTCTTCTACGATTAAATGGAGTGTTTTAGTTATCACTGAAGCGGCGATGTGGAGTTTGTCAGTGGCAAGCAGTTGGTAGAATTCATAAGGGGATTGGATGGTCGCTAGCACATCAAGATCAGGAAACAGAGGGATCTGCTGCCGGTCAGCTTCCTGCAATTCAATCCCGAGACGATTCTCAACCAGAGTAACAGCATTCCTTGCCTGAGCACTCAGGACTGCCCATAGTTCGAGAGTCATCGCATAGGGCTTGAAGCTTTCGCGAAAAAAGCTGTTACGTTGCTTGGCTCGCGGCACATTCAACACATAGAAGGATTCACCCTTTTCATTTTCTCCGCAGAGAATATCAACCACGCGCAGCTGAGAGATCTGGATTGAACGACGCCCTGTATGACTGACGCTAAGAGCCATAGCCAACTCCGCGATGGTGATTAAGCTCTTTTCATAAGCTCGTACAACCGCCTCGTTAAACGCTTGAAGTTCATTATCCGTCAGAGGCCCATCTTGAGGATCCATGCGCTTAACCGCATCCCCCTTACGCCCCCCCTTTAACCTCCATCCCTCCAGCAAACACGCCACGTTATTGCTAACACCGGGATAGCCCAGCCTGTGCCACTGTCGCAGGAAGGTGCTAACAACACCTAACCGATATTCATGAGCCGCATCCAAAGAAGACCTGTAGCCAATCAACATGATATCGTCGATGCAAGTAGCTTTAGTTGCTCGAACCATTGCTAAGAAACACCAGAAAATACTATGCGTGTGACCAGCAGACATGTTCCTTGCATAGAATGACAGTGTATAAAGAGCCCCCTTCAGAGACTCTGATTCCAGAAGCCTATGTAGCAATCCAACCGGAATAGTGGTGTTTTTATCTAACCGCCATTTTTGATCATGCAGCATAAAATAGTATCCGTTCGCCCTTGCTGGGATTCGCTCGGGAACTAATGCTGGTAAGATGTTATTCGTCATCATTCTTCAAGTCCTCAGGCAAGCGAGTACCGTTAGCTTTTTGTAATGCCAAAGCGGCCTCAAACCCTTTTTGCTGAATGAAACGCTTGTTGTAAGTCGCTGCGGTTCCTGAGCCCTCCCTCCAGCCCATTAAGTACGAGCGGACTTGCTCTTGGCGTTCCTCGCTGACTTGCTCATCCATGGCATCCATTCGCTCTGAAAACTTGCGATTCCAAGTGTGACGGAGCGAGTGTCCTGATGCAGCATACAATTGTGGCGAGACGGCTCTGACCACGGAAAATATTTTATGATACCCCGCCTTGGATATAGGGTTTCCCACAGTTGGCCCACGCTTGTAAGTCACAAACAGGTAGTCATTTTTCTTCGCATTTCGGACATTACGACGATCTTGGGTGATATAACCATGCAGTTCTTGAACTAAGGACTCAGCCAACGGTAATAGCCGCTCTCGAGTTTTAGCATTAGGCTCATTAGTTCTCGAGTCAGCTCGTTCATCTGCTCGCCTCACGATATGGATCCTGTTAGTGCTAAAGTCGATATCCTGTATTCTGATGTTTAACAATTCGCCACCTCGAATACCAAGATAAAACAGAAGCAAGATCATCAGCCGATTGCGACGCTGGACATCTATTGAAAAAGGGTTTGACGCTGATCCAGGCTGGATGAGTTCAAATAACGCATCCAATTGAACATCACTCAATGACTTATCTTGCAAATCACCGTTTCTGCCCTGTTTAGACGGTCGGCGCGTCTTTATCTGCTCCGCCATTGCATTGATCTGTTCAACAACGTCCAGCTCAGGCATTTTTAAGATATGCATCGCATACCAGCGTAAATAGTTGGCAAACGTTGTTAAGCGGGAGTGTTGTGTTCCGTTATCCACGATATTGGTCAACTCATCATCCAGCCAAGGGTTGGAGAGCGCTTTTGATGGCATCCTGACTTGCTTGCGCTGAGCAAAATCTCGCAGATCGTCCAGCTCATGTGGCTTGAAGAAATCCTTGGTCAAAAACCGCTGTTCAAGGTTAATGTCACGACTCTCCAGAAAGCGTAACAACAAGACTAGGTTGTTAGCAGCAGCTAGCGTCGTTGAGAAGGCATTGCCTTTATTACGGATTTGGGTTGTTAAAAACAAAGTTGGGTAATACATGGGAAGGCCAGAAGCACGATCCACTACCATGCAATAGCGCTCGCCACTATCCATGACAAATGTTGTAACTCTGTAGTTCTTTTCCATGCACCCACACCTCATAAACATTACACAATTACAAGGTACACTATATGTGAAAAATCACCAATTAATACAAGACACTTTTCCTCGGCGCTAGAAATAAAAAACCCCTGTATTAACAGGGGTCTGCGTATAAAATCTTTACATTTTGTTCTAAGGTCAATCTCAGAACGGAATGTCGTCGTCGAAATCCATCGGCGGTTCGTTGCCGAGCGGCGCCGCGTTTTGCGGTGCGGGACGGCTGGCCGGCGCGGCGGAAGGATTGCCGCTGAACTGGGCATTCTGGTTGTGCGACTGTGGTTGCTGCGGCTGCCCCCAACCGCTTTGCTGACCGCCGGCATTGGCGCCTGACGCGCCGCCCTGGCGGCCGCCCAGCATCTGCATGGTACCGCCGATATTCACCACCACTTCGGTGGTATAGCGATCCTGGCCGCTCTGGTCTTGCCACTTGCGGGTTTGCAATGAGCCTTCAATATAGACTTGGGAACCTTTCTTGAGGTATTCCCCCGCCACTTCGGCCAACTTACCGAACAGCACCACCCGATGCCACTCCGTTTTTTCCTTGGTTTCGCCGGTCTGCTTATCGCGCCAGCTCTCGGAGGTCGCCAGGGTGAAATTCGCCACCGCGCCACCGTTCGGCATATAACGGACTTCCGGATCCTGGCCCAGATTTCCGACTAGAATCACTTTGTTTACGCCCCTGCTGGCCATGTTGACTCTCCCGATATGTTGAATTGATAACTCCGCCGCCCGCGCATGCAAAGCGCGGTTTCACGCCATGCGGCCGCCGCTGAAAAAAGCCGGGGATTAATCATGGGCGGCAATGGCGCATCTCGCCACGCGGCTCCAATCTAACATAAGAACCCCGTGGCTTCACGCCTTAGTTCCCCACCCGCATGGACCCGAACTGCGCCGACGTTTACGGCATTTTCCGCTAAGTGTAATCTGTAAAGTTTATCATGCAATCCCATAAAGGACACGATGGGAAATCATTGCGAGGGGGATCTCGCCTCGGTTGCGGCAAGGATGGCCGTTGCATAAAATACTGGATATCCGTTCAGTTTTTTTTGTGTCATAATTGTCCGTTTCCAGAGGGCCGAAACCTGCGCAGCCCTCAACCCTCATTTATTGGTGTCGGGATCTAGTTGAATGGATAAGATCGAAGTTCGTGGTGCTCGTACCCATAATCTGAAGAATATCAGTCTGGTTATTCCCCGCGATAAGCTCATCGTCATTACCGGTCTGTCCGGCTCAGGCAAATCGTCGCTGGCTTTCGATACCCTCTATGCCGAGGGTCAGCGGCGCTATGTGGAATCGCTTTCCGCCTACGCCCGCCAGTTCTTGTCTCTGATGGAAAAACCGGACGTCGATCATATTGAGGGATTATCGCCGGCCATTTCCATCGAACAGAAATCCACTTCGCACAATCCCCGCTCCACCGTGGGCACCATCACCGAAATTCACGACTACTTGCGACTGCTGTATGCCCGCGTCGGCGAGCCGCGTTGTCCCGATCATGATGTGCCGCTGGCGGCGCAGACCGTCAGCCAGATGGTGGATAATGTCCTGTCCCAGCCCGAAGGCAACCGCCTGATGCTCCTGGCGCCCATCGTCAAGGAACGCAAGGGCGAGCACAGCAAGACGCTGGAGAATCTGGCGACCCAGGGTTATATTCGCGCCCGCATCGACGGCGAAGTCTGCGACTTGTCCGATCCGCCCAAATTGGAACTGCAAAAGAAACACACGATCGAGGTGGTGGTGGATCGGTTCAAGGTTCGCGCGGACATGGCCCAGCGGCTGGCGGAATCCTTTGAAACCGCCCTTGCGCTGTCCGGCGGCAACGCCATCGTGGCGGATATGGACGATCCGCAGACGGAAGAATTGCTGTTTTCCGCTAATTTCGCCTGCCCTATTTGCGGCTATAGCATGCCGGAACTGGAGCCCCGGTTATTTTCTTTCAACAACCCGGCCGGAGCCTGTCCGGTGTGCGACGGTCTCGGCGTACAGCAGTATTTCGATCCGGAGCGGGTGGTGCAAAACCAGGATATTTCACTGGCCGGCGGCGCTATCCGCGGCTGGGACCGGCGTAACTTCTATTATTTCCAGATGCTGAAATCCCTGGCCGATCATTACAAATTCGATGTGGAAGCGCCGTTCAATGAACTGAGCAGCGTTATCCAGCAGAAAATTTTATACGGTTCCGGCAAGGAAACCATTGAGTTTCATTACATCAACGACCGCGGCGATAGCGCCACCCGCCGCCACCCTTTTGAAGGGGTTTTGCCCAACATGGAGCGCCGCTACAAAGAGACAGAATCGCCGGCGGTGCGCGAAGAGCTGGCCAAATACATCAGCAATCGGCCGTGCAACAGTTGCGGCGGCACCCGTTTGCGACGCGAAGCCCGCCATGTGTTTGTGGAAAACACCACCTTGCCAACCATTTCCGATATGAGCATCGGCCATGCCCTGGACTTTTTCGATGAGATGAAACTTTCCGGCCAACGGGCGAAAATCGCCGAAAAGGTCTTGAAGGAGATTCGCGATCGGTTGAAATTTTTGGTGAATGTCGGCCTGAATTATCTGTCTTTGGCCCGTTCAGCCGAAACCCTCTCCGGCGGCGAGGCGCAGCGTATCCGGCTGGCAAGCCAAATTGGCGCCGGTCTGGTGGGCGTCATGTATGTGCTGGACGAGCCGTCCATCGGCTTGCATCAACGCGATAATGAACGCCTATTGGAAACCCTGATTCATTTACGCAATCTGGGCAATACGGTTATCGTGGTGGAGCACGACGAAGATGCTATCCGGGCGGCGGACCATATTATCGATATCGGCCCCGGCGCCGGCGTGCATGGCGGCGAAATCGTCGCCGAAGGCACCGCCGAACAAATCATGCGCAACCCGGCGTCGCTTACCGGCCAGTTCTTGTCCGGCAAACGGGAAATCGCCATACCGCAACAACGCGTGCCGGCCGATCCCACCAAGGTATTGAAACTGATCGGCGCGCGCGGCAATAACCTCAAGGATGTGACCCTGACCCTCCCGGTGGGGTTGCTGACCTGCATTACCGGCGTATCAGGCTCCGGCAAGTCAACGCTGATTAACGATACGCTCTTTCCGGTGGCGCAACGTCAGTTAAACGGCGCGGCCGGCACGGATATCGCGCCTTACCGCGATATTCAGGGTCTGGAATATTTCGATAAAGTCATCGACATTGATCAAAGCCCCATCGGGCGGACGCCCCGCTCTAACCCCGCCACCTATACCGGCGTGTTCACCCCCATCCGGGAGCTGTTTGCCGGCGTGCCGGAATCCCGCGCCCGCGGCTATACGCCCGGACGTTTCAGTTTTAACGTGCGCGGCGGGCGCTGCGAAGCGTGCCAGGGCGACGGCGTCATCAAGGTGGAAATGCACTTTTTGCCGGATATTTATGTACCCTGCGATCAATGTAAGGGCCATCGCTACAATCGCGAAACCCTGGAAGTAAAATATAAGGGCAAAAATATCCATGAAGTGTTGGAAATGACCATTGAAGAGGCCCGGGACTTTTTCGATGCCGTACCGGCGCTCTCGCGCAAGTTGCAAACATTGATGGATGTCGGTTTGTCCTACATACGGTTAGGCCAATCCGCCACGACACTGTCCGGCGGCGAGGCGCAGCGGGTCAAACTGGCCCGCGAGCTATCGAAGCGCGGCACCGGCCAAACACTGTATATTCTGGATGAGCCCACCACCGGCCTGCATTTTGCCGATATTCAGCAATTGCTTGAAGTGCTGCACCAGTTGCGTGATCAGGGCAATACCATCGTGGTCATTGAGCATAATCTGGATGTGATCAAAACCGCCGACTGGATTGTCGATCTCGGCCCGGAAGGCGGCAGCGGCGGTGGAGAAATCTTGGTATCCGGCACCCCGGAAACCGTGGCGGGCCATGAGAGATCCCATACCGCCCGTTTCCTTCGGCCGATACTGGAGCGCAATCAGCACCCCGCCGCGAAAAAGGCCGGCTAACCCGGCTTGCGGCGACCGGATGATTGCCGGCCGCCGCCTCATTTGGTGACGTCACCGGCCTAAGGCGGTATCGTCGTAGGCCGCGTGATGAAAGTCAATTTCCCATTCCAACACTTGCCGGTAGAGTGCTGACAGGCGCCGCCGTTCTTCGGCCGACAGGGCCGACGCACACCGGTCAAGTTCTTCTTTGAGCCACCCGGCCTGGGCGTAAAACCCTGCTTCAGCGTGCATGACCACCCATTGACGAACATCCTGATCGGTCTGCTTCGCCGCATAGGCACGCCGGCACCAATGGTAATACATCCATTCCGCGCCGAACATCAAGGTCATAATCTCGGCATAGGTACCCTGGCATGCGGCATTCAGCATGCCGTCACGAAAGCGTATCACCGCCGGCAGGTTGCGCTGGACGTCGTCGGGATTGATTCCCCGTCGCGCCAGCACCCCCTCGAAATAGCCCATCTGCTCGTCCACCAGCGCAGTCAGTACCCCGACCAGCCAACGTTGCTGCTCAATACCGGGGGCTTTGCCCACCGCCTGCGCGAAAATACGAATGGCCGTCGCGACAAAATCGCCTTCAAACACCAGATAGCGATTGAATACTTGTGCGGATAACCGGTCCTGCTCAATATCGGTAACGAACCGATGCTGTTGCATTGTTTGCCAGGTTGCCGCATGGTCGGCCAATAACCGGTCACTGAAACCGTTCATTGTGCCTCCAGGGCCGGACGCGCCGCGTCCATGAAATGCCTGACCCGCGCCGGTTCCACTTCGTTCCACCATACACCCTCCCTTTTTAGCGCGCTGGCGACGATAACCCCCTGGGTACGGCTCAGGATTTGAGCGACATTCTCCGGCGTGACACCGGACCCAACCAGCAACGGCAAGGCCGTGGCCGACCGTATTTCTTCGATTTCTTCGTGCGTCGCGCTGTCGCCGGTACGTTGCCCGGTGGCAATAATCGCATCGGCCTGGAAAAAATCCACATCACGGGTCAGTTCTACGATGGACCGGTCGGCAACGATGGCGTGACTGCCATGCTTTACGTGACTGTCGGCGAACACCCGGATATGTTCCGCGCGTAACATGCTGCGATAGCGCAAGGCTTTGGCCGCCGCGCCTTCAATGAACCCTTCATTGGCGATATAGGCATTCGCCCATTGGTTGACCCGGATGAAATCCGCCCCGCCGGCCAGCGCCGTCGCCAGCGCGGGTAAAGCGGCGTTGGCCAGCACATTAATGCCAAGAGGGACGCCGAACTCAGTTTTAATACGATCCGTGATAACCGACATTAACGCCGCTGTTTCCGGGCCAAGATCGTCCGGCTTGGCGAATGGAATATCGCCATGATTTTCTATAATTAATCCGTGCACGCCCCCCTCGATATAGCTTTTGGCGTCAGATAAAGCACGTTCAAATATTTTACCAACGGGCTGGCCTTTATATTGCGGCGTGCCAGGAAAGGCCGCGCAATGTACAACACCGATCACCGTTTTTTTTCGAAAAAATATATCTTGTATTGCGCTAGGTTTTTCTGCTGATATAGAAGCCATCATGGTTCACCTTACTGGAAATTTGATAATGCACGTCTTCGTCGTGGGTAATATTGGTGTTGATCAAACTTTTCTTATAGATGATCTGCCAGAAAAAGGCGCGTCCATCCACGGCTGTAAAATAAACCAGGATCTGGGCGGCAAAGGAGCCAATCAAGCCATTATTCTGGCCCGCTGTGGAATTCCTACCACATTGATTGCCGCTTGCGGCAATGACGGCCCTGGCGACTGGTGCCGCAGAAGACTGGCCGAAGAAGCGCTAACGCTACGCCCCGAACAACCTGCGCCATACGCCACCGATACGTCGATTATTTTGAACAGCGCTGATGGCGATAATGCCATTATCACCACTACCACCGCCGCCGAAAATTTATCATTTGCACAGATCAAAACCGCATTAGCCCCTGCATTGCCTGGCGACATCGTATTACAGCAAGGGAATCTTCCCTACGATGTCACCCGCGCTGTCTTTGATTATGCCCACCATTCAGGTCTATTTACCGTCTTCAATCCCTCACCGGTCAAGGCGCCATTCGCTCAGCTCTGGCCGCTGGTGGATTTGGTGGTGGTCAATAGCGTCGAAGCGCGAATGTTCAGCCAAATGCCGGATGCCGCCAGCGCCGGACAACAGTTGCTGGCGGCCGGGAATGGCGCGGTGATCATCACCCTCGGTCGTGACGGCGCGATACTGTTCAATTCCCGGCGGGAAGAACATGTGCCCGCGGTCCCGTGCCGGGCGACGGACGCCACTGGCGCCGGGGATACCTTCCTGGCGACAATGCTGGCCTCCGCGCTGCGGCGGGGTGTTCCCGTCGATACCCTGGCCCTGCGCCATGCCGTCGCCGCCGCCGCCATGACCATTAGCCGCGCCGGCACATTACAGGCTTTTCCCTCGCGCCGGGAACTCGCCGCGCTACTGGAGAGCGCCTGAACCGGTGGCGGGCAGGCGGCATCCCTCAGGACACCCATAAGGCCGCCGCGCACCCTCCCTCTCCCCATTCTGGTTATTTGAACAGAGGCCTGAAGGTATCCACATTACTCTTAGTCACCACTGTGGCAGGCACCAGAATGTTTTTTTCCACCGTTTTGCCGGCGTTTACGGCATTCAGGGCTTTGAGCGCTTCCGATCCCATTTTTTCAGGATCTTGCTGTAAAACCGCCACCACATAGCCCTGATCGATACCCGTAATCGCCTGCGCGGTCAGATCCCAACCAAAAATTTTGATATCCTTCTGCCGTCCTTGGTTCACCACCGCGGCCATGGCGCCCAGCAACGCCGGTTCACCCGTGGCATAAATGGCCGTCATATCCGGATTGCCGGTAATCAGGTTTTCAGCGGCCGTCAGCGCGTCATCCTGTATATTGCGACCGTCCACCACATCGACGACTTTTATGCCTGAATGGGTCTTAATGACATCTTCGAACCCTTTTTGGCGCTGGTTTTGTATGGCGGAATTCAACGCGCCGACGATGCCGATCTTGGCCTTGCCGCCCATATTTTTCTTAACATAATCGTTAAAAAAATGGCCGAGAATCTGGCCGCCCTTGATATTATTCACGCCCACTTGCGCCTTTTGCGGGCCGGCCGGCAATACGGCATCAATGGCGATAACGGGGATGTGCGCATCGGCGGCTTCTTTGATAGCCGGCATAATACCGTTGACATCAATGGCATCCACCATGATGCCTTTAACGCCTTGCTGGATATAATTTTCAATGGCGTCATTTTGCGCAACCGGATTATCATTGGCATTGAATATCACCAAGGACTTTCCGCTTTCTTTGGCCGCCGCCTGAGCGCCTTTATTCATTAAATTGAAAAATAACGCCTGCTGATTAATCTGAACCAGGGCATAGGTAGGCGGCGCCTCCGCCGCTCTAGACACGCCAGTGAATAATGTCATTGCCGTTAGCGAGCACGTTAACGTGATCAAAAATTTTCTACCGGTGTTGAATAACATGGTGTTGTCCTCGTCAGAAAAATGCAAACAGGATGCAAATACGCGCTGAACCGTTAACATACACGGGTATCAGGGATAATGTCAGGCGGGACAAATATCAATAAGGCGAAATACGGTTACGACGCTTGTGGCCCGCATCGATTACGTGATTTCGTACTGTCTGACAGCGCCCTAGCTTGTCCATATCAGCTATTTGACGAACGCCATTAGCAGGTTCGGAAATATACGCTTATACTCGTCATACTCCGTGTTGCTTCTTTGTTGGCTACGCTTGCTTGCCGCCGCGATGCAACTCGGATTATGCAAAATATCTATTTGACATTGCGATTAGGCGGGCCTTTCTCACAGCGGCCGATCATGTGACATAATAAACGATCGGCCCAAGGAGACATTGCCGCTTTCGCAAGCCGAAATAGTGGCAGTATCACTTCCGCAATAACGTGACTCGGTAAACTGGATATTACAATTCATCGGCGCAGAGCATTTGTCAAGCATAAAATAGTGACTGCCATTGCATTTTCCTTCGGCCAATGGACAAAAAGACCTGTAACCGCCTGACGCAGATGTGATAACAATAAACCCGTGCGGAAAATTTTTGGTGATAACTATGGGTAAAAAGCGAGTGGTCCTCTCGGACGTGGCGAATCTGGCGGGTCTGTCAAAGGCGACCGTTTCACGTTATCTCAATAACAGTATCGTACTGCCGCAATCCACAGTGCAACGCATTGAGGAGGCTATCGCCCGGTTAGACTACCGGGCCAACAGCCTGGCGCGCCGACTAAGCAAAGGGGGCAGCGAAACCATCGGTCTGGTGCTGCCGGATATCACCAATCCGTTTTTCGCCGAACTGGCTGATGCCGCCGAGGAAGCCGCCTCCGAGCATCGCTATAGTCTGGTGCTCTGTATCACCCGCAACAATCCCGACAAGGAGCGGCAATTCATCCGCTGGCTCGATACCTGCCAGGTGGACGGTTTGTTGTTTACCACCAACCGGCCGGATAACGGTCTGTTGCGGGAGGAATTGGCCGACCATCAACGCGTCGTCTTGATTGACGAAGATGTTCCGGGCAGCCAGGTGCCGAAGGTATTTGTCGATAATGTTCAAGGCGGTATGCTCGCCACTCGCCAGTTGATCGCCGCCGGCCATCGCCGTATTGCTTTTGTCGGCGGCCCCGACGCGCTGATGAGCGTGCGTGAACGCTACCAGGGATTCAAGCAGGCCATGGATGCGGCGGGTCTGTCTTGCTCCAATGCGTGGATACTGTTTGGCGATTACAGTCGGGAATTCGGCCAGGCCGCGCTGCACCGCCTGCTGTCGCTGCCCGAGGCGCCCACCGCGGTTTTCGCCGCCAGCGACTATCTGGTGCTGGGTCTTCTGGACGGTCTCGGCCAGCGGGGGCTGTCGGCGCCAGAATCGCTATCGCTGGTCGGGTTCGATGATGCCAGCTATGCCGAGCTCATCACGCCGCGGTTATCCACCATACGTCAGCCGGCCCGGTTGCTGGGACGCACCGCCGTCGATATCATGATTAAGCTGCTCAACGGCCGGCAGGATGTCGAACTTGAGACCCGGATACCGGTGGAATGGATAAGCCGGGATTCCGTCCGTCGATACCCGCCGGCATAGCGCAATGCACCATAGCGGGTCGCCGGACGCACAAAAATGCGGCAATTTCTGTGCCGGCGATGCCCCTTGTCTTTGCGGCGTCCGATCTTTGACCCGTTCGAATTATGCCTTGTTTTCTCGGGATATTTTCTATAACGCGCCGACCGTTGGTGGTGAAGCCGTGCCGCATGGCATGAAAACTGCTTGATACCCAGCGGCGATACAAATATCCACGGGCGGTGGTATGGCGCTGTGGAGGGGCGGCAAGGCGTTTTCCGTTGTTTTGGTAAACCGGTTTACCTAGGAATGGCGAACCGAAAATCGCGGAACTCGCCTTGCTTGTCTACTGTCCCGCTGAGGGACGATACCCGCTTCATTTTCGATAATGGAGGCGATCAATGACCGGAACACCGAATTCACGTTCCCGAGTGGAGATGGTGGAGATTACCAAAACCTACGGCTCCATCCGTTCGCTGCGCGGCGTTAATCTGCGCTTGGCGCCGGGCGAGGTGTTGGGGTTGGTGGGCGACAATGGCGCCGGAAAATCCACGCTGACCAAAATTCTTTCCGGCGCGGTTACGCCCACCAGCGGCGCCATCCGTATCGATGGTCAGGAGAGGGCTTTCACATCGCCGGCGGATGCGCGGCATTGCCATATCGAGATGGTGTATCAGGACTTATCCCTTTGCGACACCGTCGATGTGGCCGGTAATCTTTTCATGGGCCGCGAACCTCAAACCCGTTTTTTAGGCATTCCGTTTCTTGATGAGAAAACCATGCATGCCCAGGCGCGGGAAATGCTAAAAGGGCTGGGTATTTCAATTCCGGATACGCGTTTGCTGGTGCGCAATCTCTCCGGCGGGCAGCGCCAGGCTATCGCCATCGCCCGCGCCGCCGCTTTCGAACCCAAAGTACTGATTATGGACGAGCCCACCGCGGCGCTGGCGGTGGCGGAAGTGGAAGCGGTGCTGGCGCTGATCAAACGCGTCAGCGCCCTTGGCGTCAGCGTAATCCTGATAACCCATCGCCTACAGGATCTTTTCCTGGTCTGCGATCGTATTATGGTGATGTACGAAGGCGCCAATGTGGCCGAAAGGGATGTCGCGAACACCAGCCTGGCGGAAATCGTCAACCTCATCGTCGGCCAGAAATTCGATGCCCATTCCGCCCGCGCCCATCAAGGGGGCAACGCATGAGTATCATTAACATGACCAATAACCGTATGATTCGGTCCACCTTGCCGCGCCGCGTGCTGCATAACCATTCCGGGGTGGTCAGTATCGCCTTATTTTGTTTTTTTTGCTGTGTGGTGTTCTCGCTCATTACCGATAATTTTCTGACCAGCGCCAATTGGCTGAATATTATCCGCCAGAGCGCGCCGTTGCTGATTGTCGCCACCGCCATGACCCTGGTGATCACCACCGGCGGCATTGACCTCTCGGTAGGCTCCACCCTGGCGCTGGTCGGCGCGCTCTCGGCCATCGCCCTGAATAATTGGGGCATACCCTGGCCGGTGGTATTGCTGGGCGGATTGATTCTGGGCGGACTGATAGGCTTACTCAACGGCTATTTTATCGCTTATGAAGGAATACCGGCGTTTATCGTTACCTTGGCGACGCTGGCGATAGTCCGCGGTGTCGCTTTATTGATAACCCAGGGATATTCCATCCCCATTCCGGCCGGCAATCCCTTTACCCAGCTAGGACGCGCCTGGGTCGCCGGATTGCCCTTGCCGGCGATTTTGGGAGTACTGGTCCTGGTTTGCGGGCATCTGCTGCTTAATAACACCCGGTTCGGCCGCTATGTCACCGCTATCGGCGCCAATAGCGAAGGCGTCAGGCGCGCCGGGGTCAATACCCGCGCCACGACATTATGGGTTTACATATTAAGCGGCAGTTGCGCCGCTTTGGCCGGCATGATTATCACCGCGCGGCTGGGCAGCGGATCATCCAATCAGGGCGAGGGCTTCGAGTTGCAAGTTATCGCCGCTGTCGTTCTCGGTAGCACCAGCCTGTTCGGCGGCTTCGGCACCATCATCGGCACCCTGTTGGGCGCCTTGTCCATCGCCGTGATCCAAAACGGATTGATTTTAGCGCACATTTCCCCGTTTTTTACGCAAATCGCCACCGGGACCATTATCCTGCTGGCTATCTGGCTTAATACGCGGATTTTCAACCCGGCACGACCGATGAAAGGATAATCGCCATGCAAAGTTCAATCTTCCGCCATGCCGATCCCCTGCCGGTGGGCGTCGACAACGGCCATGTCATGACGGTTCTCGGCCCGTTGCCGGTGGAAAGGATGGGCGTGACCCTGATGCACGAACATATTTTGCTGGATGCCGCCGGCAAATGGGTACCGCCTTGTTGCTGTAGCGAGCGCCATTTGGCGGAAATGCCGGTTCGCATGGAAAATCTCGGCGAGCTTTACATGAATCCCCTGGCCAGCCGCGATAATTGCCAGTTATTCGACCCGGAGACGGCCATTGAGGAATTAAATAAATACCGCGCCTTGGGCGGGGAAACCGTCGTGGATCCCACTAATATCGGCATCGGCCGCGACCCCCAGGCGCTTGCGCGTATTTCCCGTATGACCGGGCTGAATATCGTCATGGGTACCGGATTCTATCTCGAACCGTCCCACCCGGCCTATGTGAAGGTCCGTTCAGTGGAGCAACTGGCGGAACAGTTGATCTACGATGTGGGTGGCGCACGGGAAAAACCGGCAATCCTCGCCGGCCTGATTGGCGAAATCGGCATTTCCGCCGCCTTTACCGCCGATGAGGAAAAATCCTTGCGGGCGGCGGGCCGCGCCAGCGCCGCCACCGGCGTCCCGATTGAAGTCCATTTGCCGGGCTGGGAAAGACTGGGACACCGGGTACTGGATATTTTGCAGGAGGAAGGCGCTGATTTGCGGCATACGGTGCTGTGCCACATGAACCCCAGTTTCGCCGACGTGTCCTATCAGCACAGCCTGGCGCGCCGGGGCGCCTTTTTGGAATACGACATGATCGGCATGGGTTATTATTATGCCGATGAATCGGCGCAATCCCCATCCGACGAAGAGAACGCGCGGGCCATTATGGCATTGATCAATGCCGGATTTATTGCCCAGATCCTTTTATCGCAGGATGTGTTCCTCAAAACCATGCTAACCCGCTACGGCGGCCACGGCTATGGCTATATTTTGCGGCATTTCGTGCCGCGCCTGCGCCGTCACGGTATTACCGGCGAGCAATTGGAAACGCTCATGATCGAAAACCCCCGTCGGGTATTTCAACGACAACGGTGAACCCGCAAAAGGTATGTCGTATGCATGTAGTCGACGAAGTCATCGACCTGGCCCGGACGTTACTGGCTTTCAATACCCTTAATCCGCCCGGGGACGAAGCATTATGCATGACGTTTCTGGCGGACTTTCTCAAATCGCGCGGTTTCCAGGTCAAACTACACACGTTCGCCGAACGCCGATACAATCTTGTCGCCCATTTTGCCGGCAAGCGGAAAGAGGGCAAGCCGCTGGTTTTTACCGGCCATCTGGATACGGTTCCGCTAGGCGATGCCCCATGGCATCACGATCCTTTCGGCGGCGAGATTGCCGACGGCAAACTGTACGGGCGCGGCGCCAGCGATATGAAGGCGGCAGTGGCGGCATTTATCATCGCCTGCCAGCAACGGCGGAGCGACATCGAAACCGGGCCGGGGATAACACTGTTGTTGACCAGCGGCGAGGAAACCGGCTGTGACGGCGCGCGGGCGCTCATTGCGCAGTCCGCCATCGATTTGCCGACGGCGGGCGCGTTGATCGTCGGCGAACCCACCGCCAATTATCCGGTTATCGGTCATAAAGGCGCGTTATGGCTGCGCTGCGAAACACAGGGTAAAACGGCGCACGGCGCCATGCCGGAGCTGGGGGTCAACGCTATTTATCTGGCGGCCGACGCCATCGGTAAAATCCGCCTTTTTGATCCGGGCGCACCGCATCCGCTGATGAAAAAGCCCACCCTGAATGTCGGCGTCATTCATGGCGGATTGAATATCAATTCTGTGCCGGATCGCAGCTACTTTGATGTGGACATCCGTAGCGCGCCCAATTTGCGCCATTCGGAGATACGGCAACGACTGTCCGCCGCCCTGGGTGATCGCGTCGCCATGACGACCCTGGTGGATTTACCCGCCGTGCTGACGGACACGGATAACCAGTGGATCAAAGCCGTATTCGCTCGCTGCCAGCCTCTGCATGATGCGCCGCTGCAAGCCAGGGTGGTGCCCTATTTTACCGATGCGTCGTTATTGATACCGGCGCTTGGCGCGCCGCCCTGCATTATTCTCGGCCCGGGCGAACCCAACCAGGCGCACCAGACCGACGAATATTGCGAGGTGGACAAACTTTGCCGGTCGGTGGATCTCTATGGCGAACTGATCGGCGACTGGTCAGCGCGAAACCGGCGCTAAACGTGCCGGCAGTCGGCACGGCTTTCGTCCGCGCCGGCCTGGTAAGTGCGCTTGTCCGGCTTATCCCCCTTGCAGCGTGGCGATGATACGCCTGCCGCCGCCGTGCGTGCGGTGCTCTCCCAGCCAAATGCCCTGCCAGGTGCCCAACAATACCCGCCCGCCGCCGACAGGCAGCAACAACGAGGCGCCCAGCAATGATGATTTGATGTGGGCGGGCATATCGTCCGGTCCTTCATAATCATGTTGATATGGCGCATCTTCCGGCACATGGCGTAAGAAATGATTTTCCATATCGGCCCGAACGGTAGGATCGCAGTTTTCGTTCAAGGTCAGCGAGGCCGAGGTATGCTGCATAAACAAATGCAGGAATCCGGTCTTGATGGCGGCAAGATTTTCGAGCTGTCCCAGGATTTCATCGGTAACCAAATGAAAACCGCGCGGCCGGGCTTTTAAGATCAAGGTTTGTTGATACCACATGATTCACGCTCCTGTCCTCTCTGCTCATTATGTACTTGTCATATTCCAAGCCGCCTCTTGGTCGGCTACGCTCGTTCGCCGCCGAGATGCAACTTGAATTATTTAGGGTATAGAGGCATCGGCGTGATTTATCTGAGTACCGCGATGCAACTTGAGGTATTCAGAGTAAATATCTGCCGTACATGCACAAGGGCAAGACAAAACGCGTTAGCCGGCGACCCCGCTCACCGCGGCGATGGCCCGGGCCGTGCGCAGGACATTGCCGCCGTTTAGCCCGGACAGACACATCCGGCCGCTGGCGATAAGATAAACGGCATATTCATCACGCAACCGATCCACTTGACGCGGACTCAGACCGGTATAACTGAACATGCCGCGCTGCCGTAGCAAATAGCCGAAATCATGTTCAGGCAGGGCGATTTTCAATGCATCCACCAAGCTATGGCGCATTCGCATCAGGCGTTCCCGCATGCCGTCGACCTCCTCGCGCCAAAGCGCGCAAAGCGCCGGATCGTTGAGCACCTGTGAAACCAGTTGGGCGCCAAAGCTCGGCGGGCTGGAATAGTGGCGGCGCACGGCGGCGGTCAGTTGCCCCAGTACCCGTTGCGTCTCGGCCGGGTTATCGCCCGTTACGGATAAGGTGCCGACCCGTTCGGCGTACAGCGAAAAAACTTTTGAAAACGATTGGCTGACCAGGCAAGGCAATCCCAGGCGGGCCATCTCGCGCACCGCATAGGCATCGTCATCCAGCCCCTCCCCCAGGCCCTGATAGGCGATATCCAGGAACACAATCAGATTGCGTTCCGCGACGACCTTGATGACGTCATCCCATTGCTGGCGGGTCAAGTCCGAGCCGGTGGGGTTATGGCAGCAGGGATGCAGCAGGACAATATCGCGGGCCGGCAGGGACCGCAGGCAATCCAGCATGGCGGTGAAATCAATGCCCAGCGCCTTTCCGTCAAAATAAGGGTAGGTTTTTACCGGAAAGCCCGCGCCAGCGAATACCGCCACATGATTTTCCCAGGTGGGGTCGCTAACCCAAACCGTGGCGTCCGGGAAATAACACTTAAGGAAATCCGCGCCAATGCGCAGCGCGCCAGAGCCGCCCACCGTCTGGATGGTGGCGATGCGGCCCGCGACACGCAGCGGGTGGTCTTCACCAAACAGCAGCGCCTGTCCGGCGTCGCGGTAAGAAGCCAGTCCCGCCATGGGCAGATAACCGCCCGCCTGTTTTCGCGTGGCATCCACGATGGCTTGCGCCTCGGCAACCGCCCGCAGTTGCGGAATGACCCCTTGTTCGTCGTAATACAGGCCGATACTCAGATTGATTTTATCCGGACGTGAATCCTGCTTATAGGTTTCCATCAGCGATAATATCGGATCCCCGGCATACGCAGCGACATTTTGGAACACGGTGCAGACTCTCCTGGTTGAGCGGGTTCAAAGGCGAATTCCCGCCTCCACATTAACAAACTCAATGAACGTATGACAAACCTTCTCCGGCCGGGATACGCCGCCGCTCACAAAGAACATGCCGGCATGCGGTTGTCCGCCGGCGCCTCGGCACATGTACCGTCGACATACTCAAGCGCCACCCGGTTGGTCAGTTTGGTAATGAGCTCATACGCGCTGATGCCGCTGGCCTCGGCGACCCGTTCCACCGGCAGGGACGGCCCCCACAGCGCCACCTGATCACCGACGCGGTCAATACTGTCGGGGCCCAGATCCACCGTCAGCATATCCATGGAAACCCGTCCCACCAGCGGCACCTGGCGGCCATTTACCCAAACGGGCGTGCCGCTGGGGGCGCTACGCGGATAACCGTCTCCGTAACCGAACGCGATAACGCCCAGGCGGGTATCGCGGGCGCTGACCCAGGTTCCGCCGTAACCGCTGGCTTCACCCGCCCGGTGATCCCGCACGGCTATCAGCGCCGATGTCAGCGTCATAACCGGTCGAAAGCCAAAATCGGCGCCGATACCCGCCGCCGGCGAAACGCCGTAGAGTAAAATGCCGGGACGAACCCAATCGCGATGGGAATCCGGCCACAACAGAATTCCGCCGGAAGCGGCGATGGATTGCATGCCGGGTTTGCCCCGGGCAAACGCGTCAAAGCAGGCCAGTTGCTGGCGGGTGGTATCTGTCTGAGGTTCATCGGCCCTGGCGAAATGGCTCATGATATTCACCGGCCCCAGGATACCGGGACAGGCGGATAAACGCCGATAAAACGCTTCGGCTTGATCCGGCCGGATACCCAGACGGTGCATGCCGGTATCCAGTTTCATCCATACCCGAACCGGCAACCCGGCCTGCTCCAGCGCCAGCAACTGCTCTTCGCAATGCACGGCGGTGTCGATATTATGCGCCGCCAGCAACGGCAGTTCCTCTTTGCTGAAAAAGCCCTCCAGCATCAGGATGGGTTTCGCTATCCCCCCGCGGCGTAGCGTCAGCGCTTCCCCCAAACGGGCCACGCCCAGGTAATCCGCTTCATTTTGTAACGTCAGCGCGGTTTCCAACAGGCCGTGCCCGTAAGCATTGGCTTTCACGATCGCCACTACGCGGCTTTGCGGCGCCAGCCGACGTACCTGTCGGAGATTGTGCCGCAATGCCTGACGATCTATAACGGCGGTGGCCGTTTTCATTATTCCTGTCCTGGTTATTATTCATCATCGTATTGCGGCCCGGCATAACTGTCGAACCGCGACCATTGTCCGTTAAACGTCAGCCTGACGGTACCGATCGGGCCGTTACGCTGTTTACCGAGAATAATTTCCGCAATACCCTTCATATCGCTGTTTTCGTGGTACACCTCGTCGCGATAGATAAACATGATAACGTCGGCGTCTTGCTCAATGGAGCCGGATTCACGCAGGTCGGAGTTTATCGGCCGTTTGTCGGCGCGTTGTTCAAGGCCGCGGTTGAGCTGGGATAGCGCCACCACAGGTACTTGCAATTCTTTGGCCAATGCCTTAAGCGAACGCGAAATTTCAGCGATTTCCAATGTCCGGTTGTCGGATAGCGACGGCACCCGCATCAATTGCAAGTAGTCGATCATGATCATGCTCAGACCGTCATGTTCGCGAAATACCCGCCTGGCGCGGGAACGCACTTCAGTAGGCGTGAGGCCGGAGGAATCGTCGATATACATATTATTTTTTTCCAGCAGCAGGCCCATGGTGCTGGAAATCCGCGCCCAATCCTCATCGTCCAATTGCCCGGTGCGAATGCGCGTCTGGTCGACCCGGGACAGCGACGCCAGCATACGCATCATTAATTGCTCGCCGGGCATTTCCAGGCTGAAGATCAAAACCGGTTTGCCTTCGGTCATGGCGGCGTTTTCGCACAGGTTCATGGCGAACGTGGTCTTGCCCATGGACGGCCGGGCAGCGACGATAATCAGATCGGACTTTTGCAGGCCGGCGGTTTTCTTGTCGAGATCCGAATAACCGGTGGAAACCCCGGTCACGCCGTCATGAGGCCGCTGATAAAGCTCCTCGATGCGCGCCACGGTATCCTCAAGGATTTGGTCGATGCTCTTGGGACCGTCGTCTTTACTGGCACGGTTTTCCGCTATCTGGAATACCCGCGACTCCGCCAGATCAAGCAGTTCCTCACTGCTACGCCCCTGGGGATCGTAACCGGCGTCGGCGATTTCATGGGCGACGGCGATCATCTCCCGCACAACCGCCCGTTCCCGGACAATATCCGCATAAGCGGCAATATTGGCGGCGCTGGGGGTATTTTTCGATAATTCGGCCAAGTAGGCGAACCCGCCCACCGAGTCCAGTTCGCCCTTTTGTTCCAGCGATTCGGAGAGCGTGATCAGATCGATGGGCTTGCTCAGTTCAATCAGACGCTGCATCTCGCCGAAAATCAGCCTGTGCGGACGATTGAAGAAATCCTTGACCGCCACCCGCTCGGCGACGTTATCCCAACGTTCGTTATCCAGCATCAGACCGCCCAGCACCGATTGCTCCGCCTCCAGGGAATGGGGGGGCAGTTTCAGGCCTTCTACCTGACGGTCCGAAGCGGAACCGGTTTTATTGAGGGCTTTTTTTTCTGGCATGCGATAATGACTTTATCTGCTGGAAACGTCCTTGGATGAAAACGCATTGTAGCGTTAGTTGCCGTCAAATCCTATGCGGCTGTGCATTCAGGCGACAAGACATATGAGTGTTCGAAAACCTTACAGGAGGAACAGCGATGGCCAAGCGCATTCAATTCTCCGCCAACGGCGGCCCGGACGTTTTGGAATATGTGGATTTTACACCAAAAGAACCGGCGGCGGGCGAAGTACAAGTTGAAAATAAGGCAATAGGCATCAATTACATCGATACCTACGTGCGCAGCGGCTTATATCCGGCCCCGTTACCCTCGGGCCTGGGTACCGAAGCCGCCGGGATCATTACCCGGATAGGCGAGGGAGTGGCCGGTTTCAAGCCAGGCGATCGGGTGGTTTATGCCCAATCTTCACTGGGCGCCTACAGCGAAATCCATAACGTCGCCGCCGAGAAAATCGCGCTACTGCCCAACGCCATCGGCTTTGAACAAGCGGCGGCCTCATTTCTCAAGGGACTGACGGTGTTCTACCTGTTGCGCCAGACCTATGAGATCAAACCCAACGAAATTTTTCTGTTTCACGCCGCGGCGGGCGGCGTGGGTCTCATTGCCTGCCAATGGGCCAAAGCCCTTGGCGCTAAAATGATAGGCACCGTGGGGTCGGCGACAAAAGCCGCCCTGGCGAAAGACGCCGGCGCCTGGGAAGTCATCAATTATCGCGAAGAAAACGTACCGGAACGGGTGGCGGCACTGACCGGCGGAAAAAAAGTGAGCGTGGTCTACGATTCGGTGGGCAAAAACACCTGGGAAGCCTCGCTGGACTGTTTGCATCGCCGGGGATTGATGGTCAGTTTCGGCAATTCCTCCGGCCCGGTGACCGGCGTCAGCTTGTCCATTTTGAACCAGAAAGGATCATTGTTTGTCACACGGCCGTCGCTGTTTGGCTATGTGACCAACCAGGAAGAACTCAGGCTTGCCAGCAACGAATTGTTTTCCATGATTGCCAGCGGCGCCATTAAAATCGACATACCGGAGCGGCAGAAATTTCCGCTGTCGGAAGCGCGGCAGGCGCATCGTGCCCTGGAAGCACGACAAACCAACGGTTCTTCACTGCTGATACCCTGAACCCCGATGTGAACGATATCGGCGCAATAGTAAACGGGCTTCCCTTGGGAAGCCCGTCTTTTTTTGACCGCTAGACAACAGAGGCCTTTTTTTAGGTAGGGTCAGGGCAGTCACGGCAACGGGAAGCGGCGACATACCGCCGGGCGCCTCCGGTACGATGAAATCTGCGATAGGACAATGGGGGTATCCTATCAGCAGAGATAAGCAAAAAGTATCGATTATGCAGATTTGACCTTAGAAATGAGAAAAGCTGTGATCAGCCACGCATTTTTCAGCCGGTAGCCTGGCGCTTCGTCCCGCTTACCGGCATGCGGATCAATAGCGGGGCAATTGCGGCGGTCCCATGGCTCGCCATACCCAGGCAATCACTAAAGCCAATAGCAACCAGGGCAGTAATTTCAGGGCCAGCAGAAACAGACCGGCAAACAGCATGACAAACGTCCCCACCACCAGCGCCGCCAATACGCCCAACAGGGAAATACCGGTAAACAACAGCATCAGGAAGAAGGCGATAACAAAAAAGATTTCCAACATGTTCAGCTCCCAATCTTGAGGCAGGTACGGTTGCCGACCTTGTTCGGCATGCGCTTGCCCTTCGCGCTACGCTTTTTATTTAACAAGATCCATGCCAAGATGCATTTTGATTACTTAATTGATTTAATTAACTTTTCACGAGAAACACATAATGAATATAGCGAATTTCGCTATCTATTAGCCAAATTCGCCGTCTTCTTAGACGCAGGGCTTTACAATCAACCTGAACCGCCACACCCCGCATGGCGAAGCGAGACGCGCTCTAGGAAAGATTATCGGAAAACCGTTGGCTGACGGGCGCATCTTCAGCCAACCGATTCGCGGCGACGTTGGCCAACGCTCGTTCCACCACCGAGATGTCGGCGCCGGGTTTGTGGGCGTTTTCGCTCAGGTGGCGCCGCCACTGCCGCGCGCCGGGCCGCCCCTGAAACAGACCCAGCATATGGCGGGTGATGTGGCCAAGCGAGGCGCCGCGGGAAAGCTGGCTCTCAATGTAGGGCAGCATGGCCGCCGCCACATCGACCAGGGAATCATAAGGATCGGTCGCGCCGAATAACCGGCTATCGACACGGGCCAGCATGGACGGGTTTTGATAAGCTTCTCGCCCGATCATGACGCCATCAAGCCGTTGCAAGTGCCCGCCGGCCTGCTCAAGGGTTTTGATGCCGCCGTTAATGGCCAGTCGTAACCCGGGAAAATCGCGTTTTAGCCGGTATACCCTGTCGTAATCCAGGGGGGGAATTTCCCGGTTTTCCTTGGGGCTTAGCCCCGACAGCCAGGCTTTACGGGCATGGATGATAAAAGTGTCGCATCCGCCTTGTTCCGCCACGGTCCCAATAAACTCGCACAAAAAGGCATAACTGTCCTGGTCATCGATACCGATTCGGGTTTTCACCGTCACCGGGATGGACGCGACGGCGCGCATGGCGGCGACGCATTGCGCCACCCGTTGCGGCTCCGCCATCAAACAGGCGCCGAAGCGGCCGTTCTGTACCCGATCGGAAGGGCAGCCGACATTAAGATTGATTTCATCATAGCCGCGTTGCTCGGCCATCCGCGCGCATCGCGCCAAAGCATCCGGCTCGCTGCCGCCCAGTTGCAAGGCCACCGGATGTTCTGCGTCGTCATAGGCCAGGTAATCCCCTTTGCCGTAGAGTAAGGCGCCGGTTGTGACCATTTCGGTGTAAAGCACGGCGCGCCGTGTCAACTGGCGCAGGAAGTAACGGCAGTGGCGATCGGTCAAATCGAGCATCGGCGCGACGGCGAACCGGCAGGAGGGATAATTGCCTGGCACATCAGGCACAATTGGAGCTACAGGCATTTCTTGCAAAGTCATCGTTTCGTGCATTTAGGTTAAGTCTCGCCGAGATCAGTAGCGGCGACCCTGTCAACGCCAGGAACACGCGGTGCTGGCAGCCAAAAAAAAGCTTTCTTACTATAGCACAGAAACCTTGCCCATTTTGACCGATGCCAACGGCTCGCCTGACCGGTAAATTGACCTAGCGAAACACGATCAGGTTAACAAAACACGAAAAATACCTTTCCCAAACCCCACTTTACTCCGCAATATTGTCGACAATATGCAATAATCAATGCGACCACCAGCCAGGGGAGTAAATGATGGCGATACCACAAGAGCAGCGAGCAATGGCGTTGGAGACGGGTGTTACCCGGCGTTTGGCGCAATACCTGGTCCAAACGCGGCCAGATGATCTTCCCGGCGCGGTCCGCGCGCGGGGGGTCGATTCATTCGTCAATTGGCTGGGCTGCGCCGTTGGGGGCAGCGGACATCCAGCCGTGAAAATCGCCTTATCGGCCTTGGCGCCCTTCGCCGGCGCCCCGCAGGCTGCCGTGTTAGGCCGTATTGAGCGGACCGATATCCTGACCGCGGCGTTGCTCAATGGCGTCAGCTCACATGTGTTCGACTTTGACGATACTCACCTTAAAACGGTGATCCACCCCGCCGGTCCGGTGGCGTCGGCGATTATGGCATTGGCGGAATATCGCGCCATTGGCGGCGCGGAGTTTATCCATGCCCTGATTCTGGGAATCGAAACGGAATGCCGTATCGGCAACGCCGTCTACCCGGACCATTATGCCGTGGGTTGGCATATTACCGGCTCCGCCGGCGTTTTCGGCGCAGCGGCGGCGGCGGGCAAAGTACTGGGGCTAAATGAGACGCAAATGACCTGGGCGCTGGGCATCGCCGCATCGCAACCGGTTGGTCTGCGGGAAATGTTCGGTACCATGACCAAAAGTTTTCATCCGGGCCGGGCCGCGCAAAACGGGCTGACGGCGGCATTGCTGGCGGCGCGGGATTACACCAGTTCAGAGCAGGCCATCGAAGCCAAGCGCGGTTGGGCCAATGTCGTCAGTACCCGCCAGGATTACCGGGAAATTACCGACGGCCTGGGCGAACGCCATGAAAGCCTGCTCAATACCTTTAAACCTTTCGCCTGCGGCATTGTCATTCATCCCGTGATAGACGGCTGCATCCAATTAAGACATGAACATCACCTAGACGCTGACCTGATAGATGCGGTGCGATTGCGGGTCCACCCACTCGTGCTGGAACTGACCGGCAAGCGGATGCCCCAAACCGGTCTGGACGGCAAATTCAGCGTCTATCACTCCGCCGCCGTGGCATTGATTCAAGGACGGGCCGGCGAAGCGCAATACAGCGACGCCGCGGTGCATCACGCGCCAACCGTTGCCCTGCGCAATAAAATCAGCGCGGAAATCGACCCGTCATTACCCGCCGATGCCGCCCATATCGTCCTTGTGCTGCAAAACGGACAACATCTCGAGAAACATATCGAGCATGCGATAGGCAGCACGGCAAATCCCATGAACCGAGAGGCTATCGATGGCAAATTCACCGATCTCACGGCCCCCGTGCTTGGCGCCGAGCAGGCGGCGAAACTCTTATGGGCCTGCCGGGAGGTGGAATCCTGCGGTAACATGGCGGATTTGGCCAGGCTGACACAGCCCGAGGGAAAGCGGACGCGTTGTTGATCCGGTTCGGCCACAAACGGGATGCCGCCGCCCTGGGCGCAGACATCCCATCATGATAGGCATAACGGGGGAATGTCGACATGTCAGGAGAATTGGCGGGACAGGTCGCCGTCGTGACCGGCGCGGCCCGTAACATAGGTCGGGCAATTGCGGTGGAACTGGCCGCCGCGGGCGCGGCGGTCATGGTCAATGCCCGGCAATCGGCCAGTGAGGCGGCAGATGTCGTACGGGAAATTGAACGTTGTGGCGGGCGCGCCCAACTGCATTTGGCCGATATCAGCGAACCGGAAGGCGCCAGGGGACTCATGGCCGAGACCGTAAAACAGTTCGGTGGCATTGATATTCTGGTGAATAACGCGGCGATTCGGCGCGAGACGCCTTTCGCCCAATTGAGCTGGACTCAATGGCAGGAAGTCCGATCGGTCATCCTCGACGGCGCTTTTCTGTGCGCAAGCGAGGCCCTGCCGGCACTCATGCGATCCGGCAAGGGCAGCGTTATAAATATTGGCGGCATGTCTGCGCACGCGGGCTCCGCGGGGCGAGCGCACGTTATCGCCGCCAAGGCCGGTTTGGCGGGATTGACGCGCGCATTGGCCTATGATCTGGGGCCGGAAGGCATTACGGTCAACTGTGTGGTGCCGGGCATGATTGATACCGTTCGCGGCGGCGCGGCCGGCGATACGCGTCCGGCGCATCGCGCCGCTCGGCAGACGCTGCTGGGCCGACCGGGACGCCCGGACGACATTGCCGCACTGGTCCGGTTTCTCTGTGGTCCGCAAGCCCGCTACCTGACCGGACAAGTCATCCACGCCAACGGCGGGGCTTACCTGCCGTGAACAAAGCACAAGATCGGCTTGCGCCCGGGAAGTCTGACCGGCAGTACCGGCCAGACGCATCGGTATGCCGATTTTCTCCTTCACCCGCCTAGGGGGTCGCCAATGACCATGCGCTTTTCATCGGATAACATGCCGCCTATAGCGGAAACGCTCGCCGGCTGGATTGCGAATCAGGATACCAGCCGTTATCCGGCCGAAACGGTCGATGTCGCGCGTTTGCTGCTGTTGGACATGCTGGGACTCTGCATCGCCGCGCGTAATGAATGCTATACGCTGGCGACATTGCGCTCCGCCGACGGGCAAGGCGATTGTACCGCGTTGGGACATCGTGGCGGGCTTACGCTGTTTGATGCCGCGTTAGTCAACGGCACCGCCGCCCATGGCGAGGATTTTGACGATACCTTCGAGGGCGGGCCAGTGCATTCCGAGGCGGTGGTCGTTCCAGCGGTATTGGCCGTATGCGAACGTGAAAAATTGTCCGGCGCGGATTTATTACGGGGAATCGTCACCGGAGCGGAACTGATGTGCCGTTTAAGCCTGGCGGCGCCGCGCGCTATCCATCGCGCCGGATTTCATCCCACGGCGGTCATCGGCGCTTTCGCGGCGGCCGGCGGCGTCGCGGCTAAACTCACGGCAAACCGCATCAGCGCTGGGCATTGCCGGCAGTATGGCATCCGGGATCATTGAGTATCTGACCGAAGGCGCCTCCACCAAACGCATGCATGCCGGCTGGGCGGCGCAATCGGGCATTCGCGCGGCGCTGATGGCTAAAGACGGATTCGACGGACCGCATACGGTGTTCGAAGGCCGCCATGGTTTTTATCGAGCGTTCGCACCCTCGCTAACGGCCGACTTCACCCCGGTATTGGACAAGCTCGGACAGCGTTGGCTGATGCAAACCATCGCCTTTAAACCCTACGCCTGCGGCACTATGACCCAGCCCTATATTGATTGCGCCATCGCCTTGGCGCGCCGGGGGATAAAACCGGAGAACATTCGCGACATCATTTGCAAAGTAGGCGAAGGAACGGTACATCGGCTTTGGGAGGACCTGGCGGTCAAACAGCGCCCTCCCAACGCCTATGCGGCCAAATTCAGCACCCCCTATTGTATGGCGGTGGGATTTTTCGATGGCAAGGCCGGGTTGGCGCAATTTACGCCGGAACGTATCATTGACCCGGCGGTATTGGCGTTAGCCGGCAAAATCGGTTATGTTGTTGACCCGCAAAATCCCTACCCGGCCAATTTTACCGGTCATTTGCGGGCGACGCTCAACGACGGCGAAAGCGTGGAAATTGAACGGCCATGGATGCGTGGCGGCGCCAAAGAACCCCTCACCCTCCGGGAGCTCGAAAACAAATTCCGCGACAATGCGTTGCATGGCGGTTGGCGGGAACCGCTGATAGAACGCATGTTGGCGCTCTACCAGGATATCTTCCATCAACCGGATGTTGGCGCGCTGCGTCACGCCGGACAATAGCGCGGCATGGGACGCCATTTATAGCCAAATGGCGTCCCATAAGACATCAATGAATCTGAACATCTATCACCTGATAAAAGGCATTAGGCGTATCGGCGACATCCCAGACGGCAAGAATCACATGGTAACCGGTGTATTCCGGCGGAATAAAACAGGGAAGAACGACAATGGTCGGCGGTACCGCGCCCTGTTTTTCCTCGCTGCAAATCGGTGTCAGAACAAACTGCGCGCGCGTCAGTGGCGCGTTGGGATTCCAGTCCGGCCGGGTGATGAAAATGCGCCAGCTTGAAGTGGCATGGGTCGCGTGCAACGACCAAATAAACGTGTTGTCGCCCCTGTTGATATCCACCCGGTACCAACGATTCACGTCTTGTTCGTTTAACTCCGCAAACCGCGCTTGACCTCCACTGGCGATGTGGCCGTCCGCCGGACCGGCGGCGGGAAAACCTTTAGGGCCTTCTATGGACTGTGGTTCGTAAGCGACATCCCCACAGTTGCGATTTCTAAAGCCGCCTTGTTCGGAACACAAAAAGGAACGGCTTTCCGGCGATTGCACCACGCCATGAAAGGGAACGGGATTTTGTGCCAGCGCGTTTTGATTAAAAAAAAACGCTACTATCATAGTTAAAAATAACAACGTCTGTCGCATTGTAGTGTCTCGACTTGTTGACTCACAAAGCCTGCCGCAAATTAAACGGCCACGAAGCCTCTCTGTTTCCTCGGAAAAGAATAAAAATTTACCTGTCGCTCATCAATCTTCATTTTTGGTATTGCAAATAAGGAAACAATCAGTTTTATGCCATCCTATGCGTGACCTGATTTATCCGCCAACGACGATCCGCCGCAGAACCGTGATGGGCCCATGCCGGCCTCAGGCCGATGAGCGGCCTCGGATGACAGTCGATAACAAGTGAAGGCGGTTGCGCCAACGTGTAAAGGTCCGGTAGCCAGACATTAACATTTTCCGGATGTTCCCTGGAAAAGTTCGTACTGCATACCAGATGTCCCTCATTTCGTCCCAAAACCAGCAAAGCCGATTTACAAGTTGGTCATAATCCACTATCACATGAATTCGTTCTGATGCTTTTAGTTTGAGCGATGAAAAAATGGTATGCGCGTCTAACGGGGATTTTTAGCAGTTCGTCTGGTTAACAACCTAACCGGTTTTTTGCTGCCTGTTCTAAGCGTAAGACATCTTTTGTTGTATTACCGGCGTTGTACTGCCATGAGGCGCCGGCTAAACAATTTTATAGCAAGACTCACACATCTATTTCCTTCAAACTTATTAACGGTAGATACTGTAACTATTATGACTGTATTTATTCTCGATCCGTGCGCGTATACCAGGTGTGCGCTAAAAAGTTCTCTTGGCGCGAATGGTGTGAAGGGAAGCATTCGTACACTGGATAGCTTGACGGCACTAAAAAAGAAATGTCAAACGTCGTCGCCTTCCGTGGTATTCATCAATCAGAATTATTTTCAGGTTCAGCATGATAACGAAGAGCTAAAATCGGTCATCGATCAACACCCGGCGACACTCTTTTTTATATTCATCGGTAATGAGAGCATAAAATTCTACGATTTTGTGCCTATCAAAAACAATGTTATTATTACATCGAAGTTTATAAAAATATCGACTATCAATATGATTATCCGTTACTTCATGGATATCAAAAGCTGGCGTGATGACAAAGAAACCATCGGGTTCGCGCCCTTGCGCTTCAGTAAAACCGAAGCGGAAATCCTCACGATGTGGATGTCGGGTTATGACACCTTCCATATCTGTTCACATTTGCATATCAAGGAAAAAACCCTCTCATCACACAAAATCAATATCAAACGGAAAACCCGTGCCAGTAATAAGCAGGTTATCTATCATTTGATCACCATCGCCAACAGTGTTACTGAAGGGATTAACCATCATTGGCAAAAACCTGTCGGTTTTACCAATACGGCGACTTATCCGTTGCAATCGGCTTAATGGGAATCTTAATGCGGGCGCAGTGACATACCCTGCTGGGCATTACCCGAGTTGGGCGTTTTACCGCCATCATGATAAGATGGGGGAAAGGCAGGCTACGGGGATTCTTTATGAACAGCATGGATAAATCACAGCTGCTCAGCCAGGCGGAACAACTATGCGAGCAGCGCAATGTGCGTTTGACGCCGCAACGACTGGAGGTGTTGCGTCTGATGACCCAGCAGGAAGGCGCAATCAGCGCCTATGACTTGTTGGATCTGCTGCGCGCATCTGAACCGCAGGCGAAACCGCCGACCATCTACCGCGCCCTTGATTTCTTAATGGAACAGGGGTTTATTCATCGGGTGGAATCGACGAACAGTTTCGTTCTGTGCCATCATTTTGAAGAGCCCAGCCATACCTCCGCTTTTTTTATCTGTGACGAATGCGGTCAGGTAATAGAACGTTCGACGGAAGGTATCGAAGAAATCTTGCAGCGGATGGCCCGCGCCAATGGGTTCACCATGCGGCATAACGTGGTGGAAGCGCATGGGTTATGCGAGAAATGCACCCAAGTACAAAGCTGTGCTCAGTTGGACAATTGCGGGCATGCGCACGCAGTTAAAAGAAAATGATTGTCCGGACGATAAAAGATGTGCCGTTTATACTCCCAATACTTGGGTTTGCATCGCGGCGGCAAGCGAGCAAGTTCCCAGGAGCATAGATAACTATGTGACTGGGGCGTGCAAGCGCAGCCAACAATGAGGCAACGTGAATTATGACGAGTATGGATGGTACATCCTTGTACCTCGGGTAGGCGCTTAAACTCAATCATGGAGGAGTATTGGCGGGAATTTACTGCATGGACTACCAATGGTATTTATTGCGGGTTTCCCAATCTCTGACTTCCGTTTCAGCCGCTTCTTTGCCGTAACCGTATCTTTCCTGTATTTTGCCGATTAACTGGTCGCGTTTGCCTTCCACAACGGTTAAGTCATCATCGGTGAGTTTTCCCCATTGTTCTTTGAGTTTACCTTTGAATTGTTTCCAGTTGCCGTTTGCTTGATCAGAATTCATTGTAATCTCCTAATTTAATCAGTTTTAATCAGCAATCTTTATGAATTCCCTGCGTTGGCGATCCCGACAGGGCCTGATTACAGCTGAATACCGGTTTTTACAGGCCGTGAAAAATTTGTCTTCTGAAGTAATTATAGCAGTGAACAGGGTAAATAAAGGCATTAACAGAGGATATGACCGCATTATTAATGATGAATGGGTTTAACGTGCTATAAGTTGTTACAAAACAGCGGGTAGCATGATGCGATTTAACGGGGCAAGATGTAACTAAATATGTATTAGTGGTGTTAATGAAAAGAACACGACTATGGAAAGCGCCCCTTCCTCGGGATATTGGATATTATACATGTCGCCCGCCAGTAGTCTGAGCGGGCAACATGTGGCGGGCAGAGCGTTCAGATCCAGTTGGCGTTACGGATAACGCCGACCGCTAAACCTTCTATGGAAAGATCCTGGTGACGCAGGTCGACGACTATCGGCGTGAAATCACTGTTTTCCGGCAGCAGTTCCACAATATTACCTTGCCGTTTAAGACGTTTGACCGTCACTTCATCGTTAATGCGAGCCACCACCACTTGTCCGTTACGCGCTTCCTGTGTTTTATGCACCGCCAGCAAATCGCCGTCCATGATGCCGATATCCTTCATGGACATGCCGCTGACCCGCAACAGGAAATCCGCATGCGGACGGAACAGATCCGGGTCCACCCGGTAATGGCTCTCAATATGCTGCTCGGCAAGCAGGGGCTCGCCCGCCGCGACGCGACCAATCAGCGGCAAGCCGGCCTCTTCTTCTTCATCCAGTAGCAGCCGGATACCGCGCGATGCGCCGGAAATGATTTCAATTGCGCCTTTGCGCGCCAGCGCCTTAAGGTGTTCCTCGGCGGCATTGGGAGAACGGAATCCCAGTTGTTGAGCGATCTCCGCGCGCGTCGGCGGCATGCCGGTCTGCATGATGCGATCGCGGATAAGGTCAAAAACCTCTTGCTGTCTGGCGGTTAACGCTTTCATTCCGTCCCCTGTTTGTTTATACAGTCTTTGCGAGAGTATATACAGGTCTGAGGCAATTGAAAACCTCCCCGCCGGCAAAAACGTTAAAAAGCCGCAAGATACGCGCTTCGCTGATCCAACCCACCCGTCAAAACAGACGCCAGAGAAACGTGGCCCATACCCAGACCGCCAAGAGTATGGTCAACATGACCGCCGCCGAACCCAGATCCTTCGCCCGGCCGGACAAAGGGTGGCGTTCGGGCCCGATGCGGTCCACCACCGCTTCAATGGCGCTGTTGATAAGCTCCACCACCACCACCAGCCATACGGAGCCTATCAATAAAACGCGTCTGACGAAGTCCGGTTCGAGGGAGTATGCCAAGATGACGGCCGCCACGGCCGCCACCGCTTCCTGACGAAACGCCGCTTCATGGCGCCAGGCGGCGCCAATGCCTTTCAACGAATATCCCATGGCCTGGTAAATTCGTCGCAGCCCGCTATTTTGATTTGCCATAGCCCTATACGCCTTGAGAAAACAGCGCTTATATTACCGGTTCTTTGCGTTCGCATCACCACAGATCTGTGGCGCGGTTTCTGGTATTCTTGTGCCGCAATGCTAACAAGAGGCTTTACAAAGATATGTCAGGTTGGCGTACTTTATATTATGCGTTATTGAATTTACCGCTGAAACTGTTGGTCAGGAGTAAGGTGATTCCGGCCGATCCCCAAGGGGAGACCGGCTTGGATCCGCTACGGCCGATAATGTATGTTCTACCTTATAATTCCAAGGCGGACTTGCTTACGCTACGCGCGCAGTGTCTAAAACTGCAATTGCCGGATCCGCTGGACCAAGTGAATATCGACGGCGTCAGTTTGCCGCGTTATGTCTTTATCAACGACGGACCGCGGGTCTTTTCCTATTTCACCGAAAAGCCGGAGTCCGTCAGGTTATTTCATAATTACCTGGACTTACATCGCAACAATCCGCAGTTGGATGTGCAGATGGTGCCGGTCGCGGTGATGTTCGGACGATCGCCCGGCCGCGAGGCGCAACCCAATCATCCCGCGCCGCAACTACGTCTGCTGAACGGTTTCCAGAAATTCATTGCCGTATTGTGGCTGGGACGCGACAGCTTCGTCCGCTTTTCCAGCCCGCTATCCATGCGATATATGGCGACGGAGCACGGCACCGATAAAACGATTGCCCAGAAACTGGCCAGAGTGGCGCGGATTCATTTCGCCCGCCAGCGCCTGGTGGCGGTGGGGCCGCGCCTGCCGGTCCGGCAGGAGTTGTTCAATAAGCTGCTGGCGTCCAAGGCCATTGAAAAAGCCGTGGAAGATGAGGCGCGCACCAAAAAGCTTTCCGTGGAAAAAGCGCAGCAGGCGGCCATCGGGATAATGGAGGAGATCGCCGCGGACTTCTCTTATGAGGCGGTGCGTCTCACCGATCGGGTCCTCGGATGGACCTGGAATCGCCTTTATCAGGGATTGCACGTGCGTAACGCCGAGCGGGTGAGGCAATTGGCCGAAGACGGGCATGAAATCGTCTATGTGCCCTGTCATCGTAGTCATATGGATTATCTGCTGTTGTCGTATGTTCTCTACCATCAGGGTCTGGTGCCGCCGCATATCGCCGCCGGCATCAACCTGAACTTCTGGCCGGCGGGGCCGGTTTTTCGCCGGTTGGGCGCATTTTTTATCCGCCGGACGTTCAAGGGCAACAAACTTTATTCCACCATATTCCGCGAATACCTCGGTGAATTGTTCACCCGCGGATACTCGGTGGAATATTTTATGGAAGGCGGGCGCTCCAGAACGGGCCGGCTGCTGGAGCCCAAAACCGGCACACTGACCATGACCCTTCAGGCCATGTTGCGCGGCGGAAACCGGCCCATTACCCTGGTGCCGATCTATGTCGGCTATGAGCATGTCATGGAGGTGGCGACCTATGCCAAGGAATTGCGCGGCGCGACCAAGGAAAAAGAAGGGTTTTTCCAGATGTTGCGAGGCTTGCGCAAGTTGCGCAACCTGGGCCTGGGCTATGTGAATTTCGGCGAACCGTTATCGCTGAGCGCCTACCTTAACCAGCATGTGCCGCAGTGGCGCGAATCCATCGATCCTATCGAGGCGCAACGCCCCGCCTGGCTGGCGACGGCGGTGGCCGACATCGCCGGCAAAATCATGGTCCGGATCAATAACGCCGCCGCCGCCAATGCCATCAATCTGTGCTCTACGGTGTTACTGGCGTCGCGACAACGTTCGTTGACCCGCGAGCAGTTGCTGCAACAACTGACCTGTTATATGGCGCTGTTACGCAACGTGCCCTACGCGCCGGACGTTACCGTACCGGACGCGACCGCGGAGCAATTGCTCGAACACGCGTTGGGCATGGATAAATTCAGTATTGAACAGGATACCATTGGCGACATTATCTACTTGTCGCGGGAACGGGCCGTCCTGATGACCTACTACCGCAACAATATTCAGCATCTGTTCATTCTACCGTCGCTGGTGGCGGCCATGGTGATCGGCCATCCCGGTATTGATCGCGCACGACTGCTACACCGGATAACGCTGCTGTATCCGTTGCTGAAAGCTGAATTGTTCATGCATTATGACGACAATCAACTGGAAGCGATTATCCTCAGGCTGATAGCGGAACTGTTGCGACAGGAATTGATCACGGAAGACGCGCAGCGGCTCAGCATCAATCCTGGCCGGGCCCATACGCTGCAACTGCTGGCCGCCGGCGTTAGGGAAACACTGCAACGTTACGCCATCGCTTTTTCCCTGCTGCGATTCAACCCGCGGATTAACCGCGGAACGCTGGAAAAAGAAAGCCGTATCATGGCCCAGCGCCTCTCGGTGCTGCACGGTATCAACGCGCCGGAGTTCTTTGATAAAGCGGTGTTTTCCACCTTGGTGGGAACGCTGCGCGACCAGCACTATATTAGCGATACCGGCGACGCCATAGAGGAAAAAGTCAACGAGACAAGCCTGATCCTGAGCGAATTGGTTACGCCGGAAGTGCAATTGACCATTGAAAGCGCCGGCGTGCTGGCGTCGGTAAAAATCACCGACGCGACGTCGGCGGATTAGCCGCGGCCGCGGGGGCCTAACGGGTCCCCGCGCCGAGCAGGCTCAAGGCGATCCCGGCATAGATAACCATCCCGACCAGGTTATTGTTTAAAAAAGCCTTGAAGCAGGCCTGGCGATCCCGGCCGGCAATCAATCGTTGTTGATAAAGAAACAGGCCCGCCGCCAGCAGCAACGCCGCGTAATAAACGGCATTCAACCGCGACAGCCAGCCGAGGGCGGCCAGCAGCAGTAACGTAGCGCCTTGCAGCAGACCAATGAGGGTTTTGTCGTGGCGTCCGAAAAGGATAGCGGTGGATTTTACGCCGATGCGCAGATCGTCATCCCGATCCACCATGGCGTACTCGGTATCATAAGCCACCGTCCAAAGAATATTCGCCGCAAACAAGAGCCAGCAGGACAGCGGCAACGCTTCGCTGACCGCGGCATACCCCATCGGGATCGACCAGCCGAAGGCCGCGCCAAGCACCAGTTGCGGCAAGTGCGTGTACCGTTTCATGAACGGATAGACCCAGGCCAGCGCCAGGGCCGCCGCCGAGAGGACGATGGTCATGGTATTCAATGTCAGCACCAGTCCGAACGCCGCCGCCACCAAAGCAACGAACAACACTTTCGCTTCTTTCTCGCTGACCAGGCCGCTGGGCAGGGGACGCGAGGCGGTACGCTTGACATGTCCATCGATTCTGCGATCAGCGAAGTCATTAACCACACAGCCGGCGGCGCGCATCAAAAAGACGCCGCCGATAAATACCCCCAGGATGCCAAAATCGGGCACACCCCGTCCGGCAAGCCAGAGGGCCCAGAGTGTCGGCCAAAGCAACAACAAAGAACCAATGGGTTTATCAATGCGCATTAGCCGGCAACAGGCTTGCCATTTACCCAATGTGGCGCCATGTTCCACTTTTTTACTCCTTTAGTCGGTCAAGCGTCGCCGTGTTCAACGATACAGCGGTGCGTCTGATAAAAACAGTTCGGTCAACAACAATGGCTTGCCATGGGAATGCAAGCGGGACCGGCGCGCCCATAATCCGTCAGCGCGTCCCAGTTGAATGAAATCGCGCGCCGGGGGACCCTCGCGAAACAGCCAGCGGCCCAGCGGCGTATCCCCAAGCGCGGTTAACGCGCTCTCCGCATCGCCGAGCACATGCGCGGGAATCAAGGTACGGCCCGCCAGCCAGGGCCGGCCATCGCCATAAAGCACCACTTCCCGCAGCCAGTAACGCCCGCTTGCGGGTAACAATGCGCTATCGCCGCCCGATTCGGCGGCGGAGCAATACCCTTCCCGGATACGCCGGACGCTTAGCGTCCGGCAGTGGCGCTCCAGACGCAGGGTCATCGAGTCGCTTTCCAGCAACCAATTCTCTTGCGTCGGACTTAAACACGGGCGCGGACCGTCAAACCAGCGGATAGCCGCCAAGAGCGTGGTAGAAGGATCGTCCGTCATCCTGTCCTCATGATGTCAATTGAGAGTCGGATACAATTGTAGCCCAGAACACGTACCAATCCCTGTTCCACGAATATTCACGGACGCCGCCGATGAATTGCCGCGCCACAAACGCGAGTCGCATGGCGCGTGGGGAGACCATACAAGCGACGAGCAGCGGCGCGGTCAAAACACCCCCACGGGGCGAGAGCGGAAAACCCGCACGCGGCATTGCCGGATGAGACGGTATTGCGGCCACTATCGCCCGCTGCGCGGATCAAGTCAAGAATCCTTGCCATCCCGACTTTCCCGCCGCCCCGCGGTCCGTCACGGCCACGCGACTCGCCGACAACGGCAACGGCCTCCCGAAGGAGGCCGTTGGCGCCGATATCGATATTCGAGGATTTCAGCGCACTTCCGGTGAACGTTCGCTCGTCAGATCATACAGATAGAATTTGCGTCCCACCATTTGTCCGCCGTCTCTGGTCAGCGGGATCCAGTTCAATTGCGCCCGAGTGCGATTTGGCGTAACGGTCAACAGATCCAGCGGAATCGACAAATAGAAACCCTTGGTGAAAGAACCTTCGCCATAGTCCGTGCGGGAAACGTTGGTAAAGGTGGCGAACGCGCCGGCGACAACGCCGCTGTCGAACCGTCGCGAAACATCAAAGGTCACGCCCTTGTCTTTCGCCAGATAACGCCCGACGCTGGCTTTAACCAACACGCCGTTTAGGAAACTGGGTTCCCAATAACCGGTCAGATTACCGGTGGCGACACTGTAGTCGGCAAACCGCATCATGTTGTTCCAATCACGCTGTTTGACATAATTGCCATCCAGGCCCACCGCCCAATTGGAATCCAGCGGACGATAAAGCACTTCACCGCCCACCCCGCCATACATCATTTCCAAATAGCCGCCATAGACCTGGCCATACCAGTCGTCGCCGAGCCTGTTGATATAGGCGGTCTGCAGATTGCTGATGTACACATCATTGCCGACATATTCGCGGATGCGGGTCCTGACCCGCGGCAAATGCGAATCGCTGGGCGGACTGGTGAACTTGAACTTATTGTAATTATTGATGATATTGCCGAACAGGCTGCCGGAATTCACCCAATGATCGGTCATCCAGTAATTGGCGTAGCCTTCCACGCCGATTTGATACATATAAAAAGATTCAGGCCCGCCGAAGGACTGGTTGAGCACCGGCGACCAGCCCAATTCCAGGCGATTGCGTTCGATATAGTAACCCTGTTCAGCGTTTTTCGGCACATCCGGCTCGGTACGGCGCTGTTTCAGCGGCTGTTCGTGCCCAAGCGGATAGCCTTTTAGACTATCCTGCAAACTCTTGACATCCGTTTCAGTCGTCACCATCGGCATGTGCTGCCGTGTCTCGGTGACTTTGAGGGTATCGATATTGGCGGGCAGGTTGTTGACCAGAATACGGTTGGCGCGATCGACGCCCTCGGCGCCATCGCGATATTTATATTGCTCGCCGGTCATGTACAGGGTATTGCCTTTAACCTGGATATGCGGCGCGGCGAAACCCGCCACGCTATCCATATCGGTCAACTGCTGCGCCACCACCTGATGCTGCAAGATCTCGTCTTGCGGATGAGGCTGATACGCCGGCTTTTCGCTGTCCAGATGCGATTGATGCAATTCATTGAAATTGGTGCGTAATGAAAAGCCGAACATCAGAGTATTGCCACGCTCATAACTCAGATTGACATCCGCCCAGTTGGTCAATCGATAAATCGCGCCGACATTGATCGGCGTATTTTGCTTAAGCTGGCCGGCAAAATCGCCTTTGTAGTTGTTGCCTTCATATTCCAGTTTCAAGCGCAACGGCTGCCAGGGCGTCTGATACTCCACGCCGCCGAATATCGATGACGGACCGTGGAAGAAATCACCGGTGTTGAAGGAGCCCGCGGCGTTGTGCGCATTGCTGCGATAGCAATAGTCATTGGATAGCGAGCAAAACGGGTTTTTCACGTTGCCGCTATTGCCCAGATAACCCCAGCCGAGCCCGAGGGAAAAATCGAAAGGTCCCCAAGCCTTGCTGGCGGCGAGAAACTCGCTGTCAAACAGCCCGGTGCCGCCGAAGTCATTAATGCCCAGCGACACCTCGGGGAGATAATAACCTTCCTGCCACAAACGCACTTTGAAGTCGATGCCTTTGTCTTTATAGGTTTGATTACCGCTGAAATTCGGATCGTTGCTGTATTTGCGGGTTCGCACGTCGGTATAGCGTATCGTACTCCCCAACCAGGGCATCAATTGGACATAAATGGAATAGAAACGGTACTGATCGTTATCGCGGTAGTTCATGCTGAACTCGCCGTCCGGCGCCATGCGGGCCGTCGGCGTCTGCAACAGCCCCACCCCGCCCAAATCCATTTGTGAGGGTCCCAGCGGTTCGGTATAAGGCGCCGCCTGGCAAGCGGAAGCCACTGACAACGCGATGAGGCTCAGGAGATAGGTTTTTTTCATCAGTCAGGGATCCGGTGAGTCAGCAGAGTAACGATTTGATCATTCACGTCCCGGTAATCGCCCGGTAGCGACCACGAAGAAAAGCCGACGTATATCACGCTGCCCGGTAGGGCTTCGTTATGACGGCGATTCCAATAGGCCACCGGTACCGATCTGGCGCGGCCGTCGGGCGTTATCAGCCAGGCGACGCTTTTATCCGCGCCGCTTAGCCGCTCATGACCAACCAAATAATCGCTGACATCCTTGCCGACCTGATAAGGCTCAGAACCCGTACCGGTCAATACGCCAAACAGACGTACCGAGCTGGGTTTCGCCAGGGCATAAACCGTATAGTCGCCGCTTAGGGCATAATCGGCGCCGGGCTCCAGGCGGATCACATCCGGGTCCATTGAAACGAACTGCCGGCCGGTCACCTTGATGGCGGAAAGCTGACCGCGCACCCGATCCACCGATGCGGCCAGATCGAGGTCGTTATCCCGCCGGAGTTCGCCGCTCAAGGTACTTAGCCTGGCCAGTAACTGCCGTTGTCGTTCCTGCTCCACGGCGGTGGCCATTTTTTCAGCGATAATCGTGCCGGGCCACCAGGTATGTCCGGCGAGAACCGGGTTCAGCGCGACCTGTTCCAGATGGGACGCGCCGGTTATCACCGCGGGCCGGGACTGTCCGGGGAAATAAACGGTGACCCGGCTGTCAGCCGCGGCCGAAGCAACAAAACCCACACATAAACTCGCTATCAACAAGAGTCTTTTTTTCATGGCTTATACGGATTTAAAGTGGTGGTTTCGACGGGGAAGAAATCCGGCCCGATAAATTGTTGGGTTTTATAAACGCCGCCGGTGACCGGATCGATCCAGTAACGGTTGCGATAATGGGTATGCAGTTCCGCCACGTCGACATCTTCATCAAGGATACGCGCGGTGTGCGGAGCCCCGAGAATGGTCAGGGTTTCATTGCCTGCGAGGGTAAAGCGGGACGTAAACGTGGCCGTGTAGACTTTCCTGCTTTCGGTCCATGTCTGAGTCCGGGTCCATTGGGCGCCATCGGTAATGCGATTCGCATGGATGAGCGGATCGGCGGACAGATTGGTAACATCGAGCAGGTTATCGGTCAAATCAAGGGTCTTTATCAGGCGGCCGTTGCGGGTAACCAGCATGGCCTTGTCGCGGGTGACCCATTTAAGATTGCCGTTTTCGGCGTAGGCCAGCACCACGAAAATCTGCGGGCCATTATTAACCCGCGCATACATACTGGCATAGGGAATATCCCTGACCTGTTCCGGAGTCATCTCCACGTCAGGCATGCCGAATGCCGCGACCTTAAAGGTTTCACCCAGGCTCTTTTGCGATTGACTGCACGCGGCCACCAGAAAGCACACCACCAATAAAAATAAATAGCGCACGTCGTTCATCCCAAACGAAAGGAGACCAAAAAAATAACCACACCTGCGTGTGGTTATCGAGTCATTATTATTACTGAACGGTTGATGTGGTGGTCCCGCTGGTCGGCGTGGGCGTCCCGCCGTTGTCATCGTTGTGGGAGGCGACCAGCGCGGCCCCTGCGACCAACGCGACGGCGCCAACGCCGATAGCGGTTGCGGCGCCCGCGCCAAGACCCGACGCGGTGGCGCCGGCAGCGCCGGATGATGAGGTGGTGGTATTGGTGCCGGGCGCGGCAGCCAGGGCATAAGAACCACTAGCCATCAGCATCGCGGCCATTACAAGAGTAAACAATTTCTTCATAGATATTACCTTTCGCTCATGAGGATGATGACTAAATCTAAAGGGTGAATTGCCCTTATATAATCATCATAAAGCAATATAATGCAATAAAATATATCTTGCATACATCTGTCACGGAGGAAACCTTCCCGTTTTGAGCGAAACAGCAGAATGTGTTGGCAGTAGCTTTCTCTGCCTGGCCGCTAATTTCAGCGATCAAATTCTAAATAAGGCGCCTCACGGGCCCTAGATACAATATATTGCCATAAGAGACGGCAGAATAATTCAGAATTATCCCACCAAGGCATATTTTAACGCTATTACTTTAAGGGCATTGTGCTCAATTACTATCTGTTTGAAAGTGGCGAAATTTCAACTTTACCCCGACCAATGGGCTTAAGGGAATGTTAAGAAAGGCAAAATGCGCCGGCGTCTTTTTTTAGGATTATCCTTAGCCAAGGTTAAAGCGTAGCGCAGCGGCCGGGCAATGTAAATAATGCAAAGCCAGCCGTTTCCCGACGGGCAACCCTTTTCACGGTTGCCCGCGGCGACATTCTGTTTCGCTCGTTAACGCCAAGCCTTGAAACGATTGATCAAACCATTGGTGGAACTGTCATGACTGGCGACCGGGTCGTTGGTGGCTAATTCCGGCAGGATCCGATTAGCCAATTGTTTGCCCAGTTCCACACCCCATTGGTCGAAAGTGAATATATTCATGATAACACCCTGAGTGAAAATCTTGTGCTCATACAGCGCGATCAGGGCGCCCAGACTATAGGGCGTGATTTCTTTAAGCAGTATGGAATTGGTGGGCCGATTGCCTTCAAACACTTTGAAGGGTACCACATGCCGTACCTGCTCCGGAGTTTTGCCGGCCGCGGCGAACTCGTCCTCAACGACTTGCCGGGATTTACCGAAAGCCAGCGCTTCGGTCTGGGCGAAAAAATTCGACAGCAATTTGGCATGATGATCGGCCAGCGGGTTGTGGCTGACGGCCGGGGCGATAAAATCGCAAGGCACGATTTTGGTTCCCTGATGGATCAGTTGATAGAATGCATGCTGACCATTGGTGCCCGGTTCCCCCCAGATGATGGGTCCGGTCTGATAGGAGACGGGATGCCCGTCGCGATCAACATATTTGCCGTTGGATTCCATATTGCCTTGCTGGAAATAGGCGGCGAACCGGTGCATATACTGGTCATAAGGCAGGATGGCTTCAGTTTCCGTGCCAAAGAAATTGTTGTACCAGATGCCTATCAATGCCAATAGCACCGGCAGGTTGCGTTCGGCCGGCGTTTCGACGAAATGATGATCCATGGCATGGGCGCCGGCCAGCAGTTTTTCGAAGTTTTCAAAACCGACAGACAAGGCGATGGAAAGACCGATAGCCGACCAGAGCGAGTAGCGCCCCCCCACCCAATCCCAGAATTCAAACATATTCGCGGTATCGATGCCGAATTCGCCAACCGCCTTGGCATTCGTCGACAAGGCGGCGAAATGCTTGGCCACATGTTTGGCATCGCCGGCGGTGTTAAGGAACCATTGCCGGGCGCTATGGGCGTTAGTCATGGTTTCCTGGGTGGTGAATGTTTTGGATGCCACCAGAAACAGCGTAGTGGCCGGGTCGAGAGGTTTGACCGTTTCCGCTATATGGGTGCCGTCCACATTGGACACGAAATGCATGGTCAGATGATTTTTGAAAGGCCGAAGCGCCTCCGTCACCATATAGGGGCCGAGGTCAGAGCCGCCGATGCCGATATTGACCACATCGGTGATGGGTTTACCGGTATAGCCCAGCCAATCGCCGCTTATCACCCGATCGCAAAACTGTTTCATTTTCGCCAGTACGGCATTCACTTCCGGCATGACATCTTTGCCGTCCACCCGTATTGGGGTGTTGCTGCGGTTACGTAACGCGACATGCAAGACGGCGCGATCTTCAGTGCGATTGATTTTTTCACCGGAGAACATGGATTTTATCGCGCCGGACAGATCGCATTCCCTGGCAAGCGCCTGGAGTTTTTCCAGCGTTTCGCCGGTAATCCGGTTTTTGGAATAGTCCACCAGCATCAGGTCATCGAACGTGGCGGAAAACTTGGCGAAACGCGCGCCGTCCCCGGCGAACAGATCGCTGATTTTCACGTCTTTCATCTGGTCATAGTGCTGTTGCAACGCTTTCCAGGCGGCGGTATGGCTAGGGTTTATGTTTTTCATGGCAACACTCTTGTCTATTGAGAATGAAACGAATCCGATGATAACGATTGTATCGCCAAGGCCGTGACTTGCGAGGTCTTTTATTGCGATAGGCAATCTTAATGGGGTTTGGGCCCGCCAGCGCATACGGGCGCCTGCCATTGAGAGTATCAGAGTGGAGCGGTTTTGCACTATTGCCCGCGCGCCTGCCGGATCCTGAAAAAAGGTCATACACTGCTCGTTGACAGACGCGTCATTACCCGCTATTTCTAATGGCCGAGTTACGCATGATTATGCGTAAACCAGAAGAGGCGCGCCGCCCAGGCAAGGTTTCGGAGGATCCGTAGTCCGAAGAAAAAACCCCAGGGGGAGCGGCGCCGAGATGGCGCAAGGAATACGGACGGACCGCCATCGACCGCAGGGGCTGAATCCCTTGGGTTGTCACTGGCATTCGCCCTTGGGCGACGGCACGGTGGGGCGCTTCTGGGCGTATCGTAGATGTCTACCTCTGCTCCCTTTTTCCGCTCTTGACGCGTGCCAAGGACCCTTGATAACTGTTCACGGTAGATATCCCGACGCGAGGCTTTAAGAGCATGGCAGAAAGTACATCCAATTCCTTGATTGTGGCAAAATTCGGCGGCACCAGCGTCGCTGATTTCGATGCCATGAATCGCAGCGCGGACATCGTGCTGTCCAATCCCGACGTGCGACTGGTGGTGTTATCCGCCTCGGCCGGCGTAACCAATTTGCTGGTGGCTTTGGCTGAGGGCAAAGAACCCGAGCGCCGCGCTTTTTATCTGGATGAAATCCGCCGTATTCAATACGCCATCATTGATCGCTTGGCTGACGCTCAGGTCATTCGTGAAGAAATCGATCGCATGCTGGATAACCTTGCCATGCTATCCGAAGCCGCGGGGCTCGCCACGTCCCATGCCCTCACCGACGAGCTGGTCAGTCACGGCGAGTTGATGTCGACATTGCTGTTTGTGGAAATTCTTCGTCAACGGCAAGTCGCGGCGGAATGGTTCGATGTGCGCAAGGTCATGCGCACCAATGATCGATTCGGTCACGCCGAACCGGATATTGCCGCACTGAAGGAATTAGCCCGTAGTCAGTTACTGCCGCGCCTTGATGAGGCCCTGATCATTACCCAGGGATTCATCGGCAGCGAAGCCAAGGGCCGCACCACCACGCTTGGCCGCGGCGGCAGCGACTATACCGCCGCCTTGCTGGGCGAGGCGCTTTGCGCGTCGCGTATTGATATCTGGACGGACGTTCCCGGCATTTACACCACCGATCCCCGTGTCGTGCCGCAAGCCAGACGTATTGATGTGATAAGTTTTGAGGAAGCGGCGGAAATGGCCACTTTCGGGGCGAAAATCCTTCACCCGGCCACCTTGTTGCCGGCGGTGCGCAGCGAAATACCGGTCTTTGTCGGCTCCAGCAAAGAACCCACCATCGGCGGCACGCTGGTTTGCAACCACACGCCCAATCCGCCGCTATTTCGCGCCATCGCGCTACGCCGCCGCCAAACGCTGCTGACGCTGCACAGTTTGAATATGTTGCAGGCCCGCGGCTTCCTGGCCGAGGTTTTCGCGATTTTGGCCCGTCATTATATTTCGGTGGATTTGATTACCACGTCGGAAGTGAGCGTTGCCTTGACCATGGACACCACCGGCTCCACCTCCACCGACGGCAGCCTGTTGACCACGTCTTTGCTAACGGAGCTGTCGTCGCTTTGTCGGGTGGAGGTCGAGGAAAATCTGGCGCTGGTCGCCTTGATCGGCAACAAGCTGTCGCAGGCGTGCGGTGTGGGCAAAGAGGTCTTCGGGGTACTGGATCCTTTTAATATCCGCCTGATTTGTTATGGCGCCAGCAATCACAATCTTTGTCTGCTGGTGCCGGGCCAGGACGCTGAACAGGTCGTCAAGACCCTGCATGCCAACCTGTTCGACGCCGAATAGTCAGAGGGGGTTGGAAGCCCTGCGGTGTTCATCGGTCTCCGTCTCGCCGTCGTCTTCCAACTCCAATACATTATAGGCCACCGCGCAAAACAGGGAATTGACCCGTTTCATATCGCCCAGGAGACCCAGATGCAACGAACTGGTCTCCATGCTCTGTACATTCTGTTGATGCAGACGATCCACATGGGCATGGGCATAGCGGCGGTCGGTGATGCGAAACCGGTGTTTGGCTCTGCGCAATCGCCGGGCGCTGGTGATATCGCCGGAGAGGAATACCGACAGGCCCAGGCGCAGGTTGGACATCAGTTGTTCGTGCAGCGTATCCAGCTCTTGCAAGCCCTCGGCGGAAAACGCCCGGCGCGTTGCCAGGGATTTGGCCGCCACATCGCCGGTCATACGCTCGATAATGTCGCCGGCCTGTTCGAGATTGAGCGCCATCTCAATAATCTCCGCCCAACGGCGCGAATCCGTTTCGCCCAGCTCTTCTTTGGGTATTTGCGCCAAATACAGCTTGATGGCGGTGTACAGCACGTCCACATCGTCATCCAGGCGGCTGACTTCCCGGTCCTTGTTGGGCAGACCGTGTAGCACTTCGCCATGCAATAGCAGCATGCTTTCCACCACATCCCCCATACGCAGGGTTTCGCGGGCGGCATTGGCCAGCGCCAGCGTGGGGGTATCAAGGGCGCTGACATCCAGATGGCGCGGCCTCACGCCGAGTTCGCCCCCTGGTGTCGCGCCTATCCATTGCGTACACAACCGGGCCATCGGACCGGCAAACGGGATCAGGATCAGACAGCGAAGCAGGTTATAAAACACATGGAAATAAATCACCAGCTCGGAAGGGCTGACCGGCAGGCGACCCAGCACGGTCGCCAGCAACGACACCGCCGGCAGCACCACCACACAGCCCGCCAGTTTGAACAGCAGGCTGCCCAAGGCGACCCGCTTACCCTCGGCGTTTTGCCCGCTGGCATTGATCATGGCCAGTATTCCGCTACCGAGATTAGCGCCGATCGCCAGGCAAAGGGCCACTTTAAAAGAAATGACGTCGGTGGCGGTCAATGTGGCGGTTAATAATACCGCGGCCAAACTGGAATAACTGATAATGGCAAAGAGCGCGCCGGTGAGGGAGTCAAGCACCACATCGCCGGTGAGCGATGAGAACAGCACTTTTACGCCATTGGCCTGGGTGATGGGCGTGGCCGCGTCAACAATCAATTCCAGCGCCAGCAGTATCAGACCAAGACCAATGAACACCCGGCCGATTTGCCCAGCCCGGGTTTGTTTCCGGCCCAAAAACAGACAAACGCCGATAAAAATCAGCAAGGGAGAAAGCCAGGAGAGATCGAACGTGAGGATTCTGGCCATCAGGGCGGTGCCCACGTCCGCGCCGAGGATAATCACCAAGGCCGGTTTTAGCGCCACCAGGCCCTGGGAAACAAATGAGGTGACCAGCATGGCCGTGGCGTTGCTGCTTTGCACCAGGGCGGTGACGCCGATACCGGCCATGAACGCCATGGTTTTTTTTTCAACGCTGCGGCTGAGCACCTGCCGTAACCGGGCACCATAGACACGCATAATTCCGGTCCGGACAATGTGCGTGCCCCATACCAGCAATGCCACCGCCGAAAGCAGATGCAACAACGTCAACACGCGTTTTTAACCTCCTTTTCGCCACTTGTCGATCGGATATCAAACAAGGCGTTTGCTACCAATGATGAATCGGCCATCTCGCCCGCCGCGCATGGTTTAACAATACGCCGTCAGGGTTAACGGCATGGGGATCGCCCACTTTGACCAGTAGCGGTAAATCGTTGCCGGAATCGGAATAAAAGCTCGCCTCGGCTAACGCCGTCAGGTCGCCGTCCAGCAGCGCGGCCAGCCGCGCGACCTTGCCCTCCCGGTAAGTCAGGATGCCTTTGGTTTCACCAGTGTAGCGCGCGTCCCGCACGGCCAGTTCAATGGAAAGCGTCTCGCGTACCCCGAACCGTTCGGCAATAGGTTTGACCAAGTGTTCTCCCGAAGCGGAAATAACAATGACCCGATCGCCCCGGTCGCGATGAGCGGCGATACATCGCAAGGCATTGGTGCGCATGACGGGGACAATCGCTTTGGCGATAAACCCGCGCACGTGATGCGCCACTTCCTCAACCGAACGCCCGGCCAGCGGCTGCAGGGTAAACGACATGTACTCATCCATGGACAACGTGCCCTGAACATATTGCAGCATCATCTCCTGCTCTCGCCGCACGAAAGCAGCATCCCCCGCCCAGCCCGTCTCAAACATATAACGGCTCCATAAACTGGCGCAGTCTCCATTTATCAAGGTCTCATCCAAATCAAACAACGCCAGGCTCATGCCACCTCACATAATGTCGCCATATCTAACTGTAGACCAATCTCTACGCCATCAGGATACAGATCGGCCACCGAGCGGTTTAACACATCCACCAGTAATTCGATTTCCCGCACCCGTATGCGGTAGCGGATCACATTTCCCAGCAAGCTGTGCCCCGCCACCCGCGCGGCGATACCCTGGCCGGCGGGCAGCAGAAGGATGGACTCGGGCCGGATGGCCACCTGCCCCTGCCAGGCGCGGCCGGTCAATTGTTCCGCCTCGCCGGCGCTCAATAGGTTGTAACTGCCGATAAAACCGGCGGCAAAGGCATCGACCGGTTGGGTGTACAGCGCTTCCGCGCTGCCATTTTGCACAATCTTGCCTTTATTCATCAGCACGACCCGGTCCGACAACGTCAATGCCTCTTCCTGATCGTGGGTAACGAAAATCGCGGTCAGGCGCAATTCCTGCTGAATACGTCGAATTTGATCGCGCAGATGTTTGCGAATACGGGCATCCAAAGCGGAAAGGGGTTCGTCCAGCAAAAGCAGCCGGGGACGGGTGACCAATGAGCGCGCCAGCGCCACCCGCTGGCACTGTCCGCCGGATAATTGGTGCGGATAGCGGTGGGCGAAATCCCGTAACTCCACCAGCGTCAACACCTCGTCCACCCGTCGGCGGATTTCCGCCGCGGGCAGTTTTTGCATCTTGAGGCCGAAAGACACATTGCCGTCCACCGTCATATTCGGAAACAGGGCATAGCTCTGGAAAACCATACCGATGCCTCGCTGTTGCGGTGCCAGCGGCACGATGTTTTCGCCCGCGATCAGGATTTGTCCGCTATCCACCGGCGTCAACCCCGCCAGACAACGCAGCAACGTGGATTTGCCGCAACCGCTTGGCCCGAGCAAGGTCACGAATTCCCCCTCATCGGCGCTAAAATCGATATTCTCGAAGACCTGAGTCGGCCCGTAATGCTTATTCAGTTGCTTAACCGCCAAGTAAGACATGATTAGTCCCTGTCCTTATTGAGAATATTGGCCGCCAGGGTGAGCAGCAAAACCACCAGGAAATAGGAGATCACCAGCGCGCTGGTGAGGTGACCGCTGCTGGTGCGCAAATTGTAGAGATACACCTGCAGCGTTTCGAAACGATCGCCCACCAGCAGATTGGCGAAGACGAACTCGCCGATCAGAAAAGAGAAGGACAACAGTAAGGCAATCATGCAACCCTTGCGCAAATTAGGCAGTACGACCCATAGAGCCGCCCGCCAGGTGCTGGCGCCCAGCAATTGCGCGGCATCCATCAGGTCGCGCAGGCGGATAGCCTGCATATTATTGGTGATGGCCCGATAGATAAAAGGCAGGGCGATAGTGAAATAACAGCCGATCAGGATCCAGGGCGTACCGGTCAAGGTCAATGGCCCGTCGGAGTACAACTGTAACAACCCCACCGAGGAAACCACCGGTGGAACGGCGAACGGCAGCAGGATTAGAATGTTCATCACCGCATCCAGCCGAGGAAAATAGTAAGCAATTACAAACATTAATGGTAATATCAACACGACCGCAAAGAGCAGCGACCCCAGGCAAATCAACAGAGAATGCCATAGCGCCGTCAGGAAACGGCTATCCATCCAGAGTTGCTTCATCCAGTCCACGGTTAACCCTTCCGGCAGAATGGTCGAACCCCATTGGGTGGAAAAGGCGTAAATCAGCGTGGCGACCAGCGGTGACAGCAGTATCACCAGCATGATTGTTACCACGCAGCGATGGTAAATTCCTTCGACGCGCGTCATCGCGGTCTCCTCACAGATTGTCCGGCAACAGCCTCAGACATTGGCATGGGCATAGCTCCGGCGTATCACCCACTGATGCACCAGCGTAATCACCACCATCAGCATGACCAGAAACATCCCCAGCGCGCTGGCCATATTCGGGTCCAGATCCAAATCGCCGGCCACCAGCGCGGCGATACGGATGGGGATAACATTGAAGTTACCGCTGGTCAAAGCGAAGATGGTGGCATAGGCGCCGAGGGCGTTGGCCAGCAGGATAACGAAGGTGCCCAGCAAGGCCGGCGCCAGGACCGGCAGGCCAATGTAGCGCCAGTAATGAAACCGTCCCGCGCCCAATAAAGCCGCCGATTCGCGCCAGTCCTCCCGTAATGCGTCAAAGGCCGGATAGAGCAACAGTACGCCCAGGGGAATCTGGAAGTAGGTGTACAACACCATCAATCCAGGTTTGGAATAGAGGTTGAAATCCCCCAACAAGCCATAGCGTCGCAAAATAAGCGTCACGCAGCCGTTGGTGCCAAGCAGGATGATAAAAGCGAACGCCAGCGGCACCCCGGTAAAGTTGCTGGTCATATTGGTAAAAGACATGACCGCGGTGCGTAGGCGGGTCGCGCCCAACTGACGCAACGAATAGCTGCCGATAAGCGCAATCAATAAGCCGAAAAAGCTGGACCAGAACGTTATCTGTAGCGAAAAAACAAAGGCCTGGCGATAAAACGGGGAGCCGATGATTTCACTGTAGTTGGCGATGCCCCAGCCGGCCGCTTCGCTGTTAAAGCTGTTATAAGCCATCCAAACCAGCGGCGCTATCTGGAAGGCGCAGAAAAATACCGCGAACGGCAACATAATCGCCGCCGCCAGCCATTTACCTTTCATTTGAGCAATCCCATACATAGCGGCTTATCATGGTTGACAGCCAATAGTTCGCATAGCGTACCGCAAATTTCCGTCTGCCGCGGCGCAACCGGCGACAGGCTGAAGGCCTCGCCGAACACGAATAGCGGTACCTGGCGTTCCTCAGGCAAAATGCCGCCGTGGCTTTGGTCGTTGTTCATGCCGTGATCCGCCGTGACTATCACTTGATAACCGTCGGCGAGCCAGGCCGGCAAATAGCGCGACAACAGACCGTCGGCGATGCGCGCCGCATTTCGGTATTGCGGCGAGGACAGGCCGAAGTGGTGTCCGGCGTCATCAATGTTCATCGGGTGAATCAACAGGAAATCCGGACGGTAACGCAGACGCAGGCTTTCAGCGTCTTCAAACACATGGGAGTCGGGATAATGATCCGCATGGTAGAAATGTCCGTACTGAATTGTCGCCTGGGGATCGAGTGTATGCCTATCGCGCACCGCATCAAAAGGCGCACGGTTATACAGTTCGCTGACCCAATGATAAGCCGCGGCCGCGGTCGTCAAACCGGCGGCGCGCGCGCAATGAAAAACGCTGCGGTGATGGGAAAGCCGGACGACATCATTATGCACCACGCCGCTTTCCACCGGGGAAATGCCGGTCAAAATGCATTCGTACAACGGCCGCGATAACGACGGCAACTCGCATTCCAGGGGATAGAGACGGCCGTGGCCCGCCGCGCATTCGGCCTGCAGGTAGCCCATGGCATCATAGGCCACCTGATAATTCAATCCATCCAATACCACCAACAGGCTTTTCATCGATACTCCTTATTGCTGCATGGCCATCATGACGTCTTCCTGCCACAAACGGGGCAACGCCTTGGCGCTCTTCTCCCAGGCGGCCTGATCGGCGATGGGATGGGCATTCTTGTATTCAGAGGTCGGCAACAGTTTGGCTTTGACATCCGCCGGTAACGTCAGATGTTCTATGCGGATCGGGCGGGCATACCCCCTGGCCAGATTGATTTGTCCCGCATCGGAGAAAATATATTCCCGGGCGAATTTGGCCGCATTGGGATGCTTGGCGTATTTATTGATAATGGTGGAATAGCCGGAAATAACCGAACCGTCGGAGGGGATCAATACCTCAAAACGGGTTTTATCAATAGTGTCGCGATAGTTCAGTCCATTGAAATCCCAAACAACGCCGACATCCACCTCACCCTTTTCCAGCGAGGCGATGGTGGGGTCATTCAATCCCAGGCGTCCGGCCTTGGCCAATTTGGCGAAAAAGTCCAAACCGGGCTTCAGATTCTTCTCGTTGCCGCCCATGGCGTAGGTTGCTGCCAGTACGCCGTTCGCCGCCTGCGCGGCCGTGCCCACATCACCGATCGATACCTTATATTTTCCTTTCAGCAAATCAGCCCAGCTGTGGGGAATGTCTTTGACCGTCTGCTTGTTGACGATGAATGCGATGGTGCCGGTATAGGCCACGACCCAATTGCCGTCTTTATCCTTGGCCCAGGCGGGGACCTGATCCCAGGTGCTCGGTTTGTAGGGTTGCGCCACGCCTTTTTGAACCGCTAACGGGGCGAAGGAGATGCCCACATCGCCGATATCAGCGCTGGCATTGTTCTTTTCCGCCAGGAACTTGGCGATTTCCTGGGCCGAGCTCATATCGGTATCGCTGTGCTTGATACCGTACTTGCTGGACAGGTCCGCCCAGGTTTCTTTCCAGTTGGCCCAACTGTCCGGCATACCGACACTGATAACCTCGCCTTCTTTCTGCGCCGCTTTTTGCAGCGCCGCGATATTCGCGGGGGCTGCATGACCGGCCTGGCTGGCCAGCAATATTGCTGTAGTTAACACTGAAGCGAACAAAAGTTTCATATGTGATGCTCCGGGTGATAGTGTGTTTATAAGAAACTTCACTGGTCTAGTCCAGCAAGAACCAAGCCAATCTACCCAACCAAGATGAATATTTGATGTCAGCAATCCTTTTACGTTGTTTTTTGTTATCGTTTCATCTTCTCTGTCGCAAAGGCGACAAAGGGTGCACTACAATAATGCATATGGGTGATGATAATGCCTCATGATGACGCTTCTTCGCTGCAGATCCTCTCTCGGCAGAAGACCGTTACCGCCATTTGCCAGGCAATAACCGGCTGGATAATGCAAGGCGTAGTGACGCATAACGATCGGTTGCCGGCGGAACGGCTATTAAGTGAGCAATTCGCCACGACCCGTATCACTTTGCGAGAGGCGCTGGGACAACTGGAAGCGCAAGGGATGATTTATCGCGAAGAGCGGCGCGGATGGTTTGTCAGCCCGCCGAGGATTATTTACAACCCGCTGCAACGCAGCCATTTCCATGCCATGGCCCGCGAACAGGGGCGCAAACCCGATACCGAGGTGCTGGATGCCAGCGAAATCGCGGCGCCGCCGATCATTCGCACCCATCTGAACTTAGGCGGTCAAGCGCGGGTGTTTCGCATCCGCCGGGTGAGACGTCTGGACGAACGGGCGGTGTTATACGTCGAGCATTATCTGAATGTCGATTTTTTCCCCGGCATTCTGCATGAAGATTTGACGTCTTCACTGACTGAACTTTACGCCAACCGTTATGATATCCGCTACGGTAAAGTCCGGTTCGATATGTTACCCACCACGTTTCCCGCGGCGGCATCCCAAGCGTTGAAGGTCGCGGACAACAGCCCGGCGCTGTTTATCACCCGTATCAATTGCGATCAGCATGCCAGGATAATCGATTGCGATCTCGAGTATTGGCGCTATGACACGCTGCATATCAGCGTGGAAGCGGAAGAACGGGGATAATGCGGGACGGCGTCGGATTTACTGTCCGGCGCGGGGCGGTCGGGTAACGGCGGTTATCCGTTTAAGATACCGGCGATAAAGCGGCAACGGGCGCAACCCATTGGGGGATCGGCTGAATAAAAATAGCGGGAATCCACCTGCCCGGAACAAATGGCGTTCCCGCTATGCGGTAGATATTGAGGCCATCAGCCGCAGTAATGTTGAAACGTAATGCCGCAGGATGTTGAATCAAAATCCGACTTCCTGTTGTGGCGAACGTTCAAGAGGGCGGCGCGGTTTTACCCAAACCCTTGCCGGGCTGATAATTACGCTTAATATAGCGTTGCGTGGTTTTAAACGCCGCGACTAAATTCGCTAGGAAAACTTTTTCCTCATGCTGGTTCATATATTATCCTAATTTACTCGTCATCGTGAGACCGGAATCTTTCCGATTGCGGTAAAACAGCCCGGCAGGGCTATACTCACACTAATGGAATAGAGCATTGCCTATCATCAATAGGTTATGTCCGCATGATTGCCCAGATAGCATCCACGAAAAAAACTTCAATCATACCCTTCTTATGCCACATCGCCGCGCGACCCGCCGATGCGGCCCTGGGACCGCCTTAGCACCCGGCGATAAGCGGACTCGCCGCTATCCCGGTAAGGTTTCTGACTGCCCGTTTAAAGGCGGCTTTCACTCACCTGCCGCCAAGATGCAGTGTGAATGGTCAGGATATCCGGCGTGACATGGGTTAATTCGGGTATCGACTCGTCATACCTTACGTTGCCGCTAAGTTGACACCAGCGACTCGACGTATTCAGAGTTAAAAAAAAGCCCATGGCTTTAACTGCATTGTTATGGCTTCAATTTAACGCCACGGGCATGAGGGGGTAAATTAATTATATTATTATCCAAAATTAATTAGCCTATTATAATTCTCCGTAAAAAAGGAATTAGACTAATAAATTCAAAGCAAACCATACCGCTGCGCTTGTTTGTGCGCCACACACCTACCTGCCCGAGCCGGCAGGGTCAATCGGCGTCATAACCCAGGTTAGGCGCCAGCCAGCGCTCCGCCTCAGCAACCGATATCTGTTTACGCACGGCGTAATCCTCGACCTGATCACGCTGGATCTGCGCCACGGCGAAATATTTACTGTCCGGATGACTGAAATACCAACCCGATACTGAAGCGCCGGGCCACATGGCGAACGACTCGGTCAAACGCATGCCCGTCGTATTGTCCACATCCAGCAACCGCCAAATGACGGCTTTTTCCGTATGATCCGGACAGGCGGGGTACCCCGGCGCGGGACGGATGCCCTGGTAATTTTCTCGAATCAGTTCCTCATTGCTGAGGTTTTCGTTGGCGGCAAAGCCCCAATACACCTTGCGTACCCGTTCATGCAGGTATTCGGCGAACGCCTCGGCCAGACGATCGCACAACGCTTTCACCATGATTTTATTATAATCGTCATGGCGGGCGTCAAACGCTTCCGCCAGCGCATCTTCTTCCAGACCGGCGGTGACGGCAAAGGCGCCGATATAATCCGCTTTGCCGCTGACCTTAGGCGCCACGAAGTCCGCCAGACAATAGTTAGCGAAGCCGTCTTTTTCGGTTTGCTGGCGTAAGTGATGACTTACCTCCAACACATCCCGACGGCTGTCGTCCCGGTAGATTTCGATATCATCCCCCACCCGGTTGGCGGGAAACACGCCCACAACGCCGCGCGGCGTCAGGCTTTTTTCCACCGATAATCGATCGAGCATGGCATTGGCATCAGCGAATAGCCGGCGAGCCTCCTCGCCTACCACTTCATCCTGCAGGAGTCGGGGGTACTTGCCAGCCAGCGACCAGGTCATGAAAAAAGGCGTCCAATCAATGTAGTTACGCAACGTCTCAATGGACGCGGTCACCGTTTGCACACCCGGACGATGGACAGACGGCGGCGTGTAATTTCGCCAATCGGGAGCGGCGTCGTTATCCCGCGCCGCCTGCAAAGTCACCGGCGGCGTGCGCGGTTTTTTCCGGCCATGCTGAATCCGCACCGTTTCGTACTCGCTGCGGATCCGTTGAACAAACCCGTCCCGCTGGGTATTCGACAACAGCGACGAGACGACGCCGACGCTGCGCGAGGCATTTTGCACATACACGGTCGGTCCACTGTAGTTACGCTCGATTTTTACCGCGGTATGGGCTTTTGAGGTCGTCGCGCCGCCAATCAGCAACGGGAGGGTAAAGCCCTGGCGCTCCATTTCCTTGGCGACATTGACCATTTCGTCCAATGACGGCGTGATCAAGCCGGACAAACCGATGATATCCACGTTCTCTTGCCGGGCGGTACTCAAAATCTTGTCCATCGGCACCATCACGCCCAGGTCGATAATTTCGTAATTGTTGCATTGCAACACCACGCCGACGATATTCTTGCCGATGTCGTGGACATCCCCTTTGACCGTTGCCAACAGGATTTTGCCCGCTGCCGTCTGCTGCTGCTTGCCGGCCTGGATAAAGGGTTCGAGATAGGCCACCGCTTGTTTCATTACCCGGGCGGATTTCACCACTTGGGGCAGAAACATCTTGCCGGCGCCGAACAGATCCCCCACCACATTCATACCCGTCATCAACGGCCCTTCAATAACCTCGATAGGCTGGGCCGCCTGCTGGCGCGCTTCCTCGGTATCCCCCTCAATGAACTCGGTGATGCCTTTCACCAGGGCGTATTCAAGCCTCTTGGCCACCGGCCAGCCCCGCCACTCCAATTGCTGCTGTCTGCCGGTGTCGCCTTCTTTGTCGTTGCGGAATTTTTCCGCCAGTTCCAGTAGCCGTTCGGTGCCGTCAGAGCGTCGGTTAAGGATGACATCCTCAACCGCGTTACGCAGCGCTTCAGGCAAATCATCATAGATAGCCAGTTGACCGGCATTCACGATACCCATATCCATGCCGTTGCGGATAGCATGGTACAAAAATACCGCATGGATGGCTTCGCGCACCGGTTCGTTGCCGCGAAAGGAAAAAGACACATTGGAAACGCCGCCGGAGATCAACGCATGCGGTAGTTCGGCCTTGATATCGGCACAGGCGCCGATGAAATCAAGGGCATAGTTATTGTGCTCTTCAATACCGGTAGCCACGGCAAAAATGTTGGGGTCGAAAATGATGTCTTCCGGCGGGAAACCAACCTTTTCGGTCAGGATCCGATATGCCCGACGGCAAATCCCGATTTTGCGCGCCCGGGTATCGGCCTGTCCGTCCTCGTCAAATGCCATCACCACGACCGCCGCGCCGTAACGCCGCACAAGCCGGGCATGGTGGAGGAAAAGCGCTTCCCCTTCCTTTAAGGAGATGGAATTGACAATTCCTTTTCCCTGAATGCATTTCAGCCCCTTTTCGATGACATCCCATTTGGATGAATCGATCATGATGGGCACGCGGGAGATATCCGGCTCGCCGGCGATCAGATTAAGAAAACGCTCCATGGCGGCCTCGGCGTCCAACATGCCTTCATCCATATTGATGTCGATGATCTGCGCGCCGTTTTCCACCTGCTGTAGGGCCACCGCAAGAGCTTCTGGGTATTTTTCTTCTTTTATCAACCGTTTGAAACGTGCCGAACCGGTGACATTGGTGCGTTCGCCGACATTCACGAACAAGCTGTCGCTCTCGATATTCAGCGGTTCAAGCCCCGCCAGACGGCAGGCCACCGGCCTTATCGGCAATTGCCGGGGTGCGAGACCCTCAACGGCGCGGGCAATGGCGGCGATATGGCGCGGCGTGGTGCCGCAACAGCCGCCGACAATATTGACCAGACCGGCGCTAGCCCATTCCCCGATATGCTCGGCCATGGCATCGGGACCGAGATCGTATTCGCCGAAGGCATTGGGCAACCCCGCATTGGGATGGGCGCTGACATGACACTCGGCGATCCGGGACAATTCGGCGACATATTGCCGCAACTCGCCCGGCCCCAACGCGCAATTCAAACCGAATGTCAGGGGTTGGATATGCCGCAGGGAATTATAAAACGCCTCGGTGGTCTGACCCGACAGTGTGCGTCCCGACGCATCCGTGATCGTACCGGAGATCATAACCGGCAGGTTCACGCCCATGGCGTCCAATTCGCTCTCGATGGCGAAAATGGCCGCTTTAGCGTTCAACGTGTCGAAGATGGTTTCCACCATTAACAAATTCACGCCGCCTTCCACCAAAGCGTGAATAGCTACCCTGTAAGCACTCACCAACTCATCAAAACTGATATTACGGAATGCCGGGTCATTGACGTTCGGAGAGATAGACGCCGTGCGATTAGTAGGCCCCAACACGCCGGCGACGTAACGCGGCTTGTCAGGCGTGCGCGCCGTCCACTCATCGGCGCTTTGCCGCGCCAGACGCGCCGCTTCATAGTTGAGTTCGCCGACCAGTGATTCCATCTGATAGTCGGCCATGGCGATAGCGGTGGAGTTGAAGGTATTGGTCTCCAATATATCGGCGCCGGCTTCCAGATAGGCATAATGAATGGCGGAGATGATATCGGGCCGGGTCAGCACCAAAAGATCGTTGTTGCCTTTCAGATCGCAAGGCCATTGAGAGAAACGTTGGCCGCGAAAATCCGCTTCCTCCAACCGGTAACTCTGGATCATGGTCCCCATCGCGCCGTCCAGTACCATGATGCGCCGGGCCAATTGTCGACGAATATCGTCTTTTCGATTAATCACGCTCACTCCATCCACCAGGGAAAACACGCCATATGCCTTTCATCGTCAGGCTTTCGCCGCAAAATATCATGAACATCCGCGGCTAAAACAGGCAGAACATCCTAACATAAGTTAGACGCCGGCGAAGTCGCTCGCGCATGAGACTTTTTCAGTTATGGGCGTGCCGGAGTCAACAGCGGGATGGCGAATTGTAAAAAAGAGGTTTCGACAGGGATTTTATTTTTTGAAGTGGATCACAGAAGAAAATAAAACTCGTCCGCACCTCTGGTCAACCCAGCAAAAAACACGTAATGTTACCGGTAACATTTCATTTCCTTTTGTAGTCCACGGAGCCACATGATGACAACCACGCAGAACCATATTTTTGTTTTAATGGGCGTTTCAGGCAGCGGGAAGTCCGCTGTGGCCAACGCCCTGGCCCGTGAACTCACCGCCGCATTTCTTGATGGCGATTTTCTCCATCCACGGGCCAATATCGAAAAAATGGCCGCCGGCCATCCTTTAAATGATGATGACCGCGCGCCCTGGCTGGCGGCTATCAGCGACGCGGCTTTTGCCATGCAGCGCACCAACGCCGTTTCCATCATCGTCTGCTCCGCCCTGAAAAAACGCTATCGAGACCGGTTGCGACAAGGCAACGATAATCTGTCGTTCATTTATCTTAAAGGCGCGTTCGAGGTTATTGAAGAACGCCTGAAAGCCCGCAAAGGCCATTTTTTCAAGACCGATATGCTGATTACCCAGTTCAATACGCTGGAGGAACCAAGCGCTGACGAAACCGACGTGTTCGCCGTGAATATCAATCAACCGCTGGATAAGGTCATCAATGACGCGCTTCGGTACATTCGCAGCTACAGCGAGCCTTCATCGGTAAGTTGAGCGGGATCTGCCCTACCCCATGCTTGGCGGAAGTTTTTGCCGGACGCGGCATGCGTTGTCAACCTCCGGCTTTTTATGTCAATAAAAGCTGAAACGATTAAGCTAAGGTTATGGCTAAGCCATGGCAATGAGATAGCCATTAAATAACCAGGACAACGTTGACCCGCCGCGGAGCCGCACCAAAGCCCCGCCATAGGCAAAGGGGACGGCTGATTTCGGCGTTACGGGGCCGCTTAGTTGAACATAACGCGCATGATAACAACAGCTAAGACTCCCTATCGGCAAGACACATGAATTCCAGATTCGAGGCGGCACCCCGTACCCGTCGCCCGAATCGTTCAATTTTGAGTGAGGTAAATATGAATTCTACTGTAGCTCGTGTGACGCAACGTATCATCGACCGCTCCCGCGCCACCCGTGACGCTTATCTGGCGCGAATAGACGCCGCCCGCGCCGGTACGGTGCACCGTTCTCGGCTGGCCTGCGGCAATCTGGCCCACGGTTTCGCCGCCTGTTTGCCCGCTGATAAATCCGCGCTAAAAAGCATGACCCATAACGATATCGCCATCGTTACCTCGTATAACGATATGCTTTCCGCGCATCAGCCTTACCAACGCTATCCCGATCGGCTTAAAAAAGCCCTGCATGGCGTGGGCGCGGTAGGCCAGGTGGCCGCCGGCGTACCAGCGATGTGCGATGGCGTCACCCAAGGCCAGGACGGTATGGAATTATCGCTGATGAGCCGCGATGTGATCGCCATGTCGGCGGCGGTAGGATTGTCCCATAACATGTTCGACGGCGCCCTTTATCTCGGCATCTGCGACAAAATCGTTCCCGGACTGGTGATGGCGGCCCTGTCGTTTGGTCATCTGCCGGCGATATTCGTTCCCGCCGGTCCCATGTCCAGCGGCTTGCCTAATAAAGAGAAAGTCCGTGTCCGTCAATTGTATGCCGAAGGCAAACTGGATCGCGCCGCCATGCTGGAAGCGGAAGCCGCTTCTTATCACAGCGCCGGCACCTGCACCTTTTACGGCACGGCCAATTCCAATCAGATGGTCATGGAGATTATGGGGTTACATTTGCCCGGCGCATCCTTTGTGGCGCCGAACACCCCGTTACGGGACGCGCTTACCGATGCCGCGGCCGTGCAAATTACCCGGCTGACCGAAAACAGCGGCAATTATCTGCCCGCCGGCCGGCTGGTGGATGAAAAAGTCATCGTCAACGGCATCATCGCTTTGCTGGCCACGGGTGGGTCGACCAACCATACCATGCATTTGGTGGCCATGGCTCGCGCCGCCGGAATTATCATTAATTGGGATGATTTTTCCGATCTGTCCGACGCGGTGCCGTTATTGGCTCGTATCTATCCCAACGGTCCGGCGGACATCAACCAGTTCCACGATGCCGGCGGCGTTCAATTGGTTGTCCGCGAACTGCTTAAAGGCGACCTGTTGCATGAGGACGTGAATACTGTGGCCGGTTTCGGATTGCACCGTTATACCCTGCAACCCTGGCTGGACAAAGATACCCTGGCTTGGCGCGAAAGCCCGGCGTTATCGCAGGATCCCACGGTCATCGCCAGCGCGGCCAATCCTTTCGAGCATCACGGCGGCACCAAGGTCCTGGACGGCAACCTCGGCCGCGCAGTGATGAAAACATCCGCCGTCCCTGCTGCCAATCAGATTATTGAAGCGCCGGCGGTAGTGTTTGAAAGCCAGCATGACGTCGGACCGGCGTTCGATGCCGGCCAACTGGACAAGGATTGTGTCATTGTCGTCCGATATCAGGGGCCCCGGGCCAACGGTATGCCCGAATTGCATAAACTCATGCCGCCCCTTGGCGTGCTTTTAGATCGCGGATTCAAGATCGCGCTGGTGACCGACGGGCGGTTGTCCGGCGCATCTGGCAAGGTTCCCTCGGCCATACATGTAACGCCGGAAGCATATAACGGCGGGGTGTTGGGCAAGGTTCGCACCGGCGACCGGATTCGAGTCAACGGTGTCACCGGCGAGCTGAGTTTGTTGGTGGACGATGCCGAACTGGCGCAAAGGACATTGAATCCGCCGGATTTAAGCGCGAGCGATGTTGGTTGCGGCCGAGAGTTATTTAGCGCGCTACGCAGCCAACTCTCCGGCGCTGAACAGGGCGCGAGCTGCTTCCATTTCTGAGCGACCAACCATCATCCGGCGCCGGGCTATGCCAAGCCGCGCCCCATACCGCCTTCGTTGCAAATCGGGATCGTCGCGCTTTCACGGTCGACGACCCGAGCCTCACCCGCTCACTCAATCGTCGGGTTCATCCGGCGCAAATCGTATGGGGTGATTTGGTAGACATAGTAATTTAGCCAGTTGGAAAACAATAAATGGCCATGGCTGCGCCAGCTGGCTTTGGGCGGCAATTCGGGATTGTCGCCGGGAAAGTAGTTCACCGGTATTGTCGGGCTTAGGCCAGCGACGATATCCCGATGGTATTCATTGGACAACGTCAGCGCATCGTATTCGGGATGACCTGTGACGAAAGCCAGGCGCTTGTCCGGACTGGCAAACAAATAAGCGCCGGTTTGCTCCGAATCGGCCAGAATTTCCAAATCGGTATACTGTCGGATGGCATCGATGGGGAAATCGGCATAACGGGAGTGCGGCGCCAGGAACGTTTCGTCGAATCCCCGGGTCAATATGGCGTGCGGCTTTAAGGTGTTGTGCTGGTAAACACCGGAAAGTTTGACCTGCCGAGTCAGTTTTGGCACTCCATAGTAAATGTTCAGCGCGGCCTGAACTGCCCAACAGACGAATAAAGTCGAGGTCACATGATCTTTGGCCCAATGCAAGACCTGCTCGATTTGCGGCCAATACGCCACATCCCGGAAATCCACCAAACCCAGTGGCGCGCCTGTGACCACAAGACCGTCGAAATTTTGCTCCCGGATATCATCGAAGTTGCAATAGAAGGTATTGAGGTGCTGCGCCGGGGTGTTTTTGGATTCCCGGCTGTCAATGCGTAGCAGTTGAATATCCACCTGTAATGGCGAATTCGACAGCAATCTCAAGAACTGGTTTTCCGTTTCGATTTTTTTCGGCATCAGATTCAGGATCAATACCTTCAACGGACGAATTTCCTGGGTACTGGCACGGGAAGTCGTCATGACGAAAACATTTTCGCTTCGCAAAAAATTTACTGCCGGCAATGCGTCCTGAACCCGAATAGGCATAACGTTAGAACCTCAAAGCATACGTATATACGTTTAGACATCCAGAAGCCCGACGTTACCGCGTTTAAATGATAATGTCGAGTGTTCAGCCTAAAGTTGAAAATGTTTCATCTATAGATCGATTTTAGCTTAGGCGCAGCCAGGCGCCAGGCGCGCTCAAGCCCTCTGGCGGCACAGGCCGCCGCCGGCCTTTATATGACGTAAAAAAAAAGCCCCCTGC